>JASBRV010000108.1 GCA_030149295.1 Bacteriovoracales bacterium | reverse complement strand
ATCATTCACATTGAAGACAAAAATAGTTTTTCAGAATTAGATGACTACCTCATCATTCGCTCAAAAGAGGGTCATGAAATGACTTACCCTCTTCATTGCAAGAGCTAATTTCCAAATTTAAATTTCTTTACAGGATCTTGGTCCCCTTTATTGGGGACCACATAATTTTCACAGCCCTTAACTGTTCTATCCTCTTCTTCTTTCACACTGACATAATTCGCCAATTCAAGAAAAGCAGTCTTCTTTCGTTTGGTTGCAGTGTTATACAGAGCAAGATCAATATAATAATCACCTATAAGCGACATACCGCCATTGACTGTGACAGCACTATAGCTAATAGGAATGACCTTAGGTGCCATCCTTTGCTCATCAACGGGATTTGTCACCCACATTCTTTGGCCAACAGGGCTGTCGACCACTTCAAAGTCTTCTAACCACAAGCTATGATCAAAAGCAGGACAAGGAAGTTGATCAAGACGGCTACTTATTGAACTAGCTGCATAATTGATCCCCAGAGAACTTTGCTTTGTCCCCTGAATTCTATAAATCGATTTGCTTCCAGGCTTAGGTGAAATCATCTCTATAGAATAATAACCCAAGATCTCATTTCTCAAATTGCTTTTTCTTCTTAATCTAATAAGCCAGCCATTAATCGTTTCATCCACATAAAGACTCTTCCATGCCGAGTCAGAAAGAATGGGAAGATCAAAGTGCATACGAAAACCGCGAGAAACTTTTTGTTTGCCATACTTGCCCACTCTCCAAGTAATATGCTTAACATCATTAACTTCTGGGTTATCGATTTTGACGTAAGAAGAATTATTCTCGCGTTTAAAGTCTGCTCTCTTTGTACAAGAAACAGACAAAGCGAGGACAAGAGAAATTAAGAAACTACGATAAACTTTGATACGCTTCCCCTTGGTTTCATCTCTATTTCGCTTTTTCCCATTATTATCGCCACATCATAAGCCATTAAAGAGCTCTCTTGTTTCTCTTGAGCCACAATGAGCTCTCCCTCTAAATTGATAATTGATCGAGGCCGATCATGATCAAAGTCTACCTTTACCTGGTTTGAGGTTTCAAAAATTCTCACCTCGAAATCACGGTGTTCTATAAGTCTTTCATCAGAGTAGGTTGGCTTAAAGAAAGATTCCTCATTCTTTTCTGGCTCAAAATTGATTACATCCAAAGCCTTATTAATATGAAGCTCTCTCCCAACTCCTTTATTGTTCACTCTATTCCAATCCCATACTCGGTAAGTCACACCAGAACTTTGTTGAATTTCGGCTAGGATCACACCGGCACCAATGGCATGAATACTTCCATGAGGAACAAAGAAAAAGTCTCCTTTTTTGACCGGATAAAAATTTAAAAGCTGGGAAATATCGTCTTTATCTTTTAAGGCCGTCTCCAATTCATTCTTGGTGATACCTTCTTTTAAACCCAAGTAAATTCCTGCGCCTGGCTCATGGTCTAAAATAAGCCAGCACTCAGACTTTCCCTTTTCTCCTTCAAATTTTTGAGCATAATCATCTCCAGGATGAACTTGAATGCTTAAATCATCCTGCGCCTCAATAAACTTAACAAGATAGGGTAATTCTTGTGGTGATAATAAATCAGTTAATAACCTTCCATCTGATAGACGTGATGGCCCACCTGGGTGAACAGATACCTCCCAAGTTTCCCCGAGAAGTTCATTGGAGTCCTCGACAATTTGTGCCGGCACTCCTTTTAATTTAGCGAGGCTGTGTCCTCCCCAGATTTTATAAACTAAGGCAGGAGAAAGCTTTTCTATGGCCATAGGGCCTAACCCCCTCAAATAGTTGTCATGTTTAGTGTGACAGTCCCATGATCGCAAGGCAAGGTTTAGGGGCTAACCCTTTGAATTTAGTCCCTACAACCGAGATCCATGAGAGATTTCTAAGGCTTGCCTTAAAATAAGAGGATGGATCAGCTGAGACTCCCCATTCTCCCCCTCCCCAATATAGTGTTCTTTCCTAACACATCAATTCCTATGTTGGTTTCAGAGCCTTCCTATGTCCGTATGATCAAAGACACTATTGCTAATGATGGTCATATTGGAATCTCCATGGCAGAGCCCACAGAGGAAGATCAATACAACGGATCTTTGAGATACACACCACAGAGAATTGGGACCATGGGTAAACCAATCCTCTTAGAGGAACTCGAAGATGGATCATTAAAACTTCTAGTTGAGGGAAGTGCGAGAATTGAGCTTCTCAATGTGGAACAAAACATTCCTTACCTCATATACAAAATAAAACTTATACCTGACTTAAAAAATCATGTTCCTCTTAGCTTTGAGAATGCCCAAATTTCTCGCCTTAAGGAAATTCTTGATCTTTGGATTGAAGATACGATCGATGACAGCTTAGAAAGAGAGTCCTTCGTGCAATCCCTAGGAGGTATTCATAGCATAGTGGACTACCTTGCTATGTTTCTTGTGGGTGACCGTGAGGTTAGACAAGTCATTTTAGAAAATAGAAATCTCCATGAGCGTATTCAAATTTTAGGCTCACTCCTTAAAGGAGAATATCCCCATTGTGAAGATGACTTAGTCGCCAATGCTGTTAAAGATTTTGAATACCGAGAAAAAGAACATTATCTCGTTCACTAAAGACAAATCACAAAGTAATTAAGAAGAGTCAGCCCAAATCCCGATGCTACGGGAATCGTCAAATTATCATCAATAAAAACGGAAAGGAGCTCGCTCAAGGACCCAATGAGGCCTGCAAACAGGGCAAAGATAAGGGCCTCAATATTATGGACCTCATAGTAATCAAGATAAATGAGAGTGAGAAAGTAACATGTGACAAATCCGGCAAGAGAGCCCTGAAAAGATTTGTTAGCCACAATCTTTTCACGACCTAAGAGAATGCCAAAGAAGCTAGAAATAGGGTCCGAAAACATGAGAAAAAGAATAGAAAGAATCGCTATTTTTTCAGAGTAAAGATAGAGAGAAAGACCCGCACCAAGAGCATAGAAGGGAAAACCACTAAGTCCCTTTCTCTCCGATTCCCTCATGAAAGGACCCATCAAAACCATAACAATGTCATTCACTTTTGGGATCGTTAGCCTTAAGGCTTCAACGATGAAGGCAGCTAATGCCAAAGAAAGGAGACCCAATGCCATATCTCTTTGCGCCAGAATAAAATAAAGATAAACTCCGAGACCAAACAGTCCCGTTCCCGTATGCCAAATTTTCCTGACGACATGAAGGTCGTCTCGCATTCTGAAAGTTGAAGCGACTTTATTCATAAATCATCTCCTAAAAACCGACCAATTTTATCAAGAAGCTAAATCCCTTACAATACCTGTGAAAGATAGCTATAATAATGAAAATTATGGAAATGCTAAACCCTTAAAAACTCGTATTAAGGAATAATATGTCCTGGCCAGGAAGTAATAATAATCTTGAAGAGCATTTAGGCTCGCGTCCAGACCAAAAAATATGGGCCATTGGTGGTGGAAAAGGCGGCGTAGGAAAAAGCCTAGTTACCGCTAATCTTTCTATCTGTTTGTCCCTCATGGGTTACAAAGTTGTGGCCATCGATCTCGATCTTGGAGGCGCCAATCTTCACACGTGTTTAGGGGTGCCCATTCCCGATAAAACCCTCTCAGATTATTTAACGAAAAAAGCAAGAAGCCTTAATGATCTAGTAACACCAACACCTATTGAAAACCTCTCTATCATTAGTGGGGCTCAAGATGATGTCGGTATCGCCAACCTTAAGCAAATGCATAAGGCAAAAATTCTCTCGCGAATTCGTGAACTTGATGCAGACTATGTCATGCTTGATCTTGGTGCAGGGACAACTTTCAACACTCTCGACTTTTTTATTTCAGCTGACCAGGGTATTTTAACGGCCCTTCCCGAACCAACTTCGATCGAGAATACCTATCGTTTCATTAAATCCGTCTACCATCGAAAACTTAAGATGGCAGAGGATCTCCTCGAAGTGGGCCCTCTTATTGATCAGGCGATGAATGCAAAAATTTCTCATAATGCGACTCCCTCTGACCTCATCAATAGAGTTATAGAGATTAACCCAACCATGGGGAGAAAACTTCAAAGTGAAGTGAATCGACTCATTCCTAAGCTCATCATTAATCAAGTAAGAACCCAAGCAGATATCGATATTGGCTTTTCCATGAAGATTATCTGCAAGAAATATTTTGGAATCAATCTCGATTACATTGGCTATCTTGAATACGATGCCACCGTTTGGCAGTCCGTGAAAAAGAGAAAACCTTTGTTAATGGAATTTCCCAATTCAAGTCTTGTTAGTAACTTTGATAGAATTATTCATAGACTTCTAAACCTGGCTTAATTCAGAGGAGTACGAGCTTTGGAAAATGAGCACAAAAATTATTATGAAATTCTTGAGCTTCCTATTGATGCGACTCCTGAAGAAATTCATCGTGGATACCTTCGCGCCAAGAATGCTTATTCTCAAGACTCCTTAGCTTTATATTCCCTTATGAGCCAAGAAGAGTGCAACGAGGTGTTAAACCTTATTGAAGAAGCTTACTCCATTCTCTCTGAGCCCAATAAAAGACGTCAATACGATGCGGCCAGAGGTCTTACTCCAGGAAGTGCTGGATCAATTAATAATTACGATCCCGCCCAAAGTTTTATCAAGAGAGAAGAGGACCACAATATTGGTCAGGCAGTGGCAACAACTAGTCAAAAGTCGATGACAAAAATCGTCGCTCAAAACCGTTTTTCCTTAGAGTTTAGTGAAAATTCAGACTTTGAAAAAGAAATTGAACAAGCAACTGAGTTCTCAGGTGAATTTCTCAAAAGAATCAGAGAATATAAAAACGTCGAACTCAATCGCATGGCGGACATGACTAAAGTTTCAAAAACCTATATTCGAAATATTGAAGATGAAGCCTTTGATAAACTCCCAGCATCTGTTTACGTAAGAGGTTTTGTTTACCAATATGCAAAAAGCCTTAAGCTCAATCCTGAGCTTGTCGCCAATTCATTCCTTTATCGTATGAAGAAGGCCAAAGGTGACCACTGACAGCGAAGAAATTGAAATTGAAATTTCTGCTGAAGACACCAGTCAATTTAAAAGACTCGATCACCTTCTAAGTAAAAAGGTGACTAGTTTAAGTCGCACTTTCTTAAAAAACCTCTTTCAAAAGGGAATGATCTCTATTGATCCTTCGTGTTCGTTTCATGGAAAGCTTGAACTTAAGAGGATGCCTCCAGTGGGAACAAAGATCATTATCGAAGTCCCTCCTCCTATTGATAGCAATGCTCTCGCACAAGATATTCCCCTTGAGATTCTCTTTGAAGATGAGCATCTAATTATTATCAACAAAGAGCCCGGAATGGTGGTGCATCCAGCCCCTGGTCACCCAGATGGAACCCTCGTCAATGCCATCCTTTACCATTGCCAGGATCTAAAAGGAGTCGGGGATCAAAAAAGACCTGGCATTGTTCACCGCTTAGACAAAGGAACGAGCGGTATTATGGTCGTGGCAAAAAATCAAAAATGCCATGAGGGACTGGTTCTTCTCTTTAGTGAACATGACATTCAAAGAGAATATCAGGCGCTCATCATGAAGACTCGCCTTACTCAAGCCGGAAGCATTGAAACGACCATCGGCCGCCATCCCCAAAATCGTCTAAAAATGGCGGCGGATGTAAGAGGCGGAAAGCGCGCGAAAACTTTTTATAAAGTTTTAGAAACCTTTGAGCAATGCTCTCTTGTTTCGTGCACACTCGAGACGGGAAGAACCCATCAAATAAGGGTTCACATGAGCCAATGCCTCAATGCCCCCATTGCAATGGACCCCTTATATGGCAGCCCAAAAGATCATCTCAAGCGCTTAAGCCCTCAAGTGGCCAAACACCTCAAAGACTACCCTCACCCTCTTCTCCATGCTAAAAAACTTGGCTTTATCCACCCCATAACGAAAGAAGAACTTCTTTTTGAAAAAGAACCTCCTGCCCTCTTTGGCGAAACGCTAGAGCTACTAAGGAGTGAATTATCGTAAATCTCCTGTGGTCTTACAAAATCGAAAATATCAGCTTCGAGGTTTATGATGACCGTCCAAACTTCTCTTTCAAAGAGGTTAAGCAAGTTCATGGCCCGGTTGCTGTCGAGTATAATGAGCACAAAGAAACAGTAGAAGCCGATGCTCTCTACACGTTGGATTTTTCCCCAAAATCCATGGCCATTAAAACAGCGGACTGCCTCCCTGTCGCCTTAATTGGCGAGGGTGGAGCAGCTATCGTACATGCAGGCTGGCGTGGTTTTCATGCCAATATTTTACTTAATAAGCACTTCTCCCGCTTAAATATTTCTCATGCCATCATTGGACCTGCAATTTGCGGGAGTTCTTACGAGGTTGGTGAAGAGTTTCTCGAAATTTTTCAGGATTACCCTTCCTGCTTAGGAAAAAATGACCAAAAATTTACTTTTGACTTGCCGCAAGCTTGTGAAATTCAGCTTAAAAAGCACTATCATGGAATAAATATTATCAACTCTCATATAGATACCTTCTCAAATCTTGGACACAACAGCTTTCGTCGGGATAAAACAGAGAAGAGAAATTATAATATTTTGAAAATAACTTAGAGGAAATCATGAGCAAGGAAGAAAGAAGCTTTTACAAAGGGTCATCTTTTAACAATCAAGTGATGGGAGGGATTGCTGCAGTTGCGATGGTTGCTCTTTCCATTTACCTGACCAAGCATTATTTCGATGTCAAATTCCCCACGGGTCTTACCGGTGGAGGACTTTGCGATATCAATGCCTTTTTTAACTGCGACGTCGCCACTCACTCACACCTCTCCAATATCGCAGGTGTGCCCATCTCTCTCTTTGGCCTCTTTATGGGTCTCTTTATTCTCTTTGGTTTTATTTATAACAATGAAAAAGTAGAAGGTACGCTACATATTTTACTTTGGGTCAACACGATTGGTTGTATTGCCCTCTTTCTCTATAGCCTTATTGCCTTGGGTGGCCTGTGCCCTGCCTGTACTCTTTATTATATTTTTTCCTTTTTAGCCTTATTTGCTTTTCACCGATCGAGTAGTTTAATTAACTTGTCACTACCTGTGCTCGTTTCCTTTGGGGCTCTCTTTGCTATCGCATTTGGTGGAACTTATAGCTATGTTTCTAATAAGGAAGCGAAGGCAAAGGATAAGAATAGTAAAATCGCGAAGGGTTTAACCTCTCAATTTGATAATTTACCAAAACTTGGAATGCCCGACTTCGATTCAGAGTTCACGATTGCGAAAGCGACGGCGAATTTTAAAGATGCTCCGATTCGCATTACCAAATTCAGTGACTTCGAATGTCCTGCTTGTCGTATGCTGTCTGAGGTCCTTCATAAAGTCGCTAAAAAATATGAAGGGAAAATCTCAATTCAGTATTTCTTTTATCCTCTCGACAATAATTGTAACCCCGAGATGAAAAATGCTATGCACCGCTATGCATGTCAGGCGGCTTATCTTGCAAGTTGTCTTCCTAACAAATTCAACGAAATCGAAGGGAAAATCTTTTCTAATCAAGAGTCACTCACTATGGAGTGGATCGAAAATGTTGCCAAAGATGAAGGTGTTACCGACTGCATGAAGTCAAAAGGAACGAAAGACAAAGTTCTTAAATATATTAACGCTGCCAAACCCTTTAACGTGCGATCAACACCGACGTTTCTTCTTAACGGTGTAAAAATTGAAGGTGTGCTACCAGAAGATCAGCTCAATATTCTTATCGAGCATGTCCTAAGCAAACAATAGCAAATGGGAAAAAAGAAGCGTGACATTCCTCTTTTTGAAAAGCCGATCATTGAGACCCATTGCCATCTCGACTATCTCAAAGAGGCCCCTCTTGAAGAAATCCTTACCAAGATAAAAGGCGTTGGTATTGAAAAGGTTATTACTATTGCCGTAAGCCCAGACAATTTGGACACGGTCAAAGAACTTACCCTTCGTCACGACTTTGTTTATGGAACTCAAGGAATTCATCCCCACCAGGGAAAAGCTTGGAGTGATGAAGTTGAAAAAAAGATAAGAAAGAATCTTATTGAAAATGACAAACTACTTGCCGTTGGTGAAATTGGTCTCGATTTCTATTACAACAACTCCCCTCGTGAAGAACAAATTGTGGCCTTTCGCCGTCAGCTTGAAGTGGCCGCGCAACTGGAACTCCCAGTAGTCATCCACTCTCGAGATGCCGATCAAGAGACCATTGATATCCTCAATGAACTTGCTCCTGCGATGAAGAAGAAAGGCGTTATCCACAGCTTTACCTCAGGTCCGGAATTGGCAAGCTGTGCCCTCGACCTTGGATTTACTCTGGGATTTAATGGCATTATTACCTTTAATAAGGCGGAAAATGTCCGCGATATCGTTAGGATGTGCCCTCTAGATCGCATTCTTTTGGAAACAGACTCGCCCTTTTTGACCCCTGTTCCCTACCGCGGCCATGAAAATGCTCCTTTTTATTTGCCCTTTGTTGCTGAAAAAATCGCTGAAATCAAAGAAACCACCACAGAAGAAGTCCTCACCCAAACCTACCAAAACTCTCTCCACACCTTTTTCAACGATATCAATGGTGCGTGATACCTTTTAAGACACACCGAAGCACCCAAAAGATGATTAAAATCATCATGTAAATTGAGCCTCATAGATGTACTTCCCCTTTTACTACGATAAATAAGAGCTATTGAAATATTAAACGAAGGTTTATCTATGAGAACATTTTTTGTCACAAGCTCTTTACTATTATCATTTGGTGTCTTTGCTGAAGGTCATCAAGAAAAAGATTTAAAAACATTTCTCAAACAGTTTCATCAAAACCCTGTACAGGTCATGGAGCAACTTCCCTATAAGAAGGAAGCCAAAGGAGAAATTCTCAAAAAAGTAACGGACAAGGCCGTTCAAATTAAGGACACTTTTAGAAAAGAAATATGCCAAGAGACGATCGCTGGACTTCAGTGTGTCGGTGACTCTCAAGGTCGTGCTGGCTATGAGTTTCAAGATCGAGCAGAAAACCTTGTTGATGGTAAAGACCTCCTGACCAATTTAAGTGAACTAGAAAGCCCTGAGCTTCTTCGCTCCAAACTAGCTGTTCAGCCTTGGTCGGATGACTACTGGCCAATTTACAAAGGTGGACTTGCCTTTCGCTATGGCGATCCCAATACCAAAAGAGGAGATGACTGGAAGGAGCATTACAATTACGTCATGGACAATAAGTCTGATGAATATATTGAATCAGGTTTCATTAACCTTCTCTCACCTGCGGAAAAATATGACCTCCTCGTTGGAGATAGCAAAGAAAGTCTTACTCACACGCTTCTTGGTGAAGGTGAATATTATTATGACCGTCATGGAAGTGTAGAAACTTGGATGGGGATTTGTCATGGCTGGGCACCTGCCGCTTTTATGATGGAGAGACCCGAAAAGACTGTTAATGTGCTTGCTGCTGACGGTGAAACTCTTATTCCTTTTTATCCAAGTGATATTAAATCTCTGGCTTCACTTTTATGGGCTAAAGTTCGCGTTCCCTCAAGATTCATTGGTGGTCGATGTAATGACAAAGATCCTAAGAAAGATCCCGTCTCTGGCCGAATTCTTAGTGATAACTGCTTTGATACCAATCCTGCGACTTGGCACTTAAGTGTGATTAATCAAATTGGTAGACACCAGCGCTCATTTGTCATGGATGCAACTTTCGATTACGAAGTTTGGAATCAGCCCGTATATGCTTATCAATTTCGTTATTTTAATCCCCAAAGCTACAGTGGCAGACATCTCAAATGGAAAGAAGCGGCCATTCCACTAGCTGAATACACTCATGATAAATTTTCTAAGTTTCGTTCTCCAGAGGCAAAAATGATTGTCGGTGTAGAAATGGAAGTGGTTTATATGGTGGAAACTGCCCCTTCTCAAAGAGACATGGACAACCCCTACTTTGATGGCAAAAATGCCGTTACTTATCGCTATGACTTAGAATTGGATATGAATGGTAACGCCATTGGAGGCGAATGGTATACCAATCGTCACCCAGACTTTCTTTGGCTTCCACCACAAGAGACTCGCGCCCTTACTCATCTGGATAGAAGAATAGAATCAGCTATTCAACAAGGATCCCCGGAGCTAGTATGGAGTATGGACAGTTCTATTCCTGAAGCGTGGCGCCCCCATATTCCTTCACATTCAAGACAAGGTCAGCCCTTAGGTCTTGTTGTAGAGGGACTTATCAAGAGAGCGAATGCAGAATAAGTTTTTAAGTATATTTATTCTTTTTTTCTTTGGAGCTTATCAAGCTTCAGCAAGTTGTACGGCCCAGCAAACTAAAAACTGGGCCGTTCTGATTTATATGGCAGCGGATAATAACCTGACTCCCTATGCCCTTTTAGACCTTCATGAAATGGAAGCTCAACACCAAGGCAAGTTCAATCTGGGAAGTTCGGATGATGATGTTACAGTTCTAGTCGAGGTCGACACCTTAGGTGATGAGGGAATACGCCGCCTTAAAATGTTTCAATACGACTTTCCTTATCAAGATCAATATATGGCCAAGGACTTTTCGAAGAGAGGCTTTTCTGGCATCAAAAGCCCCATTTTAGAAGTATTACCTGAAGGCATAAATGAAAAATCTTCAAAAGAGCGGCTTCAAGAGTTTTTAAGTTGGGGATTCGCCAATGCTCCTGCGAAAAACCGACTCGTCATCATTTGGGGTCATGGTGAAGGTTATAATGGAACAGACCAAAAAAGTTTTGGAGGCATTGCTTTTGATGAATCTAAGCAGGACTTTATTAATACCAAAGACCTCGGAACAATCTTAAAAGGTTTTCATTTAGGTGGCTTTAAAAGGGATATCGATATTCTAGCCTTTGATGCTTGTCTTATGCAGAGTCTTGAAGTGATGAGTGAGTTTAGTTCAAGTACGAATTTCATCGTTGGCTCGCACCAAATCCAAAACCTCAAAGGCTTTCCTTATCGTGACCTTCTTGATGAAATTCAATTAAATCCCACTCCCTTTGATCTTGCCAAAAAATTCCCTCAAATTATTAAAAGTAGTATTTCAACCTCTAGTTCCGTTGCCTCTGGGCAAGTGAAAGACCAGATCTATCCTCATCTCGAAAATATTGCGAAAGAGCTTTTAAAGCTGCTTAAAAAGAGAGGTGATGATCCCCTACTAGAAGAACGTGATGTTATTGATGAGATCATGCTCGAATTGGCGCTAGCACCTCGTCTTCCAGGTGAGACAATTGACTTAGGCCAGTTTTATGCCGCGATTGAATCTCTTCTGTGGAATATTTCACTCGTTCGAGATTTATCTGAAAAAGAAGCTGAATTAAAAAGTCTCGTCGCAAAAGGCCACTCCATGCTAAGAGCAGCAGTCATCGGAGTAGAAGTTGGCAGTCATTATTACGATTCTCTCTCGCAGGCAAATGGATACACCCTAGGCTACTTAAATGGTCTAAGCGTATGGTTTCCTACGACAAGACAAACTTTTCATGAACGTTGGCCTCTTCTTCGCCATAATAAGTTTTATCAAGAAGCTCCAAGCTGGAGAAAGCTTCTGGTGAGACTTTTTCATGAAGAAAAAGAGAAGGCCTTAGCGAAGCTATTGGCCCGAGACAATTACCTTATTACTGGCTTTGAACCTCATCCTGATCGACAGGGACTTGCTTACCTTCAAAATTCACAAAATAAATCCATTCTTATTGACTGTGCCAGCTTTCTCTTTGGTATCACCATCGAGGATGATGAGGGGAAAGACTGGCTATATTTGTATGAAGATGAATGCTTCTACATCGCAGAAAATATCTATAATTCAGTTCAAGATGATCGTAACTCTTGCCTTTTGGTGGACTTTGAAGAGAAGCGTTGGCATCTAGAAGAGGCCAATGGTGAATGTCCTCCCGTTATCTAACTTTGAGATGCTAAAAACACAACCAACCTAAGCACCTGAAATCACATACAAAAATTCCCTCAGCATTGTATCTTTTACAACAAAATCAACATTTTAGTGAAAGGCTTTCTGCATAGCGTTATAACAATTATTACCAACCCAAATGCAATGAAAATGAGGAAGACCCAAATGCGCTACAGTCTTGAAAACCCAAAGGTATTCAATAATACCCATGCCATTATTGAAGGCTGGTATTGGGCCTTGCAATCTACAGAGCTTAAAAAAGGCAAAGTAAAACATGCTGAGATCATGGGAAAGAAGCTTGCCATCTTCCGTGGAGATGACGGAAAAGTTAGGGCCTTTGATGCTTTTTGTCCTCATATGGGTGCTCACCTAGCGGAAGGAAAAGTTGAAGGCAATGAGCTTCGCTGCTTTTTTCATCATTGGAAATTTTCTGAACAGGGTAAGCTCAATGATATTCCTTGTCGCAAACATTTAAAAAATATCAAAGCGTCAGTAACAGCTTATCCCATTGAAGAAAAATATGGACTCATTTGGATCTGGACGGGGAAAACTCCTGCTCGTGGCCTCCCCTATGCCCCAGAGCTTAAAGATATCGAAACCGATTCGATGCTAGGAAAACCTTACGTTAAAGAGTGCCATCCCAATGTCATGATGATTAATGCCATTGATGCGCATCACTTTGCTAGTGTTCACAAGCTTCCAGTTGATCTAAATCTTGAACCTAAAGTCATCGATTCGAACACGATTGAGTTCTCCAATACAACGAAAGTTCCCAACACTTCTCTTCTAACGAAATTAATAGGCCTCTTTTACGAGGGTCCACTTACCTACTCTCTTTGCTATCACAATGCGACGACGGGAACAGTTACGTTAGGGCCAGACTTTTTGCATTTCTACATTATGTTCGCCATTAGAAGTAATGAGAAAGGTCAAGCTGAGGGACAGACAATTCTTCTCACCAAAAAAAGAAACGGACTTTTCGGCAAGATATTTAATCCCATCATTTTAAGGGCGACAAGAATTGTTGGTAATTATTTTGCAAAAGGCGATACTGAAGTTTTTAAAACTATCAACTTTAAATTCAAGACACCAATAAAAGAAGATCTTCCTATTATCCGTTTTATCCAGCATGCAGAAAAACAAAAGACTTGTGACTGGGGCTATGGAAAGACACAAGAATTTACCGGCCAAGAAATTGCAGTCGAAAAGGGAATTGATCAAAAACAATTTGATTTTATCCAAACCCTCTTGGGAAGTGCTCAAAATAGTACAAAAACAATGAAGGAGCCAACCCATGGCAAATAAACTCTATTACAAGACTCTTAAAATTACCGAATTGAATCCCGATCAAATAAGAGACATGTTCCATGTCTTTCGTCGATATTACGACAATGTTAATCAAAAACAATTTGCCATAGATCTAAAGAATAAAGACTCTGTGTTTCTTCTTTTAGATTCTAAAGAGCAGAAGATCAGAGGCTTCTCCACGATTGTTGACCTCGAAGTTAACGGCCATAGAGGTGTCTTTAGTGGAGACACTATTATTGAAAAAGAATATTGGGGCCAAGGCACTCTTGGAGTTGCTTTTCTTAAATACCTTTTTATAAAGAAACTAAAGAATCCTTTTAGACCTTTATATTGGTTTCTTATTTCGAAGGGTTTTAAGACCTATCTTCTTATGGCGAATAACTTTTCAAACCATTATCCGAGATTTGAAAAAAGTGTCGACAAAAAGAATCAAGAGATCATGAATGCCTTTGCCAAAGAGCTTTATCCCGAAGACTTTATTCAAGATAAAGGAATTATCTCCTTTAAGGATAAGGAAAAAGATTCTCTCAAAAAGTGCATTGCTCCTATTACCGAGCAGATGAAAGCAGAAAATCATAGAATCCGATTCTTTGCTGAAAAAAATGCCAACTGGTCTCAAGGAGACGAATTGTGTTGTCTCGCTGAAATGACGTTATCAATGCCTTTTAAATATCAATATAAGATCGTCAAAAAATCTTTTAAAAAGGCTTTTCCTCGAAAAGATGGTCGTCCTAGAAAGGTCGCCGGTCTTATGATTATGAAGGGAAAGAGTTCATAATGAGAAAAATTCTCGTCACAGGATGTTCAACAGGATTTGGAGAGGATATTGCCAAGCGTCTCATCGAAGATAAGAATAATCTTGTTCTTGTGACTATGAGAAATGCCGAATCGCGTGAGCACACTTTTCATAACTTAAATGCAACCAATTTCAAGGTTATTTCTCTCGACATCACCGACTCATCTCAAAGAAAAAATGTTCGTGAATATATTGAGAAAGAGTGTAATGGTGAACTTCATGTGCTTATTAATAATGCTGGCTTAGGCCATTATGGAGCTCTTGAACTTACAAAAGAAGAGGAACTTAGATCTCAGATGGAGGTTAATTTCTTTGCTACAGCTTTCATGATCAAAGAGTTTTTACCACAGTTAAGAAAAGCTTCGAAATATTCAAAGAAAATCATCAATATCTCTTCTATGCTTGGGCAAGTAGGAATGCCACTTTCTTCAAACTACTCTGCTTCAAAACATGCACTAGAGGGCTTAGTAGAGGGACTACATTATGAGCTCGCCCCCTTGGGAATTGATATAAGTACAATATGCCCTGGCAGACATCGAACAAACTTTATGAAGAATATTTCTTGGTCATCTCTTGAGAAACAAAAAGAAGTTTATAGTATTCAAGAAGAAAACTTAAAGAAACTCATGTCTAAATTTTCTGAAGGAAAAGAAATTCCTTTGACCAATGTATCAAAGAAAGTAGTCACTCTCATTAACCAAAAGAAAACTCCTGCCCGAGTTTATGTCGGGAAAGACGCCATCAGCTTTTATCTTTTAAGAAAGCTTCTTCCCTTTAATTTTTTCATGGGAATGTTAAAAAGTGCGTATTCAAGGCTCATTCTTAAAAGGAGTCAGCATGCGTAAATTCGATTTTAACTTTTATCTTGAAGATATTCATACCAGAAGAAATATAAAGCTAGAGAGAATCTTAAAGAAACGCTTTAAAGGAGAAAAAGTCTCCACGCCTAGTATCTTTTGGAACGCCAAAGAATATAAACTTCACAATGTTGAACTCTTTCAAAATCTCTCTCTCCTTGAAAAAAAATTCCTTCTCGCTGAACTCTCTCAAGACAGAATAAGAGAAGCTTATCATATAGAGAAATCTGGTATTGCCTATGGCTCCAAGATGACGATGCTTAGTGAAACAATGGATGAAAGAGTTCTTTATGGCAGTTTTACAGGAGATGAAGCCAGGCATTTCAAATTAGTTGAAAAATATTACGATAGTTCTCAAGACCAAGACATTTCCGACAATTCATTCTTAAGTTTTCTCTCTCAAATGATAGATCACGCTCCCAAAAAAGCCCTTGTCTTCATGATTCAAGTCTTATTAGAGGGCTGGGGGTTAGAGCATTACTCTACTATGGCAAACTCTTGCCAACATGAAGACCTTAAAGGTGATCTCAAATCTATCCTTGATGATGAAGTGGTACATCATGGTTCAGGCGTCATTCTCTTTGAAGAGGATGGGCTTTCCAAAGAGGAGAGAACTATCATTCTTAGTTCCCTCACTTTATTTCTTCAGATGGTTCAAGTTGGTCCAATAGGAGTCATGACACGGTTAGAGTCTCTGAACAAGGACTTAAGTCAGTCCCAGAAACGACAGGCATTAACTGAGATGGAAGCTGTTGAAGATACCCAACATAAGCTCAATATCTTAAAAAGACTTATCAAAAAAGCCGGCGCGACAAGCATTATCGAAGAACTCGACCACAAAGGTTACTTTAAGGCATTTGAGCTTGATCAAATGGTTTCCTGCCTTGTAGGCTAATTTAAAACTTTTGCAAGCTCTGTAGACAAGGTTTTATTAAAACTTGCATCAGGATGTTGATCACAATCGCAAAGATTATTTCCTTTTCCTATTGGAAGATAATGAACCTCTACCTCATTTTGTAGAATTCTTTTTTCGTGGGCATCAAAGGGGCCATGAGGATGAGCAAAGATTTTTAACTTCCCATCAAATTGCTCTTCATATTTTTCCTTAATCTTTCTTAAATAAACTCCTGAAATTCTCACATGTTCTTCCATGGAATAAAAACTCATTCGTCCATCGATCGCTTTTAAAAAGAAAGAAACTTTTTTTAACTTTTCAAAGAGATAAAGAATTTTTGCTTGCCAAGGATAAGCACTCCACGCCGAATCAAAGCACTTCCATATGTTTTTAATCATGCGACAATGAGGCCATTTGAAATTATGAATATAATTAGAACTCGGTAAATTACGATAAAGCACAATTTGCGGAATCATAAGTACCATATCCGTGCTTTTAGGTAGCTGGGACTTTAAGATTTCCTTATTAAAAAGAGCGTAAATCAAATTTAAGTCAGCACCGCTATGACCGTAGTTATATATCCGCCTTTTCAAAGATTTATGTAAATAAAAAGCTAGTGTTTCCGAATCCTGAAGCCCATAACCAAAAACAAAGCTATCCCCTAATAAAGCAACAGGGTTATCTTGAGATGATTTATTCTCAAAGCTGTGAACCCTTCTTCCAAAAGCATCGAAAGTATACTGAACACTAAAACATACTTTTTCTTTTTTACAATATTTTGTTGCTTTAAAGGTTTCATGAGAGGGATTCCAAAACCTAAGTTTTTCTGTTTTCCCATATCGCGAACAGTGATCACAGTAAGATGGATTTTTTTCAAAAATAAAATATCCTACCAGCTCCAAAAAGATAATGAGAGAGGATAGGACGAGTGACCAAGTCCCAAATAATCTAGTGCCCTTCATAGATCTCTAGGAAAAACTTTTCCCACAAAGGGGTACTTTTGATAAAACTCTCTATCTCTTATGGCCATTTGCCTTGGCCACATACACTGCAAATTTATTTTCGTGGCATAGATAAAGGATTTCCATGGGGCTTCTGCGGCGGTTCGAGAAACCACACCATCAAAAAGCCAATGACTGATGTAACCAAATCCATAAAAGAGAAAGAAATAGAGTACAAAAGTCCACCACTTCAGACTGTATAAAGCATAAGGTAACAAAATTAAGCCACCAATCATGCCCACAAGGTGCATAATCCTCACATTCTTATTAAGGTGTAGATAGTAGAAATAATCCTCATAATTTTCAAAATCATTAGGAAGATATCCATTTATAAGCTCTTTTCTTTGATTTCGTTGATTTTTAAGTGCCATTTCCCTCTACTTGTCTCAAGAAATCCCCATAACTTCTCGATATTATCATTATAGGAAATTCATGGAAATAAAGAACGAATTACTCAATCAAAACACTCAACCGTTGAGAAAACATAAAGTTTTCAATAATTGGGATGTCGTTACCAAAGGCTGGTATAGCACCATTAAATCGTCACAATTAAAAATTGGTGAAACAATGCCCATTCTTCTTAACGGACAAAAACTTGTCATTTATCGTGGCGAAACAGGAAAAGCCTTTGCACTGGATGGGTTTTGTCCTCATATGGGAGTAGATCTAAGCCTAGGAAAGGTTATGGGTGAAAACATTAGATGTTTCTTTCATCACTGGAGCTTTGATCATAAGGGAAATTGCACTAATATTCCATGTCAGGAAGATCCACCTAAGAAATTGAACTTAAACTCCTACCAAACCATAGAGAAGTATGGGCTCATTTGGATTTACCCAGAGTCATCAACTACTGAAAAAATCTTAGAAATCCCAGCACTGGAAGGACTGAAAGATGAAGAACTTTGCTACAAAGTTGATGAAGTTTTTTTTAGAAAGTGCCATTTCCATATAACAATGATTAATGGTATTGACCCTCAACACCTTAGTACTGTTCATAATATAAATATCAATATGGATGTCGATATTGTTAGCGAGCGTCCCAATCATATTGAAATTGAGCTTCAGGGCAACTTTACTAATACAAACTTAAAAGAAAAGTTAGGTTCTTTGCTGTTTGGGCAAAGTTACTCCTACAGTATGAAATATGCAGACGGCTGTTTAGCCAGTCTGACGATGATGAAAAACTCTAAATTTTTAAATCTCTTTAAAATGCCGCAACTTCATATGTTCTTTGCTTACTCGCAATATGAAATAGGCAAAGTTGTCGTGAGGCCAATTTATGTTCACAAAAAGGAACGTGGTCTTTTTGGCTTCATCAAAAACTGGTTCAAACTTAATCTCACAAAGGCTTTCTTCAAAATGCTTCAGGGTGAGGATGGTCAAGTGTATGATAATATCCGCTTCAACACAGAGGCATTTCTCAAGATAGATCGTCCAGTTGTTCAATATATAAGCTATATTAATAAACTGGAGCCTTCAATTTGGTCTAAAACTCCTTTACCTAGTCTCGAAGAAAACTAAGAAAATGGTCTCCCTTTCTATGAATAAGGGAGATGTCCTTTGCATCACCCAAATTAATCTTTAAGATTTGATTTTGATAAAAACGAATAGTTCCAATTGGATCTTCAACGCGAATAACTTCTAATGCTTTTAACTGATTAAGCTTTCTTGCATTGAGGTAATGGGGGTTTTTACACAAGTTTTCTTCTATAGCCTGCATATCTTTATCTACAAAACTTTTATTCGCTAAAATGTAATAACGAGAGGACCTTTCGGAAGCAATGAGAGCAAAAGCATTTTCGGTCAATGCGTTAAGTGCCTCACTTTCGTGAATTTTTTCTCCCACAAGGTCGCTTGTTTGCGAAGAGCGTCCTACAAACTCTAGCAAAGGTGTTGCCTCAATGAAGCCTATCACCTTAACGATGTCTTTCATTGGGTACCTGTAAAGACCTCCTTTTTGAGAGATCACAAGTTCATATTCTATGCCTTCTTGTATTTCCCAAAGATGGTACCTTTTTCCTGAGTCATCAAAGAATTCAAAATAAACCTCATCAATCAAAGGAACACCTCCGCTATACCCTAGAAGAGGCATCGTCATAGGGGCCTCTGTCGACAAGAGACCCTTAGGCTGTAATACCACCCCCAAAGGAAGAAGTGATTTTAACTCCTCAAAAGTTCGCTGTGAACTCGAACTCCCCCAGGCGGAAACGAACCTCAAACCTGGAAAGAGCTCTTTGGGCCCAATACTTTTAAGAGTACACGGTTTAAAGGTTCTCCCTTTATATTCCCCCTTGCCTAAATGATCTAAAAACTCCCCCTTATTCTCTTCAATAAAGTTTATGAGTGATATGAGGTAGGTTGGTGACCATATAGAAATAATCTCAAGACGACGTTCACTCACCAGAGTGAGTGCCAAGGTCATCAGAAACGACTCTGTGTCTTGAATAGTTTTAACTTCCTTTACACTTACGATAAATGGCCTTAGGAAAAACGAAAGCAATGGTCCAAGATAGTCGCTATCGTCTTTTAAGGTTGGATCGTGTGAGTTTTCTCCAAACTGAGGAGTTACTGAGAAATAGAATTTGTAACTATTAAAAGGAACTTGCTTTAAAATATCATGGGCCCAAAGAACAAACATAGTACTGAATGAACTTAAAAGAGCCCTAGTATAGGGGATTCGTTTTTTAATACCGGAACTCCCAGAGGTCTCAACGAAACATATGATAGTTTGAGACACACTATGCTCAATTGGCATTTCTGCTATTAAGTCGTTATAGTCTTTCACTTCAAGCTGCTTAAAGGGAGTTTGATTATGCTGGTAGCGTTGAGATCGCAAATACGCTTTTTTTAATTTTGTCTTCAGTTTTAACTGAGACTTCTTGGGATTCTTAAGTCTACGATAAAAGCGCCTATAGCTTACCTTACTATACAATAAAAAGATGGAAGCTATAATTTTATGAATGAGGCTAATCATCTGTGACTATCTTACCTTCATATCCGCCATTATAAATATGTGTACCTGGATATGCGTGAGCCCCTGCTTTTAAAAAAGTTTTGTCATCCATTTTTACCCCAGGACTTATAATGCAAGCGGCGCCAACGAAACAGTAATTTCCGATACGGATCTTAGATACTTTAAGGAGACCCTTTCCTTCTTTAGGTGAGATGACGTGGCAAACAGTAGCTGATCTTTCTCCGAAGATAACGTTGTCCCCAATCTCCAAGAGGTTTCGATCATAATTAGCGACCCCCGGTGTCCAATAAACTCCTTTTCCTATTTTTGAGCCCCAAGCTCTTAACCATAAAGAGTAAAGACCTGGAAACAAGATGAGCAAAGACTCAAGTCTAGGCATTGCCATAAAGAGCAATTGTATTTGATGGCCTGCCCACCATGGGGAAAAATCTTTACTAAAAATATCACTCTCTCCTTCTTTTATGGGAAAGAACAATATTAACAAACGAAAACATAAGAGAGGAAAGAGATATGTTGCTAGAAATATATAAGAAAAACCTATAATACCTGGGTCTTTTACAAAAAAATAAAATGATATCAATATGAGACAAACGTGGAAGGCGGGAAATAAGCTAAAGACCTTACTCTTGATTGTCATTGATTCTCCCTTCCTAATTTGAGAGGGAAAAAAAGTTTTGTCTTCAGATCACTTTTCACTTTGAAACCAAGATCACTTGGAAATTCTTCACTATGGTAATAAGAACCGAAGGCCTTGTCCCATAGGCATAGATTAGCACCAAAATTCACTCTACTTCGCGAGCGACTATGGTGCCAAGCGTGGTGAATCGGAGTTAAAAGAAATAAAGAGACAACTTTGTAAAACACTCCCTTTGGATTAAAGCAAAGATAACTATGCCGCCATAAATCGAGCATCGCCGTTAAAGAAACGGCGAATACAAATCCCGCTTTATTTTCAAGAGCAAAAACAAAGAAGCTATTCAACCATAAATAGGGAAAGAAAAAAGAAGTCCATACTGTATTCCTTGAACTCACGACAACATCCATTTGCTCCGCACTATGATGAAGAAGATGAAAGCCCCAAAGACTTTCAGAATGCATTTTTCGATGAACAAGAAAATAAAAAAAATCAATAAAGACAAAGTTGATAAAAAAACCTGCCCATTGAGGAAGGACTATAGAATTCCTTAGTTGAGGTATAAGTCTGTCAAAAAGAAAGTAAATGAGAACAAACTGAAGGAAGGGTATGAATATGCCCTGAAGTACTAAAGAAACACCATCCACAATATTGTCGTCGAGTTTTCTCTTAAAGAACTGCAGCCGTCTTCCCTTTTGAGAAAGATGCCATCCCATCAACGTTGCAAAGATCAATAGCTCAATAATTAGTCTTAAATCCAAAATTTAACCTCAACCCTCTTTTCGGGGATTGCCTTAGGGTCTTTGCCCTCTTTAATTGCGTTATATAGAGATTCAATCAAAACATGAACAACATCAGCAGTGGCATTTGAAAAGTTTTCACCATATTTCTGTATCACTTCGGACTGGTTGTCTAGGACAACAATGTCTTGATCAATCACACTCTGTCCTTGATAACCAACAATCGGTCTTGCTAAAAAATTTAAAAGCTTGCCACCAAAATTGTAAGTAAGATCTGTCCAAACCCAAGTTTCATATTCTGAAATTGGAATCGATTGGCTCGTTATCCAGAATTCTTTCTTATCAATGATGTATTTTACGCTAGTTATATTGGGAGCGTAATAGCTATCAACGTGAATGATCGGTACCTTTCTTGGATTAAGAAACCATGAAAACCAGCCCAAATTATCTGATTCTCCAAGATATTCTATTTCCACCATGCCTTCTTTTCGATGAACAATACAATTGATTTCTTCGTCCAAGGCATCTCTAAATATTTTGTCATGAACAAAGACCGTATGAGGAACATCGATATAATTTTCAGCACAATTTATGACGGAATTATTAAATTTATTAAAAAGCCTGACCGTTTGATAATTAGGATTACCAAAATGAGGTGATTTGAAGGGACTGGTTTTATTTTCTGGGTTATTTTGAAGCCTTACAAAGATGAAGCCTTCTTGTTCTACTGCCTCATAGTTGATAGCACAGCGGTTCCCCACTTTGTTTTGGTTTTTTCCTTCAGAGGGGATATTGACCAGTTTCCCGTCCCCTTGAAAAACCCAGCCATGATAGGAACACTGCAGTTTTCCATCTTTTACCCAGCCTTTTGAAAGTTGTGAGTTGCGATGAATACATCTATCTTGGAAAGCTGAGGGTTTTCCTGCCTCATCTCTAAAAAGCACAATCCATTCATCTAATATCTTTCTTGATATTACTTGCTCAGTCCGCAAGTCTTTAGACTCGCACGCAATGTACCAATAGTCTTTGAAACTGTGTTGTATTTTATTTTCCAATATACTTAACCTTTACGGGCCCACTACATTTTAAAAGACAACCTAATCTCGCTTTTGGATCATCTGAGACGATCTCTAAAAATTCGAGTTCATCTTCACCCACATCATTAGTATTTTCGGCACCCTCTTCAACTATAAGTAAACAAGTGCCACAGATCCCTGTACGACAACCAAAAAGTATCGGGCTATTTGATGCATCCAACTCCTTACTCAGCTCCGAGTTTTCTCTCACCTCAACAGCTTGATTATTATTAGAAATAGTAAGCACACATTTTTTATCCATTACGCTGCCTTCTTTTCAAATCTTTTAAATTCATCACTATTTTGCTTTAGGTATTTTTCGATGGATGCTTTCTTCATCTCACCACCTAAAAGAGTGTCATCATCAAGATATTCAATACCGCTTAAATAGTTCTTATAACTTTCTAATGCGGTTTGATGAGTTTTAAAGCTCTCATGAATGCCTTCATTTTCAACGCAGAAACATTTTTGAATCATGTTGATGGCGTCTTTATGTTGAAAATTAAAGACTCTGGATCGTAGGACATCATAGGCAGCTTGAAATGTCGCAGGATCATACCAAAAGATCCCATTAACCATCGTAGAAAAATTAGCGTGATCCCTTAATGTCCCTTTGATGCCCAATGAAGCAATGGCTCGTTCAAAAACTTTAGGGGGCTTAAGCAACTTTAATATATCTGTTCCAATTAAGTTTGAACTATTAAAGTGATAAGACTCATCCATAAAGTGATAATAGCTTATAGCACTAGGGACAGGCGCTAACTCTTGTTGCCGGGGATCCATATCACTAAAAAATTGACTCAACTGATGTTGAACAATTTTTCCATTTAAGGTTCGAAGCCCCCTTACAGTCAAATACTGACAAGCGATAAAGGCATTTCCTGAACTTAAGAGCCCATAAGCTTGCAGCTGTAACCTTTTCCAAAAGCGCTTGAGTGCATTCGTCTTTTGGAAAATCATTGTTTCAAAATAATAAGGTCTCATTGGAAAGGAAAAAATTCTCTCTCCAAAAAGTGAAATCTCAACTTCTTCGCCTACTTTTTTAAATGCATTTATATGAGCTCGCTCTTGCATAGACTCGAAATCGAGAGTTTCACAAACGAGGCGAAAGTCTTCAATACCATAGAGCCCAGCCGCTGCCGTTTGATTAAAGTAAATCGTGGCAATTTCCGCAGAAATAATTTGGGAATAGTAAGCCACCCAGTAGAGTTGATTTAAGATAATTCGCTCACTTTCACTTGCCTGATCCCAAAGGGGGGTTCCATAAAGAAGAGAAAACTTTTCAGGATTCCAATATTGATTTTTACAGGCTTGATAATCAAAGGACTCAGCACTCTTATCGAGTAACTCGGTGTGGTCCTGTTGCTTATTTTTTTTGAAATTAAACTTCAGCTTCTTATAAGTTAATGAGTCATCCAAAAGAGACACATCACTATTTTGAGCTAATTCCTTTCTCACATCACCCTCACCAAAAATCTTATATTTAGCTTATCGACCATTCTACTCAAGTACTTTAAAAAAGAAAGATAACCTCCTGATTTCACGCTAGTGCTTTAGGTGCGTGATACCTTTTACGGTGCGCAGCCCGTAAAAGGTATCACGCACTTTTGAGAGATGCCGATAAGCTTTTATGAAGATAATCCTATCCATTCTTCTTATGAGCTCTTTCACGGCCCATGCCAACCAAAGCTACCTTGTGAGTGGACTTCACCAGCATCCTCAACGCGATGGGGTTTATTTCCTAGAAGGCCGCTTTAAAAATCAACAAGTGGTCATTGACTGCGCAAGCTTTCTTCACGGCATCACCGTCATTGAAAACTCTAAACGTGATTTTTTAATGCTCTATGAAAGTGAATGCTACGGAATTTTAGAAAGTATAGATGAATATTCTCAAGAAAATGAATTTGCCTGTTTAAGAGTCAACTCTAGTGAAAAAGCTTGGTCGCTCTCGAAGTCAAACGGTGACTGTCCATGAGCTGTTGATTTAAACTCTTTTTGATATTCTTTAAAGCAACAGCATTCATGAGAGTTCTATTTATCTTTTCGTAGACCAAAAACTGAACCTCAGGGTCTACTTCCATTTCATTGTGACCAATTTCCAGAAGTTGATTATCAACTCTTGTTTGCCCTTTTTTTCTCGCAACGTTGGGTCCATCATTAAAAAGCGTGTCTTGATCACTGATAAGATTATAATTTTCTCTCACGTTTTGGGGAATGATATCGTTATCTGTTCCAATTGAATCCATGGTCACAAGAAGATCAATTCGCCGAAAGCCATGTTCAACAGAGTTCATTTGATTGACCACATCGACGGCAGTATCTCCTCCCATACCATGCCCAACAAGAACGATTGGCTGAGAATGAGGTCTGGAGTTTATCGCTTTAATAATCGCGTCAGTATCATTCCAACTAAACACTTCTGAGGTCGGAATATTCTTACTCATTCCCGCGAGGCCTTTTTCTTCATCGCCAAAGGGATTGAAACTAAAACCCTTGATAAAAAAGATTCCCGGCTTATTTACCCTCGTAATTGTTTCCCCAGAAACAGTTTTTACTTCACTCACCTGTGGATTAATAGAAACAGTAGGGGGAGTAATTCCGATAGTTTTTAAAACCCCTTCACCCACTCCTCTTACGAGGGCACCTCCAGCTTGCGAGAGAAGATGTTGCCCGGCATTTTTTGTCTCTAGGACTTTATCTTTAATTTGAGATTTCACGTCTTGCTGTGATTTTTTTGGCGGTGTATTTTTAATGGACTCAGAGGGTGCCTTTTTGGGAGCCAGTTCCTTTGCACTCTTTGGCAAAGCCTCAGATACGGCCTCATCGATAACCTTTGAAGGTTTCCTATTGAGGTAGTCTTGCTTTGAAGCGTAGTGAATAAGGTTGCTAGAGGTCTTCACCTCTTTATTTTAACGTTTTGAAATAAATAATGCGCTACGGCAAAAAGAGTGCCCTATACCTGACCTTTCTGATCATGATGACTCATAAGTACTTGAATATCCTGTATACTAAGACCATTAAGAAGCTCAGTATCTTCCTTGCTGAGTTTTCCAGAAGCTACTCTCTCTTGGACAAGGGCCGAGATCTCCACAGTAGGTAGATAATAAAGGTCCCTGTGCTCCACAGACAACTCACTTAAGATTTTATTGATCAGCGCTTTTCTTTTGCTATGAACTAGATCTTTCTCTTTTTCTTCCATGTGAACAGCGTAACGACTCAGGCCAACCACTACAAGGCATGTCTAAATAAAAGGCACTCAATCACCTTACAGGGGTGTCCTTACGGCTTTGCCTGTGCTAAAAACGGATCACTTTTTCTTAAAATTTCAGGAGCTTGTACTTATGTCTAAAATCAGAGTTGCCATTAATGGTATGGGTCGCATTGGACGTACCCTTCTTCGTGAACAATTCACTCGAAATGATCTTCCTTTTGAGATTGTAGCAGTGAATAACCCAGGCACTCCAACTCCGTACATTCATCTTATCAAATATGATTCTGTCCATGGTAAATTCCAAGGTACTATCGAATACACCGAAGGCGAAAACTTCTTTAAGATGAATGATAAAACGGTGAAGTTTTATAACTTTAAAGACCCTTCTGAAATTCCTTGGAGTGCAGATAAAGTTGATATTGTCATAGACTCGACTGGAAAGTTTAAAGACAAGAATGGTCTTGGCCTTCATTTAGGTGAGACAGTTAAAAAAGTCGTCATGTGTGCACCTGGAAAAGACCTCGATGGTACTTTTGTTGTGGGTATCAACCATCATGAATATAGTCATGACCAGCATCACATCATTTCTAATGCCTCTTGTACGACAAACTGCTTAGCTCCAGTGGCTAAGGTTCTCAATGACAACTTTGGAATCGTAAACGGTTTTATGACAACTGTTCACGCCTATACCTCAGATCAAAAACTTCTCGACAATAGTCACCGTGATCTTCGTCGTGCTCGTGCAGCTGCGATGAGCATGATTCCTACGACAACAGGTGCTGCAAAATCCATTGGCGTGGTTATTCCTGAGCTTCAAGGAAAACTTGATGGTCTCTCTATTCGAGTACCAACTCCCAATGTATCCATGGTTGATCTCACTGTTCGCCTCAAGCAACAAGCATCTGTGGAAGAAGTTAACAACGCTCTTTCAGAAGCGGCAGGTGGTGCCCTAAAAGGTGTACTCAAAGTAGAAAGCACTCCGCTCGTAAGTGAAGACTACATGGGAATGCGAGAGTCGTCTTGTGTTGACCTAGAGCTCACCAATCAAATTGAAGACATGATCAAAGTGGTTGCTTGGTACGATAACGAAGCAGGGTTTTCAAATCGTGTTCTCGACCTCGTCGGACACATGGCGAATCAATTCTAGGAGTATTTATGGCACTCAAATTTGTCGATGAGGTAGAACTCACTGGAAAAAGAGTCATCGCGCGCTTTGACTTCAACGTTCCTCTCAAAGATGGTGTTATTACCGACCCCACCCGTATTGATAAAGCACTACCTACAATCAAACATATCCTAGAAAATGGTGCCAAAAGCCTAGTTTTAATGAGCCACCTAGGCAGACCAAAGGGCGAAGTGAAACCAGAGTTTTCTTTGGAGCCAGTTGCCACCTACCTTGCTAACAAGCTCAACGAAGAGGTCATTCTTACTGAATCATGTAAGGATAAAGGAATCAAAACACTCCTTGAACTTCCTGGGACAAAGGTTATCCTTCTTCAAAACCTCCGTTATCATAAAGAAGAAACTGAAAACGATCCTGAGTTTTCAAAAGTTCTCTCTCAGTATGGGGAAATTTACGTCAATGATGCTTTTGGAGCTGCTCATAGAAAACACGCGAGTACTTATGGAATAAATGCTTATTTCAAAAATAAAGCCGTTGGTGGTTTCCTCATGAAAGCCGAAGTAAGTGCTCTTCAAAAAATCGTTAATAAACCACAATCGCCTTTTGTCGCCATTGTTGGAGGAGCAAAAGTCAGTGACAAGATTAAAATCATTGACGCCCTTTTAGTCAGTGTTGATAGCCTTCTCATAGGAGGTGCTATGGCATACCCATTTTTGAAAGCTCAAGGTAAAGAAGTTGGAAAGTCTTTATGCTCCGACGAAGACGTAAAACTTGCTAAAAGTATACTTACTCAACCAAGCGCCAGAAAAATTGTTCTTCCCATCGATCACCTGGCTTCCACTGAATTTGGAGGCAAACCTCAAATCGTTTCCGAGGCTAATCTTCAGGAAGACCTTATGGGCTTAGACATAGGAGAAGCAACTCTCGCTCTCTTTAGAGAAAAACTTCAGTCAGCCAAAACTGTTCTCTGGAATGGACCTATGGGACTATTTGAAAATGATGACTACGCCAAAGGAACTTTTGGCGTGGCAAAAATTCTTGCAGAGCTTCCTGACGCCTTTACTTTAGTTGGTGGTGGAGATTCCGTAGCCGCAGTAAATAAAAGTGGCCTTGCTGAAAAAATGAGTCACGTCTCTACAGGTGGTGGTGCGAGCCTTGAGTTTATCGAAAACGGCAGTCTCCCAGGAGTGAAAGCCCTAAAATTTGGCTTAAATTAAAATCTTATTTCATTCACAAAAAAGGCCCTAAATGAAAAAATATATTGTCGGTAACTGGAAAATGAATCACAACCTCTCCAATATAGAGGACTTTTTCAGCTCCCTTAAAATTGAGGGGGCCCAATGTGAAACATGGGTTGCCCCCCAAGCTATTCACGTTCCTCACCTTATTGAACGTGCCAAAGGAACCAACCTAAAAATAGGTGTCCAGAATATTTGTGAACATGAAAAAGGTGCCTTCACAGGGGAAATCTCTGTGACTTCAGCTCTCGATATTGGGGCGACTTTTTGTCTCGTTGGTCATAGTGAAAGAAGAAGCTTGTACAACGAGGACGATGACCTCCTTAATAAAAAAGTTCATACCGCCCTAAACTCAGGAATGAAGGTCATTTTTTGTGTGGGAGAACAACTCATTGAAAGACAAAATGGTATGACCAATAAAGTTCTAAAAAATCAAATTCTAGAAGGGCTTGAGGGAATAAAACCTAACTCTTTTCAAGACGGTCAACTCCTCATAGCGTATGAGCCTGTATGGGCCATCGGAACGGGTGAAGTGGCCACTCCCGAACAAGCTCAACAAGCTCATGCCCATATTCGTGCTGTCCTTGCTGTCGAACTTCGCCTTGAGACTAAAGAAATTCCTCTCCTCTATGGAGGCTCTGTTAAGCCAGCCAATGCTGAAGGGCTTCTTTCTCAAAAAGATATCGATGGAGCTCTAGTTGGTGGTGCAAGCCTTAAGGGTGATGACTTCACCAAGCTCACTAATATAATTTAAGGCATTTAGGACGATTTTGCTGCAAGAGGTTGTCAAAAAAGCCAAATTTCGGTACTTATGACTATTATTTTTAAATACTTAAAGGAATATTCCCCATGATCACCACCCTTATGATTTTCCAAGTTGTTATCACCATCATCCTTATTGCTTTGGTTTTACTCCAATTTGGTAAAGGTGCAGAAGCTGGTCTTCTCTCTGGTGGCGGTGGTGAAAGTATCATGACTGGTGCTCAACAAGGCAATATCCTCAGTAAAGCAACAGTTGTTGTCTCAATCCTTTTTATGGCCAACTGTATTCTTCTCTCAAAACTTCAAGCAGACAAAGCAGGAACGACTATCTTTGATGACGAAGCTCCTGTTGCCCGTCCACTTAATAGTGACGCTCCTATGGATAAAACTATTCCTGAGGCGGATGCTGAGAGTAAAGAAGCTCCAGCAACGACCACTGAAGAACAGAAAAAATAAGAATGAAGTTCGAACAGGTTGAGCTCATCAAAAAAGAGTTCCACCATCTGGACACCATTTTTTTTAATAGTGCCTATTTCGGCCCTTCTCCTTACAGTGCCAAACAAAAAGTAAGCCGAGCTCTTAATAAGGAGCTCGATCCTTCCTTTTATAATTACAACACATGGATGGGTATTCCTGAGAGGATGCGAGAGATGATCGCAGTTCTTCTCGAATGTTCTCCAGACAATATTATGCACACCACCTCTACAAGTGATGTTGTGAATATTATCGCTAATGGCTTTCCCTTTAAAGAAGATGATGTTGTTTGTGCCATTAACCATGACTACCCATCAAATGTGCTTCCATGGATGCGTGCCAAAGAAACTCGTGGACTTAATTTTCAGTTGATTGATCTTGAAGATGAAATTGTTCCCACTCCTGAATGGCTGGCAAAGAAGCTCCCCAAAAATTGTCGTATCTTTGATATGTCCTATGTGACTTTTGATACTGGTAAGAAAATGGATATTCACGGCATTGGAAAACTTTGCCAGGAGAGAGGGATCTTTTTTATTGTTGATGCCACTCAAGCTCTGGGCGGAATGAATATCAGTAAAGAAGAGCTTGCCGTTATTGATGTTCTTGCCTGTAGCTCCTATAAGTGGATGTTAGGTCCTTACGGTCACGCCTTTGGCTATTTTAGTGATAAGGCCATTAACCTGGTTGAACACATGGCTGGCAATTGGATCAATTCTCCTAACTCAAAAGTCGTCTATAACCTTCTTGATTACACAACAGAGACCTTACCAGGTGCAAGAAAGTTTGATCGCGGTCAGGCTGCCAATATGCTGACTAACGCTTGTCTTGAAGCTGGCTTAGAGTTTCTAACGAGTGTTGGCTTAGATACTATCCAAGATCATAACCATCAATTACGAGATTATTTTCTCGATCATTACCCTAAAAAGAAATTTGAACTTATTACTCCCAAAGATCATATGGCAAATATCCTATGCTTAAAGGCCACAAGCTCTGATGCTATAGACCTTGAAAGGGAGCTCAAGTTTAGAAATGTTGATGTGAGTATTCGTCAGGGAAATATGCGTCTAAGCTTTCATATTTTCAACACGGAAGACCAAGTTAACGAACTCATTCGAGCCCTTGATATTTAATTCAACTAACTTTCTTTTTTACCTTTCCATAATCAGACTTATCTTTTTCGAGGAAGTCTGAACGCTGAACTTTTGGAGCAGCTTTTTGTAGGGGAAGGACATTTTTGGGTTGGCATGGATCAAAATCATCAGGAAGCTCTTGATGAGACTTTCCTTCTAAAACTACATTTACATTTTTTCTAAAGACTTCAAATATTTTTGGATCAATCTTTCTCCCAACAGAGCGGGCCATAACCTCTAAAGCGTCGGCAGTGGGTAAAACCTCGTGATATGAGCGTTTTGTTGTAATAGCATCATAAAAGTCAGCTATAGCAGTAATTCTAGCAAGAACTGAAATTTCTTTTCCCTTGAGCTTATTGGGATAACCAGTTCCATTGAAGTTTTCGTGATGCTCGCCTACCACTCTCTTAATCACATCAAAGTTAACTTCACCATGATCGCAACAGTGGGAATTTAAAAGCTCCAATCCATAATCAGGATGATTTTTAATAATCCCAAAGTCCTCTTCACTTAATTTTCCCGGATTATTAATAATTCGAGTAGGAATTTTCACTTTTCCTAAATCATGAAGAAGCCCTCCCATACCTGCCATTAATAATTCAGGTCTTTTCGCATCAGGCTTTAAAGCTTTCAGAATCGATATCGAATACATGGAGACGTTAATCGAATGATCATAAGTATAAAAATCGTGAAAAGATAAATCTGCAATTAACTTTTGAACATCAAGAATTGAGTAATCTTGAATCACATCAATCATCGACTCAACTGATTCACGACACCCCTCGATCGTTTCCTCTAAAACCTCATTGGTAAATTCATGGCCACTTTCAAAAATAGACTCTAAATAACTAATAGCTGAATCTTTTATGACTGCAGCTTTTTCGACGTCAGGAGCTCCTTCAACAACCCCCAGACTTCTTAGATATAAGTCTCTTTCATCTTCACGAACATAAAGTTGATAATACTTATCTCTGAATGTTTCTAAGTCATTTGACGATAAAGAGTTTTCTTTTTTAAATATTCTCACAAACTTCTCACGACTTGCGTGTGTCGAAGAGTTGATATAAAGATCATAGGGAAGTGCTTTATCCAATAGGACAAGTCCAAATGAAATGGAAAAGTAACTTTGATTAATTTCACTCATTCAATTCTCGTATCGGCACATTTTCCTTGGGCCATAAAGACACATAAACCTCTGATTTTATTACTTAAACATCCAGCTAAAGGCCTTTCTCGTCTTAATAAAGTTGATTACATTGTCAACCGCTCCTGAACCTTCTTCAGTAGCAGGGGCGCGCACAGGCTCTTCTTCTGTCGCCTCTTCTGTGTCTATCTCATTAAGTCTCTGCGCCATTTTCCTTTTTAGCTCTTCTGCTTCCAACTTAGCTTGCATCTCTCTCTTTGCCTTTTCTTCAGGGGTCTCTTCCTTTTCGATGAGGGCATTCATTTGCGCCTTAAGACGCGCCAATTCTTGAGCTACATCCGGAGACTCTAACTCTTGTGCAGACGCCTTCCCACCGGGAACAACAGCCTCGGCCGATTTTTGCGAACTTTGGGTAGGACTTTGCTGCTCAGATGGTGACTCATTTAAAAATGCTTCTGTGTTACTAACACCTGAAACTGTCTTATCTTGAGTTTCACCATTGGATTCTTTCGCTAGAGATCCTTCTTTAGGATTATCGAGTTTTTTAACCTGCTCTAGGACTTTCTTCGCCTCATTGAAGTCAACAATCTCGCCCTTTGGCTTGGGAGACTTTTTCACAATAGGTTTTGTAGCGACAGCTTTCTTCGCCATGGAAGCCTGAGTTGGTACTGTCTTAACAACGGGTGCCTTCTGAGATTTTTTTTTCTTATCTTTAAGTTGATTGAGAAACTTTTGATTACTTTTATTGATACTAGACTTTCTTTTAACTCTCTCAACGACTTGTTGAGGCTGCGCCTCAATAATCTCAGGATTCACTCCGTCAATTAAGCCTAATATAGTCTCTTTTTGAAAATATCCTATAGTCACGATGACCAGCAAGAAGATTAAAGATCGATGTTGTTCTAAAGGAGAGGCAGGCTTTTTGTCATCCTCATCTTCATCCTGCAACATGGCCGCGAGAGCTTTTTGTTGTTTCTTATAATTCTTTTGTAAAGAGTCACCAGGTTTCTTTTTTTTCTTTTTCTTACTAACTAATGAGTCTAGTCCATTTTTACTACTTCGAGCAGTAACGGCTTCTTCTTCAAAACCGAAGTCAAAGACCATTTCTGCACCTTTTCCGGACTTCTGCTCAGCCTTTTCTTTTTGTCTTTTTTGGAATTCCTTGAAGGCACTAATTTTTTGAACAATTTCTCCAATAGAGTACTCTCCAAAGGACTTAAACTTTTCAAGGTCTTTTTCATAAGACTCTTTAAAAATCGTCGTCATGAGCTCAGCAATATCCGACTCATGAAAGTCAGGATACAATTTATAAAGAGTCTTCATAAGGTCTCTATTAAAAGCCTGCATATCTTTGTAGCGATTAGCTGGGTCGCGACTTAACGCCTTCATGATAATTTTATCAAGTTCTTTAGGGACCTCTTTATTTTTGACAGAAGCTTTCTCTGGCTGACATGCCAAGATCGTTTTAAGAGTTGATATTTGATCCTTACCAGTAAAAGTTTTTTCTCCGGTAAGCATTTCCCATAAAGTTAGGGCTACAGCAAATTGGTCATAACGATGATCAATTTTTTTGCCCTCTAAGTATTCTGGAGCAAAATAATTAATTTTTCCTTTAACTGTTCCCTCTTCCTCTTTCGTTTCATTTGTGTCGGCCTTAGCGATACCAAAGTCAATGACTTTTACATACCCCTCGTAACTCACCATCGCATTATGAGGAGAAATGTCCCTGTGAACAATATTGTATTTCTTTCCGGTTAATTTATTTGTAAAGTTATGAGCGTAATGAAGCCCTTCACACATCTTTGAAGCAATAAAGATGGCCATCGGTATAGGTAGAGTCTTTCCCTGTTCTTTTAATTCGTCGATGACATCCATGAGGTCTTTACCATGAATGTACTCCATTGAGACAAAGAGATTCTTTCCAATTTTACCGTAATCAAAAGTTGTATTGATATTCGGATGATTAAGACCAAATGAGACTTTAATTTCATCAATAAACATTTGAACAAAATCATCATCTTCAGAGAACTTCTCTTGGACCATTTTAATGGCAACCATCTTGTCAGCTTCATCCCCTTCACCTAAGTAACGAGCGCGACAGACTTTCGCCATCCCGCCATCAACGAGGTGATCAAGCAAAAAATAGTTTCCATGTATTTGAGGGTAGTCATGACCCTTATTAGTAAAAATAGGATCATTGACAAGAGCATTGTCTTCCTCAGTGAGAATTTCCATCTCATCAGCATCACTTGAAACATTTTCACCAGCAGCTGCTTCTTGAAGAAGCTTCAACGTCTCTGTTGAGCCTTTTTTAGACTTTCCCATTCGGGATTTTTTGGCCATTTCTTTGGCATGCTCTGCTGCTGATTTTTTAGCGATTTCATTATTCAGATCCAAAGAAAGCGAAGATGTATCCAGCTCATCTTCGGCCATCTCTAAATCTTCTTCTTTAAAAATATTAGTTTGAGTGGCGTCCGCATCTTTTCGCCAATCATCATTGACGTCAAAGTCCAGCTCATCGTTGAGGTCATTTTCATTTTGTTCTTTCTTAAGTGCACTCATGTTAGGGACTTATCGTCATTTTTTGCCCGAAACATAACAGGAATCTGCGCAACAAAATCGAATATAGCTACACAATATCAAGCACCTAGATAGACTATCAATTTTACATCAGGATACAACACTGTGCACAACTTCAGTATAGTTCATTTTATGAAAACACTGATACCTGCAATTAGCCTCATTCTCTCTCTTCCCATCTTTGCTGGACTGGGAAGGCCGGTTTTAGAATCCACACTACCGGAGGGAGTTTGCAAGTTAACACTTCAAAAGTCAGATGAGATTTTTCATTGTAGCGGATCTTTAATATCTCCCACTCACGTGAAAACCGCAGGACATTGTCTGGAGAAAAGTGAGCTACTCTCCATTGATTGCCATAGTGGAGAATCCCTTTCTATAGTCACTGTTGAGAGATTTCCCAAATATAACCACCAGCTCATCAGAGATGAAAAGAATAGATGGTTTGATCACGCCATTGTTGAGGTAAGAGAAGCACAGACTCCTCCTCTAATTCCCATCAAAGATAAAGCCCGCTATCAGAACCTTTTAGGAAACTTTGAAGAATGCCTACTCGTAGGCTATGGCCTTAACGAAAAAAGTTATAAAACGGGAAAAATCAAAGGTGTTTCTTTCTCACCTCAAACTCTCTTCTATGAAAAGAACCTCATTTATGCCAAAGGCCCTTATGAGTATGAATTACTACCTGGAGATTCAGGCAGTCCTTTATTGTGTCGTATAGAACAGATTTGGTACGACCTAGGTACCGCAAGTGCTCATGACTGGGACCGAAATAGCCTCTATGCCCCAAACTTTAGAGCTCAATCTTGGCTGGATCAAATTCCGCTTTCACAGGAAAGTGACAACGGCGAGGCGACAAAACCAAAAATTCCTTTTGAGTTAAATGAAATTAAAATCGGTGATACTTTGAAGTTAAAGCCCTACTCAAGGGTGTTAAAGACCTCGGGTGAGATTCGTTTCAACGGAGACTTGGATAATCTTCAATTTCAAGTGTTAAAAATTAATAAAAACCAAGCCTTTGGAAAAGTGATAGTGAATGAATCAAGCCAATTCTTTCTTTGTGATGACCAGTTTATGTGTTTTGGCGAAGTCTTAGAAGGATGGGTTCATTTCAAAGATTTAATGATTACGCCTTAATCACATCATCAATTCTCTAATGGCATCCTTAACCTTTTTCACTGACCTCCTTTTTTCCTGGCGAGAACAGCGATAAGACCGATTTGAAACCTCGAGATCATAAAACTGAGTGACCAAGGACTCCCCTTCTTCTCTCAAGTTAACGCCCTTCTCTTTCATTTCCTCAAGAATGATTAATATCTTTTTCAGGAGTTTTTCTCTTTCAATAAAGCTTCCCTCATCACAACCTTCTCGATAACTCTTTTTTGTCTCCTCATCAAAAAGAATTCTCTCTAAAAGAGTGAAGAGTGCGACTTTCAAAGGTTCATAATTTTCTTTTTTCTCACAACGATAGTATTTCAATTCATGAAAGCATTCAGACTCAAAAGAGTTTCTCATGCGACACGATCTCGTTCTTTCATATTGCTCAAGCATTTCACCATAACTCATGAGTTGATAACCATCTTTTGTGGCCTGACCATGCTTAGCAAAAATTAAGTCCGAATCGATGTGAACAAAACCATGGACCTCAGTGTCCTCAATAAAAAGACGCCCGACATCGCCTGTAATAGGCTCCCCTTTAATCTCGTGACAATTCTTCTCTAGAAGAGAAAGCCACTCGTTAGGATGATAGAATCTTTTATGATCTACGACACCGACGACGTAAAGGGCACCATTCCAGCAATTTGGCCCATCAATATGAGAACTTGTTCCCTCTAATTCTTTAATAAGATCTAAATCTTGAGCACCTATTGAAAGAATATTGAAAAGGGAAAGGCCGATAAAGAGAAAGATTATTTTAATCATAGTTAACTATGCCAGAGATACTTTTCTGGCGTTTTTTTTCACGGCCTAAATGCCTTATTTTCACGGATGACTAAATTTTAAACACTTATAACTCCCTAAAAAAAGAAAGCTTGATAGGGCGTTTTAAGCTTAGATAGGCTCAAGAGATGAAAATTCTCTTTGTATTCTTTTTTCTCCTTAACCCCTGCTTCTCTCAAGAGCGAATTCATCTACTAACCAAAGACGGTGTCGAACTCCAAGGTAAACACTTTGCCAATGAAGGGGGGAAACCGATTCTCCTGCTTCATGGTTTCATGGAAAGCTTTCATATTTGGAGTGTCATTGATCAACACCTCTATCATGAAGGCTACGATGTTTATCTCTTTAATCTGCGAGGCCATGGAAACGAGGAAGAAAAATCGCGACCCAAACTCTCCTATAGCAGAAAAACTCCTACCATGGGATTTGATGAAATAATCGCCTACGACCTTCCCACCATCATTAACTTCATCCAAAAGAAAACAAAGAAAAAAGTGACGATTATAGGTCACTCCATGGGAGGGATGAGTTCGCGTCTTTTTGTATCTGGTCTTCAAAAAGATAAGAATGATACAATGAAGTTTTCCCAAAGAGCCTCTTCAATAGCGAAAAAGAAGATCAGTAAAATCATCGCGATAGCCTCTCCTTCTCATTTTAAAAACACCTCACAGTTAATACGTGACCTCTGGCCATTTGGAGAGAGATATAATTACCTCATTCGAAAAGTCATGCTCAGTTCTCTCTTATCCCAAAGAGGTCCTGACGAAAGAAATCTCCTCACTCAACTCATCGATGACATTACTGAATTTGGGATCAAATTCCCTTTAGTCCAAAATGCTTTAAAAGCTATTTTCTCTTTTGAAAACTTTGAAGAAAAAGAATTTAGCGATTTTATCCATCGCCAAGTAAGTGTTCCTCATCAAGACCTCTTTGATGACTCAGCCAACTGGATCAGAAGAGGCATTTACACCTCAAGGTCAGGGCGTATGGATTATTCCAACTTCTATCTTCCCAACAACCTTCCCTATACTATGATAGGTCTCTCCCGCGATGGTCTTGCCGACCTTACAGATATTGAAAAGGATTATGCGTCTCAAGGGAATAGACCCGATATTAAATTCATCCGCAACGACGACTTCAATCATGTTGATGTTGTTGCGACGAAAGAGGGCAAGAGATTTCTCCTTAGCCTACTCCCTTCGCTTTTATAAAACAGAATCAAAAAAGGCACCCCATAAAAGGTGCCTTCTTATATAAAATCCCTGTTGTTGTGAGGGGATTATTTTCTAAAACGGAATGTCATCAGCAGTGAAGTTTGAATCAGTTGAGATGTCATAGTCTTGATTCATCACACTGTCATTTTGTGGTGCCATTTGATTGTATTGATTGTCATTAGATCGTTGATTTCCTTGACCTGCACTCATACCACCAAGAAACTGAATGTTTTTAGCGTTGATTTCAGTCGTGTAACGTTTCCCACCACTTTTATCTTCCCACTGACGTGTTTGAAGTGAGCCTTCAACGAAAGCCTGGCGACCCTTTGCAAGGTACTGGTTACAAAGCTCAGCAAGTTTGCCCCAAACGACAATTCTGTGCCATTCAGTTCTTTCTTGCTTTTGGCCGCTCTTGTCGGTCCATGACTCAGATGTTGCAAGTGAGAAGTTGCAAACAGCTGAACCTGATGGTGTGTACTTGAGTTCTGGATCTTGGCCGAGGCGACCGATAAGCATGACTTTGTTGATACTCATAGAGTGTGTCTCCTGTTTTGGTGCATTAGGGGAACAAGACTTAAGAATCCACTAATGACGTTTTGTTGTTTTGAGCCTCAAACATATCCTGTTAGGACAAGTTTTAGAAGACTCAATTTCTAGCATTTTCTCATGCGAAAGGAGAACATTTTTTAGTGATGTTAAGATATTGAAAATATTATTCTACTGCCGCTTCAAGGTTCGGCTCTTGGGTGGAGATGGGCTCAATATGACCTTGTTGCTCAGCCCAAAACTCTTCAACTCTCTTACGAGCGACTTTGACATCTCGCTTGTACCAAGAAGCGTCAAAGCCACAATGGGGACAAGGGACCTCTTTACTAAAGAGCATTCTTCTCACACTTTCAAAGCCTAGCCAGATAGGAAAGAAAGCAGCGAGACCTTTAAAACCGGCCCAAGGAAAACTTAAGGCCGTCACGAGTCCAGTAAGGAGGATAATTTGAGCGTAGTTCAAAATGCTTAAACGATGACCTGTCGTGATCGCTCTTTCAGTACGGCATAAAGGACAGAAGAACTGCATAGCGACCTTCTTATATCGAAAAGGTCTCTTCTCTAAAGGCTGCCAATTTTTCATTCGCTTTATTTCCACAAATCCTCCTCAGACCATTATAGCAAGGGCTCGCGGCGTTTTTTGAGAGGGAAGGAATTACCCAAAAGACCAGGAGACCGCCCTACGACGGCCCCTGGGAGAGCATCATCTGTGAAAGGAGGGCGTAAACCCAACCTCAGTGAAAAGTGATGCAAGATGGGAATTCCGAATCAAACAACGTACCACCTCCCTGCTCTCGGATACAACAGGGAGCGTCATTCATGATTCAAAAGGCGTTCCACCCAAAAGCCCCACAGATTCAGGGGTTTACACGGATTCGTTGACCATGACTTTTGACCCTAGTAGCATTAAGACACTGAAATACTCCCCTACTCTATGGACGGACCAATAGCAGCTGAAAAGCCCCAAAAAACTATTGAAAAGAAGAAAAATCCCTCTTGGAAGGAGAGGGGTCAGCTTTCCATTTTTATGGGAATGTCTCTTCTCGTTGTGGTGACCTTTTTAGCCTTCGTCGTTAACGTAGGACTCTTTGTTAAAGCAAAAATTAACCTGCAAAACTCCGTTGATGCTGGGGCTTATGCGGGAGCCGCCGTCCAAGCAAGGCAGCTTACTAATATTGGTTATCTGAATTGGGAAATAAGAAACACCATGAAAGAGTGGCTGCTTAAATATTACGTCTTTGGCAATATTGGCCTTGATGCCATTCAAAACATTGATGGCAATGAACCTGCTGCTAGTGGACCTTGTAATGGAGGAATTCCTTTAAACCCAGGCCTTGGCATGAATTTTCGGGCCAGGCAATTTAAAGGAACCAATTGCAACTACTACAACAAAGATGTCTACGATCACTACAATGTCCCCTCAATCTGCATCCACTTTGGATCCAATAATAATATCTGTGAAATTGTCACTCTTCCCGGTCTCCCGCGATTTGAGACGGTTGGACTTCCCTCTATCTCAGAGCAGCACAATACCTTTCTTAATGAGATTGTAAAAACCAAAGCCGATGATTGCTCTAAACGCTCTAGTCTCAATCTAGGGGCAGCGATGCTTTGGACCTATGGGACCGGTAATCCAGATCTTCTCCCCGACACTCCTCAAGTGGCCGCTGAAAGAGTGGGGGCCTGGGTTGAATCTCTTGAGCTCGCCCTTCGCATGAGAAACTTGGAAAGGATCGTTAACTTTCCCCCAATGGATGAGCCCATTTGTCGAAACCCTGGATCAGCGGGTGTCCCTTGCGTTGCTGTCCAAGATATTAATAGCACGAATGATTCTATTCCTTTTTATGAGAGATCTTCCAAAGCTTTTTGGAGTGCCTATCGAAACCTAAGTGGAGGTGCTTTCAAGGCTAAAGACGGAGCTGACTTTTCTCTGAGCTTTCGACTCAAAGAAATTTCCCCTACCCCTTTTGTCGCGACAGAAAATTCATTAAGTGGATTTCTTATCCCGGCCTCCAACTCAGAAGCCTTTAATAAGTACTACCTTGACCTAAAGGTCATGCCCGTTAACTACGCTATTTTTTATTCTTCTTTCTTTTCAACGGAAGCCCAAATCGAAATTGATGGCTTTGCCGATGCGCTGGACGCTGAAGCTTCTTGTGGGGGAACGAAGTCGGCACTCCCAGTGCCTGGATATATTGTGGGCTTTGTAAAAAACCCAGAAGTGGTCACTTATTACGCTGTCGAAGGAAGTGCTGAATTCACGGGTCTCTTTTATCCCTTTGCTGATCGCGATGGCATTACTCTTTCTGCCTACGCTGCTGCTAAGCCTTTTGGAGGGCGCATTGGGCCGGCCCTCTTTAATTTAGGTTTTGATGGCTCAGATGACACCATTGTCTCTACCCGTGGTGATAAGGCGATTTCTTCTAATTATGTCAGTGCCTTTGATACTTCAACCCTTCCTAGTATCGCCACAGATGCAGGAGTTGAACAGCTCATTTCTGGTGGTTATCCCATTCCAACTATTCAAGACTTTTGGGTCAACGGAACAACATCGGCAACTGTTGGTGGTAACCCCGTTATTACAAGTAATGTTGGTTTTTCTATTCCCAATCTTGTTTATGATTTTAATTCCTACAATGAGATTGAAAGCTTAGGTTTAGTTGCCGCCACTCCCATCAATGTCTTAAAGGATGCCCTTAATGACCAACAAGCTTATGTAGTTGAGCCTCCAGAAAAAGATTATGGACTGTATAATAAAGAACAATTTAAAAAATTTGCTGCCAATAAAGTCGGTGGAGCCGCTGCCATCTTTTCAACAGATGAAATAGCCCAAAGTATTTACAATGTTCGACGGGCTACTCGTTATGAAGCCCTCAATTACATGATTCCCTTTATTGATATCAATGGTCCCAACGCGCTTCAGGTCGATCATAATTCCTATGTTCACTTTGTGGATGATATTCCTGGTGGTTCTGACCCAGGGGACCCTACCTATGCTTATCGGCTGTTTGCTCCCCTTTATGGCCAGGACCTCCTTTATCTTGATGCCACGGCACTCACAAATGTTATCAACTCGTATATTACTCAAAACCAAGTAGCGATTGACACTTATCTTGAGTCCCTTAGGCAAATTGCGGAAGGAATGAGAACAATTTCATCAACTAAATCGGAAGGCGGAGACGCCTATGTGACGGCCGCCAACTCCATCTATCCTTCAAGTGGTAACCTTATTTTGAATAATCCTCCAGGGAGCCCCATTTGTGAAAATCTCGCCATGGCCCAAAAAATCGCCATGTTCTTCTCAACTGGAGCTTCAGGATGCGGAATTATCCCTCTTTCTGTGAATACGACAGAGTATTTCAACACAGCGACGACAAGTCCTTCAAAACTCAGGGCCAGTGATTACCAGTATTATTATGTGACATCTTGGAAACCTCCGACTTTCGACTACACTACTGAGGGCATGTCAGCTTATCGACCAGGACCCCGCCAAGGAGCGGACTCTGCTGGAAATATTGGATCTCCCTTCACAAGCAAGGAATTCTTGGCCAAGAGGAATTTTTACTCTACCAAGTTCTTTCCCATTAAAATGGTCATGGGTGGCGCCGGAACTTTCTCTAACGGCTCAGGCTTTGGTATCTTTATGGATGTCGCCAATGACAACACTGGCCCTACCAGAAGTGGTCTCTTTACCTCTGGATTCCCAATGCGTAACATCATAGATTCCGTCGAAGCTGAACGACTGCGCGAATATGGCAGTCCACCTCCATTTTAGACTTGATTGCCCTTAATTAGGTTCGCTATACTGCCAACAATTCATCTTTATATGAAAATAACAGATTTATAGAATTTTTTTCAAACAACCCAAGGATTCTATCGTGGCGAAAAAAGCAACTAAAAAGAAAGTGACAAAGAAAAAAGTAGCGAAAAAGGCAACTAAGAAAAAGACTGCCAAAAAGAAAGTCGCAAAGAAGGCCACCAAGAAAAAGACTGCCAAAAAGAAAGTCGCTAAGAAGGCTACTAAAAAAAAGACTGCCAAAAAGAAGGTCGCAAAGAAAACCGCCAAGAAAAAAGCGGCTAAGAAGAAAGTGACGAAAAAAGCAACAAAGAAGAAAGCCACCAAGAAAAAAGCAGCTAAGAAGAAAGTTGCGAAGAAAGCCACCAAGAAAAAAGCGGCTAAGAAGAAAGTTGTAAAAAAGGCTACTAAGAAAAAAGCGGCCAAGAAAAAAACAGCTAAAAAGAAAGTTGTAAAAAAGGCTACTAAGAAAAAAGCGGCCAAGAAAAAAACAGCTAAGAAGAAAGTTGCGAAGAAGGCCACCAAGAAAAAAGTGACTAAAAAGAAAGTGACAAAAAAAGCAGCCAAGAAAAAAGTTGCGAAGAAAGCATCTCCCAAAAAGCCCACCAAAGCAGAGATTGAAGAGAAAAAAAGACTTGCCCGTGAAGAGGCAATCAAAAAGTATAAAGAAAGAAATAAACCTCAAATCGATGAAAAGCTCCTTGCAGACGTCGAAAGTGAGACTGAAGAACTCGAAGAGCCTGAAGTTGTCGCTGTTGAGAGTGATGGACCTGAACAGGCCATGGGGCTCAACCCAGCGGGAGAAGGTGCTGATCGCACCAAGAACGATCCCCCAACAACTCCTAAACTAAGTGAAGAAGTTGACCCTGAAGATGAAGACAACCGTGAAGGAGAATATGGATTTGGTTGGGGTTATAGCGATGCCTTCGATAAGCCAGATGAAGAAGAAGAACCTGAAATTCTAGATGAAGATGAGCTCTATGCTCGCGGTCTAGATAAAGACGAATAATGCCCAAACTTGAGCTCTATAAATTCGATGCCTGCCCTTTTTGTGTAAGAGTCATGAGCACCATTAATGACTTAAACCTTAAAGTTAAAATGAGGGACATTCAGTACGATAATGAGTCCCTCAATAAATTAGTTAAAGATACTGGCCGTCGAACAGTGCCCTGCCTTTATATCGACGGCAATCCTATGTTTGAATCAAGTGATATTATTGCTTGGCTTGAAGATAATAGTGACAAATTAGAGAAAAACTCCTAGCGTAGGGCACAAATGCCCTTTTAAGGAGAGGTGAGGCTTTGGAAGTTCGCGATCCAGTCCATGGTTCTATTCATATTCTTAGAGAAGAAGTTCCTATTATCAAGGCACCCTTCTTTCAAAGACTTCGTAATATCAAACAGTTAGGTTTTTCTGAATATGTCTTTCCAGGAGCTACCCACACCCGCTTCATTCACTCAATAGGTGTGATGAACGTTGGAGATCGTGCTTTTGACAAACTTTTTGGAAAAAGGGCCTCCAATCCTGCCCTGCTAAGGCTGAAAGAGACTTTTAAACTTGCCTGCCTTCTGCACGATATCGGCCATGCCCCTTTATCGCACACGACAGAAGTTGCTATGCCAAACCTTAGTGAACTAAAAATTCCGAAAGAGTTTTTGGCCGAAGAAGATCTCAACAGAGACAGAAGAGCAACTCATGAAGACTACACCATCAAATCTATTGCCGATAGCTCCTTTTCAGAAAGCTTTAAGCTAGTTGAAGAAAGGTTTGGATTAAGGCGTCGTCATATTGCTGATCTTATTCGCGGAAAAACAGAAGATGAGAGATACTTCACTCATGAAGGAATTAATTACTTCCCGCTTCTTCATCAATTGGTATCTAGTGAGCTTGATTGTGATCGTATGGACTACCTACTAAGAGACAGTTACTTCTGTGGCGTAAGTTATGGTGGTTATGACTTGGACTGGCTTCTTGATAACTTAGAAATCTGTATTGAAGATGACAAGGCTTACCTCGGTATCACTGAAAGAGCAGTCATTACTTTTGATGATTTTCTTCTCAGTAGATATCACATGTTTGTCATGGTTTATTTTCACTATCGAGCAGTCTGTCTTGAACAGCTTCTCTATCGTTACTTTGAAACAAGTCCAGGCGAATATACTATCCCTGCTGATATTGAAAAATATATTGAACATGATGATCACTTTTTAATGAAAATTATGAGGAATTCAAAAAATCGTTATGCCGGTGAAATCGTAAGAAATGAAATTCCTAATAAAATCTACGAATCCTTCAATGAACCACAACTTAAGAAATTAACCAATGTTCAAAAATTTTTAGAGAACGAAAAGATAGAGTTTATACGCTGCTCTTCTCGTGGTCGCCTCTCCAAATATTATGAAGAAAACTTAGAAGAAACCCAATTTCCTATGAAAGTTGTTCGCAAGTTTTTTGGCTCTGACAAAAAAGAAACTTTTAATATTGATGAATCAACTGAACTCTTTCAAAAATTTTCTAAAAGTCATGAGATCAATCGTCTTCATTGCTATTTTGAGGGTCTCAGTGACGCTCAAAAGTCCGAGTTGGTGAGGCTGACTCGCTCTTAACCAACCTAAACACTCCGGAATAATTCCCGCTTCAACTTTTAGCCTCTATTAGAGATAATAACGGCTATGAATAAGATTCTCCTCTATACGCTCCTCATTCTCCTCTTTTTGGGGCTATCAAAATCTTTTTCCCCCTCTTCTCAAAAGACCCAGTTGATTCAATCAAAATTGGAACTTCCCAGTCTTACCAGTGGTGCGCCCGTTTCTCTTATCCTTATTGATGCTTTCGATGCAGGTTTTCTTATTAAAACCTATTACCTTAAATTTAAAATCATTCATGGCTTCAAAAGGTCTGAAACACTCGTGGTAAGAACAAATAAGAAGTTTTACCGCGCCAATAAAGACAATATTGGCATGAGTCTTTTTCGTCGTTATGAAAGAGATAATTTAGAGTCTATGACTCCTCTTCCACCAGGAAGTATTTATGTGGGAGATCCTGCCTTTGGAGCTTGGCGCTATCACGACTCCGGTCAAAGACGCTGGTACTTTCACCGGGCCTATCGTCATTTTTCACGTCAATTTTATTGGGATACTTATCGCCCCAACTATGAGTTCTATGAAAAATTAAAAATACATGCAAAAAATGAAACTCCCTTTTATGGCCTAAATAATGAGTTTGGGACCAAAGGTAGCATTACCAAATCACTTTACGAGAATAGCCCTTATCGCGATGATTCTATCAAGCTCAATATTTTACAAAGCTTTCATCGCACTATTGCTCTTCCCCAGTGGGAACGAATTGAGCCATCAAGCGAGGTAAAAGAATGAACGAGCTCTTTGACAAATTGATACTGAGAATCGTCTTTGCTCTATTTCTCTGTTTAACTCTTGTGCTATATCGATTCACACACAACCTCATCTATCCCTCGAATAAGTCACAAATTCTCAGTAAATTTTATCCTTCTAAAAACTCACCGGAGTCTCTTCACTTTTTTTCGAGGCTTATTGGTATAGGCATTGTATTTTCTGAGTTTAGCTTTGATTTGGAACAGGGTCTCCTCAATGGCGTTATCTTCTTTCTCGTTAGGGCCTGTGCTGGCTTTATTGTCTATTTGGTAAGCCTTTATACAATTGAAAGTATCGTTCTTTATAATTTTGATTATCATGATGAGGTTATTAAAAGAAAGAGTATGGCCTTTGCTATCATTGGTATGGCCCATGCTTTAGGAGTCAGCTTCGTCCTAAAGATTATTCTTAATATTTCTGGAATGTCTCTTATCGTTTTATTGTTTTTGTGGCTATTTGCTCTCGTTCTTTTGGGTTTTGCCACAAAAACTTTTCCCATCATGAGTAAACTCTCTTTCAATAGGCTGCTCATTCAAAGAAATATGGCGGTCGCAGTTTCCTATTTAGGCTTTTTCATAGGTTGGAGTCTTATCATTTCATCTTCTCTCAATATTCCAATGGAGGGAGTTAAGTGGTATTCGATTCAAGTTGTCTTAAAAATCCTTCTCTCTCTCATCATGCTCCCAATCTTTATTAAAGGGATCAAGCTCATTTTTAATTTACACGATGATCTATCGAAACTGGTTAAAGAGGAAGATCAACAAGATAATACCAACGTCGAAGCAGGCTACGGTATTCATGAAGGAGCCGTTTTTTTCACTGCCTGCTTTTTTACCATCGTGGTCACAGGAAAAATAAACTTTGAAACCTTCTATCCAACATTCTAAAGGACGAGAACTATGGACTTAAAATTCTTTCAAATGCTAGAAATGATTAACAATCGCCTTACTAATATTGAAAAAAATATTTCTCGTATGGATGAAAAACTCGACTACTCAATAACCTTGCAAAGAAATCATCTTATCCGCATTAAAAATGGACAGGATATTGATGACTCTATGATCCTCATGGGAAAACCTTATAACGACCTTCCTCCCCAAAGAGCATTCCAAATATATAATGATAATGATATGGACTTTATCCTTCTTGATGTGAGCCAGGCCTCTCTATCACAAGAGGAAAGACTAGAAGGCTCCATTCAAATTCCTCTAGAGGAGCTTCCTTCGCGCTATAGTGAAATTATTAGCAAAACTACTCCTGTTTTAATTATTAGCGAAAGAGGAGTGCGCTCAATTGAAGCTTGTGAGCTTTTGGTAAAAAAGGGATACTTCAATCTTAATAATATCAGTGGTGGTCACGAGTTTTGGCCAGGTAAGAAGGGAAAAAGAAATATTTCTTCTTTGGAGTCTTAACTTAAAGGGGAAGTTCGTTATTTCGTGAGCTTGAAATTTTCACGTGGAAGTTTTTGAGAAGGTGCTGAACTCTATCAAGCTCAACTTCACCCAGAACTTGAGTGTAGGCCCTTTCAATAACATCAATGCATTCAAAAAGATTTAATTTAAATTTTTCCCCATAAGCGGTGAGAAAAATATTTTGCTCTCTCTTATCGCGAGGATTAATCCTCCGTTCGATATAGCCTCTTTTTTCTAATTCATTAAGGTGAGAAGTCATCGTTTGCTTTTTAAGACCACAAGCGCGGCCAACTTCTTTAATGGATGGGCCCTCGTTCTCACAAACATAAAGAAGAACCTCCAAAAAACTTGGCCTAAGGTCAGTGAAGCCTCGTTGTTGCAAAGAATCAAGTAATTCCGCGCTGTAACCACGGTAAATTCTTTTTAAAAGGCTTCCTATGTGTGAGATCTTTTTCATGACTAAGAGCTTCCCTAATAGTCTGTATTTCAGACTAAAGTTACCTTCTAATGCACGAGGGGGCAAGCTTAACGCTGCTCGTCTTCTAGAATTTTCTCCATAGGCCGTCGAAGCTCTTCAACCAAACGATAATCGGCCTGAAGCTCTCCTTTAGAGTCCAAAGGGGATTTCTCTAAACCTTGATACCAAAGTTTTAAACGAAGTTGGGACAAAATTCTTTGATCTTCCTGGCCAAAGCTATCCTGAGCTCTCGCGGCAGATAAGCCAAAACTGGCCATCAAGAAAGAAAAGACGAGTAGCTTAGTGACAAATGTTGAAACTTTAAACGGATTATACATTCCTAACTCCCTGAAAAGAGGTGATCTAGCCCCCTTAGTCATCTTGGTTAGATATTTGTGCAATCCCAATGCCATCAGTCATAAGGAATAACCTCAGGCTCAATTTTCTTCACCTCCATGATCAAGGGAATCATCACAAAGATAAAGGCCCCTAAAAAAAGAGCCCCTAAATAACAAAAGGTTGAAGAGATACCAAACTTATCAATTGAGATGCCAACAATTGGGCCAATGAGACCAAAACCCAAACGAAAAAAAAGGCTCACCATGGAATTGGCCGTCGCCCTAAATTCACTAGGAGTTCGCCAATTTAAGGCATCTTTTAAAATCACTTGGTTGATTCCCCTGCTCAATTGAAAAGACAATCCTATAATGACTCCAAACCAACCTGTGACATAGGCCATACCGAAGTAGCCTAAAATAGGAAGTAGAGAAAGTGCCACCAAGAGTATGATGGGTCCCACTTTTTCTTCCCACAGATGAGTTTGTTTGGCGGTTATCCCTACAGCTAAATTATAACCCGCCCACAAAAAGCCAAAGTAGTGCAAAGGAATATTTCCCTCCTGCCAATAACGCTGAAAAATCCAAACGGCAACAAAAGTACATAACGCCCAGGTGACAAGATTGATAAAAATAAGAAGCAAAAGCTTATCAGTTCTAAAAAGGTGAAAAAGAATCTTTTTGATATTTTTAAGATGGCTCTCAGTGCTCATTTTTTCATAGGGAGGCTCTTTTAAAAAAAAGCTCGTCACGAAAGGCATCCAGCCAGCTACCATATGGGCCATCAATACTGTCTTAAAAGAAATTTTTACGAGAAGGCCACCAATGATAGAGGCCAATGACTCTCCTACTCTAGCACTTAGTTGAATGTCTCCCATGGCCTTTGTTCGCTTACTACGATTTTCCTTTGAGTCTTGTTTTCCTTCATCAAGATGATGAAGAGAATCATAGAGAAGTGAAACATCGGCACCTGAGACGAAACTTAGGGCTACACCAATTAAAACTTCATACCAAACCAGCTCAATATAAGAATCAATAAAATAAAGCCAAGTAAAACCACATCCTGCCAAAAAACTTCCAAGGACAATTGTTTTCTTCCTTCCAATAAGATCACAAAGATATCCACTTGGAACTTCTAAAGCTCCTACAGTAATGCCAAAAAGTGCTTGTAGTTTAAAAACCTCACCCATACTGAGACCAAGGGAGAGAAAATAAGGGACCATGACAGGTATAAAAACCAGAAACATTCTAAAAAAATTAAAAACGTAAATCGCTCTTACATTTCTTTCAAAATCAGCTTTAACCATGCCCATTAGAAAAGGTTTCTAGCATTAGAAATTGAAGTCGCAATTCCTGCACAAATCCCGAATGTCAAAAGACTGGAACCCCCATAAGACATCAAGGGCAATGGTAGACCAACAATAGGCATAAGTCCCATGACCATCCCCATATTAATGAAGGTATGCCAAAAGAAAAGAGCCATCAATCCAATCACTACGATAGAGTCAAACATTCGAGGGACGGACTGAGCGAGCCAAATAAATCGAAAAAAGAGTAATAGATAAAGAGAAATCAAAAACATAGAGCCAACAAAACCATGTTCCTCATTAAAAATAGAAAAAACAAAGTCTGTGTGGTTTTCTGGTAAATAGTTCAGTGAGGCTTGGGAAGACTTTAAATAACCTTTTCCGAAAAACTTACCGGAGCCTATCGCAATTTTCGATTGGATAGCATTATAGCCTGAGCCTCTTGCATCAGAGCCTGGATTGAGGAAGGTGACAATCCTTTTCCTTTGATATTCTTTTAAGCCAAACTGATACATCAGCCCACCACTAACCAAACCAAGAACAGCAAGAATACCTATCGTCTTCCATTTCAAGCGTCGATAAAAACTAATAACAAAAAAGATAAGAAGAACAAGAAGTCCTGTTCCAAGATCGGGTTCAGCGACAATAAGAACCGTAGGCACAAAAACCAAAATGGCGGGAAGGATTAATTCCTTCAGCCCTAATTCCTTATCGGGATTTGTTTTGGCGTACCAGCGCGCTAAAACGAGAATCACAGAAATCTTGGTAATCTCAGAGGGCTGTAAACGAAAAGGTCCCAAAAGAATCCATCGTTGAGCACCCATTCCCTTGTGCCCAAGAATTAAAACCAAGGCAAGTAATGCTACGGTTACGGCATAGAAGAAATATGAATAACGAAAGTATGTCTTAGGGTTAATAAAACTGACACCAATGCCAATAATGAGTGAAATAAAATATTTTCCTGCTTGCACTGTATAAAGGTCTGCCATGCTAAGAGAGGCATGAGTTGCCGAATAAAGATTCGCGACTCCCATAATAAAAATCGCCAGACAAATCCCGAAAAAGGAAAAGTCATAGCGCTTGAGAAAATCAACAAAGGCCCCGCGATTCATGTTTCACTCTCCTGATTTTCCGCTTTCAACTCTTCTTCCTTCTTTCTTTGCTCTTCTTTTCTTTTCTGCTCGGCGCGAATCTTTTGCAACTGAGCGCGATAAAGGCGCTTTTGTCTTTCAGAGTTAACCTCGTGCACCTCTGGCATATATTTTTTCATATAAGTAGTAATCACATCTCTTACGACAGGTGCAGCAGCACTTGATCCATGGCAGCCGTGCTCAACAACAGCTGCTACAGCAATTTTTGGGTTGTCATAGGGAGCATAGCCAACAAAGATGCCATGATGTCTGTCTTTATAGGGCATTTCTTCACAACGAGAGAATAATTCCTTACTCGACATAGAACGAACCTGGGCCGTCCCCGTCTTACCGGCCATTTCCAGCCCAATTCCTCGATACCAATAAGCTGTCCCTCTTCTGTTGTTTACCACTTCATACAGACCTCTGCGAACAGCATTGAGAGTTTCTTCACTCACATCTACTTTGCCTACGACCTGTGGTTTTCTCTCTTCAACAATCTCACCATTATTAGAAAAGATTTCCTTTATAAGATATGGCTTATAAAGAGTTCCTCCATTGGCAATAGTGGCATAAGAGAGAGCAAGTTGAAGTGGCGTTGCCAAAACGTAGGACTGACCAATGGCGCATGAGAGGTTTTCTCCCAACTGCCACTCCTCTCCAAAACGCTTCTTTTTCCACTCTTTCGTCGGAATAAGTCCGGAGGTTTCTCGAGATAAACTAATCCCTGTTTTTTCTCCAAGTCCAAACATCTTGGCATACTTTGCAAGCGTATCAATATCCATTTGGGTGGCAATTTGATAGAAATAAACATCAACAGAACGTCGAAGGGCTTTATAGACATCTGTTAATCCGTGCCCGCCTCTTTTCCAATCATGATAGACTCTTCTACCAAGACGATAGGTTCCACCACATTTAAGTTCTTGATCAGCTTTCACAATATTTTCTTCAAGGGCAGCAATTGCTGTAATGGTTTTAAAAGTGGAGCCAGGTGCATAGTGCTCTTGGATTGTGCGATCTCTTAAGGGATTTCTATCGTCATTAACAAGAGAGGACCAATACTCTTGGGTTAGACCTTTACTAAATTTTGTGGGGTCAAAGGCCGGTCGACTTACCATGGCCAAAACTTCACCAGTATTTACATCAACGGCAACGGCTGATCCAACCTTATTTTCTAAGGCCTTAAAAGCCGATAATTGCATATCGCGATCAACTGTTAAGCGAATATTATTTCCCGGCCGAGCTCTTTTATTTTGAATGCCACTAAAAAGGGTATTAGAGCGAATATTTCGGCGCATCCTCCCTCTTGCATCGACCTCGACAAATTCATAGCCGTCTTCTCCACGTAACTGAAGATCAAATTTTTCTTCAATCCCTGCCTGACCAATAAAATCACCGAGTTTATAATCATAACCATCTCGATTGCGGTATTTGGGAAGCTGCCTTTGATTGATCTCCGAAATATAGCCAAGAAGATGAGCTCCTGTGTAACCGTCTCTATACTCTCTGGAAATAAAGGTTTGAACACGAACACCAGGCATCTTAGAATTTTCTGTTTCAATAATAGAAACTTCTTTTAATGAGATATTCTTCTTAATTGTTACTGGTCGATAACGGGCCTGAGTTCTATTTTTTCTGAGGACTTTTTTCACATCCTCAATACTCATGCCTAAAACATTCGCCAATTTCTTGAGGGTCACATTTTTATTTTTTAGATATTGAGGAATAACAATGGCATCAAAGCGAGGTATATTATCCGTTAACATTTGCGAATTACGGCTAAAGATCATTCCTCTGGGTGCTTTAATGACTTCTTTTCGCAGTCTGTTCTCTATGGAAAATTGATAAAAGAGGTCTCCTTGATAAATTTGTAAAAACCATAGACGAGCTAATATTAGCAAGAAACAGCCTATGATAATATTACCAATTAGATCAGACCGTCCCTTGTGTTGCCGGACCAGATCATCTTCACCAAACATAGATACCTATACGCTATCGCCCAACGCTCTATCTCCTTGAGAGCGCCAGATAACATCAAGAACGCTGAAGAAGAAAGGGGCAAGTAAACTTATGACTATACTCTCCGGAATAAAGCGCCAGAACTTCTCTACGATATAAGAAAAGTTTTCTTCCCTTATATAGAGAAGTGTTGCCACAATAAAAAACCATAAAAGCTGAAAAAGCTGGGTAATTAAGACGGTGATGACACTCGAGGAGAGATGGAGAAGGTCCTTGAGGTAGCTAATCGTAATGCATATGAGGACACCAGCAATTGTTCCCATCTCCCATCCTTCAATCGTAAAAAAACTGTGGGTGTACTGAAGAGTGAGAATCATTAAAGCGGTGTAAGGAGACTCTATCTTAAAGCCAAGATAGAGAACCAAAAGGACATTAAAAGGAATTCTATACTTTGTTAGGCCGAGCATTGGCATTAAAGCCGTACTAAAGATTTCTAAAACAATAAGGATCAATAAGGTAATTCCCATAGGCTTTAGATATTTAATCCAATCTCCTTTCATTTAGCCCCCTTACTGTTACTTGTGTCATCCATTTGATCTAGGGCTTCCCATTCTTTTTTCTTCTGTTCGTCACCCTCGGCAACAAGAATCACAACTTCTTCCAGACGACCAAAATCGACAGCAGGCGTGATTTCTACATTTTGAGTGATTCCATAACTTTCTCTCTCAATCCTTGAAACCTTTCCTACTCTAATTCCTTTAGGATAAATATTTCCCAGACCTGAAGTGATCACGAGATCCCCAAGAATAATGGGCTCTGCGCGTGAGACGTATTTCATAATACTTTTTTCATTGTTAAAGCCCTCAACAATACCATGGGCCCTAATCCTTTGAACGAGACCATCAACACGATTATTACTGTCGAGAACAGTCAAAATATCGGCAAAATGATCAGTGAGGCGATAAATATAACCCACCAATCCATCAGATGTGATTACAGGTGACTGTAGACTCACTCCATCAACAAGGCCCTTATTGATGCGAATGACACGAAAATCACTTGAAGCATCCCAGGCAACAACCTGTGCCAAAATTTTCTTATAATCCACTCCTGTACCAAACTGCAGCAAATCCTTAAGTCTCTTATTTTCTCTACTCAATTCTTTAAAGCTAGCGATCTGGCTTTCCAGTTCACTGACTCTCTTAGTCAATTCTACATTTCTTTTACTAGCTCTAATATTCGTGACGTAATGATCAAAGAAACTAGAAATTTCCGACCTTATACTGGTTACAGAAGTCTGAATCGGCGCAATATTATCTATAAGAAGGTTCTCGAAAGCAGAGGTCTCATCAAGAGTCCGACTACGCTTTGCAATAAACACAAAGGAAATAAGTAAAACAACAATATTCAGAACGACTCTCTGACGCCGCTCCTTGTCTTCCATAAGACGCACGAATTAGACCTTTTTCTTCCCTAAAAACTGTTTCATAATGGTTATTCAATTTTAAGCTATTTAAGCAAGCTTTGTGAAATAAAAGGGTAATTAATCATGAGCAGTAATTTTCAAAAAACGACTTCAAACTTTTTCGTGACCTTCCTCATTGGTCTCATTGTCGTCTCTTTCATGTTTACAGGCTATGAATCAATGAAAGGCTCCCCTAATGCTGTTGCTAAGGTAGGAGACTACCCCATCAGTGGCCGAGAATATCAAAGCGAGTATAATCGCCAAATCAACTTCTATAAAAATGCCATTATGGGAGGTAAAGATTTATCAAGTAAAGATATCGAGCGATTCGGCATCAAAAACCAAGTCCTCAGAAATTTAGTCCAGTCTAAGCTTCAACTCATCTTTGCCGACCAAGCTGACGTTTACGCTGCCCCTACCCAGGTCAAGAAAGTTATTAAAGAGATTGAATACTTCCAAACAGGTGGTCAATTTGACGTTAATAAATACAAAGGACTCTTGGCCGCCAATGGAATTACGGCAAAAGATTTTGAAGAAGATATGAAGGAGCAAGTTCTCAAAGAAAACTCTCGTAATTTCTTCGAAAATTTTCCTGTCAGTAATGCGTATATCAATGACATCGCACGTTTTAAAGAGATGCGCTATAACGCTACCGTGGCAGAAGTATCAGAGGCACCTCTCAAAAAATTCATTAAAGTCAGTGATTCTGAAGTTAAAGAGTATCTCAGTAATGAGGCCAATAAAGCGAGAACCGAAAGTCTCTTTAAAGAAAGAAAAGCGACCCTTGATAAACCTGAAAGAGTTCGTGCCTCTCATATTCTCGTTAAAACCGAAGATAAGGTTAAAGAAATTCAATCTAAACTTACCAAAAGAAACTTCGCCTCAATGGCCAAAAAGTATAGCGTTGATACTTCTAATGCCGATAAGGGCGGAAGTCTTGGCACCTTTGGAAAAGGTCGCATGGTACCAGAATTTGAAAAAGTTGCCTTCTCTATTAAACCAGGCAAAGTATCTGAGCCTGTGAAAACACAATTCGGTTGGCACTTTATCCTCGTTCAAAAGAAAATTCCCGCGTTCACTGCCCAATATAAGAATTATGAAAAAGACTTGGCAAAAGAGCTTATTCAACAAGGTAAAGATAAAGAGTTAAAAGAACTTGTTGCCTCTATCACTAAAGATATCTCAAAGGCGATGAAAGATCGTAATGAGAAGAAACTAAAAAGTATAAAAGAAAAGTACGGAATTGCCTTGGACCTCAATACTCAATTTAATCGTTATGAAGGCTCACTTGGTAATATCACCATCCCTCGGGAGCAAAACAAGGCTATTTTTGACGGTCTAAAAGAACAAGACGCAAATTTTTACGAATTTGATCTAACCGGAAAGAGTCTCATCGTTTCGATTGAGAAAAGTTACAATAAGGACCTACCCATGTTTGACGCTGAAAAAGAAAAGTCAGGTCTGCAAATGGTTCTCTCCAATAAGATTCGCCAAGAAGTCTTAAAAGTTATTGGCGACGAAACTCCTGTGAAACAATTTGTAAAACTCTAAGGTTTTTTCAATGGCCGATAAGACAGCCAAATGGGACCTCAATGTCTCGGGTAAGTTCTACGTCGATGATCAATGCATCGCTTGCGATGCCTGTGTTTGTGAGGCTCCCAACTTTTTTGAGATGAATGATGACGATGGCCATGCCTTTGTCAAAAAACAACCTACCAATGAAAAAGAACTTCAAGAATGTATGGATGCTTTAGAAGCCTGCCCAGTCGAAGCCATTGGCGATGATGGCGAATAAAATCGCAAATTAAGAGCTACAGGATAAAGTTGAACAGCCTGGTCTTGTCGCTGCCCAATTGGGTCTTTTCTTAAAATACTTTTTTGTTTTTTCATTCCATTCATAAGGGTTTAATAGGGCCTCTTCTAAGTTTCGAAGAGGAACCTTATCTCCCTTTTCCAGTGAGTCTAAGCACTCTTGAATCATGTAGTTTCTTGGAATAAGCACAGGGTTAGTTGACTTCATAGTCGAATAACCAGTCTCTGAACAAAAAGCTCTTTTCCAATCACTAAGCCAATTCTTTAAGTCAATTTGTTGATTATGAGAGAGCCCATCATAGAAACACTCATCCCAATCCAATAGTGGAGCACCATTTGAGTATTCAGTAAGGTTGCGATAAAAAAGCGTCATATCCCCTTTGGCATCGACTAAGAGATTAAAAATTCTATTCGTTAGCTCATCTTGATAGTCTTTAAGTCCAAGTTTCTTTTGCATCATTTGAGAAAAGTGATACTTAAAAAGTCTTGGATAATCCTCAAGTTGCTCCTTTAAAGAAGGCCCTACCACTTCAATTGCTTCAGCAAGACGCGCCAGGTTCCAATAGGCAATATTATGTTGATTCATAAAACGATAACGTCTTTCCCTAAAGTCTGTTGTATTGGGGGTCCAATCGGGATCAAAAATATCAAGCCAACCAAAGGGTCCATAATCAATGGTAAGCCCGAGAATACTCATATTGTCAGTATTCATCACACCATGAACAAAGCCAAGCCGGTACCATTCACTTATCATAAAAGCAGTTTTATTAACGACTCCATGAAAGAAAGACAATATATCCTGTCCTTCACCAAAGTTATCCAAAGTGAATTTAATCAATTCACTAAGGCGCTCTTTTTCCCCAAGACTGGCATGTATTTGAAAGTGACCAAAACGTAGAAAACTAGGTGCGACTCGAGAACATATAGCCCCCGGTTCAGCCTCAGGATTACCGTCATAGAACATATCTCTTATGACCTCTTCCCCGGTCGTCACTAAAGACAAGGCCCTAGTTGTCGGTACACCAAGATGGGCCATAGCCTCACTACAAAGATACTCCCTTAAAGAAGAACGTAAAACGGCACGACCATCAGCGCTTCTTGAATAAGGAGTAAGCCCTGCGCCCTTAAGCTGGACTTCATAGGCAAATCCCTCATTTTCCCATAACCCTTGTGTGATCGCCCTACCATCGCCTAGCTGTCCTGCCCAATGACCAAATTGGTGACCACCGTAACGAGTAGAAAGAGATTGCAATTCATCGGGAGAAGCATTGCCTGAAAGAATTTCTAACCAATGAGTTGGATCTTTTAAACCCATTGTGTCAGCAAGATCTTTAGACCAACAAAGGAATTGGGGATCTTTAACAGGAGTAGTAGGAGTATAGCTAAAATGAGCTTCGAGAACTTGGCGAGGATAATTCCCTTCTTGAGTACTCTCCGCCTTTAAACCTTGATAAGCTTGCTTCCACATTTTTAACTCCTGATCCCCCTACTTTAGCAAAAAAGTGACAAAAAAAAAGGAGGGCCTAGCCCTCCTTTCCAGCTTTTAGAGTTTGATTAATTCAAGGGCAGCAATTTTCATTTGCTCTTTTAGTAATCTGGCTGCCATTTCATTACGTCCACCAACAGGTGTAATTTTACGAGCAACCCAACAACCCTGAGGACCATGGACAAGCTTCATTTCTCCAAAGAAATCATCAACACCGAAAACGTGACCACGACGAACAGAGAGATGGTCGTTGGACTGAAGAGGCCCAGGCATCATTGCACAAACGATAGCCTGAATAGTTTCTTTGATCTCTACATTTGAAAGAGCTAATACATTCCATTTCATAGATTCAAAAGTTTTCTCGTGAAGAGTTTCTTCCCAGTATTGAGGTGCTTCATCTGCGGAGCTTGAGGTAAGGACGACAAGACTTCCTTTATCGGTAAGTGAAGCATTGATAACTGTTGCTTGATCGGCGGATCTCCAATCATTGCTACCAATAGCAAAGCGATAATGAGCAATGCTCTTTCCAAAAACAGAACTTGAAGCCAGTAAAATAAGTGTTAGTAGTAAGTTTTTCATTTCATTCTCCCTAGTTTTAAAAGCAAGCAAAAGGCTCGGTTAATTTCTGAATGCTTTATACGGGGCCTAGGAAATTTGAGATAGGTTTATTTAATTAATTACTATGTTACAATTTAAACAATTACTTAACTTTAATCGCTAAAATATTGTTTTTACATGAAGAAAGTCGTTTTTGATTACATAAATTATAAGAGTTATCTCAATGAAAAAATTATAAACGCGCCAAACAAAGGTCGAGGCTTGAAGCTCAAACTGGCCAAGTTTCTCGGGTGTCAGACGGCATACATAAGCCAAGTCCTTAATCAAAGTGTCAACTTTTCCCTAGAGCAGGCCATTAAGGTCAATCAGTTTTGGTCACATAATAAAGAAGAAAGCCGCTTCTTCCTCTTGCTTGTTCAACATGAAAGAGCTGGCACTCAGGACTTAAGGTTATTCTTAGAAGAAGAAATGAATACGATCTTACAGAGAAGAAAAAACCTAAAAGATAGGCTCGATATCAAAGATAGTCTCAATGAAAACGATCAACATATCTATTACAGTGTGTGGTATTACGCTGCGATTCACATCCTCCTTTCGATTCCCGACTTTCAAACACCTGCAAGAATTTGTGAATACCTAGGGCTGCCCCTTAAGCAAATTCAAGAAGCCCTAGAGTTTTTGGTGGAGACGGGCCTTGCTATTCAAAAGGGAAATCGCTACGAGATTGGTCTTACCCGTATTCATCTTGATAAGAGTAGTATCCAAATCAGGCGCCATCATACCAATTGGCGCTCTCAGGCAATCTCAAGTATAGATCGAAATGAGCCTCGGGACCTTCATTATTCAAATGTGCTCTCCATTGCAAGAAATGACATTCCTAAAGTAAAAGAAATCTTTATCAAAGCAATAGAAGAAGCAAGGGAGATTATCAAGGTCTCTCCAGAAGAAGAAGTCCAGGTTTTAACCCTAGACTTCTTTAGCCTTAGAAACGACGGCAATTTACCCTTAGAGTAAAATCAACAATTTTGCGTCTACTTCTCATTTTGCGCTTAAAATCGATAGAAAGAAAAGAGCTAGTGGCTTTTATGGATAACTTTTTACTGCTACAAAAAAGCTCCCTTTTGTCTTCAGAGTTTCTCGCCTCACAAAGATCAAAGAGAAAGTTACTTTCTTTTTCATCATAATCCATATTGATTTCAAAAAGAGGAAAGGTGACTGCAGGTGTTGCGGGAACAGAGAAAAAGGAAGTCGTCTCAACATTACTTTCATTGGTTAAGCGATGTTCCCAATTAAACGGGTAAAAAACAAAATTATAAAAACCTTGATTAAGAAGAAACTGCTGAAAAGAAATCCAACTCACCTTCTTTCCACCATCAGAAAGTAGTCTTGCATCACAGGAAAATCGAAAGGGAAAAGGAGTGAGGTCTTCTTGAACACGAGGCATGTTTTGAGGACCTACAAGTCGTCCTCCACTAGATTCTGCACCCCCAAAAATCTTATCCAAATCTTCTATATTGAGCTGTTGCTCTGGGAGGTCAAAATCAATACCGTTTGGAGGTGTTCCCAAGCATTTAATTGGAGTCTT
>JASBRV010000094.1 GCA_030149295.1 Bacteriovoracales bacterium | reverse complement strand
GACCTTACTTTCAAAGCCCGTCAAAAAGGTTTAACTGTCGAAGAAATTCAAATCGTCCACACCCACCCTTGTATCGAAGCGATCATTGAGGATGGGGACGATTCAAGCTTTATTTTTAACGGTCTTTCAACAAGTGATATAGAGCTAGGAAAAACCCTAGCTCCTTTTGTGCCTTACCCTCTAAGAGTCAAGGCCATCACCCCCGTTGCCAACTACTCCATTCTCTTTTAATAGGTGTAAAAGGTATCACGCACCTTTGATTTTAGAGACAATTTCGTAGACGTTTTTAGAGAGGTCTTCCTTAGCGAGGATTTTATCGATTTCCGGCTTCATCAGTTCTTGCTGGTGAGGAACAAGCTTTTTGTAGTCTTTAAAAGCTGAAGCGAGACGAGAAGCTACCTGAGGATTGATCCCATCAATTTCAAGAACCTTATCGGCCATAAGCTGATAACCTCTTCCACTTGGGTGGTGAAATTGCACCAGATTCCGAGAAAACCCACCCCACAAGGAGCGCACGAGGTTTGGTACGTTCGCATCATAAACTTCATCGCCTTCAAGTTTCTTCACCAATTCAAAAGTATCGTCGTGGCCAGAAGAAGAACAAATCATCAACCACTTTTGCATGACAAGAGTGTCATTTTTCCACTTTTGATAAAAATTGGCCGAAGCTTCCTTAAAGGCATCTCCACCAAAACCCGAAAGAATGGCAAGCCCAGCACTCTCTTCAGTCATATTGGTTGCACTTTCAAAGTGATCTTTTGCCATTGCCAGGACATCCTCTGACTTAAGCTTAGAGAGTATGCCTAACACCTTTTTTCTTAAGGCACGTTTTCCTACAGAGAGAGGGTCAAGCTTATAGGCGCCTGGAGTCGTATTTTCCTCATAAACTTTTTTAAGCTCGTCCTTAAAACGAACTGCCACTTCTTTAAGAATGAAAGTCCTAACTTCATCTAGAGCAGCATAATCTATAGGGTGATTGTCTTGAGCGAGAAGGGCTAAGCTTGGCACTCCAAGAAGCATATCTTTTACCGCAGGCTCAATGGAAGAATCAGCAATCAAAGAGCCAAAAGCTTCCAAGTAGCCTGTATCAAGACTTAACTTTTCTCCTTTTAATTTTGCCGAGAGAAGATCCTTAACAATTTTTCCTGCTGCCATTTGAGCTGCTTCATAGCGATTAAAAAGATCACTGTCATTCGCCATAAGAAAATAAAGATCTTTCATAGAAAAAGGGGCTACTACCTTTACAGGAGAACTAAAGCCTCTATTAAACGAAAGAACAGGCTCTTCGGAGACGTCTTTAAAGGTAAAAACCTCTTTCGGCTTTTTCATATGAAGGATTCCCTCGCCAATTTGAGGTTGTCCCTCCTCAACGAGATTTAACTTAATCTCCTCCCCTTTGCTATTGAGGAGACCTATGGCGACAGGAAAATGAAAAGGAGCTTTTGAACCTTCCCCAGGACATGGAGCACAGCTTTGCTCAAGAGTTAGCTGATAGGTTTTATCCCCTTCATTATAGTTCCAAGAAACATTGACTTGAGGAGTCCCCGCTTGGGAGTACCAATTTTTAAATTGAGAAAAATCAAAATCATTATTGGCCACACTCATGGCGTGAAGGAAATCCTCGGTCGTCACAGCTTGACCATCAAAGAGTTCAAAATACTTATCCATGCCCTTTCGAAAGCCATCACGCCCAAGCATCGTTCGAACCATACGAATGACTTCGGCACCCTTTTCATAAATGGTGGCTGTATAGAAGTTATTGATTTCAATATAGCTCGATGGCTTAATCGGATGGGCCGTCGGTCCTGCATCTTCAACAAATTGCATCGTTCTTAAACGCTCTACATCTTGAATACGTTGAACGGTACGCGAATTGAGATCACTTGAGAACTCCTGGTCTCTATAAACAGTTAAGCCTTCTTTAAGCGTCAGCTGAAACCAATCACGACAAGTAATACGGTTACCTGTCCAATTGTGAAAATACTCGTGACCAACAACGGACTCAATTCCAAGGAAGTTTTGATCCGTTGCCGTTTCTTGATTGGCGAGGACATAGACCGAATTAAAAATGTTGAGGCCTTTATTTTCCATCGCGCCCATATTGAAAGAGTCGACGGCGACAATTATATAGATGTCGAGGTCATACTCGAGACCAAAAGTTTCTTCATCCCATTTCATCGACTTCTTAAGAGATTCCATAGCGTGGTCACATCGAGACTCATTACCTTTGTCACAATAAATACGAAGATCAATCGTTCTTCCACTCATCGTCTTATAAGAATCTTGAACAAGACCAAGGTCCCCAGCTACCAAAGCATAAAGATAGGCAGGCTTTACAAAAGGATCTTCCCACTCCATCCAGTGAAGACCTCCATCGAGCTCCCCTTCACCGATAGGATTACCATTACTAAGAAGAACGGGATAATCTGTTTTAGGTGCAATGATTTTTGTCGTGAACTTTGCCATCACATCAGGACGATCGAGGTAATAAGTAATACGACGAAATCCTTCAGGTTCATTTTGAGTGCAAAAAATAGAGCCTGACTTATAGAGACCATCCAATGCTTTATTAGCCTCGGGATTGATGATATTTTCTATCTCTAGAGTAAAGCTTTCAGGAAGCTCCTTTATTGTGAGACTGTCCTGACCCAAAGAGACGCGAGACTCATCTAATGACTCTCCATTCAGCTTTGCTCCTTTAAAAGTAAGCTCCTCACCGTTAAGAACTAAATCTGCGTTCACGTCATCAGACTCAGGATTTCTTTTCATCGTAAGAACGCTTTGAACTAGGGTCTTCGTTGAATCTAGGTGAAAAGTCAGATGGACTTTTTCAATAGTAAAAGGATGAGGCCTGTAGTCCGCCAATAAAATAGTTTTAGGTGTGTCCGTCTTTAACATAGTTCCTCTCTTTAAGGGGCTTTCGGTAGGCCCTAATGTGCCAAAAACAAGAGATTTTGTCAGGTTTTAGCGATACTGAAGAGGTTTTAGCGGAATTAATTTACACTTTGTGTCTAGCTGATTATTGATTAAAATGGAGTAACTACCGTCATTTTAAGGACTTATGGCCAAACTAAAAAAAGACCCCAATAAAAAGCATTACTTCGCCGAGGTGAATCCAAAGGA
>JASBRV010000083.1 GCA_030149295.1 Bacteriovoracales bacterium | reverse complement strand
GATTATTTTAAGAGAATCTTTATCCTCTGGGGCTACGATATCTTTTAAGAATTCACCCCATTGATTGAGCAACTTATTTTCGTCTGTGCTTTGGCCACGGTAGCGTTTTAACCTTTGGGAGAGAATGAAGTTTTGCCACTTCGTTATGTGGTGAACATTTCTCGCCTTCGTATTTACTTTGCCATTAAAGTTTGAAGATACTCTATTGAAAATTTCATCGCTAATGGCATGAAGTCTTTCAAAAAGAAAGTCGATATCTTGAAAGTCATAGCTTGTGTTTAGTCGAAAGCGAAGAGTGTGAGAGCCAGCAGGATAATAGAGAAGTCCGTGCTCAAATCTTTTTGCTATATAGGCTTGGACATTTTCAGTTGTATCGACATCAAAGGCGAAACTTAAACCTTTGACCCTTGGTCTTGATAGGCTTTTACTAAATGCTTTTAAAAGTTCCTTGAGTTTATTTTCAGTGTATCTTTCTATCTCGTGAATTTTCTCCCTAGATTGATCTAAGGCCATTCCATGATAATAGCCCCTTATAGCTGAGGGGACTTGATATTGCTCTCGTCTTTCCAATTCATCTTTTTTAAGATCATGAGGAGAAAGAACCATTCCTACTTGGGCTTTTTTTGCGGCAACAAGATAGTCAGGGTTAAGTTGTTCCCCATTTTTATCAGTAAGACAAAAATGACGATGCCAAAAGAACTCTCGTCCTAGATGAAATCCCGTTTGCACCTCATCATGGATAACGGCAACTCCAAAAGCCTTGGCCATAATAAGAAGAGCCGTATGGAAACGGTCGCTGGAATAACGGTCTCCTCCTTCACATTGCATAGGCTCAATAATGATGGAAAAAATCTCACCTTTGAGAAGGTTGTCTCTCACCTCTAAAAGAGAATGGCATTCTTTTTTTAGAACTTCATCATCTTGCCATTCTTTTGGACACTGAAATTGGGCATGAGGAGAGTTATCCCAAACTTCTCGCCATTTCTCTGGGTAGGGAAGATTAATATTAGCGTCTGGTAAATCGGGATAGGAGTTAAAGACTGTTTCATAGCCAGTCCTTTGAAAAGGCTCTCTTTTACTTTTATTCCACGTTGAAAAAAGGCTAATGAGCATACGACCATGAAATGAGCCTTCAAAGGCGAGTACTTTTTTTGCTTTCGGATTAATTCGCCTTTTAAAAGCATAACCGAGAGCTATCTCATTACTTTCTGCGCCACTGTTACTTAGGGTTAAATCCAGGTGACTCCATCCAGTTTTTCTCATAAGAAAAGAATGCAGAGCATTTTTTATCTTAAGGAATTGGGGATTGTTTGGGTTGTTAGACCAGCTTGCTAAGTTATGAGCTACTCCCATAAACACGGAGGGGCTAAAACCTAGTCCTAACGTGGCAATCTGACTAGCCGCATCCATTAAGTAATGGGTTTCACCATTTTCGCTCTCAATTCCCATGTAGGGACCTAAATTATTTGTAAGCTCTGTTAAGTAGGCCTTTTTTTCTGCTGGTATGAGAGCATCTTGATAGTATTTTTCTAAATTTCTTTTTGCGTAAGTTTCATCTTTTTGATTAATAAGAGTAATTTCCATAATCTTTGCCTTTAGTTTTTGAAAATTTTATCTTTAAGAAAATCACCATAGGTTAAGCCCGTATTCTCTAGCATCATGGGAAACATGGAGATGGGGGTATGACCTGGAAAAGTGTTTATTTCATTAATTAAGATTTCTTGGTTGTCCGTGAGAAAAAAATCTATTCTTGCGAGGTCTTTTAAATTTAAAATCTGAAAGGCCTTGATCGCCAAGGCTTGAAAAGTCTTTTGTTGTTCAAGGCTTATACCGGGAGCGACTGTGAGTGTTTTTGTCTCACTCTCTTTGGCATATTTTTCTTCATAAGAATAGAAGGCCTGTGGGCAATCAATTTCACCAGGAACTGTCGCTTTTATTTCTCCACCATGTTCAAAAACGGCGACTTCTAATTCGCGACCCTTCATGGTTCTTTCAATGAGAACGTAGGGGCTTAGTTCAAAAGCTTTATCTATAGATGAATGGAGTTCTTGTTCTTTGGTTACGTGATAGCAGCCGACTGAGGAGCCCTGATGGCTGGCCTTAATGAAAACGTCTTTGTTTTGATGAAAAAACTCCACAACCTCATTACGTTTTTGATTTTTTGAGGCTAGAAAGACGTATGGGGTCGTGGGGATTTGACAACGGTCTAACCAGATTTTAGTGGATATTTTGTTAAAACAAAGAATACTTCCTTCGTGACTTGAGCCTAAATAGGGAAGACCCATTAACTCAAAAACGGAAGGTATCAGACCATTTTCTCCAGGGGGGCCATGAAGGCATGGGATGGCGTAATCTAATTTTACCGTTATTTGTGTTTCTCGGTTGAAGATCTCTCCTGCCTTCCTCAATTCACAGTTTTCACCTTTTTCATTAAGACGTCTTCCATCGCTTTGGATGCAAAGGTAGTGGGCTTGAAGGTCCTTAATTTTGCTAAGGACATCCATAAAATACTTGGCAGAGACGAGAGAAACTTCATGTTCAGTTCCACCGCCGCCGCATAAAACGAGCACATTTTTCATGGGGCTATTTTAAGCTTTTTGACGGCAAATCACGAGAGAATTCTCCTATCTAAGCTCTTCAGGCATTTTGTCCAAGTTTAGGTGATGAAATTTTTCTTTAAGCTCAGTAATAGGCATAGATTTGGAAAACTTGTCTCCATAAGCTCTCACGCTGACACTTAAGTCTTCCATTTCTTTGTCGCCGACAACTAGCATGAAAGGTATTTTAGCTTTTTGAATTTGTCGCGTTTTATAACCCATAGATTCATTTCTATCATCAACCCTAACTCGGTAGCCTTCTCTAAAGAGTTCCTCTTTAAGCTTATTGGCAAAATCTAGGTGATTGGCATTATTAACAGGGACGATGACAGCATGCTCTGGAGCAATCCAAAAGGGAAATGCACCGCCAACATGTTCAAGATAAACCCCTATAAATCTTTCAAGACTACCCAGTAGGGCGCGGTGAATGACCACCGGCCTTACCTCTTCACTTTCTGAATTGGTGTATGACAGATTAAAACGCTCGGGAAGTTGAAAGTCGAGTTGAATGGTTCCTAGTTGATAGTACCTATTGAGAGCATCTGAAATTTCTACGTCAATCTTTGGTCCATAGAAAGCCCCGTCTCCTTCTTTAATAAAGTACTCATGTCCACTGTTATCGAGGGCTTTTTTAAGAGCGTCTTCAGCTTTGTCCCAGGTTTCGTCATCACCGGCTTTCTTTTCTGGACGAGTTGAAAGGTTGACTTTGATATTTTTAAAACCAAAGTGCTTGTAGCAGATGAAAAACATCTCCATCAGCTTTTGAATTTCCTCTTGAATGCCATTCACATCTATAAAAACATGAGCATCGTCTTGGCAGAAGGTTCTCACACGAGTAAGGCCAGAGACAGCACCTGCCTTTTCATAGCGATGGAGTCTTCCAAAGTCGGCATAGCGAAGAGGAAGGTCTCGGTAACTATATTTGTAATGGGCAAACATCAGCATATGACAGGGGCAATTCATCGGCTTTACTGCATATTCCCTTTCGTCAATGCGTGAAAAATACATATTTTCTTTGTAATGCTCGTAATGACCAGAGGTGTGCCAAAGATCTGAATCTAAAACCTGAGGAGTGATCACTTCTTTGTAATCATAGTGGCGGTAAATCCTTCTCATAAATTCGACAAGCTCATTGTATATCGTAGCCCCTTTTGGCATAAAAAAAGGTGAACCAGGGGCGACTTGTTCAAAATGAAAAAGCTCTAATTCTTTACCGAGTTTTCTGTGATCTCTTTTCTTGGCTTCTTCAAGAAAGTGTAAATGTTCCTTAAGTTCTTTTTTATCTTGAAAGCAGGCAGCATAAACTCTTTGGAGCATTTGGTTTTTTTCATCACCACGCCAATAAGCGCCCGCAACATGAAGAAGTTTAAAGGCCATTGGAAGATCTCGTGTACTTTCTACGTGTGGTCCTCTACACAGATCAATGAACTCACCCTGCTGGTAGCAGGAAATTTCTTCACCTTCGGGAAAGCTTTCAATAAGTTCTATTTTGAGGTCCTGACCTTCTTTCTTAAAAAAAGTGATGGCTTCTTCTTTTTTCATCACCTTTCTTTCGATAGGAAGTTTTTCCTTAATGATGTTCTTCATCTCACCTTCAATTTTTTTGAGATCTTCTTCAGTGAGCTTATGATCCATTTCGACATCATAATAGAAGCCATTTTCGATCACAGGACCGACTCCAAATTGCACATTTGTGTCTGGCCAGAGCCTTGCGATAGCTTGGGCCATCAAATGGGCACTAGAGTGACGAATTGTGTCAAGATCGAACTTGGCCATGATATTTTCTCCAACTTATTGAAATAACGGCGATTTAACCCTCTAACATAGCAATTAAAATAAGCGAAATCAACGTCTTATGAGCTAAATTTTACAAGGTCGTAGCAAATTTTTGACCAAATTCGTTTTGACATGGTATGACGTTATAGAGTGTTTGCAAATTCAGCTATTTGGGCACTCGTATCCAAACGGAGATTTTCTATGAATGAAAACTATGGAACTGAAACAGGAATGAATTCTGAAAAACCCATCACAGCTTTGGGCTTTTTAGCGGATGATGATCTTTCGATTCCACCCAATAAAATGAATCAATACGAAATCGGTCGTGCCTTCTATCAATTGGGAAAACTTCATTACGACAAATCAGACTTAGTAAAAGCAGAAAAGAATTTTATTAAAGCTTATCAGTGTACAGAGAGGCCAAGAGATACTTTTTCTATTCTTAAGATCTTAGGTTTTCTTATTAGAATTGCTTCCGAAAAGCTAGAAGACGACAAAGCGACAACTTATATTGCAGAAGCAGAGGTTATTGTAGAAGAATTAACTACTATCTTGGGTAGTCTTAATGCCGAGTACTTCTATAATGTCGGTACCCTTAAAACTTATAAAGGTGATTTTGAAGAAGCGAGAATGAACTATGAACTTGCTTATAAGAAATCTAAAGAAGAAAATGAACCAGAGCTTCTTGCCAAGACCCTTTTAGCCTTGGCCGTAAATGGGTACAACCTTAAAAACTTCGAAAAAGCCTTAGATTATCTTAACCAACTCAACCAGCTCCTAAAGATCATTAAGAAAAACTATCTATCCGGAGCGATGTTTCTTTTTTCAGCAAAAGTTTTAACTGAAATGGAAATGTACGATAAAGCGCTAGAGCACTTTAGTCTGGCTAATCAAGTTCTTCAGGATAAAAAGTGTTGGAACCTCTATGGTTACGTCCTTTTAGGAAAAGGTGTCGTTTACAAAAGAAGCGGCAATTATGATAAAGCTCTAGAGTATTTTCTGTTGGCAAGAGAATCCATAGATAAGGTCACATTTAGAAGATTAAGTGATCTCATTGAACAAGAAGTTGAAGATGTTAATGATAATTCTGTAGATCTTTATCTTGATAAAACTAACCGTAAGATTAAAGAAAGAACCATTGGTACAATTGACTTCAAACATCGATTTGTTTTACTTGAGATCCTTTTTCTCTTAGCTCGAAATCCAGGAACTTATTATGATAAGGAAGATCTGGCTAAACAAATTTGGAAAGATGAATATAATCCTCTCATTCATGATAAACTCATCTACACATCAGTTAGCCGTTTGAGAAAACTTATAGAGCCGAAGAATGATCGTGGAGATAAAAGAAAATATATTATCAGAGGAAAAGATGGCTATACCTTCAATCCTCAAGCTAAAATCCGTTTTCACATGGAGAGTAAAACTGAGAGTCAAAAGACTATCGGTAATATTGAGCTTAGCTCTCCCGTTTAATCTCCTAGCAGACACAGCTTTTTTTCGTTTACCTGGTCGTGTTTTCTTTGATTCTGACATCCAAAGAATCCATTCCTCGTTTAAAACCCTAAAATGTGTGGCTGGAAAGCCATTTCTAGCTGAGTTATTAGAAATCAACCTTTCCCAAAAGAAAAAAATTGAGATTTCTGAGCTCAAAGAGAGCTCAGAAGAGGTCGTTGAAGCTTATCTCCTCCCTTTTATACACCTAGAAAAATTAAAACTTGTCTCTGTCAGTCGTGGAAAGGGCAAGTTAAGTAATGTTGAATTAGCCCGACTTGGCCAGAATTGTAGAAAATTAGTTTGGGAAAACCTAGAAAATGAAGAAAAGGCCTTATTAATATCCGAGGTATTCTTAAGAGAGCGCTTTGGAAAAGAGGACCAGAGGGCCAAGGCCCTTCAAGAATTTAAAAAGAGTCTAAATGTAAAGGATAAGCATGAAATATTCTCTTTAAAAATCTCAAGGAAGTTTTTAGCACCTAAAAAAGAAGCTAAGAACCCAAAAAAAGATTCTGGTGGCAAGTGAATGTTGCCCTAGAGACCAAATTAACGATTCCTCCTGCCATTATAGAGCTTGATCATGAATTTTTCCCTCATCCTTGGAGTATGAGAGATTGGGAAGAGTATCGCCACGATCACTACCGTTTATATAAAGTTTTTGACAAAAATGAGTCTCAAATTGATGGCTTTGCTCTTTATCAATGTTTGGGTGGGGAAGACTGCTCTCATCTTTTGAAGATAATGATCCGTCCTAGTAAAAGAAAGTCTGGTCTTGGAAATTTCCTTTTGGATAAAAGTATGAAGGATTTGGCTTCCCTCGGCTGGATAAAGGCTTATTTAGAGGTCGAAGAAGATAATCTCTCGGCAATAAGACTTTACAAAAGCCAAAATTTTAACGTTTTGCGAAAAATTGTTCATTTCTATGGCCATGGACGCCATGCATTGGCTATGGGCACAGGTATTGCCTAAGTCTTTTAATTTTGTTAGAAATACCATGTCTTTATAGACATAAATACTCGAATCTAGATTAGGGTGGGCTTTTTGAACCGCCCTTTTTTTTTGATTTTTTTCAAAACTCGAGGTTTTGTGGAACGAGAAATTACTCGCACGGGAATAGAAAAAAAGTTTTTTGAACTTGTTAATGACGTGGTTCAAAAAGAAGGTTTTGAACTTTACTCCATGGATTACCAAGGTGGTCAACAAGTGTTGCGCCTTTTTATCCAAAGTCCAGAAACGAAAACGGCTCAGCTGGATGATTGCGCCCAGGTTGATAGAGCGATGACACCCTTTATTGAGGAATTGGAGTGGATGCCAGAGGCTTTAACTCTCGAAGTGAGTAGCCCTGGAGTTTACAGAGATATTAAAGAAGGACGCCATTTTGAAGAAGCAATAGGGGAAAGAATATCTTTAAGTCTTCTTCAAAAGGTAACGACGGAAAACTTTTTGCCATGCAAGTCTGTAGATAAAAAAATTATCAAAGACAAAAAGATTATGGCGTACTTGGTAAAAGTAGAACAGGAAGAGTTGTTTTTCTCCGTGGAAAAGGATGATCAAGCCCAATTTAAAATTGAGTTAAAAGATATTAAAAAAGCAAATGTAGAGCCCTTGTGGGAAGACCTCAAGGACCATTAAGAAGGAAGGGAATATGAACTTTTCTGAAATCGGTAGAGTTATTGAAGCTCTCGGGAAAGACAGAGGAATTGAAAAAGAAATTGTCATTAAGGCCATTGAGCAAGCATTTTTGGTTACGGCCAGAAAGAAGTATGGCATTCAAGGAGAGTATGAGACCCGTTATAACTCCGACGAAGATGAAATTGAAATATATCAATACAAGAATGTTGTGGATGAAGTTAGGGATGGTATCGTTGAGATCAACCTCAATGATGCTCGTCAATTGGACGAAGATGTTGAAGTTGGTGACCAGTTAGGTATCCGTATTGAAAATCCCAATTTCACTCGAGTTGATGTTCAGACGGCAAGACAAATTATTTTTCAAAAAGTACGGGACGCTGAAAGAGAAATTCTCTTTAGTGAATATAAAGATAAGGTCGGTGAGCTAATCACTGGTATCGCTCGTCGCTACGAAAGAGGGAATATTATTGTCGATTTAGGAAAGGCCGATGCTGTACTTTCCCGTAGAGAGATTATTCCTGGGGAAGCCTTTAAAACAGGTGACCGTATTCAAGCTTATTTATCAGATGTTGTGATGACAAATCGCGGTCCTGAAATTCGTCTTTCGCGAACGTCTCCAATGTTTCTGGTTAAGCTATTTGAAATTGAAGTACCTGAAATTCAAGATGGAACCATCGTTATCAAATCTGCTGCAAGAGAGCCCGGTCAAAGAGCAAAAATTGCAGTGATTTCTGCTGATAAAGATATTGATCCCGTTGGTGCTTGTGTAGGAATGAAAGGTTCTCGTGTGCAAAATGTTGTCAATGAACTTCAGGGTGAAAAAATTGATATCGTGAAGTGGTCAGATGATCTAGATACATTTGCTAGAGCAGCTCTTGCACCTGCTGAAATTGGCAATATCATGATCGATCATGAGGAAAAGCAACTTGATGTTGTCGTTGAGGAAGATCAACTTTCTCTTGCAATTGGCCGACGTGGTCAAAACGTGAGGCTTGCGGCCATGTTAAGTGGTTACAAAGTGAATATTATCTCCAAATCTAAACTCCAAGAAAAAATTACGAAGTCTGTTGAAAACTTACTTCAAATTGACGGTATTACTGATGCGAGAGCTCAGGTTCTTGTCCAAACTGGAGTTACTGCGATTGGTGATCTTTCGGTTATGGAAGCTTCTCAAGTGGCAGACATGCTTGAAATTGAAAATAGTGAAGCTCAAGAGATTCTGGATAATACAATGAAAGCCATTGAAGCCGGAAGTGTTAGCCTTCAGCCCGAGGAGGAAGAAGAACTTGTTAGTGCTTCAGCGACTCCTCAATATGTTGGAATCCTTGGTGGTGAAGGTGACGATAGTGATTCTCCGGATCCAGATAAGTTCTCTGATGCTGAAAGAAGATTAAGAGAAGAATTAGCAGCTTTTAAATTAAAATAAGTATTAATAGGTAAATAAGAACGAGGTTTTAAATGCCTAAAAAGATTTTTGAACTTGCGAAAGAGCTTGATATGGGAGCCCTTGATTTGGTTGAGAAACTCAAGGAGCAAGGTTTTAACGTAAGAAACCATATGAACTCTCTAACGGATGATGAAGTAACGAAAGTAATGGCATCATTTGCACCGGCACCTGCTGAAAGTTCGACCAAGAAAAAGACGAAGAAAAAGGTCGTCAAAAAGAAGGTCACTAAAAAGGCTACAAAAAAAGCCGGTGCTAAAACAACAAAAGTGACAAAGAAAAAGACTGTCATTCGCAAGAAGGGTGATGAGAAAGAGGAAACTCCGGTCTCAGCTCAAGAGTCAGATACAGAAAATGGCGAAACGAAAACGAAAAAGACAGTAGTCGTGAAAAAGTCATCTGATGGTAAAAAAGAAGAGGCGCCAAGTGATCCAAGTTCTGAAACACTTGGGGAAGCCTTCGGGTTAAGGGTTGTTTCTCGACCAGAAGAGGAAGAGGCAAGCCGTAAAGACTCAACTGTTAGTGAGCCAGAATCCAAGGAATCTGCTCCAGTTGAAAGCGAGTCCCCTGAGGAGAAGAAACTCTATAAGGAAAAGGTCCATACTTTTACGCCTGTTTTTATTCCAGAAAAAAATGAAAAATCAGGTGGAGAAGAAGGAGTTGAATCTGGTGGAGATGACGATTCTGACTCTAAAAAAGAAAAAGATTCTAAGAAGCGTCTCGGTGGTCTAGCGACCATGATGTCCAGTAAAAAAGGTGGTTCTAAGTCTCAAGTTTTAAATCAGGTACGTGCTGATACTGAACTTAAATCTTACGCTGCTTTAAGTGGTACTGGTCGTCCTATCTATACTCAGGTAAAGAGAAAGAAAACCTATAGTGGACCTACTAAAGATACAGAAATTACTGAAGTTAAAGAGTCTAAAAGAGTCGTTAAGATTCATGGGGGGGCAACAGCTGTTGATCTCGCTAAAAAATTGAAAGTGAAGTTTAAAGAGTTTGTTGATGATTGTTTAAGCCTCAACCTTCTTGTTAAGCAAGAAGACTATATCGGGGTTCAGTTAGCTACTGAAATCGCCGGTCTTTACGATTATCGAGTTGAGGATATTAGCTTCAACGAAGACGAAGTCATAGGCAAAGAAGAGCTTTCAGATGCTGCAAAAGAGAAGCTTCCTTTAAGAGACCCTATTATTACAATTATGGGTCACGTTGATCATGGGAAAACGACTCTTCTTGATTACATCAGAAATGCTAAAGTAGCTGCAGGAGAAGCCGGAGGAATTACCCAGCATATTGGAGCTTATTCTGTTAAAACAAATAGTGGAAAAAAGCTAACCTTCCTAGATACTCCAGGTCACGCTGCTTTTGCCTCTATGAGACAAAGAGGAGCTAATGTCACTGATGTTGTTATCCTTGTGGTAGCTGCTGATGATGGTGTTATGCCTCAAACAAAAGAGTCAGTGCGATTTGTCCAAGAAGCTGGTGTTCCTCTTATTGTAGCCATTAATAAAATGGATAAAGAATCGGCGAACCCAGATAGAGTTAAAAACGAACTCACTGAGTTTCAAATCACTCCTGAGGAATGGGGGGGCGACACTCAAATGGTACCAATTTCCGCCCTGAAGGGGGACGGCGTTGATGATCTTCTTGAAGCCGTTGCTCTCCAAGCTGAGATGATGGAGTTGAGAGAAAATCCTAAAGGAAAAGCCGAGGGTGTGACTATTGAGTCTAAAGTAGAGCCTGGCCGTGGACCAGTTGCAACTATCTTGGTTCAAAAAGGAACATTGAAAAAAGGTGACTCTATTGTCGTTGGTGAGTGTTACGGCCGAGTAAGGTCTCTTGTTGATCATACAGGTAAAGAACTTAAGAGTGCTGGGCCTTCAATGCCAGTACAAATATTAGGTCTTAACGATGCTCCAAGTCCAGGGGATACGATTAACGTCGTTAAAAATGAGAGAGAAGCTAAGAAGATTGTTCAAAACCGTATGGATGAAAGAAAGAAACTTGAATCTATGCCGGCAAAATCTACTGTTAGCCTGGAGGATTTCTTTGCTCAAGCGGCAGGTGAAGGAGTTGAAAAGAAAACTCTCAATATTATTGCCAGAGCAGATGTTCAGGGCTCATTTGAGGCCATCAAATCTTCCCTTGAAACTCTTTCTAACAGTGAAGTTGAAGTCAGAGTTATGGGTGGGGGTGTTGGACCTATCAGTGATAGCGATGTTCAACTTGCGGATGCATCCTCTGCCATCATTATGGGTTTTAATATGAGGCCAGTAACAAGTGCAAGAAGACTTGCTGAAGAAAAGGGTGTGGAAGTTCGTACTTATTCGATCATTTATCAATTAATAGATGATGTTAAACTCGCCCTAGAGGGGATGCTTGATCCTGAAACTGTTGAAAAATATATCGGCCGTGTGGAAGTAAAAGAAACCTTTGTTGTCCCTAAAGTGGGTACTATTGCTGGCTCTGTTGTTATTGATGGTTCTATTCAGGTCGGTTGCCAAGTTCGTCTTCTTAGAAATGGAAAAATTATGTTTGACGGAAAAATGTCGAGCCTTAAACGTTTCAAAGATGATGTGAAAGAGGTTAAAAGTGGTTACGAGTGTGGTGTCGGTCTTGAAGGATTTAACGATGTTAAAGTAGGCGATCTTTTTGAAGCTTACATTATGGAAGAAAAGAAAAGATCCTTAGAAGACGTCAATAAAGCAGATGCCATAAAAGAAAATGAGCAAGTCACTGAGAATCATATTTAGTAAATAGAGAAGTTGAGTCATGGCGAAGAATCAAAAGGGTGTAAAAAAAGTAAAGTTTGAAGAGAGAATTCTTAACGAGCTTAACCTTATTCTTCGTCAAGACCTCAACGATACGAGATTGCAGTTTGCTAGTCTTACAAAAGTTGAACTCTCAAGTGACCTTAGCGTCGCTAAGGTTTACTGGGATACTTTTGACCCTGACAAAAAAGAAGTTATTGCCAAAGCCTTTTCTAGTGCAGAATCTAAAATGAGAAGCTCTTTAGCAAATGTATTAAAGGTAAGACATACTCCAGAGTTAAAGCTTGTCTACGATAAGCAATTTGAATCAGAACAAGCGATTAATGAAATCCTTGGTGAAGAAGCCAAAAATGGCAAAAGCTTCTAATCAAGAAAGCCACAAGCTACCCTTTGATAATTCTCCTTATATAATTCCCCTTTATAAACCTAAGGGCATTAGCTCATTTGATTGTATACGACTTTTAAAGAAGGATATTTTTACTCTTTTAGGAAAAGGTAAAGGCAGAAGAAAATTAAAGATCGGTCACTTTGGGACATTAGATCCTTTTGCGGAAGGCCTTCTTTTAGTTGGAACGGGCAAAGCACTTAAACTTATGCAATTATTTCAATTAGAAATGACCAAGACATATAAGGCCTTAGGCTCTTTAAAGTTTTCAACTGATACAGGAGATTGTGATGGGAAGATTCTAAAAAACTCAGTTGATAAATTTCCTTCGTCCAGTGAAATTGAAAACAATATGGTTGGTTTTCGTGGAGATTATCTTCAGTCGCCCCCTTATTTTAGTGCCGTCAAACATGAAGGGAGGCCCCTTTATGAATGGGCAAGAGAAGGAGTTTTTATTGATAAGGACCCTGTGAAACGCCACATTTATTCTATTAGCTTTGAAGGGTTAGTTAATGATCAGGTCTCTTTTTCAGCTGAGGTCAGTAGTGGAACTTATATTCGGGGACTTTGGGTGGATATTGCAAAATCCTTAGGGTTGGAAGGCCACTTGGTAGAATTAAAGAGGTCAAAATGGGGAAGTGTAACGCTAGAGTATGCTTATCGACATGAATTGGGTGATTTGCAAGGCCTTAAAGATGCTTTAAAACGTCCTCATGAGTTGTTTGCTTTACCTCACCTTTCTTTAGGAAAAGATCTAGCTAAATGCTTTGTTCAAGGACAATTCATTCGATTGATGGGGAGCAATTCTCAGTTGCCTAATGAGCTAAAAAATCTAGACAAAGACTGGGCAGTATCTGGAAATAAGGGGTGGGTTTTTGATGCCAGCAATGAGCTATTGGGTCTTGGGGAAATAAAAAAATACGGTATTAAAGGCGAGTCTGGGCCAATCCTTAAGGTTTCTATAAGCCTGAATTAATTAATTCTGAATCTAAGAAAAAAGGTTTTGCTTCAGCGCAATACTAGTTTAACATCTTGAAATACTTGGCTATTTGTATTCAATAACTTATAAATAGAGGGTAACTTAAACTTAAGAACGGAGTTTTGTCTGTGAACACAACGATGATCGCCATGGCCATTGCAGCCCTTCTGGCATTAGGTCTTGTCATAAATGTAGCTGTGATTAGTCTTCTTTCGGGAAGTTTTCACTTTCTTTTTGCTAGACCAAGAATAGAGTTCTTAAAGTCTGAGTTTGGGGACCATGGGTTTGCCTTTTCTTTTACATGGAATAGCTCAAGGGAGCCTGCAAAATTTGATAAAGTTAAGGTTCGTCTTTTCAATCCCTTTGGCAGTCCCACTCAGGTAGAGGTAAGCAAAGAGTTTTCTGGTGCCTCTTCCGACTTTGCTCGTGATGTCTATATGGGCAGTGGCATGAAAAAATTGCTCGAAGCCAATGGCCTTGGAAATGCAACTATTGAAGTAGAAGTGTCTTCAACCAAAGATAATATTGTTCAAATGTTTGATTTTAAGGCGACTAAGTTTCTTGAAAAATTAAATGAAGCTCGTGAAACGGTCAAAGAATTCGAAGGTAGTCTTCCTGCACCAGAAGGAAAGCCTCTTTATCAGACCGTGACGAGAAGTTTTATTGCGGATCCTCTTCCAGAAAGTGCAAAAACCATAAAATTAGCTTCCAATCCTGAGTTTGCAGGTGAATTCTCATCTGGCGGCGGGGGTGGCGAGACCCAAGAAAACTTTGCTGTCTCTAAAGTTTGGATCGAACCGGGGTGTATCGTTTGCAATGCTTGTGAAGCTATTTATCCTGAAGTTTTTGAAGTGACTGAAGATACTTGTCTTATTAGACCTGAAGCTCCTTTAGATAATGGTCTTCTCATTCAAGAAGCAGCTGAAGCTTGTCCAGTTGAAGTCATCAAGTTCAATCAGGTTGGTTAGAAGATTTCTCTGATGGCCCTATAGGTATTCCTATGGGCTTCAATGGTTTTATTGATTGGTTTACAGTATCCACCCCCTAATCCTAGGGCTATCGGGATTTTTCTGTCTTTTGCAAACTGGAGTACCATTTTGTCTCTTGTAAAGAGGCCTTCTAAACTCAAGGAGAGTTTCCCTAGTTTGTCTTCTTTTAGACCATCTACGCCTGCTTGATAAAGTATAAGATCCCAAGGTCTTAAGCTCAGACGTTTAAGGGTTTTATCAAGGATCTGCAAGTATTCCTCATCTTCTGTATTATCCTCAAAAGCAATATCTAAATCAGAGTCTTGTTTTTTATAGGGATAATTTGTCTTTCCGTGAAAGCTGCAAACAAAAACCTCTGGGTGAGAAGACAAAATGGCGGCATTTCCATTACCTTGATGAACATCCAAGTCAAGGATCAAAATATCATGCATCTGTTTTTCAGTGGCGAATTTAAGGGCAGCAACGGCGAAGTCGTTAAAGACGCAAAAGCCTTCACCGTGGTCAAAAAAACTGTGATGAGTACCTCCCGATAGATTTCCACCTACTCCGTGTTCTATGGCGCTTTCACATGCGGCAATAAACCCTCCTACACTGGCCCTACTTCTTTTGATCATAATGGGTGACCAAGGGAAGCCAATAAGTCTCTGTTCTTTTTTATTTAAGGAACCTGACTCAATTTTTTGGAAATAAATTTCGCTATGGGCCCTTAGGATATCTTCCTTTGTCGCCAGCGGTGCTTCAATAAGATTTTCTTTAGGAATGATCTCTTGATCTACGAGGGACTTTCTTAAAAGAGAATATTTCTCCATGGGAAAGCGATGGCCTTCGGGTAGAGGAAGATCATATTGATCAGAGTGAAAGACTTTAAATTTAGGAGGGAGCTTTGACATGCTCAGAAAGGAGAAATTGCTTAAAAGCCTCTTCGTTTTGTTCCCATATATCATTCAAAGAGAGACCTTCTTTGAGAACAGGACATTCAAAGGTAATAACTGGTGAATTATAGTGTCCTGGAGCATATTCTCCAAGAGAGCCGGGTGTGGGGTAACCAATATCCCCAGCAATTTCATATTTATTGTACAGAGAGAGAAATTTAGCCGCCTCTTCACAATCTCCATTGTAATTAACAATGGGTTTCCAAGAGTGGATGGTAAGTATGAAGTGAGGAGGATATTTTTGAAAGAGTTTATCGAGATATTGGTTTTCAGGCTCACTCAAAGGTGCACTTCCTGGATGATACTTAGGCTCGCGTGCAGTCGGGTCCCAGTTTTTTGTGGGGTAGTTTCTATTAAGGTCTACACCATGGCTATTAACTCTTGTACCGGCCCTGTACCCATCGACATTTAAAATGGGAATAATAATATAGGAACATGGGGCTTCCTCAATACCTTGCAGCCACTCATAGAGTTTATTTAATACATAAACACCCTCGACTTCATCGCCATGAACACCGGCCATGATATAGGTGTAAGTAGAAGCTTTTTTCTCGCTTCTATAAGCGGTGATAATATCACCTTCTACGCTAGTACCAGGCTTTAGTTCAATAAAATTCATGCTTAGTTTATCCTCGTTTTAAGCTTCGAAAGTGTAGACGGCGCATTGTCCTGGTGTCTCTTCAACTTCAATTTCTAATCTAGGAAAATTGAAATGATATCTCTCTCTCACTGTGGAGTGGATTCTTTTGGCAAGATATATGGCCAGTCTTTCTGCACTTGTGTTGGGCAAAGGAAGAATAAGTACATCTTTTTTGGGAAATACAAAGAGGTCACCATCTGGTGGTGTAACATGAAGAGAACCCTCTTTTTCTTCAATTTTTAACTGGTCATTTTCTCCTGGAAGAAGGAGTTTATGATCCAGAGTATCACAAACTTCTCTCACAATAGGTTTAATGTCTAAAAAGTCGAAAACCATATCAGCTTCTAGTTGACATGCTTCGCCCTTGAGTTTGACTCTATAGTTATGGCCATGAAGTGGTTCTCTTGTGCCATCTTTAAAAATAAGAAAGTGTGATGAAGCAAAGTTGAAGTATTGTTTATAGACTTTAATAGAGTAATCCAAAGTCATCCTCGTGTTAGCGTGAGGATAAAATTCTATTCAAATGATTGGATTTCGTCTATGATAACTATCTAGAAATTGAGGTTTAAAGGTCATTTCGTTTGCGCATCACAAAAAATAAAAAAAATCAATTCTTAAGAGTTTTAAGGGACTTACGTGCCTTTGTTAGTGATGAGTCAAAAGGCTCCCTTGATGCCCTATCAAAAGAGTTAAAGAGTTTGGAAGAGGCCACTAATGAAGTTAGTGGCGGTGACTTTGTATTGAGTGATGAGCTTAAAAAGGGTTATGAATATCTTGCGTTTTCTGATGGTGCTTGTCGGGGAAATCCTGGTCCTGGTGCATGGGGATCGCTTGTTCAAAAGAATGATGAGTCCATCGTTTTTGAAGGCTCTGGCGTTGAGACCAATACAACAAACAATAGAATGGAGCTTCAAGGTGCCATTGAATGTTTAAAGTTTCTCGAAGCACAAGGAAAGGAAAAAGCATTTATTCTTCTCTTTAGTGATTCAAAATATGTGGTTGACGGTCTTTCTCAGTGGGTGAAAGGCTGGAAGGCAAGAGGGTGGAAGAAGGCTGACAAGAAGGTGCCGGAGAATGTCGAATTATGGCAGGAACTAGACTCTCTTTCTGAAAAGTTTTCCAATATAAAACTACGTTGGGTGAAAGGTCATAGTGGACATCCTCAAAACGAATACTGTGACCAACTGGCAAATAAGGCGCTTGATGAAGCAGGTTTTTAAAACAGCCCTTTATATTTCTCTTTTTATTAACATGCTCGCGTGCTCTAGCATCGATAGACGGGCTAATATTGTCGAGGAAAAGGTTGTCGTTTCCCAAGAAAAAGAAATGGCCGACAAAGCGAGGATGGGTGTCTTGCGAACTAAGCAATCCTTAAGGATTGCTCTTTTAGAACTTAATTTACAGGCAAGGCCTGGACAAACTGTAATCTTAGATAGCAGGGCTGCATCTCTTTATTCAAAAGAGGTCATAGTACGGTTGCAAGGGGAGGGAAAAAAGCCTTCTTGGAGCCCAAACCAGTTGGCAGTCCTTCACAGTAAAATTTTGCCTGAACTCTATGCTTTACTGAATACCGTTGAGAGAAAAGGTTTACCACTTCTAGTCCTTTGCTACCAGTCGATTGATTGTGAGGTTCTTAAACAGAATATGGGACCAAAGTTAAAGCAATTAACGAAATTTGTTCATAAAAACTTCTCGACTTATTTGCGAAGAGTCATTCCACTTTTGACCATTGCGACAAGTCCAGGTCTGTTCGATCGTCTAGGTGAAGAGACGGTTGCTTGGGAAAATTGGAAAGATTCTTGGTTTCAGATTCATAAAAAGAATGAGCTCTCACCTGATCAATGGAGTGCTCTTCTCCCATCCGTTAATGAATTCTAGTGTTTAGGGGTTGATTCCCTCAATTCTTCTAGGTAACCTATTGCTAATAATATAAAACCAAAAAGGAAGGTTTATGAAAAAGTCTGCAATTCTCTTGGTTGCTCTACTGGCTTTAATTTCTTGTAATAAAGAAAAGAGAGTTAGCCTGAGTAATGATGAACTCAAAACGTTTTACTCTGTTGGTCATACAATGGGTCAACGTATGAAAAACTTAAGTCTAAGTGATGAAGAAGTATCTGCTGTTACGATGGGCTTAAGGGATGCTGCAACCGGCTCCAAGGCCGAAGTAAATGTCGATGAATTTCGTATGAAAATACAATCTCTCTTTAAAGGGAGAATTGAAAAAGCAGCGGAAGCGCAAAAGAAAGAAGGTGAATCTTTCCTAGAAAAGTTTGCTAAAGAAGACGGAGCTGTAAAAACAGAATCTGGTTTAGTATACAAAGTCATAAAAGAAGGTTCAGGGGCTATGCCGAAGGCCACTGATACAGTCGAAGTACACTACGAAGGTAAGCTTATCGATGGTACTGTTTTTGATTCTTCAATTCAGAGAGGAAAGCCAGTTACTTTTCCTCTTAATCAAGTAATCAAAGGCTGGACTGAGGGGGTTCAGAAGGTAAAAGAAGGTGGTAAAATTCGCTTGGTCATTCCTTCCGAACTCGCTTACGGTGTAAATGGTGCGCCTCCAAAGATACCTGGTGGAGCAACTCTCGATTTCACAGTTGAGCTTTTAAAAATTGCAAAGAACGAAGAAAAGAAAAAGAAATAAAAATAAGCCTTTTTTTAAAAATAAAACGGCCCTCTGGAAATAGAGGGCTTTTTTTGGTGCAAAAATGAATTCCATAGATTTTCATAATCACTCTTCATTTGCTGGTGTTTTTCTCAATCGCCCGCAAAAATTAAATGTCCTTAACGAAGCACTTGTGTCTGAGATGAATTCTTGTCTTGATGAAATGGAGGCTAAACCTCTTATCCTTAGTGCTCACGGCGAAAAAAGTTTCTGCGCGGGGGGAGACGTTGTTGATGTGGTTAGAAAAATTAAAAAAGGTTCGTCTTGGGACTTTTTCTTTAAAGAAGAATATGGCCTAGACCAAAGGCTCTACAACCACGATTGCACGGCCCTTGTTCATGGCATTGTCATGGGTGGGGGTATGGGCTTGTTGCAGGCTTGTAAAGAAAGGATTGCCTGTGAAGGCTCTATTTTCTCTATGCCGGAAGTAACCATTGGTTTCTTTCCTGATGTTGGTGCAAGCTTTTTCCTTCAAAGGATCCCACGTGATTGGTCTATTTTTCTTGCTATGACAGGTGCCCGTCTACCCGCCATATGGGCAAAAAGGCTTGGTCTTATTGACCATGTAGTAAAGGGAGAGTCTTATTGGAAGGCCCATGAAGCTGTAGTAATCGGAAGTGAGCAATGGAAAACTTATTTAGAGCCGATAGATACAATTGATACGGATTCACACTTTAGCACTGTAGATGACCAATTGAAGGAGCTTTTAAAGAAAGAAGACATCTTTGCTTTTGAGTCCTGGTCTCAACAGAGTGGCTTGGAGGATTGGATCAAACAATCATTAAACTTTTATCGTGAAGGAAGTCATGCAAGCAAGGTGATTACATGGGAGATGCTGCAATGGTCACCAGGTAAAAATATTAAGGAGTGTTTTCTTAAGGACTTAGAGTATGCCTATTTGTGTTGTGAGAAAGGTGACTTTCATGAGGGTGTGCGAGCGCTCTTAATAGATAAAGATAAAAATCCAAAATGGAAGGATAATAGTCTTCAGGATTCTTATGAGCGATTAAGAAGCGTTTTTTAATTATCCTAGTGATGCTTCTCCCAGGATATGATAATCTTTAGAGCTAGCTCCTCTTGGGAGAAAGGTTTTACCAGATAGTCAGAGCAGCCCTTTTTTGAGGCAATAAGCATTCCACTCACATTGTCATTGGCAGTTACCATGAGAAAGGGAATTTGCTTTAATTTTGGGATCTCTCTTACTTTAATCAGAAAGTCCAGTCCACTTAAGCCCTCTAAGTTCCAATCGCATAAAATAAAGTCAATATTGAGTGTCTTGTCGTTTTGACAATAATTGATAGCATTTTCTACACTTCTCTTTCTTATGATTTCGCCATTAAAGCCCATTTCTTTAATTGACTCCTCAAGTAGGTCTCTGACATTGTCATCGTCATCGACAATGAGAAAGTTGAGTTTACGTGGTAGGAGGCATTGTTGCTCACCGTAAAATAGATAATCGTCATCTTTAATATTTAGCATAGCCTTATTTTATCTCTATCATTAAGCAAAGCAATGCTTTTTCACGCTGTAAAGAAATCTTAATTTCTATTACAATACCTAATAGAGGATAGTGGGATGAAATTCGATAAAAAATTAATAATTAAAAAGCCATATTTTGTAGCCCTCTTTATGGCAGGTATTTATCAAACCAGTGTGACGATTCTTTACTTTCTCCTTAGTGGTACCGAATCAGTGGCGACGAGAATTCTGACATTTCTTGGGGGAAATATTCTTTCAGGAGGTTTTTTTCAAGGATTAATCTTATTTTCTTTTCTTTGGGCGTTGTTAGAAATTATTAAGCAAAGAAAACTTGTTAAGGTGGAGAGATCTGGTTTTAACTTAGATCTTTTGAGTACCAAAGATAAACACGTTCTTTTACCTATGGATCTACCAAATATTGAGGAAAAGATAAGTAAACTCAAAGGCTCACATAAGAGAATGCTCTTTCCCAGGGTTCTTCTCTCTGCCATAAGTAAATTTAAGTCCACCCATTCTATGGGGGAAACCATCGACATTATTAATATTCAAAGTGATCTTCAAAGAGAGTTTCATGAGGCTTCTCAAAATAATATTCGGTATCTCTTGTGGCTTATCCCAAGTCTTGGTTTTATGGGAACCGTTGTTGGTCTTTCTCAGTCTCTAGGGATAGCTCATGAAGGGGATATGAAAATGATCTCAACCTCGTTAGGGCTCGCTTTTGATACTACTTTGTTAGCTCTTATTTTAGGGGCAATCACCACCGGCTTTTATCATCGCTTGTTGGAAGAAATGGATATGCTTCATGCCACTATTAAGGACTATATCGTCACCCATTTTGTGAATAAGTTAGAATTAAAACAATTCATGAGAGGCGATCAAGGATCTTGATGCGAAGAAGAGAGATATCCGGTATTAATATTGCTCTTTTAGATATTCTCACTGGTGCACTTGGGGCGGTGATTATTCTTTATGTGGCAGTACCTAAAGGACAAGAAGCTGTCCAGGAAGTGGCCAATGTTGCGGTTGAAAATGATAAGGAAATAGAGTCTCGTTATGAAGAATTAAAGGCCGTTAGTGAAAAAATTGCTAAGAGCTTAATTGAAGAAAAAAAAGAAAAAGAAGCGATCAAGGCAAAATATAAAGCCTCTCAGGAGAAAGTCGCGAGTTTGATCAAAGAATTAGACAAACTGAAAAATATTAAAGTCCCTGTTAAAGAAGAAGCTGATTACAGAGGTAAAGGCTTGCCTGTCGATGTAGGATTTAAATTTAAAGGGAAAAGGATCGTTTTTCTTATCGATGTATCTGGTTCGATGGTAAGAGAGGATAGGATAGGTCAAGTTAAGGCAGGCTTAAAAATGCTGATAACCTCTATGCCAAGTGACTACGAATTGGATGTGGTTCAATTTCCTGCTTCTAGGCAACTCAATTTTAAGCCAATGTGGGGTGGACTAAGGAACCTGGAAAGCTTTGAGAAAGATAGTGTATATAATTTTCTTTTAAAGTTAAGGGCTAGAGGTTATACACCGACTAGGGAAGTCTTAACTTATGCTCTTCAAAATTATAAAAACCTCTCTGATATAGTCCTTCTAACAGATGGCGCCCCTACTTTGGGTAACTCATCTAAAGAAGCTTCAATTAGCCAAATCCTCTTGGATATGCAGCGGTTAAATAAAAAGAAAAAGGTTCGCATCAATACCATTGGTGTTGGATCTAGTTTTGTGAGAAATCGTGACTCAAAAGCTTATGTTTTCTTAAAAGAACTCGCTAAAGATCACGGAGGTTTTTTCTATGGCTTCTAATGATCAACTGAAAAACAATCGCGACATCAAAACCACAATTATTAAAAAATGGATTGATTCAGTCATTATAGGTCAAAATATTTGTCCATTTGCCAAAGATCAGGTGAAAAACAATAAACTTCATATTTTCCACTTTGATGGCTCAGATCATAGTGCCGGATTAGATTTCTGCATTGATAAATTAATAGACTTTGCAAATAAAGAAGAGGAGAGTTTTATTCTTACTTTTTCTAATTTTCGAGATAATTTCATTCAATTTTATAACTTTTCTGCTCTTGTTGAAGAAGAGGTGAGAAGTTTAGGCTTAAATGAAAGAATCCAGGTTGTGACTTTTCATCCTTTTTTTCGCTTTGAAGGAGAAAAGGCTTCTGCTAGAGGAAACTACGTCAATCGATCGCCTTATCCTCTTTTGCATTTTTTGGACTTTAAAGAGGTAAGGGCCATATTGGAAAAGCATGGAGATCAAATAGGCGAAGAGGTATCCTTCAACAATAATCGAAAACTTTTGAGCTTTTCCGATCAAGATTTTCAAACAAAAATTTCTTCATTTATAGATGGCCATTGGAATAAACAAGAAAAATAAGATAGAGAAAAGGTGTAATTATCTTTTTCGATTTTGGAGAGAACATGAAAACGATATTCTTTTTATTATTTTTTAGTTTCTGGTCAGTCTATGGCAAAAAAGTATCTAATCCTCAAGAAAAATTCCTAATGGGAAATCGATATTATCAAAATTCGCCGGAGGTAAAAGCGCTGTATTATCAAGCTTACAATATGGCCACTCATCATTTACTCAATAAAGTTATTAAGAAAAAAGGCAAGCAATGCATTGTTCTTGATATTGATGAAACTATACTAGACAATTCTCCTTATCAAGGCTGGCTCTATAAAACGAGCAATAACTATTCTAGTAAAACCTGGGAAGAGTGGGTGAATTTAGCTAAGGCAAAAGATCTTCCTGGCTCCCTTGCTTTCATTAAGTTAGCTTTAAAAAATGAGGTAAGAGTGCTCTTTGTGACTAATCGAAAGCAGCATCTTATACCGGCAACCCTTAAGAACCTTAAAAACCTCGGTCTTAAAATTAATGATAAAGATATAATTGGCCGCACAACTACTTCCAGTAAAGTACTCAGAAGGAAGCAATTAAGTAAAGATTGTGAAATTGCTATGCTTATTGGAGATTCTCTCGCTGATTTTGGTGAAATATTTGAGGGGGATTACGAGGGGAGAGTTCACTCCACCCATAAGTCTTCAGCAAAATGGGGAACTGAGTTTATCATTTTACCAAACCCCATGTACGGTGATTGGGTGAAAGGTGCTGGTTCTCTTCCTTTAAGGAGTTATAAGTAGTTCTAAGGTATTGAAATTAGATATATTTTTGACGTCCTAAAAAAAATGCTCGAAAAACTCAAGCTTTAACCCCCAACGTGCCGATACCTTAATTGGTATGGATGAAAAAAATATGGGAACTGAGTTTTCAAAGGTCATTCCCAAGGGTGAAATCATTTATAAAGAAGGTCAAATGGCCGACTGTGCCTACTTAATTGAAAGTGGGCAAGTCGAATTATTTGTTACTTCAAAAGACGAATCAACTCCTCTTTCTTTATTAGGTCCCGGTGAAATATTTGGTGAAATGGCCATGCTAGATGGATCAAGAAGAGAGGCCTGTGCGAAGGCCAATACTGAAGTCGTTCTTTCTGTTGTAAGTAAAGAAGCTCTTTCTGAAAGAATTGATGAAGCGGATCCTATTGTTCGTCTTCTTATTACGATGATGGCCAAAAGAACTCGTGAGACGTTAAAAGTCAATAAAAGTATCACGCAGAATAAAAAACTAAAAATTAGAGAATCGACAAATAGTAACACTGAAATCACTGACATTAATCTCGGATTGGATGTCATTCAAAAAATTCGCTATGAAAAGGAATTACATGAAGCTCTCGAAAATGATGAATTTATGATTCATTTTCAGCCCATTGTTAGCATTGAAACACAAAATGTTGTTGGTTTCGAAGCACTGACTCGATGGAATAGTCCTGAACATGGTCTTGTTCGACCAGATATTTTCATGGGGATCGCTGAAGAGACTTCACTTATTGTACCTTTAGGTCATTGGATTACAGAGACAGCTTGTCGTGAATTTGGCCACATTCAAAAAGCACTTTCAGATGAGATGGGAAAAATTCCCAAGCTCTTTTGCTCAATAAATGTGAGTGGTCGTCAAATGCAAGACCCGAAGTTATTTGAGATTTTACAAAAAGCTACTTGGCTCAACAAAATACATCCCAAGCAAATTAAACTTGAAATAACAGAGAGAGTTTTTATCTCTGGCAGTTTTGTTTTTGATTGGATTTCTAAATGTCGGAATAAGGGCTATTCAGTCGCACTTGATGACTTTGGAACGGGTTATTCTTCGTTGAGTTCTCTCCACAAGATTGATGCAAACAACCTTAAAGTTGATAAGAGTTTTGTTCAAGCCATGGAGGATGATCACAATACTTTTGTTATCGTCAAAAGTATTGTTGAAATGGCGCGCGGTCTCAATAAAACAGTAATAGCAGAAGGTATCGAGACCAGTGAACAACTGAATCTTCTCAAAAAAATTGGCTGTAAATACGGTCAAGGCTATCTCTTTAGCAAACCCATGTCTAAAGATGATGTAATCAACTTTCTCCTTAAGAAACCCGCCAAAAAAGCTGCCTAATTCTTTTTTCTTTTCATCTATGGCCGTCTCTTCTTGTTGCTATTAGCATAGAGCTGATTAACTAGGAGATATCAATGAGAGCAGCCTTTCTTTTAATGTTTGTATTTATATTTGTTAGCTGTGCCCACAAAAAGGGAAGCGTCGTTCACTACCAAAGTAATAAAACTGATATGGTTGGTTATATTGCTAATGTTGATAGTGGAAAAACAAAAAAACCTGGAATTCTTGTAGTGCATGAGTGGTGGGGGCATAATGATTACGCTCGCAAAAGGGCAGATATGCTCGCACAAGAGGGCTATGTTGCCATGGCGATTGATATGTACGGAAATGGAAAACAGGCCGATCATCCAAAGAAGGCAAATGAGTTTTCTAGTGCCGTTTTTCAGAATTTACCAGAGGCAAGGGCAAGATTTGAGGCTGCGTTAAATACTTTGAAAAGTCATCCTCAGGTAGATAAAGAGAAAATTGGTGCCATTGGTTACTGCTTTGGGGGAGGCGTTGTTCTCTCTATGGCGAGAGCCGGTCTACCTTTAGATGGAGTTGTCAGTTTTCATGGATCCCTACAGAGTCCTATTAAGGCTAAAAAGGGGCAGGTTAAGGCCGATATTTTGGTCTTCAATGGAGGATCTGACCCTATGGTCAAGCCTTCTCATATTCAAGATTTTAAAAAGGAGATGGAATCAGTCGGAGCTACTTATGACTTGATTAATTTCCCTGATGCAGTGCATGCCTTTACAAACCCTGATGCCACTAAATTGGGAAAAAAGTTTAATCTTCCTCTCGCATACGATAAAAAGGCAGACGAGGAATCTTGGTCTAAGACTCAAGATTTCTTTAAGGAACTTTTTAATCAATAGGAAACTCTTTGAATCGTAATGTATTGAAGTTTGTTCTCAGCTTAAAAATACGGAGGCTGAGAAATAAAAAGGGTTATTCTCTTAAGGAACTTGCTAAGAAAAGTGGTCTCAGTCATAGCTATCTTAACGAGATAGAAAAGGGTAAGAAGTATCCTAAAACAGAGAAGCTCAAAAAGTTGGCCGAGGCACTTGAAGTTGAAGTCACAGAGCTGGTTAAGGCTAAGATGGGTAGGGAGCTCCATCCCCTTCTTTCCTTTCTCGAAAGTGACTTGGCCACATCTTTACCTTTAAGTGCCTTCGGTATAGCAGAGCAAGATGTCTATGATCTCATGAGCCATAGTCCTGAAAAGTTTACTTCATTTTTGATGACGGTCTCTGAGCTTGCGAAAAGTTTCGATGTCTCCATTGATGACCTTAATAAAGCGGCAATACGTGCTTATCTTGAAGTTAATAACAACCATTTTCCCTACCTTGAAGAATTGGCGACTTCTTTTTCTCGAAGTTTAAAGGAGTCAATGAATGGGCGCAGTGATAAAGAAGTTTATCAGTTTCTGGTCAATAAGCTTGAGAACGAATTTCAAGTTGTTGTTGATAATAGAAAAATAGGAATAGACCCGCGTACAAAAGGGATTGTGTCTTTGTTTAAATATCAAGAGGGAGGTCATCGAGGGATACTTTTTCTTAATCCTTTCATGGACGATAAGCATAAGATATTCGCCCTCGTTAAAGAGTTAGGGGCTCAGCATCTTATAAGTGATGATGCTCTTAAAGAAAGAGATCCTTTTAATAATCACTTTAGCGATCTTCTTCTTGAATATCAGACTGAATATTTTGCGGGCGCAGCATTGGTTCCCGAGGAAAGTCTTAAGGCCGATGTGAAGAGCTTTTTTAGTGAGGATTCCTTTAATCCCCAATTCCTTTTGTCTTTGTTTGAGAAATATCGTGCCCCAGCAGAGTTTGTTATGGCCAGGTTAACTCAAATACTTCCTCACCATTTTGGCCTGAATCAGCTATTTTTTCTGCGCTGTAATGAGGATATTGAAGAAGCAAAAGGCCGATATTTTATCGATCAAGAGCTTCATCTCGGCCAATTGCACCATCCCCATGGAGTGAGTTTAAGAGAGCATTACTGTCGGCGTTGGATCACCATTGATTTATTGAGAAAGGCCAATCGTGATGGCTTTCAAGTAGGAGGCCAGGTATCCCAAATGGGTGATGAAGGAAAGCCCTATTTCTGCCTCTCATTTGCCCAACAGAACGCTTTGGAAGAGCATAAGCTTACTTGCTACACCATGGGTATTGCCATAGATAACAATCTTTCAAAACAAGTAGGGTCAACGTTTTACTCTAATATCGAAAAGAGGGTGGTCGGGAGAACCTGTGAGAGATGTTCTATCTCCGACTGTGGCGATCGAGTATCACCACCTAGTATAAGTCTTCGTTTTGAAGAGGATCAAAAAAGACGAGAGCTTATCAAAACTATTCTTGAGTAAAATTAACCTGCTATTCAACATGAAATCTTTGTTTATAATAAAAGAGTGAAACGATTTCATTTGATTTTTTTATTATTTTTCCTTTTACCTGCCCATGCAGCTCAAGTTGGTATCGTTACCAGTAAGAAGGCCATTATTTACGCTGATATTGAGCGAAAAAGTCCTATTGGCTTTGTTAAGCGAGGAAAGAAGCTTGCAGTAGGAGAGGTAAAGAGGCGCCAAGGAAAATTATTGCCTGTTAATGTTAATGGGAAGCTCGGTTGGGTAGAAACAAAAAATCTAAGACTACCGGGGGAAGAGAAGTCTTTTGATAAAGGGCGTAAGGTAACAGAGCACGTGGTTGAGTTTGAAGATAAGATCAAAGATCCATGGAATGAAAATAATTTTCTCACCGTAAAGTCTGGGCCTGCGGATTTTTCCTCTACTTTTATCTTTAATGACAATATAGAGGAAGAAGTTAACTTTTCTGATGGTCAAGAACTCTCAGTCATGGTGGAACATCGAAACCCGTACTTGGATTTTAATTGGGGCTTGGGTTTAGAGTATGTAAGTGCCAGTATGGATACTTATGCTATCCGTGCCTTAAGTATCAAAGGCGGCATGCTTTATGTGCCATTAAGGCTTAAAATCATTAATCTTGAACTCTATGGAAACTTAGTATTATCGGGTGACTTTAGAGTAGAGTCTCAGGGAATTGGTGAGTATAAGGGTAATATGTATGGCCTTGATTATGGTGGACTCGTTCGTTTATTTCCCAATAGCACCTTGAATGCTCATGCGGGTTATGGCATGGGTATCTATCGACTAGACGGCCTGGATAATATTCAAAATTTAGCTAACGATGACCTCTTAAGTGTCTCTAGTGTCGCAGTCACAAAGCTCTTTGTGGGTGTTTCTTATAAATTCTAAAAGCTATTGAACAGTGCCTGGAAAGCTTCCTTCAAAGTTGTTTATGAGGAGTTTGTTAGCCACTGCCGGCGCTTTGGGATTTTTAAGTAGATGACCCCAGTTTTCATAAAGCTTTATATCGGGAGTTTCTGAATTGCTTGTTCTGGTCGCTAAGTATACCTTCGTTTCATCCTCAAAGATTTTCTTTAATTCATTGAGAGTTGATTGGCCTCTAAAGACCTTAATCAATTTGATTTCGGTAGGTCCATAGGCATCTCTGAGTAGAGTTGCACTTGGGACATAATCTTGAATGTAATACCAGTTTTCATCAAAGGTTGTTTTTTCTGGTTCATCACAAAGATAATAATTGCTTGTGAGCTTTTTATTAAACTGTTGCATTTGCCTGGGAAGTAAGACTCCTCCTGCTAGACCACCTGAGGCGATACCCATATTAAGGGATGCACTGTAAGGTAAATATTCTTTTCCTCTAACGAGGACACATTTTTCCATGAGGGCATCGACCTCAATGGTGAAGGACTCCCCTATGATCTCTTTAGAAAAGCCAACATCATCTGAATTGGACTGATTATAGGATTCACTTTCACTCCAAGTGTAGCTGACATCAAAAAGGCGAATACCCATGCCAAAGAATTCTCCAAAGGGAAGCTTTATGGCGGCGTCTGCTCCGACTCTCTTTGATAAATACTCTGTTTCAGCCTCTGAAGATTGAGTAGAGAAACGACTCCCGACATGGATTCTTAAACCGTTAGAGTTTTTAGGGCGAGATCCATAAACTTTGTGGGAATGCATAATAAACTTTGAGTCGAAAAATGTTTCAGGATTATTCTTACAGCGAGTAAAATCCATGTTTTCTTTGGCACCCAAAATACCACTTAGGAAGGAATCCGATTTCTCTGGTTTGGGAAAGCTGAGTCGACACAGTTTGGCCATAAGGGCTTTGTAATGTCGGTCTTCTTTTTTGTTAAGTTTGTTAGTCTTATCCTTGGTGTGAAGTCCATTGATGAGACCTTTAGGCAAATCAATTTCTTCATTAATGAGCTCTTCAACAAAAGGATCATCACTTTGATAGTTAGTTCGTGCTATTTTAATACCAGGGTAAGTATGAGTAAGGTGGCGAACAAATATTCCTTTTGCACTATCTTCTTCAAAAATTTTAGGATTACCATAAATGGTATTGATTTTATAAGGATCAATGCCTGCAAAAAGATTTTCTATAAATCGTTTGTATTCCAGTTTGTTTAAGTCATCTTCGGCTTCTTTTGAAAGGTCTAGGTTAAGCCTTTCTTGAGCGATAAGACCATCTGTATACTCTTTAGATCCTTTTTTTCTCTCCTCTAAGATTTGGTCTCTTTTACCCTTGGGAAGGTGACTTAAGTAGTTATCTTCGAGAGTATCTTGTTCATCTTGAAGAACATCAGATTGAAAGACATTTGTTTTAATCCAGGCGATTTTAGCTTTAAAGTAACCTGTGACCAATGTTTCTCTTAAACCAGTATCTTCAAGAGGCTCTAATTTAAATACAGTCATTGCCCTTGTCGCCAGACGAGGAAGATCAGTGAGACGTACGGGGATATTCATTCTTGAGTTGATAACACCGTCTCTTAGGGTCACGATCTTTTCAGCACCTGTGATATAGGTGTAATCGTTAAAATTATTTTCATTGATATCAATATCCGCTTTATTAGGGGCTAAGAGCATAAATTTTAAACGAAATTTCCCATCATGCATTTTGGTATATCGTGGTTTATCCTTTTGAAAGCGATGTCCTAAATCTAAACGGGGATGGAGGACAACTTGGTAGGATTTAGCGACGGTTAGACCAAGGTAGTCGTTCACTTTAAATTCGTTTTGATCGTTACCGATTTGTACGTACATAACTCCATCAATGTGAATTCTGTTGTTCACAGGCATTGGATTGTCTTCTGGAATGGGGTCCCATGCCGAATCAACAGCAAAAATTAATCTACTTGGCTCATAAGGATTTACATAAACAATAGTTCCTGTCCGCTCTCCCTGAAGTGGGCCCGATATCACCTCAATTGTGAAATCTTTTTCGAGCCAGTGGCTATATTTAAATTGTTCGTAAGGGCTAACATATTGGGTACTAAAGCAGCCATTGTTGTCGGTGAGTGCAGGAAGTTTGATATCTTCATGCAAGCCTGATTTGTCATGAATAGTTATTTCAATTCTTGTGTTTGACATAGGAATGTCATTAACTCTTGCGCGGACACATGATTCAACTTTTGTTTGATAATCCAATGTTCTAACATCTGATCTCATCACATCCATTAGGCCTGTCCAATAAAGCCGAACTCTTTCTAATATAAGAAGTCCGCCATCATTTTTAACGTTGGCCGAGATGTTCTCCTCTTGAATTGTACAACCCTTACCTCGAGAAAGGTCTGTGATTTCATCTGTGACAAGGTCGATGGCATAATTGAGGGTAGTTTGAATATGGGAATTGGGTACTTTAATAACTTTGGATTTAACAATACAACGACCAACGCCTGAATAGTCAAAATCAAAAGTGTGTTCCCAAAAGATACAACCGCCAGTGTCCGTAATATTATTTCTCAAGGGGCTACCAGTTGCTTCGATTCTTCTTCTTTCTAACTTTTGCCCCATAGCATTGTCAGAGAGACATGCCCTAATAGAGTAGTATTTCTTGGTAATAACAGAGTTTTGGGAATTAGATTCTCTAATGGCCTGTTTTGTATCTAGTTTAAGACTATCGATATTGAGGGTATTCCTGGCCACCAGTGCACTTTGATCTTGCACATCACTTTTACAAGCGCTGAAGAGCAACACTATGAAAAGAAAAATGACTGAAGGGACTTTCATACACTGTTTTCCTAAAAAACGTTTTCCCTAATATTAGAAGCAACTCTCATGCCAAAGCTCCTAAGGTATTTTGGGTTAGTTATTATGTAACATCTTGTTTTTACGATAACTTTGATCTTTTCAATTACTTGAATTGTCAAAGTGCCATGTAACTGTCCATGTTCTTTACGGCCTATAACTCATTATAAAAGCTCAAAGCAATGAGCTACAGGGAGTCGGTAAAGACCTCAGGCGGTGTCAAAAGATTTGACAGATTAGTGTGGTAATTTTTCTAATTGGCTTGTAAGGCCCTAAGGATCAACCTAGTATAAGTCTACCCGAAAAGGAGAGGGATATGTTACAGCGATTTAGTGTACTCAATAGTGAAAATGACCAAAATCTAGAGGGAATCGACTATCCTATCCTTCTTAACACCAATCAGATTGCCTCTGTTAAGAAGATTAACATTATGTTCAAAGGCAATATCATAAAAGGTTTTTGGATACGAATGGTTAGTGGCAAAAAATACAAGGCGACAAGGGTTCCTGCTGAAATTAAAAAGCTTCTTGATGAAGATGAGGATCTGACCATGGTCGATATTAATGGTCAAAAATTGGATGGCAATCGTTTAGAATCATCCCTTCATTAAAGGCCATGGGAAAGTTCTATATTGGGCATTTAGCCTATAAAGGCACCCAGTATTATGGGTGGCAAAAACAAGCTGATGTCCCCACAATTCAAGAAACCATTTTTAACACATTAAGAGGATTATACGAGTTCGGGCGAATTGAGGTTAAGGCAACTAGTAGAACAGATAGAGATGTTCATGCTCTCGCTCAAGTTGTAAAGTTTTTAATCCCTAGAAGAGAGGACCCAGAAGATGTCCGTCTCAAGGTAAATGAAGCGCTACCAGATGATATTTATTTCACCCAATTAGAGCGTATCAACAAAAGCTTTAAAGTTACTTATCTTGCTTTATATAAGGAGTACCTCTATTTCTTTAGTCCTCATCGGCTTCCTTACGACTTTGTAGGAACCATTGATAGTGAAATTAATATCGAGGCAATGAAAGAAGCGGCTAGGTACTTTGTAGGAGTCCATGACTTTAGGCATTTTCAAAATAGGGCTCAGGTTGGTGGAGACTTTAAAAGAAAAATTTTAGAGGCAAAAATTGTTATGGCCTCAGAAATCTTGCCACAAGCTTTTAAAGATGATGAAGAAGTCTATTGTTTTTACGTGAAGGGAGAAGGCTTTCTCAAGCAAATGGTTCGTCTCATGATGGGAACTCTTATTCATATTGGACTCGATAAGCTAAATGAGGGTCAATTAGTAGATGCTTTGGGTGGTGGTGATTTAGCTCAAAAACCCGGCTTTATTGCCCCAGGGGCAGGACTTTTTTTGAAGCATATCGAATTCCCAGAGGTTTATTCAGGTGATCAATTAAGAAGAGTTGTTGATCAAGAAAAATACAAGGGGCTTTTTCCGCATTTTTGGAATGGACCCAAGCCCCAATCTTTTGAAATTACCTAATCTTATTATGGGTTAAGGGCACCCACATCTATCGCCATGGCATCAAATTGGGGTTTAAATGTTTCTTCTAGGACTTTATAACTTGCTGTATTTGAATAGACACAGGCCTCTATTGAATTTGAGGAAGTGATCGAGCTCTGAATGGTTGGAATACTATTAAAATTTAAGTTATTTTTATTGTGAATAAGATAGTAAAAGGCACCTACTTTGAGGTTTAAGGATGTTATTCCAGAGAAGTTGGTTACATAAGCTAGATGGCCACAATACTCGTAAGTATAATTTTCTTTGTGGATCTTTGTAGGGTTATCCACGGCATTTTGGTTACTTGTTTTGTTAATATAATAGTTAGCGCCATCAATATAACCTTCTATGCAGACGTTATAACTACTATTGGGAAAATGAAAATCTCCAATGAAGCTTAAACTGTCGAAGCTAAATTGTTGAAGGTTGTAAATGGTATTAGAATTATTCTCTCTAAAAAAAAGAACGGGATTATTAAATTGCTTATAGGCAACACCACATTTGTTGGATGGTGTACCCGGTAAAATGTCGTTAACGTCCTCATCAGCATCGGGATAGTAGTCTACTTGATCATCACCAATGATATAGTCTGGATTAACGGGATCTGGAGTGTCTGTGGGCCCTAGTTGTTGAGAGTCACCATCATCATTAGATGCATTTGATTCCGCTTGGCTTTTTGAAGGCAAGGGAGGGTTACTCTCAGAGTTAAAGCATGAAGTCAGTGATAGAAGTAAAGTTAAACAAATGAGCTTTCTCATAAAAGTGTCCCAATTTTCTGTTAAAACAATATAGGGTTTAATTGAGCAAAATTAAGGCCAAGTTTAACGTAAAGATATTCAGTAGTTTGGAAGCATTTTTTGTCTAAAGTTTAAACAATTTGTAAAAATGACAAGTTTTAAGGCAGTCTTTTGGAGAGGTTAATATTGAGGATAGGTGAGTCTACAAAGATATCTTTACCAATATTGAGTTTTATCGAGGGGGATTTTCTGACGAGAGTCTGAAGAACTTTATCATCTAAAAGAAATACTTTTTTAAAATCTAGATTTAGGTCCTTACTTATAAAGAGATGATCTCTTTGTTCTCCTCTGGTTAGGGCATTAGCAAAGGTAGGGGTTTTTAGGAAATCAGAGACTTCTCCTGACCTCCAAAACCTTCTATTTCGATATTTTTTTAAAGAATACCCAGAGCAAAGCTTTAAATCACTAAGGCAAATGATCTCACTGGGGTCATCTATCTTTAGGCCATAAAAATCAGAGACCAATTCAATTTTAGTCACTCGCCACAACTCTTTGGGATATTTTTCATTAACTTCTTCAGTTAGAAATTTAAAAAGGATTTGGCCATCGACCATACATTTGTCGGCAAAACCTGGATGACAATCTTTGTCATCTTTGGAGATAAATAAAGGATAGGATTTTGCCCGCCATCTTTTATAGGTTAGGGTAATTTCTTTTTCTGAAAGCACATGAGGCACAAGACTTAAACTGGCTTTGTTGGGATCTGGAGCTGGTGTTGGAGTAGGGTTTGGCACTGGAGCCGGATCAGGATCCGGATCTGGATTGAAATCCCCAGTGTTATCTTGACCATCAGTAGGGGAAAAAGGGTCCTGGGGGACGGCCGAGTCTTGGTCGCAGGAGGCGAACAAAAACATTAAGGTCAATGTCACTAAAAATTTAAGACATTTCATTCTCTTTAAATAATAAAGAAATTAACGCTTAATGACTATAGAGGGAAAACAGTACCCCCGTAAAATATTACGAGGGTATAAGTTAACGCTTTTTGGTTTTCTTAGCGGTCTTTTTGGCGACTTTTTTCTTTGCAGCCTTCTTAGCGGTCTTTTTGGCGACTTTCTTCTTTGCGGCCTTTTTGGCGACTTTTTTCTTTGCAGTCTTCTTTGCGGTCTTTTTGGCGACTTTTTTCTTTGCAGCCTTCTTTGCGGTCTTTTTGGCGACTTTTTTCTTTGCAGTCTTCTTTGCGGTTTTTTTGGTGGCTTTTTTCTTTGCAGTCTTCTTTGTTATTTTCTTAACTGGCTTTTCATCCTTTTTGTCCTCTTGTTTCTTCTTTGTTTTAACTTCTGGCTTCTCTTTTTTTAGAACTTTGTTGACTACTTTTTTTGTGGCCTTTTTTATGTGACTTGATTCTTTTTCGAAGGCTTCCGCGCGCTCTTTAAATTTCTCTTGCATGTCTTTAACTCTATGGTGGTTCGCGACACGCTTTGTTGTTTTGATGATGGTGTTCTCTGTAGACTCAATTAACGAGTTATATTCTTGAACAAGTTGGGCATAAAAACCCGAAATTAACTTCTTAGAAATATTGATTTTATCATATTTTGTTTTGAAGACCTTCATGAGGTCTTGGTAACGCTCTTCGTTAATGTCTTTTATCTTATCCAGAAGTTCAAGGCATTTTTCTTTAAAATTGGTTTTCTTATTTTTTTTCTTTTTATTTTGTTCATTTTTCTTTTTCAAAAAATCAGGTAGTGACATGGAATCCTCCTAAAATAGATTCTCTTTATTTTAGTGGAGTTGCCTTCTTTTTAATAGAAGAATCACTGACTTTTTAATGGGGAATCGATAAGATAGGCCAGATTCATAAAACGCATTACGCTTAGCACAAGTCGCAGGAGATTTAATGAAGAAATATCATATTTATGGAATAGGAAATGCTCTCGTTGATATGGAAATTGAAGTTCAGCCTGAATTTTTAAAGAATGCAGGAGTTGAAAAAGGACTAATGACCCTCGTCGATGAAGACAGACAAAAAGAACTTCTTAATAAAGTAAATGGAAATATTCATAAACGAAGCTGTGGTGGTTCTGCAGCAAATACCATTATCGGTGCTAGGCAATTAGGAGCTAGGACCTTTTACTCTTGTAAAGTGGCCAATGACGAGACGGGTGATTTTTATTTTGAAAACTTAGTTGAAGAAGGTGTGCAAACAAATCTTCATGGTCAAAGAGAGGGGGGGACTACAGGGAAATGTATGGTTTTTATTACCCCCGATGCTGATAGAACGATGAATACATACCTCGGTATAACAGAAACCTTTAGTGAAAATGAGATTGATTGGGAAGATCTTAAGGATAGTGAATATCTCTACATTGAGGGTTATCTTGTCACAAGTGAAACGGGACGTGCAGCTGCTATTAAAGCAAAAGACTATGCCCAAAATAATGGGGTAAAGGTTGCTCTTACATTGTCTGATCCTGGAGTGGTTGGATTTTTCAAGGAAGGTTTTCAGGAGATGATTGGCAGTGGTGTTGATCTTCTTTTTTGTAATGAAGAAGAGGCAAAGAGCTTTAGTGGTAGAGACAACTTGGATGAAGCTCTAATTGAGTTAAGAAAAATAGCCAAGCAGATAGCTATTACTCAAGGTCCTAAAGGAGCTTTGCTTTGGGATGGTGAAAAAGAAATAGATGTTCTTACTCGAAAGGTTGATGCACTAGACACAAATGGGGCAGGTGACCTTTTTGCGGGCTCTTTTCTTTATGGGCTAACTCACGGCCATACCTTCGCTGAAGCGGGGAAACTAGCGTGTTCTTGCTCCTCTGAATTGGTAACTCAATTTGGGCCTCGTCTGAAAAATGGTGTGACGAAAAAGATTTATGGAGAATTATTTTAATGAGAATTAAAGAAATATTAAAATTAAAGGGTGAGAATCAAACGATTAAAGCGCGTGGCTGGATTCGCTCTGTGAGGAATTCAAAGGCATTCTCTTTTGTTGTTCTCAATGATGGATCTTGTCAGGGAACCCTTCAAGTTGTCATGAATAGTGATATGGAAGGTTATGAAGAAGCTTCAAGCTTGTTAGTTGGTTCGTGTGTGGAATTCACAGGTGAACTGGTTGCCTCCCAAGGGAAAGGCCAAAATGTGGAATTACAAGCCAAGGGTGTTCACATTTATGGGAAAACGGATGAAAACTATCCCTTACAGAAAAAGGCAACAAGCCTTGAGTTTTTAAGAGAGCAGGCGCATCTCAGACCTCGGACTAATCTTTTTGGGGCCGTGTTTAGGTTACGACATCAACTTGCTATGGCGACTCATCAGTTTTTTCATGAGCGAGGATTCTATTATCTTAATAGCCCAATATTGACGGCCGTTGATGCTGAGGGTGCGGGCGAAATGTTTAATGTCACTACATTTGACCTGGAGAAAATGGCAAAAGGCTCCTTTGATAAGGTTGATTATTCTCGTGATTACTTCGGTAAACCAACGAATCTTTGTGTAACAGGTCAATTAGAGGGAGAATGCTTTGCCATGGGAATGGGCTCAGTTTATACCTTTGGCCCAACCTTTAGAGCAGAGAATTCTAATACGCCCCGCCATCTTTCAGAGTTTTGGATGATAGAACCAGAGGTTGCTTTTATGGATCTTGAAGGCAATGCGGAGCTGGCAGCTGATTTTGTTAAATATCTGATTAGCTATGCTTTTGATCATGCAGGTGATGAGCTAGAAGCCTTGCAAAAATATCATCAGTTTTCAGCAAAAGGTACGAATGAAAAATATGAAAATCATTTATTGGTCCTTGAGAAGGTGAAAGATTCTACTTTCGAAAGGATCACCTACAGCAAAGCAATTGAAATTTTACAAAAGTCTGGAAAGAAATTTGATTTTTCTCCTGAATGGGGAGTTGAATTACAAACAGAGCATGAAAGGTACCTCGCAGAGGAATTCTTTAAAGGCCCAGTCACTGTTACGGATTATCCTAAGGATTGTAAGGCCTTTTATATGAAACAAAATGATGATGGAAAAACTGTGCGTGCCATGGATGTTTTGGTTCCGGGAGTTGGAGAAATCATTGGCGGCTCACAAAGAGAAGAGGATCTTGATAAATTAATAAAGAGAATGGACGAGATGGGAATGGAGAAAGGGCCACTATGGTGGTACCTGGATTTAAGAAGGTTTGGCTCTGCACCCCACTCTGGTTTTGGCTTAGGGTTTGAAAGGGCTTTACGCTATATCTCTGGGATGAAGAATATTCGAGACGTTATTCCCTTTCCTCGAACCCCTAAAAATTGTGACTTCTAGGAGACTCAAAATGACAACAGGAACAATTGAAAGTTTGAATTTAGATGCCATTAAAATGGAGAACCCCTATTTGAGGTTGGGCACAGATGTTTCTACTTTGGAAAAAAGTATAGAAACAGTGGGTCTTATTGCTCCTTTAATCGTCAATGAGGAAAATGTTCTCTTGGCAGGGGCCAGACGCTGGCAGGCATTAAAAAACCTTGGGCATAAAGATGTTCCCATTATACGAGTAAAGAAAAGTAATTTGGAGCAAGAGCTTATCTCCATTGATGAAAATCTTGTTCGAAAATCCTTAACTTCTCCTGAGGTGGAAAAACATCTTCTAAGGGCCAAGGAAATTTATTGTGAAATGGCCGGTAATGACGAGAGCTTTAAAAATGAGCTGCTTAAAAAGAGACATGAGAGGCTTGCTCAAGATTCTGCTGGTGACACTGAAAATTCTAAGGCGGGAACGCAAGAAGAATTAAGTTTAAAAGAATTAGCCACTGAAGAGTTTGCAGAGGAAGTTTCCCACAAATCAGGCTTAAGTCGCAATCAAGTTTTAAAAGCAATGGAGCGAGAGGAAAAGGCTTGTCCTGAGTTAAAAGAAGCACGAGAAATTGGCAATATCAATGTTTCTCAGGCCAATGAAATCATTCGATTGAATCCTGATGAACAAAAAGAAATTATTCCCCATATTGCTGGAAAGACTGTTGGAGAGCTCAGAAAACTTGTTAAAGAGGCAAGAAGCGTGGGTGTGAAGCGAGCTCTAGAAACCAATATAGAACAGCCTCATGCAAGAGAGTACGGTGAAATTCTAAAAAGCTTTAAAAAAGCCTATAAAGTATGTGAGGCCTTAGAGATCGAGGGGATTGAGATTAAAGGTGCCTTAAAGTCTGATATTGAGAGGCATTGGGCCGGGCTTATTGAGAAAATGGAATCTCTCTTAGGAGAAAAGCACTCTCAAGAATTTAGTCCGGAGTACTTGGATCAACCTCATCAATAATATTCTATTTGTGCCTCGCCAAAATTATTTTTAATGAGGTTAAGCCTGAGGGGAATCTGTTGGGTTAGTTCTTTTATATGGGAGATAACGCCAATTTGCTTCCCCTTGCTTTCCATTTTAAGTAGACAGTTTAAAACTAAACCAATGCTTTCATTATCAAGTGTTCCAAAGCCTTCATCAATAAAGAAACTACCAATTTCCGTTTGCCCTCTTGTCATTTCTGATAGACCTAAAGCGAGCCCTAGACTTAAAAGAAAGGTTTCTCCACCGGATAAAGTGGATACTTTTCTATGGCTTCCACTTTGCCAAAGGTCCAAAACTAAGAGTTCGTTTTTTTGTCCTGCTTGAGCGTGTTGTAATTGATAGCGTCCATCTGCCAAAGCAAGTATTTCTTTGTTTGCTAAGAGCAGGAGGTTGTTTTCTAGGATCTCTAAGGCAAAATCTCTGAATTTATCTTTGTCTACGTAAGGTGAGAGAAGGGAAAAACGATTGTATCTCTCTTCAAGTTTCGCTAAGTTTTTAGTAATGACTCCCGCCTTATCCTTCTTTTCTTCGTTATCTTTAATACGAGTCTCAAGAATTATAGTTTCCTTTTTGAGTAATTCAATTTTCTCAAGGAGGTTTTCTAGATAAGGAAGAAGTTTGTCCTCTCTGAATTGGTGGAGGGAAATTGCTTCGGTTTCATGGTCTCCGGCTTTGGTGAATGTTTTAAGCTTCTCTATTGAGTCGTAGAGAGAGTCATCTGGGTGAAGGGGGTGATTATTTATTGCTTGATTTAAGTTTTGGCAATAGAGGTGATAAAGTTTTGAGTTTTCAGTTTTTTGCTCATGAAGAAGGCCCAGAGACGATTCAACTTTGGAGAATTCAACTTCTTTATCTCTCTTTTCCTTATCTATACCTAAAAAGAGTTTTTCAAACTTATCAATAAGATTTATAAGGCTTTGCTGTTCTTCTTCTGGGTTATCGGGATATTTTTCATCTCTTTTAACCTTCAATGCGTGGTTGTATTCTTTTTCTATAGCCTTAATTTCCCCATCAAGAGTGCTGAGCTGATTAGCCTGTTTTTCTTTTTCTTGTTGATAAAATTGAAGTTCTTTTTTTAAAGATCCTACTTTTTCATTAAGCATTGAAAAGCTAATGTATTTATCGACGAGTTGTGAATTATTTTCTTTCTTTAGTTGGGGATAAGGCAGTTTTTCTGTAAGGACGGATATCTTCTTGTCAGTCTCTTTAAATTCTAATTCTATATCCTCTTTTCTTTTTGACTCATCCGCCCATCTAGACCTTAGTTCTTTAATAGAGTGGTCTATTTGCTCAATTTTGAATTGAGTGTCTTTATATTTATCTTTTTGCTTTTCTGATTCTTTGAGGAGTTCTGTAAAATTTTTTTCCTCGGAAGTTTGAAGTTTATTTAAATTTTCTGTTACTTCAATAAGGTTTGCCTGAGCCTTAAGAAGTGAACCTTTAAGAATATTGAGCTCCCCTTGGTATTTGTTTATTTTTGATAACTTTTCTTCATACTCAAGTTTTAGCTCCTCAAATTCAGAGACAAGTGTTTTTTCTGATTTTATTTTATTTTTTATGTATTCAACACGCTCCTTTGATATATCGTTTAGGCAAAAACTACACTTTTGTGAGTCGATCTCTAAACCTAATGTTAAAAATTCAAGTTTTTTAAGGTTATCTTTGAAAAGGGAGACTCGTTTTTCTAACTCCTCTTTGTTAGCGAGGAGTCCTTCTATAACTGTTTTTTTAGAGCTAATAAGTGAATCTAAATTTTGGATTTCGAGAGTGATTTTTTCTTTTTGAGTAGTCAAGGAATTCTTTTCAAAAGAGACCTGTTGTTGTATTGATTCTTCCTTTTTTAGACTTTCAATTTCACGTTCAATATTGTTTAGAAAATCATGATCGCAGGAAATTTGAGAAATTTCCTCCTTTAATTTTTTATAATCTTTTTTCAGATTTTGTGCCTTTTTTTCAATATCATTGAGATTCGCCGACAATCTACTGCTTTCTTCTCTTGTGCGTTCTTGTCCTTTCTGAATCAAGTTTATTTCCTCTAGGAAGGAAAGGTTTTTCTTGAGGTTTTCTAAAGTGAAATCTTTAAGTTCTCTTTGGTATGCTTCGTTTTCCTCATTTTTTCGCTTTAGTTCTGTAAGTGTATTGAGGATGTTCTTCTCTGTCTTGAGACTATCTTTCTTGAGCTCTTTAAATCTTTTATGCTTGTCCTGTGTTTTTTCCTCTAGATTAATGAGTAGATTCTTGTTTTCTGATGCTTTTTTTAAAAAGGGAGTTCTGGTCTTTAAATTTCCTTTGGCAGATTCCAGTTGATCGCTTTTTATTTTATGGTCTTTGTTTAAGAGGGTTAAAACACTGTATATTTCCTCTTTTTCTTTTTCTTTATTTTCTTTTCTTTCCTTGATTTCTGTTTCTTTTTCGATAGTTTTTTCGAGTTTTTCAATAAAGTCGATTATCTCGATATAGAATTTGGACTCAATGGTTTTTTCCTTGAGATATAGAGTCTTCGCTTTATAGGCCTGCCTTGACTCTTCTTCCTCTTTTTCTGGCATGACATTGGTAGCCTCTAGGATGTCTTTTTGGTGACTCATTTGACTTTCAAGATCTTTCAAATGCTTTCTTAAGGTGACTGCTAAATCTTTTAAGTTTTTGTCTTCTAAAAGATTTTCTAAAAGATTCTTTCGCTCTTTGAATGAAGAAGTTAAAAATTCTGAAAATTGTCCTTGGTTTAGGATTACGACCTTGGTGAATTGAGAAAAGCTAAGACCTATTATTTCCTCAATTGTTTCATCAATAGGTGTTTGTCCCCTTTTTACGATTCTGGTTATGCTTGGGTTTTTTTTTGGTTCTCCATTTTTCTTTAATACCTGACATTCCCATAGAACATTGTAGAGTTTTCTTTGGTGTTCAAAAGAGCACTCTATTTTTCCAAAAGCTTCTCCTGTAGTCACAATGTCTTTTGCGCTTAAACGTTTAGGATGATCGCCGTAAAGTGCCATCATTATGGAAATGAGAATTGTGGATTTACCTGAACCTGTAGGTCCTGTGATGGCAAAAAGGTCTGATTCTTTTGCCAATTCTAGAAATGAAATGCTGTGCTTTCCCTTTAAACTATTGATGTTTTCTATCTTTAAACTATGAAGGCGCATTTGGGTTCTCCATAATGTCTTGTAGTTCATCAAAAGCTGTTTTAAGTTGTTTTCTTTCTTTTTCTTGTATTTCGTATTCTTGAAGGTATAGAGAGAAAAGTTCTTTTAAACTAAGGTTTTGAATCTCTTTTTGTGCCCCTTGCTCTATTTCTAGATCTTCATGACCACTGTATAAGTTTATGAGCTCAAAACCTTTCTCTTGGACCTTCAATCTAATTTCCTCAATCTTTGGATTACTTAGTCCAGGGCTTTTTAAAATATGAAGTTCTAGAAATGGAGGGAGTTTTCCGGTGATTTCAAGTTTGGATAACTCTTTGTCAAGTTGGTCAATTTCGAACTGGGCACGAATGAGTGGCCTAAAGGAGGGGATATCAACCCATTCGTAATTTATTAACTCCTTATCGACAGTGTAGATAACCATTTTTTTCTTATTATCTTCACTAAAACGCAAAGGAATAGGACTACCACTATAAATGGCAGTCGGTTTTTCTCTTTTTACCAATTGAGGTTTATGGATGTGGCCAAGCACTAAATTGTCCCAGTTTTCAAAGAGAGAAAGGGGAATTGTATCGAGTCCACTTAGACCGACGCCCAATTCTGATCCTGATAGATGGTAGCTTCCAAAGAGGTGGTGACCTATTAGAAATGAAGGGATTTTTTCTTTGCCTCTTAATTGAAGACACCATTTTTCCAAACGATAAAGAAGTTCCTCTTGAAGGGTTTCAAAAGATTTCTCAAGATTTAAATCCATTGAATAAAGTTCTCTTGGTCGAAAAAAGGGAAGTGTACCTATTAAGATACTTTCTCCATCGTCTGAGGTGAAAACTTCTCTATAAGTATTTATATCCTCGTTGTTATAGGTACCAATAATTTTAAAAAAGGTTTCATCTAAGAATGGTCTTGGTGCTTCAAGTAAGGGGCCATTATCGTGGTTTCCCCCAATGGCGAAAACTTTCGATAGGTTTGGCACCTCTTTTTGGAGGTTGCCCAAGAAAGTATAGAAAAGTGTCAAAGATTTTGTTGGAGGAGTTGGTGAATCAAAGATATCGCCGGCGATAATGAGAATATCTATTTCCTGATCTTTAAGAGTTTTTATTAAATGTTCAAGAAAGAGAATGTGTTCTTCGTGGCGCTCTCTTTTGTATAGCTTTTTCCCTAAGTGCCAATCTGAGGTGTGAAGAATTTTTAACATTATTCTGGTTTTTTCTTTTTGTTTCTATTTCTTCTTCTTTTATTTTTTCGAGGTGCTTTGTCTTTACTTTCATCTTTTTTGTTTGATTCTTTTGAATCGGTATTAGGCGAAGTTCTTTGGTTTCGGTTTTTATTTCTTCCTCGTCTTTTATTCTTATTGTTTTTGTTCTCGACACTGCCTTCGTTATCTTTTTGAGAGGACTCTCTTTCAGATTGAGTTGTTGGCTTCTGTGGTGATTTTTTCAAATCCTTATCAACACTTGAAAAATTTTCTCTCGTTTGTTCAAAAAGTGGCGAGCCTGCTTCGTCAAGGCTCTGGAGGTTTTTAAGGGCAATCTCTTCTTCGCTCAAGCCTTTGTTAAAATCTTTAGCCATTTCTGATTGGGCTTCGCTTAGTCCAATAATATTAGAGGTTTCATTAACAACATGTTGAAATCGTTCCGGAAAGGGATGGTCCTTGGGAAGTTTTTTTCCATCGTGAAACTGGGACTTTGTGTATCTGCGAATTTGCCCTTTGTCTGTGATCATGTCGAATTGTTCTACGAGGATATGAAGCTTAGTGACTTTTCCTATGTCTCCATTGGCAGCTTTAATGTAGGCGCCTTCTCTTGGAAGTAGTTTTCTTTTGTCTGCATAGACGTCATCTTCGTATTTAATACAGCATTTGATTTGGCCACAAACCCCATTAATTTTTGAGGGTATCAAAGCGAGATTTTGGTTTTTGGCCATTTTAATAGAAACATTTCCGTAATTCTTTAAAAACGTGGAGCAACATGTAGCCTGACCACAAGCGCCTATAGAGCCAAGGGCCGCAGCACGATCTCTCACACTGATTTGTCGCAATTCAATTCTCATCTTAAGTTCTGAGACAAGTTTCTTTACCAAATCTCGAAAGTCTACTCTTGCAGGTGCGGTAAAGTAAAAAACCATCTTTTTCCCAAATTGAATAATTTCAACATGGGTAATGTGCATATCAAGTCCTAGCTCTTCAATAAGCTTTAGGGCCACAACTTCTGCCTCTTTTTGTTTTGCGAAGTTTCCTTGCATCTCTGAAATATCTTCTTCTGTAGCAACTTTAGAGATAGATCTAATAGGTAACATGCTCTTTTTAAAAGGAACTGTGTAGGGAAAGGAGTTGATATATCCAACATCCATACCCCTATCACTCATGGCGACGACCTTTTGTCCGTAGCGAAATTGTCTTTTTCCTACCAAAAATGGAAAGCTTCTTGAGTTACCCGGAAACCTGACTCTGACGAGGGAGATTTCCTGACCTTCTTCCCAGCGGGTGGAGCCACGATCATCATCATTCTCTGTGTCCTCTTGTGAGTCGGTCATATTATCTTGAGGGATTTTTTTGGGGTCTTCTTGGTAATCAGTTTCCTGATATTCATTACTTTGATGTTCACTCATATATTGACTTCGGTTTCTGTTTGTTTAAGATGCAATGTGTAATTATGGCGTGTCGATTAGAGCCTGTCTAGGAACATTGCTCAATGACTTGTAGCAGCCCCACAAATCTTTCTGAAACCATGTTGTTGTAAGCTTTGGACTTTTGAAACCATTTAAGTTCCTCCAACCATTTTGACTTTATGCGTATATTGGCGGGATGGGCAATAATGAATTCATTGAGATGATCAAATATAAGTCGTCTCTCTTCCTGCCCTGCTTTAATAAATTCTAATAGGTGATGGAGGCTACCTTTTCTAATGTAGACACTTAATTTTTCAGAAGTTTTATCCGTAAGCTTCCCACCAAGGTAGTGGTGAAAGTCCCCACTAGTGGGACTAAGCGTTTTAAATGAGTTTTTGGGCTTTAGTCTAAGGGTAATAGCGCGACTTTCTATTGTTTGTAAGAGTCTGGTCGGTTTTTCACAGAGAAAAAAAGTGCTAATGCTATCAAGAGGTTCTTCTAGAGTCTTGAGCCATTTATTGGCAAGTGCTGTTGATATGGCCTCCGCATTAAAAACAAAAATGAATTTATGTTTCAACTCGAGTGGCGGGTAATTATGAGCTTTATTAAACTCTGTCACTGCAGGGTCTTTAAGTCTAAATTCCTTTGCTTCTTTGTCTTTATGTAAAAAGATGAGATCACTGTGGCCGAGCTGGGAAAAGTCTTCAAATGGGCCTTTTACTTTTTCAATTAATTTTTTACTAAGATCGTCTGCCCATTCTTCTAAATCAACCGACTCATTATTGATAGGACCTCGGATTATATAAAGAGGTGCCAGCTTAGATTTTTCGTAACGATCTAATATAATCTCTTCTGGGCTCATTAGTTTTCAGGTCTTTTATTTTGATCCAAGATAAGAGCGTTCAGAGGTGCAAGAATGTCCTCAAAGACTTTATCTACACTTTGATTACCATTGAGTGTAATAATTCTCTCATTAAAAAGTTCAGCTGCCTCATCGTAACCATCCACTAGGTTTTGGTAAAAGTTTTGACCTTGTTTTTCAAAATAGTCTTTTGGTGCATTGCGCATTTTTTGACGAGTTAAGCTTAAATCCGCTGGAATTCTTAAGTAAAAAGTTAAATGAGGAACCAATGTTAAAGGAAAGCTCAAGTGAGTGCGAAGGATAGTCTCAAAGCCTAGTCCTCTTGCCTTGCCTTGGTAAGCGAGAGTTGAGTCTAAATAGCGATCGTAAATAATCACTGTATTGGGAGTTTCTAATTCTTTCAGTGTGACTTCTGTAAGGAGTTGCGCACGGGAGGAGGCGAAAAGGTGTAACTCAGCTATGGGGTGAATAGGAGAAGTGCTATTGAGAATTGCTTGGCGTAATTTCTCACCAAAACTAGTGCCACCTGGCTCTCTAAGGACCAAGACTCTGAAGCCAACTGATTCAAGGTAGTCTCTCACCTTAACGATTTGAGTAGATTTTCCAGCTCCTTCTATTCCTTCAAAAGATAAAAAATAGCTACCTGGAAAGGCCGGGGCTCTAAATTGCTTAGCAAGTTCTTTATTTTCCATGCTTTAAGATTAAGCATAAAAAAACACATTTGCACCTACTTTTAGTAAATCTCTTCGTCGAATTCTGGGGCAAACTCTTCTGGAAAGGCGTCTTCACCATCGGGAATATTTTGTCCGGCCGGCACTCTGTCATTGCCCCATACTTGCTCTGGTTCTATTTGTGGTGCATCGCCAAAATTATTGCCGTAGGTATCATCATATTCGTAACGCTCTTCTTCATTATAGTAATCTTCTTGAGAATCAATGATATTTTTATCGAGCTTTTTCCTGATTGTATCTTGTTGAACGGGTGTTTCACCGCTGTCGTAGTCGTATTCATCATTTCTTGAAGGCTCATCATAATAATTAGTTTCTTCTGCTGGGTAACTATCTTCATAAGCGCTATCTTGAAGTCTTCTTTTTGATCCCTCGTCAAACGAATCTGTATCAGTGATGCTGGCAGGCCTTCGGCTTCTGGGTTTAACCTTAGCCTTTAACCGAGGGGCTCTGTAGGTGCGATCTTTTGCTTTTCTACCAAGTTTACTGCTTGAGCTATTGGTGGAGGTATCTTCTGTGACTTGTTTGTCGGCTAGCTTAACTGCTGATTCGTTATGATTAAAAAAGAAAAAGGCAGAGCCCATAAGCAAAAAGGCAATGAGTCCATAGGTGCCATACTGTAGCCCATTGCTACTTTTTACTTCTTCTGGCCCTTGCTTTTTTTGCTCAATATCCTTTGAAAAAGGAATGACTTCTGCTTCTTGAAACTCTCCTTTTGTAGAGCTTTCATTTTGTTGGAGGTCACTTTCTTTTATAGGAGATTTTCCAGATTTAACGTTTTCTAAAAATGCTAAAGAGGCGAGAGCCCCTGTTTCTATGTCTGGGTTATCTAAACTAGCCTGAGTCTCAGCATTACTTTCTTTGAATATTTCCCAGCCAGGACTCTCTGGTAGAGAGCTTTGAGTGTGTTCTCTGCGGTCAAATTCATTCATTTGGTGGAGCTTTTGCCAATGAATCCCATCTAGGCTTGCGTGATCCGTGAGAAGGGCTTCTTTTTCTGCTAGCATTTTTCTTACTTCTGAGATTGTAAAAGGGCCAAGTTTTGAACCTTCGATCAGTAAGAAAAAAGATTCACCAGCATCCTCTATATTGTCATCGCCAACCACCTGGGGTTTTCTTCTTTGAAAAAAAGGGTGCTCATAAAAGGAAATCCATGTGCCTATGCCTTTTGCATCTCGCACCATTGTTGCTGGAGGAAAGTTGATATTTGTTGCGAACTCTTTCAGCTTTTTTGCGTGAAAGGGTCCAATGGGAGAAGAATCCGGTAATTGAAGATGAAAAAACGGACCAGTGATTTCGCCCCAGTTTTTTGGTGCTTTTAGTAATTCTAGCTCCACTAATAAATCATCATTCCAATCAATCGAATCGGTCATTTTCTCACTCCTAAGAAATCAATTGACCTTCGTTGTTTTATTCGGTTTTTAAGATGAATAAGGTGAGCTCTGCACCTTAGAGAGGTTTGTCACTGCAATTCTTGCCTAGAAGTGGTACATTTTAGCAATGAAATGGTATTTTTTCGCCTTTATTCGCTATAGTTTGGGCTCATTTTTGCTTATACTTTTTTATTACCTGAGTGCAAGACTCAGGAGGAGGCGAAGCTTTGAAAGGCGTTATCCTCTAAAAAAGGGAAAATATCATGTTTGGATTCATGTCAGTAGTGAAGGAGAACTAGAGCAGGTTCTTCCATATCTTGAGGCAAATAAGAAAGATCAAATTTTGTTGTTAATCACTTCGGAGAGTCTTGAGAAGAAAATTCCTATTTTGGATCAAGTTGAAAATGTGACGGTATCGGTAATACCGCTCACCAACATCTTGCCTTTTGGGAGGTTTAGTCTTTTTTCCTTAGAAACCCCAGATACCTTTATTATGGTTCGATATGACTTTTTTCTTGAACTACTTCTGGTGGCCTTTAATTGCTCTCGTTCTATTTTGATGAGCGCTACGTTAAAAGGAAAAAATCTAGAAGCCCACTTTATTAAAAAGCAAATAATGCTGCAAATTTATCGCGTTTTTGATTTACTTTTTGCTGCGAGTCCACAAGACGAAGAGAAATTTCGAAGAATTGGTCTCGAAGATTATCAAAAGCTAGTGCAATTTGATTTTCGTCATGGACAAATAATTCGTAGGCAAATGTTAAAATCGAATCTTCATAAAACTCACTGCTTTCAATCCTTTGAAGGTTTAATCGAAAACTACCCACGTGAGAGACGTCTAATTTTGGGAAGTTTTTGGTACAATGAAATGGACCTGATTAATGAAGATTTGATAAAGGATTTAAGAGAAAGAGAACTTTTTCTTTTTGTAGCTCCTCATAAACTTAAAGGAGGGGAATGGGAGAGAATTGAAAGTTTCTTTAATAATTTAGAGGGCGTTAATATAAGCCACTGGAATCATCTGGGCTTAAAAGGAGAGGGAAATGTTGTCCTTTGCCAGGTTCCAGGTCTCCTATGTGAGATTTATCCTTTTTTTGGTCATGCTTTTGTAGGCGGTGGCCATGGGCGTAGTGTTCATAGCCTGCTTGAACCTTATTGGGGTTGTGAACAAATTTTCTGTGGTCCCAAAACTCATCGATCCACAGAAGCAGACTTTATTTTGGATACAAATCCTCAAAAATTGCACATTGTCAGGGAGCTAGACTCACTTTATTCTATTCTTAAATCTCAAGAGGGTCGAGGAAAAGCACCTGATCCTAAAGAGAAGGAAAATATCCTTCAAAAGCATCAAGATCTTTTGGAAGAATTAGTAAACGGGTAACGGGGATGTTACAAAAACACTATAGTCGTGCAGTCATCGGTCGCAGTTATTTAAGTTTTCTCCTCGGTATTGAACTCCTGAGAGAGAAAAATAGTGTCCTTATTTTAGATGACGAAAGATTAGAATATGGTGACCTCTTTAGCTTTGGTTTGACCAAGCTAGATCTTGCTTTCCTAAAGACTTGGGGCAAAGATATGGAGATTAAGTGCCTCAGCCGTATTGAGGATTACGTCAGTTTAAGGCCATATCAATTGCGAATAGGATCACGCAGTGTCTTACTGGGTGGTAGTAGTTGGGATAATTTAAGAGAGCTGTATCGCAAGTTTCCACTTTTATTCCCCTTTGACGATTTTATGAAAACACAAGGGGTGGATGAAAAGTTTAAAGATGACTTTGATCAATTGACTAAGCGTCTTGGGAAAAATGGCTTTCGCTTTAAAGGTTTAGAGAACAGCACGATTGAGTTTCTTCTAGGTCAAAGTCCTGAGATTATTAAAGATACGTTTTATCTCTTTAAAAATGCTATTAAAAAAAATGAAAAAGAAGGTGGCCAATTTCTTTATTTTGCGAGGAGTTTGTTTCATAAGAGGTTTACCTCATCAGCTTCAAGTGTGGAGTTGTTTCACTTCTTTATATGCCTTTTATCTCCTCATTACTGCCTGAAAGAGGAAGAGCTAACAAAAGACCTATCAGAGGTTTTTGTTGAAAAAGGAGGCCATTTTAAAGGGACGCAAGTGAGAGAGTGGAAGTTCTATAAAAGTGTTCCCTGGTCTATGGAGCTCGCTAGCTATGAAGGTATTATTCATCCCCATAAAATATCCTTTCTGGGCTCAATACCCAAAGGTCTTCCCCTAAAAGTCGTTCATCATTGGGATCGCTACCAATCTATTCATTTTGAAATTGGATGTGAGGACTTAAGAATTACAGGGCTTAATGATCAATGGTTTTTCTGGGCCGACACGAGTGCGATGGGAACTGATGCTCCTTTTTGGCGCGCTTATGTAAATGAACAAAAAATCATTGGGCAGGTTCTCTATAGAGAAAAGCCGGGATCAAAATTACCTTTTATTAAAGCAGGCTTAGAAGAGCAGCTTAAGAGCGAAGTGGATGAGTGGTTACCCGGAATTAGGGAAAAGTTAGGCTCGGTTGATTTGAAAATGGGAAAAGAGGTTTATTTGGACCAAAGCTACACCTTTAAAGCTTCCTCACTTCCTCAAGTGAAAGATGTTAAGCTCTTTGATTATTCAAGCCCCTTTTTGAAAAAGAAGCTTAAGAATGTTTCTTACTTTGGACCTTTAAAAGGATGCCCACTCGGTCTTTTTGGTCAACTTTTAGAATTGCGAGATCACAGTAAACAGGCATAAAGAATTCTGTTAAACTATTGCTATGAAGACAAATGAATCGGGACAAACGAGCGTCGAGTATATTCTCTTGGTTGCCACTATGGCGTTTGTCATTTTTACCGTTTTGGGAAATGTGAGAGATAGAATTTTGTCTTCACAAAACCCTTGCCCGCCAGAAGATAGGTCTCTTGGTTGTTCAATCACGAGGGTCCTGTCAGGATTTGGTACAACAGACCCTAATTTTCGCTATTTTAACCTCCGTAGATAGCATTAAATTTCAATGACTTAACAGAGAGCTGTTGTAAACCTTACACGATGCAGCGCGTTCCTTTCCCCTGAAAGCGCAAATCTGCTATAAGAATTCTGAATTATTGCTATATGCGTTAAGGTTGGTGGTGGAAACACGACCATGCCCCCAAGGAGACTTTATTATGAAAGCATTGATGACTAGAGAATTAAAAACCATTTTGGCCGCAACTCTCTTGTGCTCAACTTCAGTACTTGCCCAAGACATGTTGGTTTCAGAGACTGAAGAAATTCTCAACTCTGAAAGAATTGATATCGACGGCACATTTAGACGTGAATCCGCTGCTGATCGTATTGAAAAAATGAGAAAACGTCTTGAGGCCCAAAACGAAGAAATGGTTCAAAAGAAAATTGAAGATATTCGTATTAAGCAAGAGAAAGAACTTTCAAATAAACTTCAAAAAGCTTTTCAGGGAAATATGCAGGCTTTAGATGATGCCGACATGGAAACAACTGATAGTGTTCAAGTTGTTCAGGCTGCACCTCAAGCGATCATTGCTCCAGCACCAGTTGAAGAGACTGAATATAAGAATGCAGTAATTCCTTATTTTGGTATTAAACAATTTAATGGTGATCAAATCGACTCTTTCGAATCTGCTGTTAATGTAGGCTTAACTTTTGAAAACGAAGTCACGAATAATTTTAGAGTTGGTATCGGGGCTACTTATACAACTCTTGATTTCACTGATTCTATTAATGAAGGCTTTTTCTTCTCAGGAAATAGAACAATTGAGCAAGAGGTTGCGGTAAGAAACTTAAACCTGAATCTTAATGGTAAGTTTTTTATCATTACTGATTCTTCAATTCGTCCTTACGTAGGTCTTGGACTCGGGTACAATAGAATGGACCTTTCCTATGACCAAACTTATAACGGTGAAGATATTGAAGCAACAGGTAACAATGTAACTGGTAGCGGATCTGTGGGTGTTGAGTTTGCTTTTGCTAAAAACTTAGGTCTCAATATTGATTTTACTTATCAGCGTGCCATTAGCTCTGGTTTTGATGATAGAGATGTCAATCAAGTGGTTGTTAACCCAAGTGTAGATGCTTACAAAGACCGACTTGATCAGTATGGAAATGCTCTTGAGCAAAGTGATATTGCCGCATTGAATGTTGGTTTTCTTATTAAGTTTTAATAAAAAATTAAAATCAAAATTACGCAAGGCTCCTATATATAGGAGCCTTTTTTTTTCCGCACGGTTGTCCTTTGAAAACCTAGGGACATAGATTATTATTGATAGGAATTCTTTATTGCAAAGGAGTGCAACTATGAATCCTGTCTATATTGTCGGGGCCAAAAGAAGTCCTCATGCTAAGGCCGGCACGGACCTTAAAGATGTCGCTGCCCCTTATTTAGGCTCTTATCTTATTAGACACCTTGTTGATAACGCAGGAATAGCTCCCACTGATGTAGATGAAGTGATTATTGGTAATGTTGGTAACCCTGCCAAGTATCCCAATATTGGACGTGTTATCGCACTAGAAGCAGGTTTAGATAAGCAAACGAGTGGTTACACTGTTCATAGAAATTGCGCCTCTGGACTTGAGGCCGTTAGCCAGGGTTTCTTAAAAATAGCCAGTGGTCGCAGCGAAGTGATTGCCGTCGGAGGGGTAGAAAGTATGAGTCAAATACCTCTGATTTATTCAGAGGAAATGACGGAGCTCTTTATCGATGTCATGAAGGCAAAAAGCGTAGGAGACAAGCTTAAGGCCATTACTCAATTTCGGCCCCCTTATCTAAGTCCTATTATTGCTCTTGAACAGGGGCTCACTGATCCCTTTTGCGGTTTAAATATGGGGCAAACAGCAGAAATCCTTGCTAGGGAGTTTGGAATAAGCCGCGAAGAACAAGATGAATTCGCTGTGCGATCTCATAACCTCGCTTTAGCCGCTCAAGAAGAGGGAAGGTGGCAAGATGAAATTCTTCCCCTAGCTGTGGGATCAAAACTTAATAAACTTCTTTCTCAAGACATTGGTCCACGAGCTGGCAGCTCTGTTGAGAAACTGGCAAAACTCAGGCCTTATTTTGATAGAAAAGCAGGGAGTGTAACTGTCGGTAATGCTTGTCCTATTACAGATGGTGGCTCAGCTTTACTTCTTGTTAGTGAAGAAGCTCTTAAAAAATATGATCTAGAGCCCATGGCGAAGATTGTTGATTATCATTTCCATGGACTTGAGCCGGAGAGAATGGGCATGGGTCCGCTACTTGCCATGGATGGTGTCTTTAAAAGGGCAAATATGACTTTAGAGGACATGGATTTAATTGAAATCAACGAAGCCTTTGCAGCTCAAGTTATTGCCGTTCAAAAGGCATTTAAAGACAAAGAGGCAGCGGCTCGTTTTGGTGTCGAAAAGGTATGGGGTGAAATTCCTGATGAAAAATTTAATGTTAATGGTGGTGCTATTGCTATTGGACACCCCGTTGGTTCCACCGGTAGCCGACTAGTCGTCACTCTTGCCCATGAGTTAAAAAGAAGAAAGGCTAAATATGGTATCGCTTCTCTTTGTATTGGTGGTGGACAAGGTGGTGCTGTGATTATCGAAAACCTCATGAAGTAGGGAGAGGGAAAGAATGAGTTTAGAAACGAAAAAAATAAGTTACGAAGTTACTGATCAAATAGCTTATATTGGTTTTGGTTATAATAACGAAAAGTCCATGACCATTCTTGATGAGGAAACCTTGCGAGAGCTTGATGCGATTGCAGATGAGCTTACCAAGGATAAGAAATCTCTCAAAGGCGCCATATTCTTTACTCACAAAGAGCGATGTTTTCTAGCGGGAGCAGATATTAGTCTCATTAGTGCCATGAAAACAGAAGCAGATGGTGCCCAAGGTGCAGAAGCCGGCCAGAGTATTTTTAATAAAATTGAAGATCTTCCTTTTCCCACAGTGGCCTGTGTGCATGGAGTATGTCTTGGAGGAGGTACAGAGTTTAGCTTAAGTTGTGATACCATTTTGATGAGTGATGATAAGAGCTCAATGATGGGTCTTCCTGAAGTCAAACTTGGTCTTATCCCCGGCTTCGGTGGCACATTTCGTATGCCAAAAAGAATCGGACTTCCAGCAGCACTCGATCTAATCCTCACAGGAAAAACGGTCAAAGCGCGTAAAGCAAAGAAAATGGGACTTGTTGTCGAGACATATCCGAAAGAGAAAATCGTTGAGTTGGCTAAAAACCATCTTAAAAAAGGTGGTTTCAAAAAAGACGGTCTTAAAGAAACTCTCACTGATTTTGCTCAAGATAATTTTTTAAGTCGTAAAATTATTTTCCAAAAGGCAAGGGAGAGTGTTTTAAAGAAAACCAAAGGTTTTTATCAGGCACCACTTAAGATACTCGATACTATGGAAGCCGGAATGATGAAAAGTCGTTCTAGTTATCTCTCTAGTGAGGCCCAAGCTTTTGGAGAGCTCTGTGTCGGCGAACAATCAAAGAACCTTCAGCACATCTATTGGATGACGGAGAAAGTTAAAAAGTTTCCTGGGCCTAAAGGTGAGGGAGAAGTTCCAAAGCTTGATCGCGGAGCCTGTTTGGGTGCTGGTACCATGGGTGGTGGGATTGCTTGGTTGATGGCCGATAACGATATGGCCCCTATTATGAAAGACCTTAACCAGGAAGCGCTTGAATTGGGCTTAAAGCAAGCATCAAGTAATTTTAGTGGTGCGCTCAAAAGAAAGAAGTTGTCTCGTGATGATTTTGAAAGAAAAATGCGCTCGATTGGTTGCCAAACTGATTTCAGTGGCTTTCAAAAAGTAGATCTTCTTATTGAGGCCATCGTCGAAAATATGGACATCAAGAAAAAGGTCTTTAGTGAGACTGAGAAGCATCTTAGAAAAGATGCTCTTATCACTTCAAATACCTCCTCTTTAAGTGTGGAGGAAATGGCAAGTGCTCTAGAAATTCCTGATCGTTTTGCGGGACTTCACTTTTTTAATCCTGTTCATCGTATGCCCTTGGTGGAAATCATTACTCACTCTAAGGTAGCTCCAGAAACGGTAGAAGCTCTTCATAAGTGGGTATTAAAAGTGAAGAAGACTCCCGTTATTGTCAAAGATGGACCTGGTTTTCTTGTGAATAGAATCTTGATGCCATTTTTGAATGAGGCGGGCTACCTTTTGGAAGAAGGCGTTTCTATGAAGGATTTGGATGAAGCCTGCTTAAACTTTGGTTTTCCCATGGGTCCTTGTCGACTTCTGGATGAAGTCGGTATTGATGTTGCCGTGAAAGTGGCAAAAATCCTTCATGATGGACTGGGGGATCGAGCAAAATCCTCAGGTCTTTCTGCAAAAATGGTGGAGCAAGGTCTACTTGGAAGAAAGTCTAATAAAGGTTTTTATAATTATGATGAAAATGGAAAAGTTTCCGGTGCTAATGAAACGGCACAAGGGCTTCTTCCCACTTCTAAAAAATCCATGAGCGAAAGTGAAATTCAAATGAGGGTAGTTCTCCCTATGATTAATGAAGCGGCGATTATATTGGATGAAAAGATTGTGGAAACCCCAGGTGATGTTGACCTTGGTCTTATTTTTGGGATTGGCTTTCCTCCTTTTAGAGGAGGACTATTGCGTTACGCGGATAGTGAAGGCCTAGATCGAATTCTTAGTGCCATTGAAAAATTTCAAGGAAGTGTTGATAAGGATCGCTACGCCCCCTCTGATTTTTTAAAGAAGTTAGTGAGTGATAAAAGAAAGTTTTATGACCTTTAAGTTTATTTGAAGTGAACTGGTCTTTTGTAAAATACTTCTTTTCTTATCTCCTTCATGCCAAAACGAGACAGCGATTACTTTTTATCGCTGTCTTAGGTCTTATCATTTCAAGTTTTGCTCTTTTGGTCCTACAAAGTACCATGGGAGGTCTTCAAGAAAAGCTTATTAGCCGTTCTAAAAAGGTGAGTGGCCACGGGGTGATAAGCTTCCCTAATACTCATCAAAATAAAATTAAAGAGTTTGTTAAGAAACTTAATAGGGAAGTTGAGTTTGCGAGTTCTGAGCTAGAATTGGAGCTTTTGGTAAAGTACGGCCAGTTCTATGCGCCAATCATTATTCACGGGGTTGAGCTTGACTCAAAAACCCCTCACTTTTTAAGAGAGAATGATTTTCGTGAGCTTGTTCTTCCTAGGGCCTTGGCCTATCAGATCAATGCAGGTGTGGGAGACTTGGTCAGGCTTATGTCTCCCGCTCATCTAGATAGTTTTATTGGTGGTGTGCCTAGGATGTCTTCGCTTGAGGTCGATTATTTAGTGAGCACTGACGTTCCTGAAATAGACGATTTTCATGGTTGGGCGAAACTCATTCGAATTCAGGCCATTTTGGGTGAAAGGGTGGTTAATAAAATACGACTTTTCGGTCAATTTGATGAAGATACGATTCTCTCTCTTATTAAAGAACATGGGCCAAAGGGGAGTGAACTTCACTCTTGGGAAAAATTGAATTCGACTTTGGTATGGGCCCTTGGACTTGAGACTACAGTCATGGTTTTTCTCTTTGCGGCCATGACTTTGTTGGTTTCTTTAGCCATTACGAGTGGGCTTCTTGTCTTCTTCAATAAAATTAGAGTGGATTTGGCCAGTTTTTGGGTTCTCGGCATATCTGAGGCTTCGGTCTTTAAGAGTACAAAGGCCTTTTTGGTCATGCTGACTTTCTTCAGTGTTGTAGCTGGCCTTCTATTGGGACTAGCTCTTCTTTATTTCTTGGATCAATACGGATTTAATATTATGCCGGCCGTATTTGTCGATCGAAAAATTCCTGTCAAAATAACTGCCTTTGGCCTGGGTGTGTCTTTTGCCATTCCTTTTGTCATTAGTCTTGTCTTTGCTTGGCTCAGTCTTAAGGCCTTTAAAAAAGACGTCAATTATCTTTCTTTTATAAGGACCTTAGGTGCTTAATAGGTAACTTAGACTTTAAAGTTCTTTAAAGAAGCAAAAGCATTGTTTTTCAGCTTGCGATCTTCTTTGGTCCCATTTCTAGGTTTTCCTTTTGACCCCTTGCTGGAGCTGGTCTTTGATTTAGGAATGGATTCGCCTGTTTTTAGAGAAAGAGAGATACGACCACGCTCAACATCTAGTTCTTTGACTCTAGCTTTGACCTCTTGACCAACTTTTAATACCTCAAGAGCATTGGAGACAAAATGGTCTGCCATTTCAGAAACGTGGACTAGGCCATTTTCTTTAATGCCGATATCCACGAAGGCCCCAAACTGGGTGATATTGGTGACAATTCCTGTGTACCAATTGCCTGGTTCTAGGTCGGTTAGTTTTCTAATACCTTTTTTAAATTCAGTGGATTTAAATTCTGTTCTTGGGTCTTGGGAGGGCGCTTTGAGAGCTGTCACGATGTCTTTGTGGGTGAATTCTCCAATTTTCTCTTTTAATTCAGTATCTCTTTCTAGCCTTCCAATAATCTCCCTATCTTCTACTAGATCTTTGAGGGAAACTTTTTGTTCTTTCGTCCATTTCTCTAAAACAGGATATTGCTCAGGGTGAATAAAAGTACTATCCAGGGGGTGTTCGCCATTATAAATGCGAAGGAAACCACCAGATTGCTCAAAGATCTTTTGGCTAAAGCGACTTACTTTAAGGAGCTCTTCCCTCTTCTTAAAACCACCAACTTCTTCTCTTTTTTTGACGATATTTCCAGCGACACTCGGTCCAATACCAGAAACATAACTTAAAAGGGGAGCCGATGCCGTATTTAAATCGACACCCACAAAGTTCACACAGGATTCTACGACACCCATGAGACTTTTTTTGAGTTTACTTTGATTAACATCGTGTTGGTACTGACCAACGCCAATTGACTTAGGATCAATTTTTACAAGCTCCGCCAGTGGGTCTTGAAAGCGACGGGCGATACTTACAGCACCTCTTACAGTGGCGTCTTTGTCGGGGAATTCCTTTTTGGCAATCTCTGAAGCGGAATAAATAGAGGCACCCGATTCATTAACCAAAGTCGCCTTCACCTTGTCTTCTTTGACTTGAGCAATATATTCTTCAATAAAGTGTAGTGTCTCTCTTCCATAGGTTCCATTACCAATAGCAAGGTATTCGACGTTATAATGATCAATTAAGCGCTCTATAACTGTCTGAGAACCTTTGATGTCATTTTGAGGTTCGTGAGGATATATAACGGTATCAAACAGAAGTTTACCCGTTTTATCTACCACTACCGTTTTACAACCCGTGCGCACACCAGGATCAAGGGCGAGCACAGTCTTTGCCCCTAAGTAGGGCTGAAGTAATAGGTTTTTCAAATTAACATTAAAAACGTCAATAGCCCCTTCATCACTTACTTTTTTTAACTCTGATTTAACTTCAAGATCCATGGAGGGATGAATGGCCAGGGTAGTTGCTTTTGTTGCTGTCTTAATAAGGAAGTCTTCATTTTTACCACCATGAGAGAAGTGGCGACTCTTAATAAGAGCGACAACAGACTCTTGAGGGTAGGAAACATCAACTTTTAAAATCTTAAGAGTCATGCCTCTCCTCACCGCAAGAAAACGGTGGGCAGCTTTTGGATTTGTGAGATCTTTAATGGGTTGAGAAAACTCAAAATAATCTTTAAACTTTTCCCAGTCTTTGACTTTTTCCGCATCTTTTCTCTTTGTTGATACTAGAGACGCCTCTTTCCAGTAGTCCTTTCGTAGGGTTTCTTTGATTTCAGTATCATGGGCAAATCTTTCCATGAGAATGGCTTGTGTTCCTTTTAAACAGTCATCCCATGTGGCAAATTTCTTCTCAGGATTAAGGTAGTCATTTTCTTTCTTTTGTAACTCCTCGAGGGAAATTTCACCTTTTAGAATATGCTCGGCCAAAGGGAGAAGTCCGGCCTCAGAAGCCAGTTGACCCTTGGTTTTCTTTTTGGATTTATAAGGGGCGTAAAGATCTTCTAATTGGTTGAGGCTTTGCGCTTCAATCACTTTCTTTTTAAGTTCAGGTGTTAAGACTTCCATTTTTTCTAGAGTTTCTAATATATAGGCTCTTCTTTTTTCTCTTTCGATATATTCTTCATAGGCGTCACTTATGGCCCGAATTTGCTCTTCATCTAGCCCACCTGTTGCTTCTTTACGGTAGCGTGTAATAAAAGGGACGGTACAGTCTTCAATAAGAAGAAGATTGAGAGTCGCTGCAACTTGGCGCGCATTGATTTGAGTGGTGATGGCAGCATATTTAGCAGCTTCAGCTTCGATGACCTTTTGTGTCATTAAGGGTTCTCCGGGTTGTTTAAAGTTCGTTGATCGAGGAGAAATTTTAGAAAAAATGGGCTAAGCTGCCAAGGAATCTTTAATAAAGGTTGGTTATTGAAAGTTCTTGTCCTTGGCCGTGGTATGGCCGCCCTGGCCATTATTGAAAAATTAACAGCAAAGCGCTCTCTTCCTTCATTTAAGGCGTTGGAAATTACTTGTGTTGGCCCTGAGTTCATTTCCCCTTTTGATAGTTGTGCTGTCAATTCAACGGCTTTAGTTGCGCTGATGGGTGTCGAGCAAGGTATCTCACCCCTGGGCGATCTTCTCTATGAATCTTATTTTGATTGTTTAAATTTTCTAAGGAAGAAAAATCCCATGGGGGTTTGCCAAGTCAATAGGAAGCATTTTAGTTGGGATAAAGAGAAGATGGTTCGTCGCTTTGGAGAATCCATTTCTCAGGTAAGAGATTTGATTACTTTTGAAGAAAAGGCCCATATCTTTTATCCCCCGGTGTTTCTTTCATGGTGGCAGGAGAGTCTAACTCGTTTTGGTAATATTAGATGGTGCAGCGACATCGTAAGCGCAGTAGAAAATGGTATCGCCTATGGGCTTAAAGATTCTTATGAATATGACTTCTGTTTTGATGCTCGAGGTTCAGGAATCAAGGATCATTGTGAGATTAAAGAAAATTTTAAAGTTGTCCCTGGTCACTTCTTGGAATGGGATTATAAAGAGGAGAATGGCAACTCTTGGGTTATGACCATCGATGGGCATAATCTTATATATCATCATCATTTCTCTAAGCTTATCCTCGGGGGAAGTAGTGAGAAAACAGAAGTTCGGGCCCCCTGTTTAGAGGATTTAAAAGAGCAAATAAGTTCATTTGTTAAACTGGATAAGAAGTGGTCTAAAATACTGGATATCAGAAAGGCTACGATTAAAACCGGTTTAAGAACTAAAGCAAGTAAAAGAATGCCTTTTCTTAAATTTCAGAAAAAAAACCATCTCCTCATCGGAGGATTTTATAAAAATGGTTATACTCTATGTTTTCCTGTGGCCGATATGGCCATAACGAAATTTAAGGAGTCGATGGCAGAGGAACGAATGTGATATCACTAAGACTAATCTCGTAAGAGCTCTTGGTGTCATCGCCATCACAGCTAATCCAAAGAGCGACAATATTTTCATCTGGTAGATCTTTTTCAGTAAGAGTCATTTCAAATTCTCCCTCTTTATTGGGAGCGATAATAAATTTTTCTTTCAAAAGTTCACTTATTGGATGCTCTCTTTCCTTACCTAAAAGGCTTTTTTCTTGAACCACATTATAAAAGACGATTTCCTTTATTCCTGAAGCTCTAGCCTTTTTCCCTAAGGAATATAATTTTGTGATCCAGGAGGGAGCAATCGCTCTTTGAAAAAAATTAAGGGTCTTTTTCCCTTCTGTGACGAGCCCAAGGCGAAAGGTAAAATCATCTGCTCCCTTGTCCCCTTGGTTAATTTTCTTTGGGGAGGGTAGATTTAATTTTCCTTTGATCTTTCCTTTGAGAGAAACTCTCTTAAACATTTTTGGTTTTTTCAATGGGTAAATAAGTGGGCTCGCCGAACCTTCAACGGTGATTTTGATTTCTTTGTCGTGAAACGCAACAACATTTGGCTTAATGCTACTAAAAGTAAGCACCTCAAAATTTTTGGGTATGAGTGAATCTGCTTGAGTGAGAGAAATGAAGGTAATTGCAAGAAAAAGGGAGATTATAATTTTCATGCTCTTAGTTTATGGTGCAACTCTGTGGAATACAATTGAAGTCAGTTTATACCTCTGATTTCTTCAGTAAATCACAGCACCTCAGTCCACTTATGCGCCAACCAAGTAAAAAGATAATTTGTGATGAATTCAAAAACCAAACAGAAAAAAACGAAGATAAATGTGGTGGCTTTGGGCAGGCGAGTGCGGCATGAATGTCCTGTGGACATTCAGATGACAGCA
>JASBRV010000020.1 GCA_030149295.1 Bacteriovoracales bacterium | reverse complement strand
CTTTTTTAACTAAATCCTGATGTTCTATTGAAATATCACCAACCGCTTGAATCATCTTTCTCTCCGATTAAGATCTTACTCATAATTGACTCTCTAACTCAAAGTAATCTATCAATATTTCCATCTATTTGCGATCTTCACAAGACTAAGCATTACAGGTACTTCGATAAGTACCCCTACGACTGTAGCAAGAGCGGCTCCAGAATTGAGTCCAAAAAGAGCAATCGCTACGGCCACGGCAAGTTCAAAAAAGTTACTCGCACCAATCATAGAGCCTGGACTTAATACGCAATGGGGAAGGTTCATTTTCTTACCGATCCCCCATGCAAGGAAGAAGATAAAATAAGTTTGAATGGTTAGAGGAATAGCAATTAAAAAGATATGGAGTGGGTTTGCTAAGATTTTCTCTCCTTGAAAGGCAAAAAGAAGTACTAAAGTTGTTAGTAATGCAATGATTGAGACAGGCTTAAGCTTTGCCAAGAATACTTCCTTAAACCACTTTTCACCATGAGACTTAATCAAAACTCTATTTGCTAAATATCCTGCGACAAGAGGAATCACGACAAAAATCACAACAGAAGAAATCAAAGTATCAAAAGGAATGGAGACATTGCTAACTCCCAAGAGAAATTTTACGATAGGGATAAATGCCATAAGTAAAACAAGGTCATTGATTGCCACTTGAACAAGTGTATATTCAGGATCGCCCTTTGTAAGGTAAGACCATACAAAAACCATGGCCGTACAAGGAGCCGCACCCAAGAGGATTGCACCGGCAATATATTCTTGAGCAAGCTCTGGAGTTAAATATGCCGAATAGAGTTTATGAAAGAAAATCCATGCAAAAAAAGCCATGGTAAAAGGTTTGATAAGCCAATTTATTACCAAAGTTAAAGCAAGACCCTTTGGGTTTTTCCCAACGTCTTTTATGGAGCCAAAATCAATTTGAACCATCATAGGAAAAATCATAAGCCAAACTAAAACAGCGACAGGGATATTGACTGTAGCAATACTCATATTGCTAAAAACGGATATGGAATCTCCAAGAACCTTACCTAGGGTAATCCCTCCAACAATACAAAATGCTACCCAAAGACTTAAATACCTCTCAAAAAATCCCATTTTTTCAGATTCACTGCTCATTTCTTACCTTCCATATATTCCTCTAAATCTAAAACCATATTTTTAATCTCATCACGAATTCGGCGATAGACTGACAAAATTTCTTCCTCATTAATCATTTCCTTAGTAAGTCTGGGAGGATCATCAAACGCAACATGAATAATCTTTCCTCCGGGGAAAAAAGGACAATTTTCATGAGCATCAGAGCAAACAGTGAATACAAAATCCATCTTTACCTCTGGCAGCTCCTCCGCTGTATTTGATTGATGATGGCTTATATCAACGTCTCTTTCTTGCATCACCTTGATCGCACGTGGGTTTAATCCATGCTTTCTAGTTCCAGCAGAGTAAAAATTGAAAGATTCTCCCTTTAAGGCATTGCCCCAGCCTTCTGCCATTTGTGAGCGACAGGAGTTTCCTGTGCATAGAAAAAGTACGTTTTTTTTCATTTATTTTTCCTTCTTATCCATAAAACATTCAAGAATGGGGCAGTCACTCAGTGGTTGATTCGTATCAGTGCAGCAGTTGACCAACCCCTCTAGGGACTTTTTCATTTTTTTAAGGTCACTTATTTTTTGGTTTATCTCTATTACCTTCTCTTCTGTGCGAGATAGGACATCATTACATTTTGCCTGATTTTTGATTTTCAGATCCAAAAGCTCTTTTGTTTCTTTTAAGGTAAAACCCAGCTCTTGTGATCTTTTAATGAAGCGAATTCGTGTAATATACTCGTCAGGATAATACCTGAAAGCACCTTGCTTTTTAGGCTGTTTTAAAATGCCTTTTCTTTCATAAAAGCGAACTGTCTCGACGCTTACATCTGAAGCATCTGCCAATTTACCGATTGTTAGTGATTCTTTCATATTCATAATATACACTCCGTACTATGGTACGGAGTCAATAATATTATTCATACACTTCATAATCAATAAACTAAATTAGATAGGAGGAAACGAAAGAAACCCCAGACTCTATTTCTATTAATTTTATAGGGGTTTAGAGGCAAAAAACGTTACACGTATTTAAAAAACCCTAGCGCCGCATGAAAGTGTTTGCTAAATTTTGAAAATGGAAAAAATTATTGCAAATCATCATAGGTCCCTAGTTAATCACAAGGTTTACTCACAACTTAATTCAGTGGAAAACATCCGCGTTTTTATGGAAAACCATATTTTTGCGGTCTGGGACTTCATGTCTCTTCTCAAATCACTGCAGGTCAAGTTGACCTGTACTCAAGTTCCATGGCGTCCTAGTGGCTACTCAAGTGATGTTGTGAGAATGATCAATGAAATCGTTCTAGGGGAAGAAAGTGACTTCGACCAAGATGGAAATCCATGTAGCCATTTTGAGTTATACCTCAAGGCCATGAAAGAAGTTGGTGCCAACACATCTCCCATTCTAAAATTCATCGAAACACTTAATACGGACCATCTTCCCTTATCTGTAAAACCCTTTGTCGAATTCAACTTAGATATGGCCAAGAATGGTCGGGTTGAAGAAGTTGCGGCCGCCTTCTTTTATGGAAGAGAAAAACTTTTGCCCGAGGTATTTCAAAGCATTCTCAATGTCCTTAAGAATAAAAACGTCCACTGTCCTACCCTCACCTATTATTTCGAGAGGCACATAGAAGTCGATGGTGATCACCACGGTCCTCTTGCCTTAAAATGCCTCAATGAAATTTGCTCTGGGAATGACACAAAGATTTTGCGTGCTCAATACGCTGGCATTCAAGCTTTGCGTTATCGCGAAAACTTATGGGACGCCACAAATCAAGAAATCCAATCTAAAAATCCCCTGCTTGCCTCAGTGCAATAAGCCTTCTTTTTAACGAATATTCGCAATCTTCTATTGGCACGTCTTACTCGCTGTTTTAAACTGCAGGGGTCTAGATAAATCCCAACGGCTATGCGCCAAAAATTTCAAACGAGAGAGGCCTCATGAATAACTCTTTTTATGAAAACCTTGGACTTAAATTAGAAAGAAGTCCAAAGAAAGTCTTTGTAGATGCACCCCTTAATACCTTAGTGGAGCAGGCCATTCTTAGTGGCGAAGGAACTCTTAGTAAACATGGTGCTCTCAGGGTTGAAACTGGCAAGCACACCGGCCGCTCTGCTGGTGATAAGTATGTTGTTAAATCACCAACAACTGAAAATTCTATTTGGTGGGACAATGGTCTTCATGAAATGACTCCCGATACCTTTGCTCGCCTCAAAGAAAAAGTGATTCATCACCTTAACGGTGACCGCGATCTTTTTATTACCCACAGAAGTGTTGGTGCTCACAAAGAGCACAATATTGGGATAAGAACGATCACCAACCGTCCACAGCACTCACTCTTCTCCAAGTATCTCTTTCGTTACCCTATTAATGAAATGACAAACAAGGATTTCACCATCCTTCATGCTCCAGACCTTGAAGTTGATCCTTCTGAATTTGGAACAAAGTCAGGAACGGTCATCACAACTTGCTTTGACACCAACACAACTATAATCGTTGGTTCTTTTTACGCAGGAGAAATCAAAAAGAGTATGTTCTGTGTGATGAATTATATCCTTCCTGAAAGACAAGTTCTTCCCATGCATGCGGGAGCAAACAGACTTGAAAGCGGTGACACTTCAGTATTCTTTGGTCTTTCTGGTACTGGAAAAACGACTCTTTCAACTGACGAAGGTACCTACCTCATTGGAGATGATGAGCATGGCCTTTCTGATGACGGTCTTTTTAATTTTGAGGGCGGATGTTATGCAAAGACTTACAAGCTTTCTCGTTCGGGAGAGCCTGAGATCTATAAAGCCGCCTCTACATTTGGCGCCATCCTAGAAAATGTTATCCTCACTCCTAAAACTGGTGAGCCAGATTTTTATAATAATGACCTCACAGAAAATGGTCGTTGCTCTTACCCACTTGATTTCATTGAAGAGCTAGAGCCAAGTTCTCAAGGAAAGATCCCTAATCATATCTTCTTCCTTTGTGCAGATGCTTTTGGAGTTCTTCCTCCCATTGCAAAGCTTACGAAAGAACAAGCGATGTTCTACTTTGTTCTTGGATACACAGCAAAAGTGGCCGGTACTGAGATTGGAGTTAAGGAGCCTACTGCTACTTTTTCTCCCTGCTTTGGCGCTCCTTTTATGCTTCGTCATCCTTCTGAGTACGCTACCCTTCTTGGCAAGCTTCTCGACAAGCATGATATTAAAGTATGGCTAGTAAACACTGGTTGGACAGGTGGTCCTTATGGTGTTGGTCAGAGATTTCCTCTTAATGTAACTCGTTCAATTATTAGAACTGTTCAAGCTAATACTTTAAATAATGTGCCCACTGAAAAAGATCCTATCTTTGGATTTGAAGTTCCTCATGCAGTGAGAAATGTTCCAACTTCTCTTCTTACGCCAAAAACAAATTGGCCAGATGAGAAAGGTTACGATGACAAGGCCAAAGAACTTGCGATTTCTTTTCACAAACAAATGGAAAAGTTTGGAAGTTTCTACCAAGAAAATATTGGTGGAGCTCCAACCTTTAGAGGCTAGAAACAAAATAAAATTCTTATTTTTAAAGAGGCCCTTTTACGAGGGCCTTTTCTTTTTCAAATTCCAAGAGATAAGTAACACAATTAGGAATCGCAATACTTTTTGCATCTGTGGGAAGATAACTATGAAGGAGGTTTCGAACCACGCCACCATGAGTGGAAATACCGACTCGCTTATATTTCCCTTCTTTTCTAATCATATCAATCACAGACCTCATTCGTGCCACTGAGTCACCCCTACTTTCACCGCCGGGAAATTGAGCCCCTAAATTTTTAGGATTCACCCTCCTAAAGTCTTCCCACATTTCTTCACCAAAGCGAGAGATGATCTCTGACACAGTTAAGCCCTCAGCTTCACCAAAATTTGCTTCTCTTAGCTTGGGCTCCTTTATAATGGGGATCCCTAAAGAATCTGCAATAAATGAGCCTGTATCAAAAGCTCTTCTCAGATCACTGCTAAAGATAATCTGAGGTTTAAGCTCTTTCATTAGAGGGATTAGGTCTTTTGCCTCACTAATGCCGGTGCTATTTAAGGGAGTATCAGTTGAGCCCTGAATACGCCGCTCTTTATTCCAATCTGTCTGACCATGTCTGAATATATAAAACTTCATAAAGCTCCAAATAGTGACAACAGGCACAAGAAGCGTTAAAAACAAATATGCCCTACGAATATATTAAAGCACTTCACATTATTTTTGTCGTCACTTGGTTTGCCGGGCTTTTTTATCTTCCTCGTCTTTTTATTTACTACACTGAAGCCGAGGAGCGAGATGAAGCCGCCAAAAAGGTTCTTCAAGACCAATTTATGATCATGCAAAAAAGGCTATGGTATGGAATCACCTGGCCTTCTTGCATCCTTACTGTTGGTTTTGGATTGGCCATGCTTCATCATTGGTTTCCTTTAAGTGATAATCCATGGCTCATGGTAAAGCTTGGTTTTGTTGTTTTTCTTCTTCTTTATCATATAAGTCTTGGTGTCATTTATAAGAAGTTTCAAAGGGGCTTAACTCCTTACACCAGTACTCAACTAAGAATCTGGAATGAAGTCTCCACCCTCTTTTTGGTTGCCATTGTTTTTCTTGTTAAGCTGAAAGACGTTCTCAGCATGGGCTACGGTCTTTTGGGCTTAGTGGGATTAATCGTCGTTTTAATGAGTGCCATCATGGTTTATAGACGTCTAAGGTCCTCAAATTAGGTTTTGTCCTAGCTTTAATATTCGCCCTCAATCCTAAATTCAGTTATATTATTCGCATGAGGAGAAAAGTCACAATAATTCTGAGTTCATTTTTAGTCGTACTGGGGGGGTGTTCAGTGTTTGGTTTTTTAAAAAAAGATGCCAATGATAAGCAAATTGGTAAAACCTCACCTCACCTAAAAGAAATTGATGCAGATAAAATAGACTGGAAATCTAAACCCGATGCATATTGGAAAGAAGTTTTAACACCTGTTCAGTACGAAGTCACTCGCAAGGAAGGAACTGAGAGGGCCTTCACCGGACAGTACTGGGATCATAAAGAGGTCGGAACCTACACTTGTTCAAATTGCGGACAAGAGCTTTTCAGCTCTGAGACAAAGTACAAAAGTGGTACCGGATGGCCTTCTTTTTATAAGCCACTCAATGAAAGTGTTGTGGGTGAAAAGAAGGACACTAAGTTTGGCATGGTAAGAACTGAAGTGCACTGTTCTCGCTGTAAAGCTCACCTTGGCCACGTTTTTCCCGACGGTCCTCAACCAACAGGCTTGCGCTATTGCTTAAACTCCGTCTCTTTAAACTTTAGCCCCAAAGAAAAGTCCGAATAAGACTCAAGAACCTCTTTCCCAGTCATGAAATTTTTTAACCCATTCTAAGAGGCCATCTGGTTTGTTAGCCCTTTTCCAATTACCGGCCGCAAACTTATTCGCCTCCCCCATGGTGGGATAGGGATGAATCGTTCCAAGAATGGCATTGAGCCCATAGCCTTGCTTCATGGCCGAGATAAATTCTAAAAGAAGGTCTGAGGCGTTCACTCCCACAATTGTTGCGCCTAAAATTTTATCCTTTCCTTTCGCAGTCAAAACTTTCACAAAACCGTAGTCACTACTGTCAGCGATTGCTCGATCAAGATCATCGATCCCATATTTAGTGACATCATATTCGACACCATCTTTTTGAAGTGCTTTTTCATTTCTTCCCACGGTTGCCACTTCTGGATCTGTATAAGTTGCCCAAGGAATAACCGAATAGTCGGTGCTAAATTTTTTAAAACGCCCAAAGAGCCCATTGACCGCACAATACCAAGCTTGATGACTTGCTGTGTGAGTGAGTTGATAAGGGCCTGTCACATCACCGCAAACAAAGATATTAGGGTAATTGGTTTGTAAAAAGTCATTGGCTTCAATCGTTCCATTATTTCTTAACGTTATCCCCATTTCCTCAAGCCCAAAACCCTTTACATTGGCGCGTCTGCCGACAGCAACAATCACTTGATCAAAAGAAATTTCCCTTTTTTCCTGATTGGGTGTTTCAGTGATGAGAGTTTTTCCCTTAAATTCAATGGCCTTATGCTTAGTAAGAATCTGTACACCTTCATCTTCTAAGCGCTTTTTCACAAATTCTGAAACATCCACATCCTCAGCGGCCATAACATGCTCAGCCATTTCGACCAGGGTGACATGAGAGCCCAGCCTTTGAAATGATTGGGCCATCTCTAATCCTATAGGGCCACCTCCAAGAATCACAAGTTTCTCGGGCAATTCTTTTAATTCCCACAGATTTTCACTGGTCAAAACAGAAACGTCTTCAATACCGGGAATAGAAGGAACAAAAGGAGAAGCTCCAGTTGCAATCGTTATATTTTTGGTCGTATAGGTTTTTCCATTTACTTCCACTTCCCAAGGGGAAAGAATTTTAGCAGCTCCCGTTATACACTCAACACCTAAGCCCTCGTAGCGCTCTATCGAATCATGGGGCTCTATTTTTTCTATCACATGATGAACTCTTCCCATGATTTCTTGAAAATCAAAATCACAACTGGCTTCTTTGATCCCATACTTTTGTGACTCTTTTATGGAATGAACAAACTTCGCCGATTTGATGAGCGCTTTTGAAGGCACACAGCCTGTATTGAGGCAATCGCCCCCCATCTTATTTTTTTCCACTAGGGCAACTTTCGCTTTGACGGCAGCGCTGATATACGCTGTTACGAGTCCAGCCGATCCTGCACCAATCACCATCATGTTGTAATCAAAAGACTTAGGTTTTTTAAAAGGCTTATACACCTTACGCGCCTTCATCGTGTTAATAATTTTTTTACCGACAAGAGGAAGAAGACCTAAGGCGGTAAAGCTCGCGATTAAACTAGGAGACAATATTCCTTTGAGGCTATCAATTTGAGCCAGCTGGACTCCAGCATTGACATATACGGCGGTCCCTAAAAGCATGCCGACTTGGGAAACAAAGAAATATGTCGTCGTTTTGATGGGGGTGAGTCCCATAACTAGGTTAATTACAAAGAAAGGAAAAATGGGAACAAGTCTCAAGGTAAAGAGATAAAAAGCCCCTTCTTTTTCAATTCCTTCATTGATTTTTCTTAGGCGCTCTTGAAACTTAGCTTGAACGGCATCCCGAAAGAGAAAGCGCGAGCCAAGAAAAGCGAGAGTTGCACCAAGAGTGGAAGCAAAAGAAACAAAAATAAGTCCTGTCGTAAAACCAAAGAGAGCTCCTGCTCCCAAAGTTAAAATTGTTGCTCCAGGAATGGAAAGGGCCGTAGTTAAAACATAGAGACCAAAAAAAGCCCCCATCACTTGAGTAGGATTTTGTTGATACAAGCCTCTAAAAGAGTCGATATTTTCCTTTAAGCTTTTAATAGTGAGATAGTCTTGAAGACCATAATGCTTAATAAGAAATAAAATTCCAAAAATAAGTAAAATGAGTATGAATTTGGGAGCAATTTTTTTCATAGATCCTCTGAATCAAGATTGACCAACCTATTGTAAGCACTCGAATACCAAGAGACTAATCCTAGAATTTGCCTTTAATTAGAGGCACATGAGAGTCTGAAAGAAACCACGGCCTTCTAAGTAAATTCAAATACTTACATCAGCCACATGTAGTAAAAATCAAAAAATTGAGCAAATTAGCCGATAATAAAGGAAGTAACTGTGAGACGTTGACTATGAGATATGTTGTTCTATTTATTACGGCTGTTCTAGTGGGAAAAGTTTTCGGCTTTTCTACTTTAAATGACACTCGTCCACTTTATGATGGCGATAAATCCGCTACCTTTGGAATTGTTTCAGAAGGTTCTCAAGGAGGACTTTCTGGCAGGGTCATGAAAATTGGTCAAAGAACCCTAACACCAATCGTGCCTCTCAATGGGCAACCTATTCCTTCAATAAATCAATATGCAAATGGCACCCTTGTCGTTGGTTCCATGACGACAAAAGGCCATCCAGGAGTCGATCAAAAAAACTATTACGAAGTGCAAATTAAAGGACCGAAGGGACAAATCGATGGAAGCTTTCTTGTACCAGAAGCAGCCCTCCATGGTCTTTCATCATTCAACGCCGCTCAAACCTCAAAACAAACACTAGATCTTATGAAACATAGTCCAATGTTTTGTCCTCAGTGTGGAGGCCTCACGTTCGACTCCAATAAGCCTAGCCCTGAAAAGCAAAAAGAATATAAAGACCAGCTTTACAAGCAAAGGGCTGAAAGACGTCCTTCTGTCCTTCCAGCCTCTCGTTATAATCCAGGTGTCCGGCAACCAGAGAGGAACTCCGAGCGAAGAGATGATATCGGAAATGCTCCTTTCGCTGGCGGAGAAACGACTTCCGCCGGAGATAGCCAAGGTCTGATTAATTTAAAGTCAGACGATCCGAACGCAGACAATATTACTCCTGGCTGCGAGGAGCTAGCAGAAAAATCAGAAGGTGAAGACCAAAAGCTTACGAAGGAAAGTCTTTCAAAATGTATTAATAATATCCAAGATTATATTCTTCAAGACATTACCCCTCCCGCCAAATCTACAGATAGAGACAAAGTTTTCAGTCGCCTCTTTATGCTACCTAATCAAGAGCAAGAGTTTGCTGCCGCAATTTTCACCCTAACTGGAGAAATCGGAAGTATCGCAAAAGAGCGTCCCATGGAAGGCATCATGATTTTAAAAGTCATGAGTAACCGTAGAAATAATGCAAATCAAGTTGAAGAAGCTATTGATGAATGTGACAAGCAACATGGAAGTGATCAGCAGGCTTTAAATTCATGTTACTCAAAGGCAAATAAAGATTCTGTGTTCAATCTTTTGGACATTGCTCTCGATAAATCTCAGTTTTCTATGTACAACCGTGGTGGGGGCCATAATTGGACCAACAATATGGGATCGAAAAATAATGGTCAATTTGATACGGCCATTGAGACTTTTCTCAATTACTCTTCCATGGAAGAATATAATATTACAGGTGGGGGAGGTAACGCAGACATAGATAGAATCTACCATTACCATACTCCAGCAGTTTATCCCGACTGGAGAGATGATTCTAAGAAATTAAAGATCAGTGGTTCAAGTTCAGAATATGGTGATTTAGAAGCAACGAAGTCCCACGTTTTCTATTATAATCATGATAGTGGTGGTCGAACTTCTGGAGATGGCTGGTTTAGAAATGTCAGACATGAATACAGAACTTTTCCCAATAAGTAAGAAGGTATAAAAATGACAAAATTTATCATTCTCTTTTCAATGATACTTTCTAGTCTTGCCAATGCTGAAGAACTCGGCTTAGACGACTTCAAGTTTACGAGAAAGGATAATAGGTTCTTTATTGTCAAAAAATCAAAAGACTTAAAAATTATTGAAGCTAATGTCACGGGCCGATCTCCTAAAATCACGGATGTTTTTACCAAACCCGAAGCCCCTTATCTTCACTTTGTTCGCTACAATGCAGGGGAAAGTGGCACTAAGATCATCATAATAGAGCATCGAGTTGCGCTTTTTAATGAGAAAACAGGATTGTTTGTGGGTGACCTACCCTATGAATACCATATTAAAGGTCAGAAAAACCCCAAAGAAAACTATGAGCAACCCGAGTGGATCTTCTCGGGAAACAAATTAATCGTCAAAGACGCAAAACAAATACTTAAAGAGATCCCCCTTTAGTCTATCGTTGAACTCACTTCCTCTAGTTCTGAAAATTTCTCGTCAACTTTTTTATGAAGTTTACCTAAGACTTCTGACTCGGCCCTAATATCCTCCCCCTTAAGGGATTTTTCCTGACACAGTCCTTCATATTTTTCAATCATTTCTTCAAGCTTTACGATATCGGCTTCAATTTTCTCCATCTCCTCTTTTACTTTTTGAGAATTTGAAGAAGTTGACTCAGTTTTCTTTTGTCGAACGATTTTTTCTTTCTTTTCTTTTTTGGGAATAAAGTCATCATCCCAGCCAACTTTATCAAGAAAGCGCTTATAGCCGCCCTCAAAGTAAAATGTCTCACCATCCTTAAAAATGATAAGATGAGTGCAAAGCTCGCGAAGAAGAAGTTCGGAATGCGTGACAATAAAGCTTGAGCCTTTGAATTTTTTAATCTCTTTGCAAAGAACTTCAATAGACTCCATATCGAGGTGATTCGTCGGCTCATCAAGCATGAGGATATTTGAAGGACTTGCGAGAATTTTGCCCAACATGACACGAGCACGCTCTCCACCAGAGAGAACTGAAATTTCTTTATCCGCATCCTCTCCTGGAAACATCATGGCACCACAAATGGAGCGCACTTCAGTATGAGAAAGGTTTTCATTGGCCGCTTGAACTTCTTGAGTGATGGTATTTTTCGTGTGAAGTCTTTCAATATTGGTTTGGCCAAAATGTCCTTGAAGCACACCAGGGGCTTTCCACACACTTCCCTCCCATGGGGCAAGTTCTTCTGCTAACACATTTAAAAGGGTGGATTTTCCTTTACCATTTTTACCAATGATTCCTATTCTGTCGCCTTTTGCGACAGAAAAAGACACATCTTCAAACAGAAGACTTCCCTTTTCATAACCAAAGCTCAAATTTTTAACTTCCATCGGAAACTTACTGGGGATGTCTTTATAATTAAAGCTGAAGCGAAGCTCTGGAAGTTCATCAAGAACTTCAATTTCATCCATTTTTTCAATAATCTTTTTCTTACTGTTTGCTTGGCGTGCCTTAGTGGCCTTAGCGCCAAACTTCTTTATGAAAGACTCTAACTCCTGCTTTTTTCTTTCCTGGTTTACTCTTGTTTGCTCGTAAACCTCTTCATCTACCTCAAGCTGCTCGTAATACTTTTTAGTATTACCTTGAATTTTTTTAACTCGTTTACGATGAATTCCCAATGTATGGGTACAGACCTTATCCA
>JASBRV010000068.1 GCA_030149295.1 Bacteriovoracales bacterium | reverse complement strand
ATAAAAGAGCGAACGATATAAGAACCGGCCCAGGATTGGGTTCAAAATTGACAGGAGGTCAAATGGAAACGGTAAATGTTGAGCTATTTGGAAGAGATCCAAAAGTACAAAAGGCAGTAAGTGTTGCGGCAAATGTGTCGGTAACCAAAGCTCCCGTGCTTGTCGCTGGTGAAGCTGGGGTGGGAAAAAGAACACTTGCCCGCTACATCCACGAAAATTCGAGTAGAGCAGGTAAGCCATTTGAGATGGTTGATTGTTCAGCTGATGCGACAACTGTAGAGAATAATATTCTCGGTTGGAGAGACCAGGAAGGTCGCTTTAATAAAGGTGCTCTTGAAAAGGCAAATGAGGGAACAGTTGTTTTCGCAAATATTGATGGTTTAGAAGATGAGTTTCAAAAGAAACTTCATAAGATCATCTCTGAATTAGAAGATTATGATATCGATGTCAGAATTATTGCTACCACGACAAAGAATCTATCGAAGCTTGTTGGTTCTGGCCGTTTCTATCGTGGTCTCTACACACTAGTAAGTAACAATACTCTTTCACTGAGTCCTCTTCGTGAAAGAATCAATGACCTGGAAATGATGGCCCAGCACTTTGTTAATGAATTTGCAGGTGGGAATCAAATTTCAGTAGATCAATCAGCAATGGATAAAATTCTCGCTCACTACTGGACGCATAATGTTCATGAGTTAAGAACAGTTCTTGAAAGCTCTGTAGCTAATTGTGATGGTGAAATGCTCACAGAAGCTGATCTTGAGATTGGTGAAAAGAAGGCCGTCAATATGATTAGTGAAGATGATAATGAAGGTATCCGTCTTATGTCACTAAAAGAGGCAGAGAAGCTTCTTATTAAAAAAGCTCTTATTCATACGAGTGAAAATAGAACGCAGGCGGCAAAAATTCTTGGAGTGTCCATTAGAACTCTAAGAAACAAGATTAATGAGTACCGAGGTGCAGGAAACGCCTACTTCGTTAATCTTAGATAATTAAAGAATTTGACCTCCACTACACCGGGTGGAAGCAAAGGAGATGTTATGAACGTAAATGATAAAACCCTTAAAGCACTGGCGGCTTCGCTCAACTTCCGTCAGATGCGTCAAGAAGTTATATCAAGTAATGTCGCTAATGCTGATACACCCGGTTATAAAGCGAAGAGGGTAGACTTTGAGGCTGCCCTTGCTCGTGCACTGGATGTCGACGGTGAAATGCAAATGAGAGCAAAAGATCCACGTCACCATGATGTGGGAAATGGTGGGTTCGATAATCTAGAACCGCAAATTTATGAAGACAGTAATGGTGTAGTTTCAGAAGATGGCAACACCGTCGATAGAGAGCAAGAGATGGCAAAGATGGTAGAGAATAAAATTCTTTACGATGCTGCTGTTCAGCTCTTGAATAAGAAAATTGGCATGATGAAATATGCTGTAAGCAGTGAAAGGTAGGAGTAAAAGATGGATTTTTTAACAAGTTTGAAAATTAGCTCATCTGGTCTTGCTGCCAATAGAAAAAGAATGGGCGCAATATCATCGAATATTGCAAATGCCCAAACGACAAGGACGCCTGAAGGTGGCCCTTATCGAAAAAAAGAAGTTGTTTTTGGAAGTGAGCCCGCAAGAGAGTCTTTTGGAGAAATTCTTGAAGGTGAACTTGATGAGAAGGCGCAATCTGTTCATGCCACGGAGGTGATTTCTTCAGACAAACCACCTGTTCTTAAGTATGAACCAGATCATCCTGATGCTAATGAGCAGGGTTACGTTGCCTATCCAGATATCAATGTAATGGAAGAAATGGCCGACATGATCTCGGCTTCAAGGGCTTACGAAGCAAATATTAGTGCCCTCAATACGACAAAATCAATGGCCATGAAGGCGCTTGAGATTGGTCGTAACTAATAAATAAGTTAATGCCATAAACGTCAGGAGGACAAAATGGCCATTCAATCAGTAGGAAATATTCACGACATCTTAAATCGCTATGATGCAAAAGGATGGACTAAGTCTGCTGAGATGAATCCAGTTACAGACTATAAGTGGGTCGAGGAACTCGACGGCTTAAATCCTACGCCTCAATCGAAAGGTTCTGAGACTTTTGGGGACTTTCTGGCCAATTCGATTAATGACGTCAATCAATTGCAAAATAAAGCTAACGAGTCGATTCAAAAACTCGTTACCGGGGAAAATAAAAATATTCACGAAACAATGTTAGCAGTAGAGAAGGCGGAGATTGCTTTCAAGAGCATGAACCAAATAAGACAAAAAGTTCTCGATGCTTATCGTGAAGTAATGAAAATCCAAGTTTAATAGGAGCTGATCGTGCAAGATCTCATTGAAAAGATCCTTCGAAATTTTAAAGAGTTTTTTATGGGGCTCGATCTTAATAAAAAGATCGGACTAATTGGAACCTCTCTACTCATTGTTACGGCGATGGTGAGTATGATTCTTTGGGCAACGAACACCCGCTATCAAGTTCTCTACACAGATCTTAATAAAGAGGACTCTCAAAAAATTCAAATTCTTTTGGAAGAAAAAAATATTCCTAAATTAGTTGTTGAAGATGGTAAGACCATTAAAATTCCGGAGGACATGGTTAATAAGTGGCGTCTCCAAATTGCTACCTTAGGGGTGAATTTTAGTGGGACAGTGGGTTATGAAGTCTTCGATAAACAATCCTTTGGGACGACTTCTTTTGTTCAAAAAGTGAATAAGCAAAGAGCTCTCGAGGGTGAGCTTGTTAAAACCATCAAATACATTAGAGGGGTCAAAAGAGCTCGTGTTCACTTATCGATTCCCGAGAGCTCTCCTTTTGTTAGTGAAAAGAAAGCTCCAACTGCATCAGTCGTGATTGAGCTGGATCGCGGAGTATCACTTACCGAGCCTGAAATTAAAGGGATTGGTCAACTCGTCTCAAGTTCAGTTGATGGCATGAGGCCTGAGAATGTCGTTATCCTAAATGCAAGAGGTAAGAAGCTTTCAGACAATATTGGCGATGCCATGACGGCTTACACCGCAAATAGAGTAGCGCTAGAGCAAAAAATGAACACGCAATATGAAAACCAAATTGAGGAAATTCTCTCGAAGGTCGTTGGTCAAGGTAAGGTCATCGCTAAGGTAAGTGTGAATATGGACTTTACGGAATCAGTGTCCACAGAAACAACTTATGACCAAGAGAATAAAGCGGTTCTTTCAGAGGTAGAAAATTCTCAAAAATTAAATGGCTCGCGTCCTAGTCCCCAAGGGATTCCGGGAGCAAGGTCAAACCTCCCTGGAGAAGAGCCACAACCGGGTATTCCAGAAACAAGAAATGCTGTTGATAAAAAACTGACGACAAGAAATTACAATGTCCCTTCGCGAGTGACGAAATCAAAAAAACCAACTGCTGGTGTGAAGAAAGTGACCGCAGCTGTCATGATTGATGGAAGAAGAGTCCCTGTTGTTGATGAGCAAGGTAACCCTGTTTTAAAAGAAGATGGAACTCAGAAGATGCGTTACGAGCCTTGGAGTGAAGCTGACCTGGCGAATTTTTCCGCCATTGTCTCAAGCACGATTGGTATAAGTGATAGAAGAGGTGATCAGCTTGTCATTAAAAATATGGAGTTTGCCAAAGAAGACACGGAAGCCATTGAGGCACTCTTACGAGAGAAGGCTAACCGTGAACTCATTAAAAATATTATTAAATATCTTACGATTGGTTTAGCGATTTCGCTTTTTTTCTTCTTGGTTGTGCGACCTTTTGTTCAATGGATCACAGACAATACTGTTGAATCTGTTGAGGACTTTCTCCCTAAAACACTTGAAGAGTTAGAGAGGGTTCAGGCCAATCAAAAACTTCCAGGGCTTGAAGATGCTCTGCCGCAAATGGAAGAAAAAATTAACCCTGAGAAAATCGAAGGGAATATGCTTAGAGAAAAGATTGTCTCGCTTGTTGAGGCCAATCCTTCTAAGGCAGCACAGATTATTCATGAAATGATTCACTCTACGGAGTCTGATAAGCAAATTGCCTAAGAGCAAATTAAAGAGGAGAGGTCAAAGTGGCCGGTGAGAATTTAGATCCAGATGTTGAGTATAGCCTTTTATCCGGTCAGGATAAATCGGCCATCCTTTTAAGTTCGCTGGGTGTGGATACCACACAGCTCATCTTCGAGCATATGCGAGATAACGATGTAAAACGCATGATTAATGCTATGTCGAGTGTTAATCGTGCTCCCATTTGGATGATTAAAAGAGTTCTAGAAGAATTCTATACCCAACTTAATGAAGAAAATGACCTTCTCTTTTCTGAAAACCGAGGCCGCGATTTTATTGTTAATGCTCTAGGGGAGGATCGTGCTAAACAACTTCTTGGTCAAATTGTGGATGTTGGAACATCTAACACTCTCGAATCCCTCGAGCTTGTGGATACTCGAACGTTGGCAAACTTTCTCATTAACGAACACCCGCAGACCATTGCTCTCATTGTTGCTCACCTTAATCCAGAGCGAAAAGTTGATGTGTTAAGAAGATTACCAGAAGGGCTTCAGGCCGAAGTTGTTTTAAGAGTAGCGAATCTTGATTACGTTTCGCCTGAACTGATCGCTCAGCTTGATGATGTTCTTAAAACTGAGCTAAGTACTCTCGGCTCTATTGACACTAATCAACTTGGAGGTGTTGAGCCTATCGCCGATATGCTTAATCTCATGGATAAAAATTCTGAGAAAAATATTATGTCTCGAGTTGAAGAAAAAGATCCAGAGCTTGCTGAAGAAATTAGAAAGCTCATGTTTGTTTTCGAGGACCTTGTGTTTGTTGACGATAAAGGTATTCAAGCCCTTCTTAAAGAGGTTGATAACGCAAAACTCGTTATTGCGCTTAAGACTGCTAACGATGATATCAGAGCAAAACTCTTTAAGAATATGTCTAACAGGGCAGCTACCCTTCTTATGGAAGACTTGGATGCGATGGGGCCAACGAAATTGTCAGATGTTGAAAAAGCCCAAGCAGAAATTGTTCAAAAATGTAAGGACCTTGAATCTCAAGGTAAAGCGTTTATTTCTCGCGGTGGAGATGGCGACGCTCTTGTTTAATAAGGGGAAAAGGATATTAAATGAAAGAATTACAAGACCTTTTGAAAAACAAAATTTCCAATTACGAGTTTCAGCCTCTTTTTGATGATTCAGAAACCGAAAAAGGTCTTAGTAATTTCGAGTTTAAATCTCTCAATCCAGACCAAGTGATGGATGTTGAGAAGCATGAACGTATTATTAAAATAGAACGTGATCGTGCAGAAGAGAAAAACTTCACTATTGCTCCTATTGTAAAGGAGCACAGGGGGATGAACCGGCAAGAGGAGCTTGAACGTCAACGTCTTATTCAAGAAGAGGTTGAGAGGCAACTCATTCGGATTCAAGATCAAGCTTATAAAGAGGGCTTTGAAAAAGGGATGAAAGACGGTCAAGAGGAAGTTTTTCAGCAAATGCGTGCAGAGGTTGATCAAAAAGTAGAAGCCCTTAATGGTTTGATTGAAAAGGTCCTCCTTCAGCAAGCCGATCTTCTACAGGTGGAAAAACAGAATGTTTATCGTACTTTAAAGACTCTCACAAAGTGGATCATTCTTCGTGAGTTAAAAGATGATGGAGAATATATTTTACGTCTTCTTGAGAAACTTATATCCGAGCTTCAAGTGAAGAGTAATGTTCTTGTTCAACTAGACCCTACGTCTTTTGAAGAGATGCCCAATGTTCTAGAGGCCTTGCAGGAAAAACTAGGTAATCTTAAAAATGTTCGAGTTGAGGTGGATTATGACATCCCAGGACGCGGTGTTGTTGTTGAAAGTGATAATGGAATTATAAATGGAAGTCTCAAACAACAATTTATTGCGCTCTCCAAGCTCTTTGAACATGTAGGCTTAGAGGTCTCGCCTGATGATTACGATATCCCTAAGGAAGATTCAAGTAACGAAGAATTAACAAAAAAGGATGAGGATGAGTCTTAATTTAGAGGCTATTCATAAGGCCTATGAGTATCAAATTCCTTATCAAAAAATCGGAAAAGTAGTTTCTAATAACGGTGGTGTTTTTGAAGTTAGTTTAAGTCGCGCTGTCATAGGAGCTAATGTTGAGTTTGTTACGGAGTTTGGTGATCGCTCGCTAGGGGAGGTGGTTGCTATAAAAGGGAACCGCTGTCTTGCTATGCCCTATGATGAAATTCCTGGCATTAATTCTGAAACGAGGGTTTATTTTAAAGAATTAACGACAAGCTTTAAAGTGACAGAAGACATGTTAGGTCGTGTTGTGGATTTTCAAGGTCACCCTATTGATGAACTTGGTCCTCTAACTGGTGAAGGTGAGATACGTTCTATTTTTGGAGAACCTATTAATCCTCTCCAAAGACCTCCAATAAGTGAGTCTTTGGATACAGGTGTGCATGCCATCAATTGTTTTATGACCGCAGGTAAAGGGCAGAGGATGGCCATTATGGCCGGGTCGGGTGTTGGTAAATCTGTGACGATGGGTATGATCGCAAAAAATACCAATGCAGATGTTAACGTTATTGCGCTAATTGGAGAAAGGGGTCGAGAGGTTTTAGAGTTTATTCAAAACGACTTGGGTCCGGAGGGATTAAAAAGATCGGTTGTTGTGGTTGCTACGTCTGATCAATCACCGCTGATTCGAGCCAAGGCTGCCTATACAGCAACAACGATAGCGGAGTTTTTTCGAGATCAAAACCGAGATGTTCTCTTGATGATGGATTCAATTACGCGTTTTGCTATGGCCTATCGGGAAATAGGGCTTAATGCAGGAGAGCCACCTGGTCAAAAAGGTTACCCACCAAGTGTCTTTGCGAGATTACCAAAACTTATGGAAAGGGCGGGCACAAAAGCCAATTCTGGCTCTATTACAGGTCTATACACTGTCCTCGTTGAGGGGGGAGATATGGATGAGCCTATCGCTGATGCCGTTCGTGCTATTGCTGATGGTCACATTATCTTAAGTCGAGAGCTTGCTTCCAAAAACCAATTTCCAGCTATCGATATTCTAGAATCTCTTTCAAGGGTCATGAATAAGGTAGTTTCTCGTGAGCATCGAATCGTGAGTTCTCACTTAAGGGATTTGATGGGAGCTTACAAACAAAATGAGGACCTCATTAATGTTGGTGCTTATGCACATGGAAGTAATCCAAAAGTAGATAAGGCCTTGGCCATTTATGACGATCTGATGGAACTAATGAAACAAATGCAAGACATGAGTGAATCTCTTTCAATCGAGGATCTCTTTGATCATATGGTCGAGTTAGCCAGAAAGGCAGAGAATGCAGTCAATCCTATGCAAAACGAGGACATTAGCTAATGGCTAAGAAATTTAAATTTAAGCTCGAAGGCTTAATGAAAATTCGTAAGTTTAAAGAAGAGCAACTTAAAGTTGAACTTGGTAAAATTAATCAAGAGATTATGGTTGTAAAAAATAGAATCGCTGAGCTTAAAACTCATATTAAGGATGCTTATGCCTCGCAAGAGGTCACATTAAAGTCACAATCAGATGGTCAATTAGCGCGCTTTTTTCCTTATTTCATTCAGGCAAAGCGTGAAGACATAAAAAACCAAGAAAATCTACTCTATAGTTTAGAGAAAAAGTTTGAAAAAAAGTTAAAAGAAGTCAGTAAGGCCATGGGGGAAACTAAAATCATAGATGGCATGAAAAAAGACCAAAAAGAAAAGTGGAAAAAAGAAAACGATAAAAAGGAACAAGAAAAAATAGATGAAGTGATCTCTATGAGAAGAGGGTTTGAGTCATTATGAATGCAATCAACTTAAAGTTATCACTATTTTTGTTCGCTCTCTTTTTTGTCACCTCGGCGTTTACCCAAGAGACAAATGAAGACAGTAAAAAAGATAATGGTGAACAAAAGAAGAGTTACTCTGAAGCCGAATTTCTTGATGCCGTTAATAAAGAGGTTGAGAACCGTCTCGCTAAGTATAGAAATAAAAACCTTGTAAAGCTCACTAAAGAATTGATGAAGAAAGAGCGCTCGTTGGAATTAAGGGAACTTGAAATTCAAAAGAGAGAAGAATCTTTACGGGAAAGTGAAGGGGATCTCACTAAAAAACTCAAAGAGTTTCAGCAAAAAGGCAAAAGGCTACTTGGATGCCTTGATCAACAAGATAAGAATCAGAGTAAAAGGGTTCGCCATATGGTGGATGCAATATCAGGAATGAGGCCGCAAAATGCCGCCGATGTACTCTCTGTGCAGGATGTGGACATCTCAGTAAAGATTTTAGGTGAGCTTCCCCCTGAGAAGGTTTCGAAGATTTTCAATTCAATGGATAAGGAAATATCTGCCCGACTTCAAAAACAGTATATGAATATGAAAAGATAGTAGTGTTGTAATGCGTTAAAAAAGGAAAGTATGCTCAAGACCGCTCACAATAACACAGACCTACAGTCCCTTCTGGCGAAGGTGCAAGGTGGTGCCAATCAAAAGGCATCAGAGGGTCTTGGTGCGCTTGGTGAGCTACTCAATAACGGTGGTGGCCAGACTCAATTTTCTGATATTCTCGCTGGGGAAGGCGCTCTTCAGGGGATTAGTTCTGAAGACCTCATGAGTTTTTTCAAAAACCAAGGAAGCTCTGAAGCTGATATCTCTGAACTCTTTTCAAAGCTAGAAAGCCCTGAAGGAAAAGAATTTTTAAAATCACTTTCCTTCAATGGTGATAGCTTTGTTAATGCCGAAGGTAAAAAGGTAGGCATCAATGATTTGATGGGACAATTAAGGTCAGATGACTTTAAGAACTTTGAAGCCCATCTAAAAAACAATAAAAGCCTATCCATAGAAAAAGGCGTTTCGTTTGGGAAAGGAAAAGAAACAAATGAGTTAAGAAGTGCCGAAGATTTTCTTGCCCAGAGAAAAGCTCTTGCTGGCAAAAGAGTTGTGGCCCAACAGGATGGGACAGCGAAAATACTAAGAACAAATCCAGCTCTTAATCAATATCAAAAAGAAAATAAAGTCATCAATGATAGGCTTATCAAAGTTCCTCAATCTTCTTTTGAGGGTATGACCGAGGGCATGAAAGTACAAATGGGTACTAAAGAAAAGGGTAACTTAAAAGGTACTGAGTCATTAACTGGAAATGAGTTATTCGTTAATAGCTCTGAAAATAATGAGCTTGCTCAAATACTTGCGATGAAAAACGAAGGCTCATCAATGGATATGATGCCTAAGGGTAATCAAAATGTGAAAGTTGTTGACCTCAGCCAAATTCAAAGCCAAAACAAGACAGAACTCATTAATCAAGTGAGTAATTATATTGAACAAGCCTATGTGGCGGGCCAAGATGAAATTGATCTCGTGGTAAAGCATGACGAATTAGGACAATTTCGCATCAATGCTTCAAAGACAGGACCAGGTAATCAAATAGATCTAGAGATTCAAACGATGACAAAACAAGGTCAACAATTCTTCGTTGAAAATGAAGCGGATTTAATCAAGACTTTAACAAAGAGTGGCGTGAAGCTTTCTGACATCAAGCTAGTAGGACAAGGGGAGTTCATGGCCGCGGGTGAGAGTCGCTCACAAGCAAGTGACAATGGTCAAAATTCTCAAGGCAAAGGTGAGTTCTCTCACCAACAAAATCAAAGAAGAGATTTTTCTTCCCAACAAGATCGTGGAAGAGAGAGAAGACAGCAGATGTGGCAAATGGCACAAGAAAATATGATGAGTGCCTAATCAAAGAAAAGGAATAGGTTGAATGCCTGAAATTGGAAATCCTAATCAACAAGCAAATCCTTTTGGAAAAATTCAGCGCTATCAAGGGCCGGATCGGGGACGTGCGGTCAATCCTAATAGTTTAAGAGATCGCAATGTAGGCGAAGTTCTCAATGATATTGCCGGGGCCAGACAAGAGAAAAAGTTTGTCGATAAAGATCAGCATAACAAGCTTGATAAGGATTCTTTTCTTAAGCTTCTTTCCGCTCAGTTGGCAAATCAAGATCCATTAAAGCCTATGGATCAAAAGAAATTTGCTGCAGATATGGCGCAATTTGCTCAGCTTGAGCAAATGACCAATATGAACCAAAAGTTAGATAAAACTGCGGCTAATAATAATCAGCAACTCAAATTTATGGGAGCAAGTTTTATTGGAAAGTCTGTTCATACTCAAGGAACTTCTGTTCCTTATAATGGCGAAGATTTAAGTGTAAATTTACCTTTTTATCTCCCTAAGCCAGCTCAAAAAGTTATGGTCAGAGTTTTTGATAGTTCCAATAATCTTATCGCTCAACTTGAGCATGAAAGCATGGGAATGGGGAGTAACTCTCTTCGTTGGAATGGAAAACAAATGGATGGTACTCGTGCTGTAAAAGGTGATTATCGTTTTGACGTTCAAGCATGGGATGACAAGTATCAATCTTTTAAAGGTGAAACCAAAGCGCAAGGTTTGGTGACTGGTGTAACATTTGAAAATGGCGAAACTGTTTTAGAGCTGGATGGAAAGAGAAAAGTTGCCCTTCGCGATGTGGACTCTTTCTTTCAAGCTAAACAAAAACACGCTGCGGCAAAAAGTGGCGGAGCATTGAAGGCCAACGCAAATGATGCGTATAATAAAGTTAAGAATAATATCCAATAAGGTAAAGACTTAAGTGGGAAAGAACGGATCTATTAACAACATGCTGATTCCAAATGTTTCGAAACTTCCGAAACATCAGAATGCTGGTAAAAACCTTAAGGGTGAAAAAATTGATTCGGCGGAATTTGATAATCTTTTAAAAGAGAGGATTGCGCCACAAGTCCCCCATGGAGAAAAACCGATCTCACTTTCTGTCCATGCGGCAAAGAGATTAAAAGAAAGAAATATGGATATTGATAATGATGAGTTTTTCAAGTTACGCTCAGCTTTTAAAAAGCTGCAAGAAAAAGGCGGCCAAGACTCACTCGTTATCACAGAAAAAGGTGCTTATATTGTGGACGTTGCTAACCAAAAGGTTGTGACGGCCATTGATAAAGATAATATCGCTGAAAATGTTTTTACGAAAATTGATTCAACGGTATTAGTCTAAAATTGAAAAGGTTTATGAACCTGGGTTAAAGAGCTGGTCCTTTCCGGAGGCTTCAAGCAAAAGGCCGTTGTCCTTTCGCAAAATCCTAGTTCATATATGGAGATAAAAGTCGTCTAGGAGGGACACTATGGGAATCTTGCGCTCTTTTAACATCGGTGTATCCGGTCTATCTGCCATGGGACAAGGTCTTGGGGTAATTTCGGATAACATCGCCAATGCGGGTACGACGGGCTTTAAAGCCTCGCGTGCTGAATTTCAAGATGTTTTGGCAAAATCACTGAAAGGTATTGATGGTGGTGATCAAATGGGAGCTGGTGTGAAGCTCGGTCACATTAAAGCTATTATGAACCAAGGTGATGTTGCAAGAACGGAATCGATTACGGATCTTGCCATTAATGGAAACGGTTTCTTTAGAGTGGAAGCTCCTTTTGGTTATGGTTACACTCGTGATGGTTCATTGAACTTTGATAAAGAAGGCTACCTCGTAAATGGCGACGGTTATAAAGTTCAAGGCTTTAAGGTAAATGAAGATGGAGATATTACTAATCAAGTTGGTGCCATTAAGTTAGGGAATACAACAATTCCTGCTGAGGCAACATCCAAAGCTGAATTTAGTATGAACCTTGATTCTCGTGCTCGAGTGATGCAGTTTGACCCTAATCAACCAGAAGAGACCTCCAATTTTTCTCACTCTCTGACGGTTTATGATAATGTTGGTACCGCAAGACTAGTGACTCTCTATTATAATAAAACAGCCAATAATAATTGGGATTACCGTGTTCTCGTTGACGGAAAAGATGCAGCTGGGGGTCAAGCCGGCCAAATGGTGGAGATGGCCTCAGGTAAGCTCATTTTTAATGACAAAGGCGTTCTTCAAGAAGAACAAGAGTCATCAAATTCTTTTAACTTCAATCAAGGTGCAGCTCCAAATCAGCAAATCAAGTTTTCTTGGGGAGAATCGATTGCAGAGGGTGGAGATGGTCTTGATGCCACGACACAATATGGCTCTGACTCAGCAGTTGGTCGTCACACTCAAGATGGTGCCACGGCAGGAACACTTGGGTCGATGTCTTTTAATGATGACGGGGTTCTTACGGCCGTTTATGACAATGGTGTCTCTCGCAGTATTGCTTCTATTGCCATAGCCAAATTTGAAAATAATGAGGGTCTTTTTAAAGTGGGGAAAAACCTCTTTAAAGAATCAAGAAAGTCGGGCCAAGCGGCGATGGGGAAACCTGGTGAGTCCGGTCGTGGTCAAGTTCTTTCAAAGTCGATTGAGTTATCCAATGTCGACATTGCAAATGAATTTGTTGAGTTGATGAAGACCCAAAGAAATTTTACAGCAAACGCAAAAACTCTCGCTGCTTCTGATCAGATGTTACAGGAAGTGCTTCAGATTAAGAGGTAATCAAATTAGGATGATTTGATTAAGAGAGAATAAGGGAACCCCGCTTGCAGGCGGGGTTCTTTTTTGCCCAAAAGCCTCTCTTCTTGCGCCACAGTCCTTGTTGGTTAGAATTTAAAGTAATAAACTTAGACTTTTATACGCCAGAGGACTGTTATATGTTTCTTGTTTGTATTGGGGCTTCTGCCGGTGGTCTACAGCCAATCATAGATATCTTGGCAAGCATTCGAGATCGAGACATCGACGCTTCCTTTGTTGTTGTGCAGCATTTGGCCCGTGATAAGAAAAGCTTAATGAAAGAAATCCTTGCCCAAAAGGTTGTTCTTCCTGTTGTGGAAATTAGGAACGCGCTTGCTGTAGATAAAGGTCAAATTTACTTGTGCCCTCCAGGTTTTACTGCTGGAGTGAGAGAGGGGCACTTTGTTTTAGAAAGTCTTGAAAAAGATTTTCCCAATAAGGCGATTGATCACTTTTTTGAATCTGTTGCTCATGAGTGGAAAGAAAATTCTGTTGGTGTCATTCTTTCGGGTACGGGAAGTGATGGTGTGATTGGCTGTCAAAACCTCTACGAGAAAGGATCCTTTGTTTTAGTTCAAAGCCCTGATGAAGCAGAGTTTTCAGGAATGCCTAACTCCGTTATCAAGAGTGGTTTTTACAATCAGTCCTTTGAAACAGGCTCCTTTTATTCTCTCTTGAAGTATTTTATTAAAAATCCAAAAGAAGATTATGATGAGACTCTTTTTAATCATGTAAAAGCTAATATGCCTGA
>JASBRV010000060.1 GCA_030149295.1 Bacteriovoracales bacterium | reverse complement strand
GACTCTTATCAAATAAAAGGCGAAGTCATTCTCAGTCAAGATGCAGACCAAGCAGCTTTTATTATGCAGTTGCCTCGAAAGAACTGGGATAAAGAAGAGTCTCATTCAGAGCCAGATTTTGATCAATTTTATCAAACCTTTGCTCCTAAGCTTGAAACTTTATTTAAGAAGGGAACAAATGATGAAGCGGAAATCATCAAGTATATTACTGATCAGGGCTTAACTTTTCTTACCGGCAAAGATCTTAAGTTTAAATGCAACTGTAGTTTTGACCGGATGATTATGGGAATAGAAGGCTTATTAAAGGCCCATACTCTTGATGACCTTTTTGAAGGAAAAGACTCCTTAGAGACACGTTGTGACTACTGTAAAACTTATTATGAAATACCTAAAAGCCATTTCTTAAAAAGTTAGTTTTAGCAAGTTTTTCTCTGGCGTCCACAAAATTCTCTTGCTCACATCTGACTCTTCAAATGTGCCACAAAAATTTTCAGCCCCAGGACCATTTGCCCATAAGGGAGCACTTAGTTTACTTCTCTTATAAAGAATATTCTTTTTAAAACGATTCCAACTTTTACCACTACGTGGAAACTCTACATCTCTCGCCTCACTACTTGTCACCAGTATAAGTATTGACTCTCTTTGAGACCTTTCCATAAAGTAGGTAATGAGCTTTTCAAGCTCTGCTAAACGACTCTTAGCCTGTACATAATCTTTTTTAACCAAGTGGTCATAAAAATCAGTGTCTCTCAAAGTAAAAAATGTTTTGGGATTATTCTCTACCCAAGCATTCCAAAGAGCTCTGACATTAGCATTTAAGTCTGAAAAGCATTCTTTCTTGTTGCAAGAACGATCGAAATAAACGCCTGGCTCTTTTTGATCTTTATTTTCTTGAAAATGAAAGGTTTGACCATTTTCTTTATTTGGTCCTTGTACCCAAACGACCGTGTTCTCTAGTGTCTTAACTTTGGCATCACATTCCCTTTGCTCGTAAAATCGCTTCCCTTTTTTACTAACCACTTCATAGAAAGAGGTGTTATATCCAACTTTTTCAAAATAATTCCACACTGCAGGACGGTCAAAGTCATCACATTCACCTTCAACGCTTTTAGATCCTAAAATTTGAGATTGAAAACCATCAAAATATTTTGGCCTCAGCTCTAATAAACTATGACTCCAAACATTTCCAAGGCAGGCCATATTCTCAAAAGCAATAGGATCACTTGCAAGGGGCTTATCCATTTTCAAAAAAGTGAGATGCTCCAGCGCAAGACCTGGAACTTGAAGCCAAATAATATGCTTCGCCTTTGAACCAAAAGAATGCGGCTTTAACCCTATCGTATGATTACCAGAGCATCCAAAAATAAAAATCATCACAAAAAAGATGGCATTTCTCATTCCACAGTTTCCTTCATTCTAAATGCGAGAAAAAAACAGGAGCAAAAGGATATCATCCATACTAATGGTATTCCTCCATGAAGATCCCGCATGACCCCTGCCCACTGGACGAAAAAGCTAAAAAAGGAGAGAAAAGCAATCAGGAATATCACAAAAAGAACTTTCAACTCTTTTTTCTTTCGTGTCGTCCAAAAGATTGCTGGTAAAAATAAGTATCCAATTGTGAGAAATGCTTCCGAAAAGCGAGTGCTTACCTGGGTCGTCAACGTCAAAAAAAGTAGTCCTGAGAAAATTATGACCTTATACCTAATAGACTCCCGGTGCTTTTCGGGGATTTTATAGGGCTTCAAAGCAAAGTTCGCATAAAGAACTCCCAGCAGTAGTCCCTTTCCAAGAGATACCCAGGCTGCGGAAGTCAAAAATGGTCCTATAGGTGCACTAAAATAAGATAAGCCCTGGAGGCACAAACCTATTGATAGGATTGCTATCTCCTTCTTGGAAAACTCTCCTTTCCAAAAGAAAAAGCTAAACACAGCAGATACAATGGGGAATGACCACATCAGTAATTCCTTAATCAAAGTAAATATCCTTACTTAATATCGTATAGGGATAATTTTCTCTTTTAATAATCCCCACTTATCCACTATCCTAGTAAGTGGCACATCATTATAGCAAGTTTTAAAAAAAGAGCAGCTAAGGAGTCTAGCGATGAATACCAACGCCACGCGTGAAATCATGTGGAATATCCCTCCCTCATTCAAATATGCGATGTATGGATTACTGGTTGTGGCGACTCTCGCTATGATCAAAGGTTTTCATAACAAATACAAATTTGTTACTCAAGGCCAAAGTCCCAAAGGGCTTTTTCCTAGCGAGCTGAATTGGAAAGCATTTTTTGAAACCATTTTCTTCACCGGAAAAGTAACCAGAAATACCAACGTAGGAATTTTCCACTCTCTTATTTTTTATGGCTTTGTCATTTTGTGGATTGCTACAGACTTAGTCGCTATCCACTACGATACACCCTTTAAAGTCTTTCAAGGCACAACATATATTGTGGTCTCTTTTCTTGCTGATATCGCAGGTCTAGCAATTCTTCTTGGAATCGCAATGGCTTTTCACAGACGCTACATTAAAAAACCAGATTATCTTGAAGCGACTAAACCCAATCAAGAAATGTTCATGTACATCGTGCTCATTCTTTTAGTGGTCATTGGATATTTTATTGAAGGCTTTAGAATTCTTGGAACCGGAATGCCTGCCGGTGAAGCCACCTGGGCACCCGTTGGATGGGTGCTTGCAAAAATCTTCGGAGGCTTTGGTTTAAGTGATTCTAGTCTGGCCACTACCTATAGAGGTCTATGGTTTTTCCACATGGTTAACACCATGGTCTTTGTTGCAGCACTTGGCTGGAGTAAGTTTTCCCACATTGTTATGTTACCCATTGCAGCCCTTGTCACTCCACCCAGGAGAGGCGCTGTCTTAGAGCCAATGGATTTTGAGGATGAGACTGCAGAGACTTTTGGTCTTGGTAAATTTTCTGAGATGACGATGAAAAACAAGTGGGACCTTCTAACTTGTGTTGAATGTGGTCGCTGTACACAGGTCTGCCCTGCCAATAAAGCTGGCAAGCCACTTGACCCAAAAAAAATTATCACAAAGGCAAGAGACTTTACGACGGCTTCGATTACATCAGAAGTACCAGATATCGATTTATGGGCGGAAAACCCAATTTATCAAGCAACTGAACTTGATAGTTGTACAACTTGTGGTGCCTGTATGGAGGAGTGTCCTGCCAATATTGAACACGTTAACCTTATTTTGGAAGCTAAAAGATATAAGACTCTCACCCTAGGAGAGATTCCTCCTGCAGCTGCTGATGCTGCCAATAAAATTAGAGTTAATGGTAATCCCTGGGGAATTGCTCAAGAAGATCGCTTTAAGTGGGCCGATGGCTTAGATGTTCCTGTCATTGAACCAGAAAAGAAGGTTGATTACTTGTATTACGTAGGTTGTGCAGGATCTTACGATGCCGCCAATCAAAAGGTAGTTAAAGACACTGTCATGCTTTTAAAGAAAGCAGGTGTTGATTTTGCCGTTATGGGTAAGACAGAAAAATGTAATGGTGATCCCGTAAGACGATTTGGAGATGAATATACATTCTATGAAGTGGCCATTGAAAATATCGCCAATATGAATCAGTACAAATTTGATAAAGTCGTCACTCATTGTCCTCACTGCCTTCACACAATTGGAAAAGAATATGCAAAATTTGATGATGGTGACTTTGAAACAGTTCATCATACAGAGCTTCTTGCTGAACTTGTTCGTGCTGGAAAAATAAAGCCGACTAAAACAGTCGATCAAGAATTAACTTTCCATGATCCATGTTATCTTGGAAGGCACCATGGTGAATACGATGCTCCACGAGATATCCTCAACTCAATTCCGGGTGTCAAACTAAAGGAAATGGAGGATAATAAAGACCGTGCTCTTTGCTGTGGCATGGGCGGTGGAAATATGTGGTATGAAATCGATGAAGGAGTTCATCTTGCAACAAAAAGGCTTGAAGAAATTGGAGACACAAAAGCTCCTAAGCTTGCAACAAGTTGCTCATACTGCCTTATCAACTTTAATAGCTCTAAGGCGCAAGTGGCCTCGACCGAGGAAATTGAAATCGATGATGTCGCTTCTATCCTCGCTCAATCTGTCGAGGAATAGGCTCATTCTGATTATTTTCCCCTTCCTACTTATTATGGAAGGGGTATTGGCGCAGGCTCCTCTTAAACAAGTAAAAGAAGATCCTATTCTTCCCCCAGGAATTATCGGTAGCTTGAAACAAGTTGCAAAACAAACGAGAGACCTTTTAGCCGAAGATTATCAACGTTTAATTTCGGCCAATGAAATTATCTCTAATCCCACAATCGATTTAGTTCAAAAAGCTGAATTTGATAGTTTATTTCTAAAAAGTCTCTTTCTTCATTCTCAGCAACGCTACTTAGACATGATCACCTATAACCCGTGTCACTTTTTTGCCTTGTTAGAAAATGGTCTTTTAAAGACCTCTCTTGGAGAGATCAAATATCTTCTTATGAATCAAAATGGTAAGAAGTTTTTAGTGGAGACGAAGTCTTTTACCAAGGAGGCATACAAAGTTAAGTGCCAAACTCTTGGTCAGATATCTCAAATATTTAATATCAAAACTCTCAAAAAGACTGTTAGCTCATTAAACTTTCCAGTACCCAAAACAAAAGAAGACTGTGGAGCTATCTTTGAAGACTGGAAAAAAAATGACTATCTCCCTTACCTCTGTGCCATCCCTCATAAAATTAAAGAGGGAAAAAGAAGTGAATTAAAAAAAGCACAATCCTCCAAAGAAAACTTAAGAGGGATTCGAACACTTAATGCAAAAATTCGAGTAGGAAATCAACTTAGCGAGGAATTGGACTTCTTTCAACGTTCATACCTATCAAACCTATGTTCTGGTATAGAGAATATTGAAAATTTCTGCCAACCTTACCTAGCAAGAGATGCATGGTCACGAATTATTAATGGAGAGATACCAAGCTTTTATCTCGATTTTAAATGTAAAAATCTTTACGGGAAGGAGACAACCGAGTCTCTAAGCAGAAAAAATATTCTAGCATGTGCTAAAAAAGTCAAAGAAGACCCAAAGATCTGCACTGAAAAATCTGCCGAAGGATTTTCAAGTCTATTTCCTAGGCCAAATTGCTCACTCATTAGTAAAGCAATTAATGAGTCCACACTCAACGTCGATTACCACGACTGCCCAGGACAAGTTGATAATGGTGCGGTTACTAATATTCATCGCATATTAAATCACTTTTTTAAAAAAGACATGAAAAGTACACCTGCGACTTGCAAAGCAGAAGCTAATTACAGCCTTAAAGAGATGAGAGAAAAGTCTAAGAATATCTCCTCTTGGCCATTAAAGATCTGTTATGATGATAAAATTGAAAACAAAGAGGTTTGCAAAGATTATATTCCAGGCTCATTAGAGGGCATACCCTCGTCAGAAGACAAGGTTGTCACTCGAATTCTCCGACGAACGAATAAAATGAGGAGCGAGTTTAATTGCCAAGTCATAAGCTCTAAAAAATATAATCCTGCTCTCTTAGAGTATAAAAATGGCTGTCATATCGTATTCAATGAAAAAAAGTGTAGTGATGCCTACTGCCCGCGAAAAATCATCGTGGATGAAAAAGAAGTAAAAGGTTTAACCTATACAGGAAAAACTCAATTTGATTACTTTCCAAACAATTGGAAAGATCAAAATAAAAGTGCTGTAAAAGTATTTGAAGAAGTTTATAAAATAAAATCTCGAAAAATATTGAATTTAACTCAATTAGAAATTTTCTTACGTCAGCATAAACAGGGAATCATTCACGGAATATCCTGTGCAGAAGATATGTTGCCGAGATTTTTTAAAAGAAAGGTATTTAATCAATGTACTCCTCTCACCTTCATCCTTGATGGGGTTATAGATGTGGACAACAATAAAGTTTTGGTCACCCGATCAAGCTATGATGATCTCCATAGTCCAAGGCTAATTCCTTGGAATTGGATTTTCACTGGTGTTATGAAGTATCAGGCGCACCATCCTCTTAATCAATGGAATCTCTATGGTCTATATCTTTAGAATATTCCTCATATTTCTTTTTCCTTTATTTTGTTTTGCAAAAAGTGAATTGCCTATTTTGACAACAAAACAAGATATTAAAAATATTCGTTTTATAAGCGAAGACGGTAAATTTACTTATTACCAACGAGGTAATGGCTCCCTCCAATTTTCTACGAATTACGAAGTTAAAGAAGTCATAAAATTAAAAGCTCAGACCCACTTTAATCTTTTGGTCACCCCTGATAAAAAACATGTTTTGGTTGAAGCTTATGAGACCTTTCACGACTATTTAGCCGCACGTTCCAATGCTAAGATTTATCTCATCAAATATGGAACAGCCTCTATCCAAGAAGTAGGCGAAGGAAAAATGATCGGCCTTCACCTCAATGACCAATGGTTTAGCTACTATAATTCCTTTACCCATGAGCTTATTCTACAAAGCACTCTTAGCTCTAGTCTTAAGCACACCATTCAATTAGCTAATTTGAGAAATCCCTACTTCTCTCCAGAAGTCATCATGATTGATAATGACACTATCCTTTACACTGATATCAATAAAGAAGGTATTCCCGGCGTTTTACGTTATAAGCTCAATGCCTCTAAAGTTGACTTAATTTATAAGAGTGAACACTTAAATACCGCTCTTGAGATTTGTTTATCAGATAAAGCCTATTTAATGAGCTACGGTTTAGATCCTCTATTTAAAGGAACAACAATTAGCAAAATTGATTTAAAAAATCTCAATATTAGTAAAAAGCCTATCTACACGAGCGCTGAAAATGATATTGGAAACCTTATCTGTCAATTAGATAAAGAAAACCTTTACTTCATTAAGACAACCAGAGAGGCTGATGGAAAAATCACATATGATGCAGCGGAATTTAACTTAGAGAAAAAGAGGTCTCAAAAAATATCTGATATTCTTTTTGCTTCTTCTCTTATCAAAATGGATAAACTTCTTCTCCTTCCCTATCAAGACAAGTTTTATATCTTAAAAGGAAAAAACATTTCAACTGAAACTGATCGTCTCTTACAAACGAACGAAGCCAAGGCAGGCCAATGAAAATTTTCATCCTCTCTCTCCTTAGTCCTCTTATTTTCGCTAACTATTGGACAACCCAAAAAGAAACCTCTTATGAAATCAAAGTTCTCGTCGAGTCTTTTAAAATGGACTACATGACAGAGGAGGAAAAATTAAGTTTGAAAAATAAGATCAAAACGCTTGATAGCCTTCTCACCAATTTGGACAAGAAAGATCATTATTTTATTTCTAAAACTTCTATTTATAAGTGGTTGCTTAAAAATAAGCCAAATATAACGGTGCCCAAGAGTTTTTCTCTAGAGGACTTTAAAGCAAAAGCCGAATTAGATGAACTTTCTCCCTTTCCCCGTTGGCTTCTCACCGCCCTAAAAACTGATAGCTCAAAACTCATCCAAGCTCCTAATTATGATGTCTATCAAAAAGCCCTCGAGAGGGACCCAAGTAAAGTTAAAAACCTAAGCATTCACAAACGCGCAGAAATGATAAAGCCTTGGCTTTACCTCTTTCAAAGAGAAGGGGCAGACCAAATTGATCTTCGCATGATGAAGTTCCATTTCTCAATCTTGGACCATGTCATTGCACAACTTAAAGTTTTTTATCAATTTAATAATAAAGGAATACCACAAGGTAACTCTAAACTTAGCTTTTTCTCTTTTCAAGAAGGCCAACAAGCAGATGAGAGTCAGAATAAAACCTTATCCATTTTGGATCAAGTCATAGAAAAGCATCGAGAAAAGAATTTACCAGTTCCTACAGGCGAATGGACACTTTCTGATGAAGACTCTTGGATGCCTAATAGTGAAAAAGCAGAGTTCTCAAAAATCCAAAAAATTAATATGGAAAATCCTGAACCAGATCAAGACTACAAAGCTCCTAAAAACTTACCGAAGCCAGTTGATGATTGGGTATGGGATTAAGCAGGGGGGATATAATATTCCCCAAAACCTAGCTTCAATGCCGTAAGAACCTTATCCACCATTTCTGGGTCAAATTGCTTACCCTTATCATATTCAAGAACCTTAATGGCCATACGATAACGATCTTTCTTTGATTTATGTTTATTTTCTACCGCTGTGTTGTCAAAGACATTGGCCATGGAAACGATCATCGCCAACCCAAAAATATCATCTTCTTTCAAACCTTGAGGATAACCATTCCCATTGTATTGCTCATGGTGTTGTTCCACAATCTTAACAACTTCTGGGCGAATATTATCAAGCTTCCTTACTGCAGCAGCACTTTTCTTCGGGTGATCCTGAATAGCCTGATTATATCGAACATTACTTTTATTTTCCAAGACCTCTGGTGGGATCTTAATTTTGGCGTAGTCATGAAAGAGAGCACCAAAGTAAATATCTTCCAAGACTTGTTGATTACCGTGACCGAGAACCATTGCCATATATAAAGCCACATTAGCGGTATTTAATGCATGATCTGCTACAGATGAGTTATGCTTCACAAGTTTTGCGAGAATCGCCTTAGAAACATCAAGCTCCTTAGCATCTTCGATAAATTCATTAACTTGAGATTTAAGAACATCCGAAATACCACTATCCATCTCAAAGTCTGTAAAGGTGTCATAAATCTTTTCTTTAAGCTCTTCTCTTTTTTCGACAAGCTCTCTATGTTCTTCGCCAACATCTTCTAGAATTTCCTGTGTGCTCTCTTCTCTTTTCGATTTAAGCCATGCCATGAGGTCTTCGAGTTGCTCAAACTTTACATAGATGTTTTTTACATTTTTTTGCATAAAGAAATTGAGCTTATCTCCTTCAAGGAGATCACCTTTATTTCGATAGTGGAGAAACTTACTATCGACTTTTAAAAAGAGGTCGCTGGATAAGACAACATCTGCCTCAAACTTGCCTACCGGAACCGGAACAAAGCTGTCACCATTTTCATTTTTTTCGATTTCAATACTCATAGCACCATTTTAACTAATCTTAGGAAGTTAGGGGGAAAAAGTTGTCTGAAAATACACTTCCATTTTTACCTGGAGTGTCTTTTTTGATAGTGTTGCTGAGATTTAAAGACCATTGAGTGATTTTTTGGAAGCCAAACTATGACACTTAGCAAAAAGCCTTATAAAGGCACGCGAGACTTTATTCCTGAAGACAAGAGAGTCCAAGACTATCTCTTTCAGAAGATGCATCAATGTGCCCAACTATTTGGCTATGAGCATTACGATGGGCCACTCCTAGAAGAAGTGGAACTCTATAAAGCAAAATCTGGTGAAGAACTGATCAATGATCAAATTTATTCTTTTGAAGATCGGGGTGGTCGTTTTGTCGCAATAAGGCCAGAGATGACCCCCACCGTGGCGAGAATGGTCGCAAAAATTCATAAGGAAGTCGCCAAACCAATCCGCTGGTACTCAATCCCTAACCTTCTTCGGTATGAACGTCCTCAAAGGGGAAGGTTAAGAGAACACTGGCAATTTAACTGCGATATTTTTGGTGGCCCTGGAAGAATGGGTGAAGCTGAAATTATTCAACTTATTATCTTCTTTTTAGAAAGTTTTGGAGCGAATGAGTCTCACTTCGAAGTGCTTATAAACGATAGAACGATCGTGGACACCATCTTCACAGAGGTTACTGATAATGAAGAAACTCATTACAAACTCTATAAGCTCGTAGATAAATCGAAAAAAATTCCAAAAGATTCCCTAGAAAAAGAACTATCTGAACTCAACTTAAATGCCAAAAGTATTGAGTTATTTCAAAATTATCTTTCCCTTCAAAGCTTTTCAGATTTAACGAGCTTACTTACAAAATTGGGAAAGAAAGAAATTGCTGATGATTTTCACAAATTTATTAGTGACTCGATAAGCTCTGATCAACTGCCTTACTTAAAATATGATCCAACTATCGTCAGAGGCTTGGATTATTATACAGGCATTGTTTTTGAAGTCTTTGATAAGCATCCGGATAATCGACGTGCAATTTGTGGAGGTGGAGCCTACGCCAACCTTTTACAAATCTTTAATGAATCTCCTCTCCCTGGAGTCGGATTTGGGTTAGGTGATGTCACCCTTCAAGACTTTCTCACCAGTCATAACCTCCTTCCCGATCTATCAAAGCCTGAAAACGACCTCCTCATTACTTTTCAAACAGATTCAGGTCTTCAAGACCTTTCTTCTCTTATCAACAAGCTTCGAAAAGGAAATATTAAAGTCGTTACCCACCTTGAGGCCATAAAACTCAAAAAGGTATTCCCTCTTGCAGAAAAGAAGGGTGCTGATTTTATTCTTCTCTATGGAGACGATGAAAAAGCAAAAGGGGAAGTCACCTTGAAAAAGCTAAGCCGAAAGCTTCAAAGTTCTTTTCCTATTGATGACTTAAACACAATTACGAATTTTATCCATAAGGCATAAACGATGAGTAAACTTCAAGACATTCCTAAAACCTATTCATCTAAAGACGTTGAGTCACGCTGGTATCCTAAATGGGATCAAGGCGGATACTTCAAGCCCAGACCAGGAAAAACAGGGGAAGCTTTTACCATCATTATGCCTCCTCCTAATGTCACGGGGAAACTTCATGCTGGCCATGCTCTGGATGCAACCACTCAAGATGCTCTCATTCGATTTAAAAGAATGAAAGGTTATGAAGCTCTATGGCTACCAGGAATGGATCACGCCGGTATCGCCACTCAAAATGTCGTAGAAAAAATGATCTGGGCACAAGAGAAGAAAACTCGTCATGATTACGGACGCGAAGACTTCGTGAAGAAGATTTGGGAATGGAAGGAAGAGTATGGCGGAATCATCGCCAATCAACAAAAATCTTTAGGTGCAAGTCCTGACTGGGATTATTCAACCTTCACCATGGATAAAGTTCCTCATCAAGCAGTAAATAAAGTCTTTGTTGATCTTTTTAATGAGGGTCTGATTTATCAGTCGGATTACATTATCAATTGGGACCCTGTACTTCAGTCTGCAATTTCTGATGCTGAAGTTGAGCATAAAGAAATAAATGGAAACTTTTACCATCTTCTCTATAAAGTAAAAGATAGTGATGAACTTTTAGAAATTGCCACAACAAGACCAGAGACTCTCCTGGGAGATACTGCCGTCTGTGTCCATCCAGAGGATGAGCGCTTCAAGCATCTTATTGGTAAAACTGCAATTGTTCCCATTTGCGAACGAGAAGTTCCTATTATTGCTGATGACTATGTCGATATGGAAAAAGGCACAGGATGCTTAAAGGTAACTCCCGGCCATGATTTTAACGATTTCGAAATTGGTAATCGTCACAACCTGCCCATTATTACTATTTTAAATAAAGATGGAACATTAAATGACTATGGCCTTGAATGGAAAGGCCAAGAAGCGATGAAAGCGAGAAAAAGTTTTGTTAAAAGACTTGAAGAACTTGAGGTTCTTAAGGAAATCAAACCTCACCGCCATCAAGTAGGTCATGGTGACCGCTCTGGTGCAGTTATTGAACCACTCGTCTCTAAGCAATGGTTCCTTGATGTGCAAAGTATGGCGCAAAGATCTTGTGAAGCTATTGATAATGAAGAAACTGTTTTTTACCCAAGGCAATGGGAAAATACTTATTTCTCTTGGATGAGAGAACCGAGAAATTGGTGTATTTCTCGTCAGCTTTGGTGGGGTCATCAAATTCCTGTCTATTATTGCCAGAGCTGTGATCATCAATGGGCATCAGAAAGTGATGATGTATCCTCTTGCCCGAAGTGTAACTCTAAAAAATTTAAGCAAGATCCCGACGTATTAGACACTTGGTTTTCCTCTGCTCTTTGGCCGATGAGTACACTAGGCTGGCCAAATGAAGAAGCAATGAAAGAAAAGAAGTTTGATACATTCTTTCCCACCTCGGTACTTGTAACAGGATTTGATATCATATTCTTTTGGGTCGCCAGAATGATGATGATGTCCCTTAAGTTCACGAATAAAGCGCCTTTTGAAAAAATTTATATTCATGCCATTGTTCGCGACAAGCTCGGCCGAAAAATGAGTAAATCTTTAGGAAATGGTATTGATCCACTGGAAATGATCGATCTTTATGGTGCTGATGCTTTCAGATTCACTCTCGCTTCTGGTTCCGGATACAATCGAGGAATCAACCTTGATCCAGAAAGGATCGGTGGCTTTAGAAATTTTATCAATAAAGTATGGAATGCCTTTCGTTTCATTTCTCCCTATCTTGAAGAGGCAGACTCCGAACTACCAGCAACCTCTGGCTTAGACCCTCATGAGAAATGGATTATTGGCGAATTAAATGCCGTAACAAAGATCATGAATGAGTCCATGGAAGAGTTTCGCTACGATGACTCTTGTAGTGCAATCTATAGTTTTGTTTATGATAAATTTTGCTCTTGGTTTATTGAACTCTCTAAAACAACCTTCAATGACAATGATCAAGAAGCTATTAAAAGGCGAGCGACTGTTCTTAAATATACTTTTAGAAAAGTTGTAGCCCTTCTACATCCCATTACTCCCTATATCACTGAAGAGTTATGGAGTTATCTTAAAAATGAGGACGAAGACTTACTCATTATTCAAGATTACCCTGAATTTTCAGAATCTTTAGTTTTCGAAAAGGAACAAAACGATATGAATCGTTTTGTTGATGTCATTTCAACGATTAGAAATTTAAGGGCTAGTGTTAACATCAAACCTAAAGAGGAAATAAAAGCGATTCTTAGAACTGATCTTGAAGAAGCTGCTAACTATTACAACGAAAATAAAGCCAACTTTTTAAAACTGGCGCGAGTTAAAGAGCTTACTGTTGAAAATAAGTCTGGCAGTGTACCGGAAAAAACACTTGTTGGTGCGACCACTCACACAGAAGTCTATATTCCCTTAGAAGGTGTGATCGACTTAAATGAGCAAATCTCCCGACTCGAAAAAGAGCTTAAGAAAACAGAAAAAGAGCTCGAAAAATACTCTAAGAAATTAAACAATGAGAAGTTTCTTGCCAATGCCAAAGAGGATGTTGTGGCCGAGGTTAAGTCAAACTATGAACAATTAAGCGAAAAGGTTAACTCACTCAGAGAAAACCTCAATAACTTCAAAGGTGTCAAAGGTGCGTGATACCTTTTATGCGCTATAAGTTAAATTTCTGAAAAATGAAGTCGTTTAGCCCATCAATAGTGACTTCTTTAGTGAATTGTTGATCCTGCTGATACTCGATGATATACGAGCCTGGCCCTTTGGTTTTAACCACTGTGACATTGTCATTAATGAAGTCATCAAGCCGATAATCTTTGGCATCGAAAAGTATTACATCAACCCCGAAAAATGCTGCCATTTCTGCAACCCATGCTTTATCCGTCACGACACCAAGGCACTTTTCTAAATAGGCATCGAAGCTCATGCTACTTGCTTCAGAGATATTGAGTAAGCCACTATGTTCTTTAAAGAGGGATTCAGAGGCTTCATTTTCCTTTTCTAGCCAAAGATAAGTTTTTTTATGCAAATCTTTTACCAAGGTCTTAACCAAAAGAAGATGCTCACTTTCTAATGCTAATTCCTCAAAAATTTTCAACACAAATGGCTCAACCTCTGGTGCCTTAAAGAAGTTTTCGACTTCAGGCTTATAACGACGCATCTCTTTACTCAAAAGGTTAAGGACCTCTTCCCTTTGAACTCTAAAAAAATCAGCCAAAGGTTTCGCATACAAATCCTTAGGTGCCAAACTTTCGTAATTTTCGAAAAAATTATTATTGGCTATTTTTCCCTGGATTGAGGAGTAACCATATCTTTTTTTAGCCTTGAGGAACTTTTGTAAACTTAGAGAACCTATATCATCCCTAAAACAAAAGGAATGAGTCAGATTAAATAAATCCTTCAATCGCTCTGCGAGTTTTAAACTTTTAAGAGGCCCTAATTCATCTTCATCAATTTTATGAAAAGAACATCTATTTTTAATAAGGGCAGCTTGATTATTTAAATCAGAGCTATGAACAATATGAATTTGATAAGCTTCGTCCATGCCATCAAAGTAAATTTCTAAACCTTTTATTAAAGGAAGAATGTGATAAAGATTATTTTCATTTTTTCTTGGAAGAATAACAACTTTATTCACTTATACCCACTCCAGAGTACTTCTTCACATGAAGAACGGTGAAATAAACAACACCAAAAGGCAGAATAAAGAGGTTCACTCCTGGAATTGTAATCAAGACCAGAAAAACCCCACCCATGATTCCATAGGAAAAGAAAGATGTCCGAATATCGGTCAAGCATTCTCTGAAAGTAAAATCGTTTCGCGACCAGGAATAATCTAAAAAACCTACGGCTAAGAGAAGAGCTGAAATCATCATACTTATAGGCGCTAAAACTCCTATAAAGCTCAGAGCGAATGCTAAAAGGTTAAGGATAATGATAAAAGTAATTTTTTTCGCTTCATTAATCAAAGTTTTAACAAGTCTAGTTGTTAACCTCTCAAAGGACTTTCCGACATCCTCGGGAACTTGTCCCAATACAACTCTCTCAACTCTATTAGAAATCAAATCGTTAAAAGGAGCTGCTATACCAGAGACAACTAAAACAAACGTCCAGCTCAAGAGAAAATAAAATGCAATGACGAGAATTCCAACCAAAAGCCAATAAAAGAACTGACTCCAACCTCCAGAACTTACTGATTGCTCAATATAAGCTCGACCTTGATCTAAAAGATCCCCATAAAGATAAGAACCAAACAGATAATAAAGAACTATCCCTACAATTACTGGAACAAGGGAAAAGATGGTAATCCACTTATCTTTTCTAAAAGTCCCAAGAGCTTCTCCAAAGACGGCAACTATATTCATTCCTCACTCTCCATTTTTGATAAATGCTGTTCCCACTTATCTGGCCGTGAAAATTTAAATTTAAAAAGTTCATCGAAGTCAGAAAGTTTAGGATCATCCGGCACAAGCTGCACCAAATTTTTAAACCTCTTCCAGCTTAGGAACCGGTTCATTATATCAGATTCAATGCCGCGCCTCTCGCACTGCACTATTTTATCCTTGGCTTTATTATTCATTCCCTTGGCACCAGCAATATTTCCATTAGTTGCGTGATAGAGCGCTGTGGCAACTTGAATAATGACCCAGTAAACGTAACGATTATTATCCCCCATGTCTTCAAGCCAATGATCTTCAAGCTCTTCATGACACTCCCAGAATTTCCCCTCGTTAAAAAGTTTAACGCCCTCTTTCATTTTGCGAAGATGTTCAAGAGAAAACTGACCAGTGTCACCAGACATGACGCTCCTTTTTGGCTAGAATGAGGCCCTGTAAAGATGGGAAATTAAATTATCATAAAGGAACGGTTATGAGTAAAAAACCTCTTGGGGACCCCCAGCTTATTACTCAAAGTCTAGTGCCAGAGTACATTAGAAGCCTCAAGGTTTATCAGGCCGGTAAACCTATAGATGAACTAGCAAGAGAGAAGGGCTTAAGTCGAATTTCTAAGCTTGCCTCTAACGAAAACCCTCTAGGTCCATCTCCCTACGCTATTCGAGAAATGACTAATGCACTTTGGGACATTCACCGCTACCCAGATATGCACGCCTTTGCCTTAAAAAGTGCCCTCTCAGATTTATATCAATTAAAAAAGGAAAACATCACTCTTGGTAACGGTAGTGAAGGGATTATGGGTTATATTGCCCGGGCTTTTTTAAGTCCAGGAGCTGAAGTGCTCACTAGTGAAAATACCTTTATCGGATTCTACATCCTAGCAAGAAGCGTTGGTGCCCAACTGAATTGCGTCCCCCTCACAAAAGACTATCGCTATGACGTAGAGGCGATGGCAAACTCAATTCATAAAAACACTAAAATTATCTATATCGCCAATCCCAACAATCCCACTGGTACTTATATCAATAGAAAAGAATTCGATCATCTTATGGAACACGTTCCAGACCATGTTTTAGTTATTCTTGATGAGGCCTATTTTGAATATGCTGAAGACTGTGATGATTATCCCGACTCCATGGATTATCGATATGACAATGTCATCACTCTTCGAACTTTTTCCAAGGCTTATGGTCTCTCGGGAATACGGGTTGGCTATGGTTTCGGCCACGAGGATTTAATAGCCAACCTCAACAAAGTGAAGCTGCCTTTTGAGCCCAATCTCATTGCCCAAAGAGGTGCTGTGGGCGCCCTAAAAGATCGCCCCCACTTAGAGAGAACTCTAGATACGAACTCTATGCTTCTAAAAGAATGTGTGCAGTTTCTTAAAGAAAAAGACTTTTCCCCCATTTCTTCTATTACTAATTTTGTGACCATTAAAACGGGAAGCGAAGAAGCGAGTAACGCCCTATTCAATGCCCTGCTAGGCAAAGGCGTTATTATTCGTCCCCTTAAGGCAAATGAGATGCCAGATTTTATTCGCATCTCTATTGGTACAGAAGAGGAGATGCAACACTTTTATCAAGCGATGGAAGATATATTACCCAAATACAATGATCAATTCTCAAGGGCTTAATTATGAAAATTTGTAACTATAGCTATCGTAGTCCCTTCTTAGAAGAGAGAAGAATCGGCATTATCACAGAAGATAATACTCTCATAGACCCCAACCTATGCTGGCAACTCGACTATCTTAGAGAAGGTTTTTTTAATTATCGCGAAAGAGCTTTCCATAAAATCCCCTTAAGTCTTCATGATTTTCTTAGAGTTAGCGACGATCCCATAGAGGAGCTCACCGAGGCTTACGCCCTTTTTCTTTTCTTTCAAAAGGTTGGAATTAATGAACTTCCTAATGGAACGCCAATATCCTTTGACTTAAATAATGAAACGAATATTCAGTTTCATTGCCCAATAGATAAGATTGCGACTTATAGAGATTTTTATGCTCATGAAAAACATGTCGCAAAAGGATTTGAAAAGAGAAAAGAACCAATACCTCCTGCATGGTATGAAATACCTGCTTATTATAAAGGTGCCACAGCTGGATTTATTGGACCCGATGAAGAAATTCTATGGCCGTCCTACACGGAGGTTCTTGACTATGAACTAGAACTAGCTGTCGTCATGGGAAAGGATGGTAAAAACATCCGAGAAAGAGATGCTCTTGATCATATTTTTGGCTACACCATTTTAAATGACATCAGTGCGAGAGATATTCAGAAAAAGGAAATGGCCGTCAGACTTGGTCCAGCTAAAGGAAAAGACTTTTGCTCAGTCCTCGGTCCTGTCATTGTCACTGCCGATGAGTTTGAAGGAAAAGAACCTGACCTCTTAATGACAGCGAAAATCAACGGTAATGAATGGTCTCGTGGTCAGTCAGGAGATAGCCACTACTCATGGGGTGAAATGATTGCTCATGCTTCTCGTGAAGAATTTGTCCTGGCCAGTGATGTCCTTGGTTCTGGTACTGTGGGCACTGGATGTGGACTTGAAATTGACAAATGGATTCAAGAGGGAGACCAGATTGAGCTAACCGTAGAAAAAATTGGAACTTTAAAAAATAAAGTTGGAGCTAAACGCAGAGGTAATGATGGAAAGCTTTAAAGCGAGTGGAACTTACACCAAACAAGCTCATGTGAAAATTCCAGATGGCTTGTATGAAGAAGAGCATGGAAGAAAAGGTTTTTTTGGAAGAGTCTCCCAGATTTATCACGAAAATCCTCCTGTCAATTGGACTCATATTGAAGGTGATCTCAAGCCCCGCTGCCTCCCCCCTGTTTTCAATAAAAACTTAGAGCCAGATACATTCATATCAGTACTTAAAAACAATGATTGTCATGTAAGTATTGCCCTTTATAAAAATGACTTTAAACATTTTTACAGAAATGCAGACTTTGACGAACTTTATTTTATTCACGCAGGAGAAGGCCGCCTTGAAACTATTTATGGTCACCTCGATTATAAAAAAGGTGACTACATTAATATTCCTCGTGGTACGACTTATAAGTTTTATATTAAAGAAGAAACAAAGTTTCTGTTGATAGAATCAAGCTCCGAGTACGAGGAACCCAGTAGAGGAATCTTGGGACCTAATGCTCTTTACGATCAAACTGCAATAAGAACACCTGAAGCAGCTCTTGGTACTGAGCAGAACAAAGAAAACTACACACTTTTAATAAAGAGATTAGGGAAACTCACCAAAGTTGATTATCCATTTAACCCTCTTGATGCAAAAGGATGGAAAGGGTCTGTTTATCCCAAAATTATTAGCATTTATGATTATTGCCCTATTATGAGTCATAAATATCATATTCCTCCATCTGGGCACACTACATTTGTGGCTCAAAACTTTGTTATCTGTTCATTCGTTGCAAGACCACTAGAAGACAGCAAAGAAGGAGTGCTCAAAGTTCCTTTCTATCATTCAAATATTGATTATGATGAGGTCCTTTTTTATCACGAAGGTAATTTCTTTAGCCGCGACAATATAGATGCAGGGGCGATGACCTTTCACCCCCAGGGAATCCATCATGGACCGCATCCTAACGCCTTTAAAAAGGGTGATGATAAATTATTCACTGATGAATTTGCTGTCATGATTGATACTAGATATCCACTAGAGCCAACCAGTTGGTTTTCTGAAAACGAAAATAAGGACTACTGGAAGTCCTGGCAACAACGCTAGAATATAGGAAAAAGACCATGCAAAGTTTTGATACCAACGGAGACTTTAAAGACAATTACAAATTCCTTATTGGAAGTATCCTGCCGAGACCGATCGCTGTCGTTTCAACCCTAAATGAAGACGGTACAAATAATGTAGCGCCTTTTAGCTTTTTTACTGCTGTATCGGCTAAGCCCATGATTGTTGCCTTTTGTCCTCTTATTCGTAGCTCAACGGGTGAGATGAAAGACACTCCCAAGAATATTTTCAGAGAAAAGGAATTCGTTGTTAACTTTGTCTCCCAGCCGATTGTCGACAAGATCAATGCAACCTCTACTGAACTTCCTTATGGAGAAGATGAGTTTATTCATGCTGGTCTCACTCCTATTGATTGCGAAAAAATTAAAGCCCGCAGAATCAAAGAAAGTCTCATTCACTTTGAATGCATCTATCGAGATCACCTAAGCTACGGTGACCAACCTGGACAGGGACAAATTATTACCGGAGAGGTCATTAAAGTTCATATTGCTGATAGCCTTCTGGATAATGGAAGAATAGACACTGATAAATTTGCTCCCGTTGGAAGAGGCGCTGGAAACGACTGGATTCTTTGTGATAATAGGATTCAGCTCGACAGACTCATGGGAGCACAAATCCAGAAGTGACCTAAGTCGTTAATTTTACTAAACTGAAAAAACTTCAAAATGTCTCAAAATATCCGCAAACACCTTTCTCCTGTGTTAAAAAAATTTGTGAAAAATCAGGAGAGAGAGATGAAAAAAGCAATTATTGCTCTATCAGTATTAACATCTTTAAATACATTTGCGACTAGCTTCAACTGCTATGGAAAGAAAGGCGTTATTGAGATTACCTTAAACGCTAGAGTTTCTGAACTTGATGGTGAAGCTAAAAAAGGATTCATTGATAGATATGATGTCCTTATTCTTGGACATTTAGATAGAGAAGTAGCGGGTATCCAATTCCAAGGACATACTTCTATTAGCGACCGTCGGGTCACCAACGTTCCTTACAGAGGCAGAAAGTATAAGGGATATTTGAAGTTTGACCTCTACGATTATGACAGTACTACCCTTACTATAAATGGTGGTGTTGAAAGTATCGAGTTCATCGTATCTCCTAATTATAAGGTTATTGGAACGGAATCTGTTTCTAATCACTGGAACCCTAACTGGATGTGGGATATTGAAACCAGAGAGTTTGATGCTGTTTTTCCTTTAAACTTAGATGATCACCACGGTGACTACATTCCCGCTAAGTGCTACACGACAGCTAAAGTAAATGAAGTAAGACCTTGATTGGTAATCATTGTTTTATAAGGGGCTTCTAAATAATCAGTATGAAGCCCTTTCAATTGGCCATATATTCATGGCAGACTGTCCCTAAGTATCTAATTTCTTGAAATCTATCAACATACAAACTACCTGAAATGACGAGGTCTCTTCAGTTTTTATGAAGAAATACTCACATTATTTATAATGAGGTATGTTCTTTAACTTAAAAAAGAAAATAAAGGTTCTACTGGTCGATGATGATCCGGATATGCTCAATTTCATGAAGCTTGCCCTAAAAGGCTTGGGCTTGGAACTTCATACATCTCCTGATGCTATCGAGGGCTTGGAAGCTCTTAAAAAGCATGGAAATTTCGACCTCCTAGTAACTGATATTATGATGCCCGAAATGAATGGCGTTGTTTTTCTTGAACATGTAAAGGTCTTCTATCCAAACCTTAAAATCTGCGTTTGCTCTAGCGGGGGAAGCCAAATGGTTGGAGAGCATAGCGCAGATAAACTAATAGAGCTTGCTCTAGAAAAGGGTGCCTTAAATTCCTTAAGGAAGCCCTTTACTAGAGAAGAGTTTAAAAGTTTTATTAACTCACTAATAAAATCTGAAGCTATCTCTATTTCAAGTTAGTTTAAAATAAAACGAATCATTCTATTTTCTTTTACTATACTTCATTTCTTTAATTCTTAGCTCCTTTTCATACTTACGACGCTTAAAATACTCTTTTTTCTCTTCCCTTGAAAAAGGAATGTCATTTTGTTTTACATGTTGATAGAGTCTGTGAATATTGACTCCTGTTTCCTGAAGAGTCACCATTCCAGTCAAATCATTACTAATAATTCTTCCATAACGAGACATAAAGGGTCTTAAACTTCGCGTGATATCATTAGCTAATAGCTTATTCTTTAAAGGAACTGAAAGCATAAAATAATCATACGTCTTTGGGATATTGTTTACCTCATTCTCTTTGAAGCTTTGAACAGGATTGTAGCGAATGTCTCTAGTTGAAATCACGTAGTACTTTGAAGTATCCGTTGGACTAATTCTCGTATAGCCATTTTGGTTAAGGAAAAAAGTAAAAACTTCCTCTAGCTCTTTTTCATCACCTTCAAACACAAAAGACTTAGGGTTTTTCTCTGAGATCTTCTCAAATGTGAGATGCTTTTTTCCTGTAAGTTTTCCGTATTCACTTAGACACTCACTCAATCCACGACAATCAATCTTGGCAGCATAAAGGTGAATTGAACTAAACGTAAAAATGAGGGTAAGAATGCTTTTCATAAAATCTCCTAAGGTCGTAATTGTTAGAGAAATTGTATGAGAAAATAAAAATGAGTAAAAGAGGCAAAAAGATTGTAACAATAAAATGACTCACACCTTACAAAAGTCTATAAAAAAACCCTGCATTCGCAGGGTTTAATTGGATAGTATGTCTTTTTGGGATTAAGCTTCTTTGACTTCCACTAGGTCATAAATCTTATCAAAGGTTTTTTCCTCACGAATAGCGAACATAAGGTTGTTCTTCATTCTCTGATCTTGAGTGTAGAAGTTCTTAATTTGATCCATAGGAAGACCTGACGTTGAGCCCACTTCTTCAAGTTTCTTTTCAAAGTCATCATTATTAGCTTCAATATTATGCTCTTTTGCAATTGAGTCGAGAATAAGACCTGATCTCACCTGAAACTTGGCTTTATCAGTCATATCACCGGCCCATTTTTGAAAGTATTCTTCCATCATAGACTCGTTAAAACCTTGTTGAGAGAGAGTTCTTTTCACATCCTCTTTTAAATGCTCTTCTTGTTGAGAAACAAGGGTTTGAGGAATATCAAAGCTATTTTCTTCAACTAGTTTCTCAAGAATTTCTTGGTTAAGCTTTTGCTTAGCCTGACGATCACGTTGCTCCATGATATTTTTCTTATTCTTCTCATTGAAATCTTCTACTGATTCATATCCAAATTCTTTAGCCAACTCGTCTGTAAATTCTGGATAATTTTTCTCTTTAATTTCAAGAAGCTCTACATGAAATTTAACCAGCTCCCCTTGAAGCTCTTGAGCTTGATAGTCCTCAGGAAAAGTAACCTCTAAAGTCTTCTTTTCCCCTTTCTTCATTCCCACCATTTGTTCTTCAAATCCCGGAATAAACTGACCAGAGCCAATCTCTAAAAGGAACTCCTCACCTTTCATATTTTCGGGCTTCTCACCATCAGCTCTCTCACCTTCAAAATTCATAACTGCAAAGAGACCTTTATCTAGAGCTACTGACTCATCAGTGACTTCTTTCATCTCTGCTTTAGAATTCAAGTAGTTTTTACGAGCACCATCTAAATCAGAATCATCAAACTCTACCTTATCTTTAGTAAAAGAGAGCTTGGACATATCTTTTAGCTCGATCTCTGGAAAGATTTCTACAACAGCATCAAAGCTTACTGACTTTCCAGGCTCATAATTCATATTTTCAAAGGCAGGATAACCAACGACTTTTAAGTCTTCTTTTGTGATGGCTTCATACATTTGATTTTGAATAAAATTATTAAGAGCATCGTTTTCCACCTGAGGACGATACATTTGCTCAACCACAGAAAGAGGTGCTTTCCCTTTTCTAAACCCTTTAAGGCTTACGGATTTTTGCTTTTTGATAAGTGCATCTTTGATCTCTGTCGTAAGATCTAGACTTTCAAAATTAAATACGATTTTCTTAGTACAACCATTAACTTCTTCAACTTGATAAGACATTTAGTTTCCTCTTTATTGGCAGTGCGATAGAGCTTGGCACAAGCGCCACGCTGCTCATGGTCTTCGACTCTAGGTTATTAAATTTACAGGAAACTATCGGGACAGTGAGAATTTGTCAATCGTCTAAAGGCCAGTCTTTATGGTATTCTACGTGCTTTAAATAAAGTCCATCTGGTGGTGCAACTGCTGCTAACTTAGTCTCCTTTGCAGAAACTAAAAACTCTTCAATATCACCTTTCACGACCTTACCACGCCCAGCATTAATCAAAGTTCCTACCAGTAACCTAACCATTTGTTTTAAAAAGCCCTCACCTACAAATGAAAATTTAATGAGTTGGCCTTCGCCCCAGGGACCAGTTTCTAACTCAGGGGTGAGACACTCGATATTACAAGAAAAGATCTCTCTCACGGTGCTAGAGACTTCCGTGCCCTTTGTGGAAAAGTTGATAAAATCATGTCTCCCCTCAAAGGCTTTTATGGCTTGCCTCATTTTATCAAGATCCAAATTATATATGCAGTGTGTCCAATGCCCAGCTTTAACTGGGGGAAGAACTTCTCCACAAAAAAGGAAATACTGATACTCCTTCCAGCGAACGTCTCTGACTGGATGAAAATCAGCGCTTATCTCCTCACATTTTAGGACTCGTATCGCTGCTGGAAGGTGTGAATTCAAAGCACGCTTAAGCGCATTAGGCTCTATCTCTATGGGGATGGCCAAGCGAACGACCTGGCCCACTGCATGAACTCCACTGTCTGTACGACCTGAACCCAGAGTTTGTACTTCCTTTGATTTGCAAATTTTTTCAAGAGCTTTGTTTAGCTCGCCCTGAATTGTCTTATGACCTTTTGGTTGAATTTGCCAACCTTCAAAACCTAAACCTGAATAAGAAAGAAGAATCTTATAAGTATTCAAAGGTTAAACCCAAACCAAAAGTTGAGCCCGTGATCGAAATATCGTCTTGAAAGTTTTCATATGTATGAGTTCTGGCTTCAATATTGAGAAACATATTAGACATATCACTACGACTATAAGTTCTAAAAGCTAGGCTTGAAAAGAGAGCACTCAAATTGATTTGAAACTTCGCCTGAGCGAAATAGCCGTAACTAATTTGTCTTTTATAACGATCATCGTCTTCTCGTGGCAAATCATCTCTTGATTGATAAAGTCCCATCGCAGAGGGACCGCCAGCAAGATGCAATTTAAAATAGCGAGAAGGAACAATTTCAAAGCCAAGGCGAAGGTCAACAGGAATCGAAAAAAGTTGAAAATTGGTACCCGTTTGCTCTACTACCGAATCAGAAAATTGTCCTTCTCCACTTGAAAAACCAAGTCCTAATCCGAAGCCATAGAAAGTATTAAGCCACCAATGAGAAAGGTAGGAATCATAAGTAAAATGAACGAACCCGCCGCGCCTTCCACCTGGACCATTGTAAGTTCTATCAAATGCCCCGCCTCTTCCTGAGACTGAGTAGTCATCTGGTAAATAACTTAATGACAAGGCCGAGTCTGACTTATTATATATTTCCTGGTGAATTTTTTTGTTAGTAAAAGAAATAATCGAGTCTCGTTTTTCATTAACAAAAGGCGTCGCATTCCCCGCACCAAGAAGTTTATTTTTTTCACTGGGGACAGGAACCTTTTCTTCCACGGTTTCAGGAATAGCAAAAATTTTCTCATCCTCATTTTCTTTTGGATTGAATTCTCGATCACCCATATTGAGATCGATTCTCGAATCTTTAATGCTCTCATTTTCGGAAAACTTATACGTAGCGTCCTCACCCTTGAGTTGATCTGGCATAGCTACACCGAAATCACTCGCTAAGGGAGCAGTGCAAACAAAAAATAAGATACTAAGAATCTGCTTCTTCACTCCACTCAAACGCATCACCGAATTCCTTGATTTTATAAAAGTAATAAATAAGAGAAATTAAGACATAACTGGCCATACCAACAAAGAACATAATTCTGTAATAAATGACTGTGAGGGCGGCACTAATAAAGAAAATAAATAGCATAGCTCTTTTATGCCTTCTTACTAACTCACTATTCTTAAAAGAATGAAAGGGAATCGTTGTGATCATTAAGATTCCATATAAACCAGTATAGATCAAAGCAAACCCTGAATATTCATCAATAATAGGAAACCTATCCGCTAATAAAACAAGACCAAGGATTCCCATGGCGGCCCCAGGGCTTGGTAAACCTTGAAAAAAGTCTGATCTAACCTTAGAAATATTGGCATTAAATCTTGCTAATCTTAAGGCTCCACATAACAGATAGATAAAAGCAACAACGGCTCCTAGTCTTCCATAAGAAATCAAATATTTTTGGTAAATAAGAAATGCTGGAGCAACCCCAAAAGAAACCGCATCACTTAAAGAATCAAATTGCTCGCCAAAGTTTGATGAAGTTCCAGTAAGTCTAGCAACTCTTCCATCAACAGAATCAAAGATAGCTCCTAAGATAAGAATCATTGCTGCTTCATAATGCATTCCTCTTGATGAAAAAATCAAACTTGCAAATCCACAAGCCATATTTAAGCCTGTGAAAATATTGGGTAAAAAGAATGCTAATCTCTTTGCCTGTGTCATTACTCCGCCTTTATCACTTCAGTTGTACGAGCAATAATTGTTTGCCCTGCAATTACCTCTGAGCCTTCTTTAACCGTAACCTCATAGACTGACGGTAAATAGAGAACTGTTGTTCCTCCAAGACCAAAAAAACCCATATTCACTTGAGCACGGCCACGATCACCTGGGATCGTTAAAATTTTAGGCCAAAAGCCCAAAGGACATTTATAAAAATCAATCCCAAAAGAATTCGAATGATCGCACTTCATTCCAATTGTAAGGCTGGGTGCTCTTTTTTTATCCGATTTGAAAATATTTTGAGATAAAAGTCTAAAGTGTCCTTTATTACCGATATATAGCAAATTATCTACTTCTGCCTTGGTTGGAAAGTAAATACCATGCTCCCTCCACCATGTAGATACAAGAACAACTTCCTTTGTGCCTTCACCATATATTTCATGATTATAATTCTCATTGACGACAACAACTTTCCCATTTACTGGAGAAAAAAGAACCCCATCTTTGAGGGCGCCATCCTCTTGAAATGCAGGAGGTAATCTTCTGGTAAAAAATAGCAAAATACCAAAAACGAAAAGAAGGGGAAGAGAAAACCAATAAAATCCAATTATCCAAAAAAGAACGATTAGGGAGATAAATATAAAGGATAGAGAAGATCCCAGAAAAAAGCGCATACAATCAATATATCAAATTAATCACTACTTTTGAGGAATCTTAAACTCTTTTTCTGCAGTTCTATAATAATAGGGTGGAAGATGTTCGGCCCTTTCAAATACCTTAGAAAAAATATCGGATGATTTTTTCTCAAATAGCTCGTAAACACTACTTAACTTTCTATTAAGAATCGTACCCTCTAAATGAAAACCTTTACCTTGCGCCAGGTCAATCCCAAGAAAGTCCTCTTCGCTTATTAAACTTGAAGATTTCTCTTCAGCAAACTTGTAATGAAAAACTTCACCCTTAAAAGCCTCTGCAAAGAAATCATACTCGGTGAGACCACAAAATCTCGGAACTTCAAAATGATAAAAGCTGTAAACAGGCACCCCCTCTATTTCGAGAATCTGACTTAAACCTTCAGCAACTCTAATGCCGGTGTAAGAGCCAGGCCCATTAGCTAAAAATATTCCTTCAATATCAGTAGTCTCAAAGCCCTTTTCTTTTAAAGCTGAATAAATGAGTGAGTGAATGATATGAGAACCTTTTTTATTTTTAATAATTTCGTGATGAATCCAAGAAAAGTCTTTCCTTAAAATTCCTACTTGAATATAAGTCGATGAATCAAGAAAGAGGTACATAACTATTAAAAGAAGCGATTAACATCATTGAAGATTGCGCCGACCATAAGCATAAGTAAAATAGAAAGCCCAACCTGTTGAGCAATTTCCATTTTTCTGCGAGACACAGGCCCCCTGTTCACTATTTCTAAAATAATGAACATGATATGCCCACCATCTAAGACAGGTATTGGGAATAAATTAATCACACCCAGATTCACAGAAATCAATGCCATCAACTGAAAAAAGTAAGATAAACTCGTATAAAAAGAGTCCGAAGCGACCTTTCCAATGGCCAATGGACCACCAATAGTCTTGAAAGAAACTTCCGCCGTAAGAAGTTTTTTGAATCCCTCAATGGTTTTAATAACGGTATCCCACGTGCGAGAAAAAGAAATAATTAAAGCCTCGCCGAAAGGCTTAGGGCTTGTTTCAACAAACTTCAAGGGTTGAAAAATACCACCACTATGAACGCCAATGAGTTTAACCGCTTCTCCATCTCTATTTTGGACTTTAGGAGTGACTTTAAATTCTTTCAGACTCCCATCCCTCCAAATACTCATAGAGATTGTAGCCTCTTCTGTTTTTTGTAAAGTAGCTCTCAGTTCTTCAAAACTATAAACCGTCTCACCATTAATTGAGTGAATAACGTCATTCTCTTTTATACCAACTGCCATGGCTGCAGACTGTGCTTGAATCTTTTTTACAGAAAGATCAATACTCTTATATCCATTTTGATCAAGTGCTTCGTCGAGGCTCTCATATGCTGTAAGGCTTAAGTTCTTTTCATTATTATAGTTAACCTTAAAAGGATCTTTTTTGTCGTTTTCATCAACTTTTAATCCATATAGAAAAACGGGCTCATTTCGATTCCATGTCTGTTTTAATTGATCATAGGAAGCATCCCAATTTACAGTCCCCTTATTAAAAGAAAGGGCAAACTGGTTTCCTTTTTTATCAACGACAATTGGCTGTCTCAGTGTTGGAGGATGTTTAGCGAACTCTTCAAAGAAGTCTTTTCCTGTCATATTCAAGGTAAGGATAGTGTCACTTCCAAAGCGCTCAACCGTCATTGTTTTAATGAGGTCTTCCCCCTCAAAGATAATATCCGTAGGATTAAAAACTTCTTTTCCGTTTATCTTTTTAATCGTGTCACCACTCTTAATTCCTTTAGAATAAAAAGTGCTATCATTTGAAATGACACCAATTTTTAGTTCTGGCATTCTTTCCCCTGTTGTTAAAAGTGAAAAGAAAATCACATAGGCCATAATAAAATTGGCTAAGGGACCACCCATTACAATCCAGAAGCGAGCCCACTTTCCTTTGTGAGTGAAAGAATATTTTCTTTCTTCCTCAGGAACAGCATCTTTATTGAGAGGATCATCCCCAAACATTTTTACATATCCACCTAGTGGAATTAACGATACGGCGTATTCAGTATCCCCTTTTTTAACTTTTAAGATCTTTGGCCCAAAACCAATACTAAAAGTTTCAACACGCACTCCAAAGAGACGAGCAAAAAGGAAGTGTCCAAGCTCATGAAAAAAAACGAGGGGACCCAAAAAGAGAACAAAAATTCCAAATCTTTCTAAAAACATAGGCTCAATCAGTGGTAATAAAACTTAATAACAGCGGCAAAAAATGGGGCCGAATACAATAGACTATCTATCCTATCATACACTCCGCCATGGCCAGGGATCAAAGCGGAGCTATCTTTTATCTTAAATTGCCGCTTGATTTTCGATTGAATAAGGTCCCCTAATTGAGATAGGACGCCTAATAAACAGAACATCATAAATAATAAGAATTGAGAATCTTTAAATAAGGTCATCCATGCCATAATGCCCAATAATCCTGCGGTGAGCATTCCACCAATCAACCCCTCAACAGTTTTCTTAGGGCTCACTTTTTCCCAAAGCTTGTGCTTGCCAAAGTTTTTACCAAAGAACCATGCTCCAGTATCCATACCAAAATTGACAACCATTAAGACCCCTAAAAGTGATCGCCAACGCTCGAAATGAAGAGAATAGGTAAGACCAACCATGGGAAGAAGAATAAATAATCCCGCCAAAAAGGGCATTTGATTACTTATGTACTCCACAAGTTTTGATTTTATAGGAAGATAAAAAAGATAAATAAGAAGAAGAAAGTTAACGACCAAGGCTACATTAACTACAGCGAAATGCATGCCCGAAGAAAAGTCGAGGAAGTTAAAATAAATATAGGGCAGAATAAACAGGCTCTGGCCAAAGAAGTAGTAGAGATTGAAACGAGGTTTCTTAAAGAAATTACAAAAAATCTCATCAACTGCAATGATCCCAAAAAAAAGAACAAAGCCCAATGTCGCCTTCTTACCAAAATAAATACATACACATACTGCCGTGAGAAGGACTATGGCAGAGGCGATTCTTTGAAAGGTGTTAGAGGACATTTTTAATGTACCTGGGGGGTAATGGTCTCAATGAGATCTTTGTTAACTCTTGCCATTTTATGAGATTCTGACAAAGAATCAACAGATTGAATTTGACCAAACCTTCTTTCCCTTCCAGCAACCTGATAGACAATGCCTCGAAACTCTTCTCGAGTAAAATCAGGCCACTTGGTGGAAGTAAAAAAGAGTTCGGCATAGGCTATTTGCCATAAAAGGAAGTTTGATACTCTTTGATCTCCACCTGTTCTAATGAGGAGATCAACGTCGCCCGCCTCTGGATAGAAAAGTCCACCCTGAAGGTCTTCTTCAGTAATCTCAGTCTTTCCTTGCGCGATTAGGGAATTCACTGAGGAAATAATTTCAGAGCGACCTCCGTAACCAAAAGCAAAAGAGAGCTTGAGCCCTTGGTGATTCTTTGTTTCTTCTTGTAAGCCCTCAATTAAATCAATCGTTACTTGTGGCAAAGAACTATAATCACCAATGACTCGAAACTGGATTTGGTTCTTAATAATACGGGCACGTTCCTTAAGTAAGAATTTCCTTAGTAGAGAAAAAAGCGTCATTACTTCTTTAGGAGGCCGACTCCAATTTTCAGTTGAAAAAGCATAAAGAGTAAGAGCTTTCAGTCCTAATTCATCGGCTTCTTCAACCATATCCGAGACAATTGACGATCCACGAACATGACCCCAAACACGAGGACGACAGCGTCCTTGAGCCCAGCGCCCATTACCATCCATAATGATAGCGACGTGTTTAATTTTGTGATCGACATTACTCATCATATTTAAACGGAGAGAATTTCCTTCTCTTTGGCTTCCATTAATTCATCAACTTTACTGACAAACTTATCGGTAACTTTTTGAATTTCATCTTGAAACTTTTTTGAGTCATCCTCTGAAATCTCTTTGGACTTTTCAGCTTTTTTAACAACATCATTTTGGTCTCGCCGTGCATTGCGAATAGCAATTTTGGCATCTTCACCAAGTTTCTTTATATCTTTAACTTGATCCTTTCTTCTTTCTTCAGTCAAAGCAGGAAAGGGAATTCTGATAAGATTCCCATCATTTGAAGGAGTCAAACCAAGGTTTGCCCCTAGGATCGCTTTTTCAATATCAGAAATCATCGTCTTATCAAAAGGTTGAATTTGAAGAAGACGGGCTTCGGGAGTAGAAATATTTCCGACCTGAGCAATGGGCGTAGCTGCACCATAGTAATCAACGCTTACACCATCAAGTACTGTCGCACTAGCACGACCAGTTCTCACTTTCGAAAGGTTATTTTTAAGAGAGTTAATTGATTTTTCCATGCTTTCTTCAAGCTCAAGGACGATTTCATCAATCATAATTTACCCATTCCTTTTAATTATTATCAGAAGTAACAGTGGTGCCAATTTTGTCACCAATTACAACTTTCTGAATATTTCCTTTTTCAAAAACATTAAAAACAATAATGTCGATTTTATTATCCATACAAAAAGTAATAGCCGTTGAGTCCATCACTTTAATTCCTTTATTTAAGACATCGATATAATTGAGAGTCTCAAACCTAACGGCATCGTCATGTTTCATTGGATCTTTATCGTAAATCCCATCAACTTTTGTTGCCTTAAGGATAACATCAGCATCGATTTCAGAAGCCCTTAGAGCTGCTGCAGTATCTGTCGTGAAATAAGGATTGCCAGTTCCACCAGCAAAAATCACAACTCTCTTTTTTTCAAGGTGGCGAACAGCGCGCCTTCTAATATATGGCTCAGCAATTTTTTTCATTTCAATCGCTGTAAGAACACGTGTGTAAACGTCTTTTCTCTCCAAGCTGTCTTGAAGAGCAATAGAATTAATAATGGTCGCAAGCATACCCATATGATCAGAAGTTGTACGATCCATTCCCTTAGTGGCTCCTGCCACTCCACGGTGAATGTTACCACCACCAATGACAATACCTACCTCGACTCCCATGTCGATCAATGCTTTCACTTCATCAGAAAGAGACTCAAGCACTTCGGGATCTATCCCTGTCCCCTTCGTTCCCGCAAGGGCTTCTCCAGAGAGTTTTAATAAAATCCTTTTATACTTCATGCGGCCTTACCCACTTTTTGAATTTATCAAAAAAAGGGGGCTCAAAAGCCCCCTTCTTATTTGAAATTGGTAATCTTAGTTACCACCAGTCATTTTTGCGACTTCCTCAGCGAGGTTGTCTTCTTTTTTCTCAATCCCTTCTCCGAGATTAAGAACTTTGAAGCTTGCTACAGTCAACTCAGAACCAACCTCTTTGGCAACCTTATCAACAAGCTTGCCAACAGTTAAGTCAGGGTCTTTCACAAACTTTTGCTCAAGAAGACATACTTCGGAAGAAAGCTTCTTAAGTTTACCTTGAACGATTTTTTCAATCATATTCTCTGGCTTGCCTTCTTCTTTTAGTTGAGCAGCATAAATCTCTGCTTCTTTCTTTTTGAATTCCTCATCAATATCATCTGATGAAAGGAATTTCGGTGCAGCGGCAGCTACATGCATAGAAAGATCCTTCAAAAGCTCCTGAACTTGAGCGTTTGAAGCATCTGCTCCCTTCAGTTCAACAAGAACACCAATACGACCACCGTGGTTATAAGAACCAATGGCACCGTCAGTTTTAATAGTCTCAAAACGACGAATATCGATTTTCTCACCAACCTTAAGAGTAAGCTCATTCACTTCAGACCCTTTACTTGTTTTAAGAGCTGCAATGTCAGAAGGTTTTTCTTTAAGAATGAAATTCGCAACTTCATTCGCGAAGCCTTTAAAATCATCACCTTTTGAAACAAAGTCAGTCTCACAATTAACTTCTACTAAGACACCAGTGTTACCCTCAACGAGAGTAGCAACAGCACCCTCAGCAGCAACACGACCTTGCTTCTTTTGAGCGGCAGCTAGACCTTTCTTTCTAAGAAAGTCTACAGCTGCATCCATATCACCATTGTTTTCAGAGAGGGCTTTTTTACAGTCCATCATACCAGCGCCGGTAGTTTCTCTAAGTTTTTTTACATCACTTGCAGTAAAAGACATTTGTTAATCCTTTGAAATGCGAAATTATTATTCTTACTCTGTTTCTTCTTCAGCTGGTTCTGGGACCATAAGGTCAACATCGTGCTCAAACTTCTCGATGATTTCTTTCTCAAGACTTACATCGCGACCTGGATCAGCAGCAGCGGCCTTAAGTTTTCCTTTGTTTCCTTTTGTTCCAGCAAGAACAGAATTAGCAAAGTACTCAGAGAAAAGAGTCACTGACTTAATGGCATCATCGTTAGCTGGAACGACATAATCAACACCATCAGGATCACAGTTTGTATCAGTAAGAGCAACAACAGGAATTCCAAGTTTATTCGCTTCTTGAACGGCAATTCTTTCGTTGTTTGGATCAACAACAACAACTGCACCAGGAAGCTTTCTCATTTCCTTGATACCACCAAGGTTTCTTTCAAGCTTAACAACTTCTTTGTCAATTTTAATTCTTTCTTTCTTAGTAAGAAGATTGAAGTCACCAGTCTCTTTCATTTTTTCTACTTTACGTAGCTTATCAACAGAAAGGGTAATCGTTTTGTAGTTTGTTAACATACCACCAAGCCAACGGTGAGTTACGTAAAATGCACCACACTCTTCAGCTGCTTTTCTAACAGCATCAGAAGCTTGTCTTTTTGTACCAACAAAAAGAACCGGCTTTCCGTCTTCACATGTTTTCTTGATGAAGTCATAAGCACTTTTCGCGAGAGGAATAGTTTTACCAAGATCAATAATGTAGATCCCGTTTCTCTCACCAAAAACATACTTCTTCATTTTTGGATTCCACTTGTGTGTTTGGTGACCAAAGTGAGCACCCGCTTCCAACAATTCTTTCAACTGCAACTCTTTCGACATTTTCGATCTCCTTAAAATTCTGAGTTGATGGTTAATTCTTATCACCTGAAGCCGACCCAAATAGCCAGACCATCAACCAGGTGATTGAACGTTAAACCCCCATAAAAAGGGTATTTTTTAGTGTTTAGTGTGTAACACAGGGGATAAAGAGGGGCAAGAAGGAAGTTACATGGAGTTTAAATCTTCAGAAGTCCAAAGAACTTTTCGACGCTTTGAGCCTTCAGCAGGGCCGACAATTCCCTTAGCCTCCATCTCTTCAATAAGATTCGCTGCTCGGTTGTAACCGATCTTAAGCCTGCGCTGCAACATAGAAGCACTGGCCGTTCGATGCTCAACAACAGTATGAACTGCCTGTTTAAAATACTCCTCATCTCCTGAAGGCTCACTTAAACCACCGGATATATGAGAGCCAAAAGCATAGGGATCTTGAGCTTCCTCGCCTCCATTTTCAATAAATTCCATGGCTCCAGAGTGATACTGACGTGGCATATTTGCCAACTTTTCTGTTAAAGCCTCAATTTCCTCTTCATCAACATAAGCGGAGTGAACCCTTTGATTATTAGTTCCGTGGCGATAGAGCATATCCCCTTTACCAAGAAGCTTTTCGGCACCCATAGAGTTAAGGATAGTTCGAGAGTCCTGGGATGAAGTCACTCGAAAGGATACCCTCGTAGGAAAGTTTGACTTGATGAGGCCTGTGATGACATCAACCGAGGGTCTTTGAGTGGCTAGAACGAGGTGAATACCAGCAGCCCTAGCCTTTGCTGCAAGGCGACATATATTATTTTCGATATCCTTACCGGCCTTAGTAAGAATGAGGTCGGCAAATTCATCTACGATAATAACCAAATAAGGAAGCTCATAATGCTCCTCAGGTTCATTTTCATAATGCTGGTGAATCTTGGCCAACATCTCGGGCGTAGCCCTTTTCAACTTTTCGTTAAAACCTTCAATATTCCTCACACCAAATTCCTTGAGAATGGAGTAACGTCGCTCCATTTCCTGACAGGCCCAAAGAAGAGAAATCGATGCCATCTTCGCATCGGTGACAACCGGAAGAATCAGGTGAGGCAGGTTAGCATAGAGAGCAAGTTCAAGTTGCTTTGGATCAATAAGAATAAGTTTCATCTGATCCGGTGATTTTTTCACCAAAAGAGAAACTAAGAGAGTGTTGATATAAACAGACTTACCCGCACCTGTAGCACCAGCAACAAGCATGTGAGGCATAGAGGCAAGATCAACAACAAGGGGCTCT
>JASBRV010000051.1 GCA_030149295.1 Bacteriovoracales bacterium | reverse complement strand
GCCTATACCACTCGTGTAGGAGAAGGTCCTTTCCCCACAGAACTCTTTGATGAACTTGGTGAGCGCATTCAACGAATTGGTCACGAGTTTGGGGCAACGACCGGAAGAAAGCGTCGTTGTGGTTGGCTTGATCTTCCCCTTCTTAAATACACAGTGAAAGCCTCTAATATCACAAGCATTGCCCTGACAAAGCTCGATGTTCTCGCAGGCCTTGAATCTCTCAAGGTTTGTGTCGCCTATAAGTACAAAGGTCAGGTAATTGACTGCGCCTATCCCGGTATCGAACTCAGTGAAGTTGAACCAGTATTAGAGGACATCCAAACTTTTCATGATGATTTCAAAACGGATCAATTCTCACCAGAATTAAAGTCCTATATTGAAACCATTGAAAACGGAATTGGTATTAAAGTTGGAATCCTCGCTCATGGCCCTGAAAGGTCAGAGATCAAGTTCATCAATAATTATTTCTAAAAATTAAAAGAATATAAGGTGGGCTTTAATTAAGAAGCTCACCCATAAGACGGCCATTCACATAGTCGCGAAGGTAGACATGACGAATTTTATTTTTAAGGTCCGCTGAAGTTTTCAAGTAAACGCGAACATAATTACGAGTGTAGCCTTCCCAGTAACCAAATTTATTTTGGCGCTCAAAGAGAACTTCACTTGAACTTCCCACTTGATCTTCGCTGAACATCTCAAGCTTAGCCTCTCCAAACATTGTCAGAGTGCGAACGCGCTCTTTCTTTACACCATGTTGTATATGATCTTCCATGCGAGACGCTAAAGTGTTCTTGCGGCTTGAATAGGGAAAAACATGAAAGTGAGTAATTGGAAGTTCTTTAAGAAGCTTATAAGTATTTTGAAATTGTTCTTCAGTTTCTCCCGGAAAGCCACAGATAACATCCGCCCCGATCCCAGCATTGGGAAACTCCGTGATGATCTTATTAATCACTTTTCGGTAATAAGCGACATTATACTTTCTTCTCATGAGAGTAAGAATATCATCATCCCCACTTTGAAGAGGAATATGAAAATGCTCCATAAATTTAGGAGAACTTTTAAAAGCTTCAATTAAATCGTCGGTAAAAGTATTGGGCTCAACACTTCCAAGGCGCAGCCTTTCAAGTCCCTCAATTTCAAAGAGGCGATAAACCAGATCGGTCAGCCTCTCACCGGTATTGGCCTCGTACTCACCAATATTCACTCCCGTAAGAACAATTTCTTTAAAGCCATTGGCGACCACTTCTTTGGCGTTCTTTATGGCCTCATCAATGGGGAGAGCTCGCGAGCGACCGCGGGCCTGAGGAATAATGCAAAAACTACAAACATAATTGCAGCCATCTTGGATCTTTAAAAAAGCCCGAGTGTGACCTTCAGCCTCAGAAGTAGCAGCCCCGTAAAAAGTGGCCGTCTTATCGATATGGACTTTTTCTTCTTTTTCTTCGTGAAGGTAGTCAAAAACCTTGTATTTTTCAGAGGTTCCCAAAACGAGATCTACTCCAGTCATTTTGGAGATGCGCTCGCTATCCATTTGAGCATAACATCCTGCAACGACAATTTTCCCCTCTGGAGAAGCCTTATGGGCCTTGCGAATGAGGTTTCGGCAGGTGGAATCAGCCCCATCAGTGACCGTGCAAGTGTTAATAAAGCTCACATCAGCAGGCTCTCCGAAGTTTACAACTTCATAGCCTCGCTCTTGAAAACCCTTCGCAATAGAGCCAGTCTCAGAGAAATTGAGACGACAGCCAAGAGTGTGAAGAGCCACTCGTTTTTTATTTAGATTGGTAGTTTCCATGCCTTAAAACGCGCTTTATTAGTCTTTTTAAATATGTGGGCGCAGATTAGCGAACATAGCGAATCCACACAAGAGACGCAATCTTTGTCGTGAAAAAACTTACCCAATCTGGCGAATAACAACTGATTTACCGTTGACAAATATACCCGAAATGATTAAATTTTCTCTCACGTTTTAAAGATGTTGGTCCCGTAGCTCAGTTGGTTAGAGCATCTCCCTTTTAAGGAGAGGGTCCTGTGTTCGAGTCACAGCGGGATCACCACTTTAAAGCAACCGGTGCTCACAGGAGTCATACCTTGCCCATCTTCGGAGAAGCTCGGTTTTCGGGATTTCTTTTGGGTTAGTTTCAAGGAAGTAAGTCTTTTTTGAAGCGAGGCTAGCCAACTAGGCTGCCGAGTGAAAAAAAGCGCAACTGACGAAGAAAATAGCCAAAAGGAAATTTCGAAAAAGCTCCCATCGTCTAGTCTGGTCTAGGACACCGCCTTTTCACGGCGGTAACAGGGGTTCGAATCCCCTTGGGAGTACCAGTTATTAAAGCCCTGTCTTCGGACGGGGCTTTTTTTTTGCTTGTTCCCAAAACACCAGAGGTGTTTTGGAACATAGCAACTTCAGCCCAAAGGGCTGAAGGCCTAACCCAATCTTTGCAAACTAAAAAAGAGCGATTAGCGAGCGAAAGAAGTAATAAACAGGGGATTCTTTCATGGACTTGCGTACGCTTAACCCTTTGGGTTAGCACTGGGCTTTCCCATTAAGTCCTTCGCATTCTTGAATGCCGCGACCTGCAGTTTAGCTTCTCTCTAGTCAGATACAACTGCTCACCAAAACCTACTACTGGCAGCTTTTAGCGAGAGTAAACGGGCCTCCCAGGCAATCATCCACCTAATCACAGACCTCTTTGCTTAGAGCCCTCCACTGAAATACTTTAGTGTACGTAATTTTAAATTAGCTCTTTTGGACTTAGATGCCACTTTTCATAGTCACTCTCAGAAATCTTATAAATCCATGCAGCACGTTTTTGGTTGAAAGACTGCGCTTTAGCTTGAGATTTCACAACATTATCAATCTCGAAAAGCTTGTCGGTTCCATCGTCTTGTCGCAAAACAAAAGTGTTCTTACTTTCATCCATCAGAGCTTTGGCACGAGCAAAGTAATCCTTTCCTTTTTTTGCCAATTCAATCTCATAAAGGTGTTTATCTTTAGTTTTTAGCTGAATTTTGTGTTTAAACTTTAACCCACGAACTTCTTTATCCGTAGGATCAAAATATTTTTCAAAAGATAAGCTTGTCAGAGAATTTAAATATTTTTTAGACTTTTCTTCGCTGAATTTATCCTTGTTCTTCCCTTCAAAAACAACCTCGTCGTTTTCTAGACTAATAGATACCTTATTTAAGCCATTAACCTTTACTCCGGCGATATCTTCATTTTTGAGTTTAAGAATGCTCTTAGAAATGAAGCTATCAAAATTTCCGTTAAGCCAGAGGTTTGCTGCACTTAAGAACACTTCTCCTGTGCTCTCTTTTAGAAGGTAGCGTCCCTTTCCTTTCCAAGTTTTACCAATCTTAAAGCTTGATAAGTAATCACCTTTTTCATCATAGAGTTTTATAGCATATTGATAGTCACTCTCTGCCACCTCAAATGTTTTGAGTTCACTTTGATCAAGTTGCTCAGCAACCTTCTCTTTAATTTTAAGGTTTGAAAGCTTAAAAAGGAGATCATTAATTTTACTGTTTTCTGCAGGAAAATTTTTATGGCTCTCTAAAATAAAATAATCGCCGCTTCTTAGGAAAGTTATTTTATCGCTATTTTTTTGTGTAAACTCAACTTTACTTACACCAGCAATGTTAAGCCCCTTAAGAAAGGCCCTACCTTCGAGAGTCCCTTCCCCTCTTTGAGTATCGTGATAAAAGACTCCTAGGGATATAAAAAATAATAAAACAGTGACAAGGGACAATTGACTCAATTTCATGTTCTTGCCTCCTTTTGTGAAATCGTGTTTTGTCGCGAGTATTTTGGCATATGAGCCTGTTTTTTTGTAATTGTTAAGTTCTTCCGTTTTTGAAGGTAGAAAATGCCAATTATGACGACGATAAAAGGTACCAGCATCGTATTGATGACCTGAAAGAACTTACCAAGAGATTCAATTTTCTCTCGCCCTTCCCTTTTTACAGAGCGTAGTTGCTTTTTAAGGAGAGCAATCTTCTTGTTAAGTTCTTGGCGCTTTTTGAGACCTTCATTTTGAATCAAGGCAACATTTGTAGCACCCGCCTTTTGGCCTATTTTGTTTAACTCTAATTGGAATTTAGCAATAGATTGATTAATTTCCTTTATTTTTTCAGAGGTATTCTTCTCCGCCTCAAATTCAATTTGCTCAATGACGTCGAAGGTTCGTTTAATTCTCCCCTTTGAGCGAACACTTAAAAGGTCAATATCCCCAGAAAGGGCTTCAATAGCATTAAGGAAAAGCGTACTATTGCTATTGGTAACCGCCATGCCAAGAAAGGTTTTTTGAAAAGCATAGCGGTCGGTTAGAAAGTCCACATCGTTAAAGAGGATAATGGCACTTTTTTCTTTTGCCTTAGACAGATGATTTGTGGCCTTCTCATTTTTCTTTGCATTATCAAATTTCGGCGGTTTTTCATAGGCACTTTCAAATTGACCGACAACTTTTAAAGCAAGACTTTTTGCCTCATCCCCTTCATTAAAGCTTTGCCAGAGACTAGGTGGATTGTTTAGTTGATACCCTCTAGCAACGTAGGTGTTACCCTTAGAGGTTGTTTTCACGAGAGAAGTCACTTCAAAGTTATCCTTCGAAAACTCTACAGGGCCAGGATAAATAAAAGTAGCGCTCTTTAATCCACTTGAAATTGGGTCTTGTACATCGGTTATGCAGCGACCATCACAGTCAATAATAGGAAGCAAACGAGTAGGTGGCATGTTAGGAGAATATTGCCCTACCCGAGTTAGGTACTTATCTCCTACAAATGTACTTGGGCTGAATTTAAAGCCGTATTTTTCCAGTATTTCGGTAAACCTTTTATCAGGAGACGCCATACTTAAACCTGGCGCCATAGAGGATGCCTGAGAAAAGTGCGGATCAGTAAATACTACGAGGCTTCCACCACGCATCAAAAATTGATCTAGCTCATAACGAACTTTCTCGCTAAAGCCCACTGGATGAATCACAACGACAGCTTTAAGAAGCGAAAAGTCTGGCTTTTCTTTATCAATAATTCTTAATTCAAAGAGGTCCTTAGCGAGTTTAGCAATACCCCAGGACCCCTCTACACTTTTTCCCTGCATTCGCATGATTTGGGCCATGTAGGGACTAAGCTCCTCTTTTACGATATCAAGCGGCGATAAAATGCCTATTTGTGGCTTTTCACTATTCGTAATCTTATGAATTAGCTTTACCAAGTCGTATTCAAGACGATCCTTTTGGTTGGGATCAAAGAAGTCGATAACATCATCTTTGCCCCCTTCGCTCTCCGCAACCAAACCAAAGAAGTACCTCTCTGACTCGGTAAGGTTAAAGCGTCTAAGCCCATAAAGGATTGCATCTTCTTCCTCTGGTGTATCCGGCCTTGGGTCAATAACTTCTAGCTTAATATTATTTTGAGAATGCTCGCTAAACTGATTAAGCATGACGTTGACATATTCAAAGTAGTTATTAAACGAGCGTATCCCCTCTGTACCCTTGTTCGCAGCGGTTTTTGAATAATACAGCTTAAGGCGAATAGGAGAATCAATTTTCTTAAGAATCTTTTTAGTTCCCTCTGACAAAGTAAAAAGATTCTCCTCTGTGAAGTCAAACCTCACTTTCTTCAAAAGAACCGACCCACTATAAACAAGAAACGCCATCGAAAGAATTCCTAGCAGAGCCTTTAATTTACTTTCATTTTCTTTGATAAATCTATTTTCCATAAACACCTCCCCCTTTAGCTTGCTTTGTTTTCCTCAAGTAGTGCCATACACCCGTAAAGCCAGCTTGAAAGTAAAACCCCAAAAAACCACAGACTATCGAGGGACAGAACACCTCGCTCCATCGTTTCGAAGTGATTTAAAAAAGAGAGACTGGCAAAAACATCAAGAAAGTAGCGAGGTAAAAAAGTACCCAGAAAGTCGAGAATGGGCGGAGAGCCGGCCATCAAAAGTAAATAACCCGTTACCACTGACAAGATAAAGCTTACAATTGGGTTTTTACTTAAAGCGGAAAAGAATCCACCTATGGCAAGAAAAGCTCCCCCTAATAAAAAGCTCCCAAAGTATCCCATAAAAATAACACCGGGGTCAGGATTTCCGAGATAGATAACAGTAAAAATAAGGGGAAAAGTCCCAGCAAGGGCAATGACGAGAAAAGACCAAGAGGCAAAAAACTTAGCAAGAACCGCTTCTTTTACAGAGATTGGCATTGTAAAGAGCATCTCCACAGTACCAGAACGTCTTTCATCTGCCCACAGCCTCATACTTATCGCCGGAACTAAGAAAAGAAACATCCACGGTATATAACGAAAGAAGGCACTCAGTGACGCCTCTCTCAGAATAAAAAAGCTGCCCCGTCCGGGCTCAAAAGTTAAATAGCCCATTCCAAACATAAAAATGACGAGGAAAACATAACCAAGTGGCCCTTTAAAGTAGCCACCTAGTTCCTTTTTAAACAAAACCTTCATTGTTTGAAAATTCATAAGACAACTCCTTCAACCCTCTCTCCTGTTGTTAGGGCCCTGAATACATCCTGAATTTTGTTATGTTCAGACTTTTGCTTTAGGTCATCTGGGCTACCCGAGAAAAGAATTTCCCCTTTGCCTACAATCAAGCAGCGATCACAAACCTCTTCGACTTCCTCTAAGATGTGAGTGGAAATCAATATGCCTTTTGTTTGTGATAGTTTTTTTATAAGTTGTCTGACATCATGCTTTTGATTAGGGTCTAGACCATCAGTGGGTTCATCTAAAATGAGAATTTCCGGGTCATGAATAAGTGCTTGAGCAAGACTTACTCGACGTTTAAAACCTTTTGAAAGAGTCTCGATTGTTTGAAACTCGACCTCCTCGAGACTGCAAGTCGATATAACATGAGCTACTCTTTCATGAACTTTTTCTTCCTCTAGATTTCTCATCCGAGCAATGAACTCTAAAAACTCTCTTACATACAAGTCTTCATAAAGAGGAGCGTTTTCAGGGACGTAACCTATATTTGCTTGTGCCCCTTTTGTGTTTTCTCCCACGTTGTAACCACATACCTGCACATTGCCCTGTGATATAACTAAAAATCCGGTAATCATTTTCATAGTAGTAGATTTACCAGCACCGTTAGGCCCCAGAAAGCCAACAACTTCTCCCTTATTCACCTCAAAAGAGACGCCCTTTACTGCCTGAAACTGATCAAAGTTCTTCGTTAAATTAACAGCTTTTAACATTGTTCCTCCTAAACTCTTTTTTTGGGAAACTTAAGAATGACTTTTCCACCTTTATTTTCGATCTTAACTTGTTCGGAGATAACCCCCTTGGGAATCGGGATAATTTTCTTACTAACGGACTGAAAACTACTTTGGCTGAAAAAACCCGAGTCATTTTCAGAAGTTTCTTCTTTGGTCTTATTAACAGAAATAGTGATTTTGTCACCTTTCACGTCGACATTTAGGTCTGAACTCTTTTTATTCTGAGAAAATATCTCTACAACCTTATATTTATCAAGGTCATACTTTTTAGTTTGAATACCCGTTCTATTTAATTTGAAGAATCCACTAGGATTTCCAAAGCTACCGAAAGATCCGAACGCCATATCATTAAACAGTTGATCCATTTCTATCATTCGCTTTTGAATATTTTGATGCATGGACTGAAAGGGATCATCTGCACTCATCTCTATGTTTTGCTTATTTTTTTCATTACATTCACAATCACATTGATTATGAGCAAATGAACTGGTTGAAAACAAGATGGCCAAAAAAATAATACGCCAAACATCAACCGATGAATTCATAGATAACCTCCCTTGGTCACTAAGAGACCATATTTCTTGATTTGAAATTTAGTTTTTTTAAGACTTCATCTAACGACAGATCGATGGCGTAAAAAGAACTTGTCTTACCATTTTCTCGCAAAATAAGATCTGCAGAGAAAAGCCCTCCCTCATAATGTAAATATAAGTGACCATTTGGAAAACTATTAAAAAGTCTTATAAGCTCAGGAAAAAGCTTAACCCGATCGGCGAAATCTTTTGGGCTAAGTTGAAGGGTGTAGTCAGTTATATTCTTTGATAGCTTCCTAAAATTTGCAAACGGTTTAATCATAACCACTCCTTTTTAAACACCGATAGAACAGCCAAATAAAAAGAAAAAGCTATAAAAAACAAAAGTCCTCGTAGTTCCGTGAGAACCTAAAATAAAAATAATATGACCCAGATTTATGTCAAGGGTCATAAATATTTTTTTTCAAACTCTTGACGTTTCTCCAAGTAATACCATTTTAAAAAACGTAATTTGGGCACCTAACCGATTAAAAATCCGTCAACAGGAGGTTATTATGAGTGTCTTAGGTAGTCAGGTACATGATAATTATGATCTTAAAACAAAGGGTTTTATATTAACCAAAGATCAGCAAAAAAAGATTCATCAAATCATGGAACACCTGTATGAAGTTTGCCCTTATGCAAGTAAGCTCTCTTTAGAACTAGAGAAAAGGGGTGAAAACTACATCGGAAAAATCGATCTCAAGAGTACACCACTTAAAACTTTTATAAAAAAAGTTGGCTTCGACCCTATCCTGACAACGCTTTTTATCAAAGAAGAGCTTGAAACAGAAATCATAGGCTGGAGGCGTAAAAGAAGAATCACTAAAGCGGTATAATAAAGCAAACTGCTCACAATGTGCTCACGGCCACATGTGAATTTTGATGAAGTATCATGAAATATTATGAAGTAAAAAATCAGGGTAAGTTGTTAATATTCCTCAAGAAAGCAATGATTCTGGAAGGTTAATAGATTAGTGTTTGGAATTCCCCTTGGGAGTACCAGTTTTAAAGCCCTGTCTTCGGACGGGGCTTTTTTTTGCTTGTTCCCAAAATACCAAAGGTGTTTTGGAACAAAGCAACTTCAGCCCAAAGGGCTGAAGGCCTAACCCAATCTTTGCAAACTAAAAAAGAGCGATAGCGAGACCGGCAAATGGGCGAAGCCTATTCAGCCGGCGAGCGAAAAGCGAACGATATATACATGGACGGGGATTCTCATTCGTGAGGTATCGAACGCTCGCTTCTTCGGAGCATAGCTAGGCTTTCCCATTAAGCTCTCCGAACTAGCGAAGCCGCGACCTAGTTCAGGGAGGTATTCATAAATATACCAGAAACCCCATATACGTAGGTTTTATGTTCTGGCCAGTTGCGCTGGCTTTGAGAAATTAGTGACTTGAACCTTTTTCATCATTCTCATTTTTATCTTCTTCATGAACTCCATGTCCTTCCCCTTCACAGTCACACTCTGTTTCAGGTTTACCACACTCGTGGCACATCATGACTTTCTTACGACGTCTATTTTGGGTTTCTTCCTTAGGTGCCTCCTTTAGTTCACTTTTCCCCTGAGAAAAAGTAGTAGTGGGAATTAAAAAAGCTAAAATCAAACCGAAATAAACCATTTTCATACAAACTCCTCATCATTAATTTTCTTATGCTTTAAGATCTTGGTTTCAAAAAAGGCATATAAAACAGGTAGAACAATTAGGGTTAAAATTGTCGAAGAGATGATTCCTCCGATGATAACAGTCGCCAAGGGTTTTTGAACACCTGCTCCAAGGCCCGTCGCCAAGGCCATAGGTAAAAAGCCAAGAATATCTGTTAATGCCGTCATCATGACAGGCCTCAAACGATCAGTAGCTCCAATTTGAATCATCTCATTTCCAAACTTTCCTTTTTCATTGAGATTATTAAAATGATTTACCAAGACAACTCCATTGAGAATGGCAATCCCTGATAAGGCAATAAAACCAACTCCAGCGGATACACTAAAAGGAATACCTGATATCAGCAATGAAGCAACTCCCCCCACTAGGGCAAAAGGAACACAGGAAAAAATTAAAAGAGTCTCAAAAAGATTCTTAAAGGCAGCAAAAATCATGACCATAACAAGTAAGAGTGTTAGGGGACCTAGTATATAAAGACGTCTCTTGGCTTCACTTAAGTTCTTAAAGTTTCCACCCCACTCCATGTAATACCCTGCAGGTAAGCTAATATTTTCCTCAACTAATTTCTGGGCCTCATTGATGAAAGATTCCGTGTCCCGTCCTCTGGGATTTATTAGAATCGCCATTCTCCTCTTTGTCTCTTCACGAGAAAAAGAGCTGTAACTTTCTTTAAAGCGAATACTAGCGACATCTTCTAGAGGAATAGTACTACCACCACTAAGACCTACTGGTAGCTGCTTTAATTTTTCAATATCATCTCTTTCATGATCTTCAACCCTTATAACAATAGGAAAATGCTTTAATCCATCATAGAGAACTCCTACTTTTTCGCCTCCAATAGCAATTCCTACCGACTCTAAAACCTCAGAGGCGGACAAACCTAACTTCTTTAAAACATCTTCATCAGGAGTCACGTCTAAAATAGTCATTTTACCCTTTGCTTCAAGCTCAACGTCACCCGCTCCAGGTATTCTTTGTATGACTGCAATTATTTTTTGAGCCTGTTCAGTTAAGACGTCTTGATCATCTCCAAAAAGCTTTAAGGAAACATCTGAGCGGGTACCTTCCATAAGCTCATTAAATCGTAATTGAATTGGCTGACTCACAAGAAGCCTTTGTCCTGGAGTCGTAGACTCGAGTCTTTTAATAATATCTGCTGTGACTTCTTTCTTTGAGCGCTTTATACCCTTTTTTAAAATGACATAAGCATCAGAAATATTCGGCCCCATCGGATCCATTGATATCTCTGCTGTGCCAATACGACTAAAAACATGACTTACTTCTGGTACTGACTTGATAACTTTATGAGAAATTGAATCAAGGGCAGTTGAGTGGCTAATTCCAACACTAACAGGTCTAATCATTTGAATGGCAATGGAACCTTCATCTAAAGTTGGTAAAAATTCACCTCCTAAACTTTTAAACCCAAGCCCTCCAATAACCATCATAATAATAGTAAAACCAATAATAATACGCTTTAGCTTAAGTGACTTTCCTAGTAGTGGTCGATAGAACTTTTCCAGCACTCTCATTAATGGAGGTTCTTTATCCCTTGAATCTCCCTTAAGGAGAATACATGCCAGGGCTGGAACAAAAGTAAAAGAAAGAATTAAGGCTGAAACTAGGGCAAAAATAAAAGTCGATGCCATTGGGATAAACATTTTTCCTTCAATACCAACAAAGGCAAAAATGGGAAGAAACACAATCACAATTACCATTTCACCAAAACCTGCACTCTTTCGTATTTCTACTGTGGCTTCGTGAATAGTAGATTTTAACTCTTTGGAACTTAATCTTCTGCCGAGCTCTTTACTTTTTTGACTGATATGCCTTACGCAGTTATCGAGGACAATAACAGCTCCGTCGACAATGATTCCAAAATCAAGTGCTCCTAAACTTATCAGGTTTCCAGAAATCCCATATTTTCTCATCAGAATAAAAGTTATGAGAAGCGAGGTCGGAATAACAATGGCTGTAATTATGGCCGCCCTTATGTTTCCAAGGAGGAGAAAAAGAATAATAATAACAAGGCTGGCTCCTAAAAGAAGATTATTTCTAACAGTTTTAAGAGTCGCATTGACCAATTCAGATCTATTATAGAGAGTTTGGATTTTATAGCCCTTAGGCATCCCTTTTTTGATTTCCTCTATTTTTTCTTCAACTCTTAGACTCACCTCCCGAGAGTTTTCTCCTAAGAGCATAAGGGCCGTTCCTAAGACAACTTCCTTTCCATTATAAAGTGCTGCCCCTGTTCTAAGTTCCTTTCCAATAAAGACTTTTCCAATGTCGGCTATTGTGACAACTTTCAAATTACCAAGAACCTTTATCGGAACATTTTTAATATCATCTACATCCTTAAAGAGGGCACTTGCTTGAACGATAAATTGGTCTGCCGTTTGTTCGACATAGCTCCCGCCGGCATTTTTGTTAACACTCTCAATAGCTCTTTTGAGATCTTTAAAGTGGAGTCCATACCTGGCCATAAGCTTAGGGTCGGGTGCAATTTGATATTGACGCTCAAAACCTCCGATTGTGTTTACCTCGGCAATCCCTTTTACACCAAGCAGTCTGGGCTTTACATACCAATCCTGAATAGCGCGAATTTCAGAAAGTTGACGATAGCGCTCCTCTCCCTCAAGAATATCTTCGGCTTCTATCACATAGTGATAAATCTCCCCTAATCCAGTGCTTACCGGACCCAGTCTCGGTTTAGAAAAGTCAGGCAACTGATCAGAAATAGCATTTAACCTCTCTCCAACGAGCTGACGGGCCAAGTAAATATCAGTATTATCTTCGAATATAGCCGTTACCTGAGACAATCCATAGCGAGTGATGGAACGAACCTGCCGCACTCCAGGAACACCATTAAGAGCACTTTCGATCGGATAAGTTACAATTCTCTCTATTTCCTCAGGGCTGCGGCCCTCCACAGAAGTATTAACCTGAACTTGAACATTGGTAATATCCGGTACAGCATCGATAGGTAACTCTTTAAATGAATGCCATCCAAAGAGTGCAACCAAAAAGGTCATTAAGACGACTAGCCAACGATATTCAATCGAAAACTTTACGAGTTTAGAAATCATATTTTCTACTTTTGTTAGGTTTTAAAATTAGTATTAGTGAGCACAAGCATCAACAGTATCGGAATTAAGATCCGCTTCAGTCATCCTTAAAAAAGGAACGCCTGTTATAGCAATTTCATCACCAGCCTGAAGGTCGACAGACTTAATTTTTACTGTTTTACCTTTTTTCTCCTCAACCTTAACGAGAACCATTGTTATCCAGCCATTCCACTTTCTAAAAACCGCATTGGAATGCTTTATTGTTAATAAAGCCGATTTGGGTATCTCCCAAAACCTTTCTTTCTTGAGTTTCAAAAAAGTTACGCCCAAATTTTTTTCTGCTCTGGCTGTAAGTTTAAAGCCATCAAGCTCATTATATTCAGATACCGCACTCCACGGTTTAAGCTCAACTTTCTTATCACCTGTTTCATTAGCGAAGATATTTAATGAGGATAAGAAGATAAGTAGTAATAGCTTTTTCATAAAAGCTCCTTTTTTAAAATTTCTCCATCAAAGCGGTAGATATTCCAAAGACTCTTAATGGCCGTCATTACCCTTTGATTTTTCTTTTGAATATACGAAACCTTTTGCTTGAGAGAGTCTAAATAGGATTGATTAGAGACGACTCCCCTATTGTAAAGCGACTCTAGCTTATTATATTTTTTAAGGACTTGATTAAGCGGTGGTGATTTCTCTAGAAGGCGAACCGTTCTGGTATAAACCTTTACCTGTTCAAATCTCTCGTGACTCTCGTATGCATGGGCCAACTCTGTAACTCTTTCGGACTTTGCTTGCTTTGACTTCGCATACGCCTTAGCCCCTCCATTGGTTTGAAAGAAAGGAATAGGGACTCTGATACTCACACCAACCATTTGATTTTCATTTGGACCATTCTTCTCTATGGCAAGTGAAGGCCCAATATCTAAGGTTGGCCAACTATTGGCCTCTTCAATCCGAACTTCATTACTTGCAACTTTTGATAAAGCCTTGAGTTTTTTTATCCTAGCTGATTTATCTGAATGACTTTGCCTTCGTAACGCAGGCCAGGTGTTAGGAGTTTTCGGAAGATATTTTTGAATTTCAGAAAGAGAATTTCCGGTTGCCACATGAAAAAAGTGCTCAAGTCCTCTTTCTTCTTCATAGAGCTCGGACTCATGAATTTGGCTTTCCTCAAGACCTATCTCAAATAGAGTTAGAGAAGCTTGTTGTTCAGCACTAATTTTTGGTATCGACTTTAACTTTTTGATCACTTCTTTATAGGCAAAAATCACCTTACTAATCAGCTTTCTTTCTTCAATCACTTGCTTTAGTCGATAGAGTGAATAAATCGTCTGAAACTTTACCAGCTCCTTTTTCTCTTCCAATCCAAAGCGGGACTTGGCCAAAAGGGCTTTAGCATGCTCTAATCGAGCTCCTCTTTTTCCACCTAATTCTAGGCGAAATCTAAAGTTTGCTTCAAGTTCGCTAGTATCTAGGCCATTTTCCTCACCCTGAACGTATCGTGATACCAAGATCGGATTGGGAATTTGGCCCGCTTTATCACCAAGAGCTTCAGCACTTTTTACCTCTAGCTTCTCCTCTTTAAGGGAGGGGTGAAAAGCTAAGGCACATTTAACGATGTCTTTAGTGCTATCTGGCAAAGGACATTCACTATGAAGACCATGAATATGTTGAGAGACCTCTTTATGGGTATGTTTAAGCTCAGAGGCCATACCTGTGCTTAACAAAGCTGAGATAATATAAAAAATCATAAAAACCACTCTTGAAAAGAATTGAAAGACCTAAAAAAAGGAAAATTAGGCAAAGAGTGGTGGTTTTCGATGGGTCTTTAAATGAGGGTCAAGGTAATGGTCATAATACGACCATTTAGGGCGGAAAAGATTATGAAAGCTTGTTAGTAACTTAACCTTTTCAGATAAAAAATAAAAGGAGACGTGACAATGCTTTATTAAACAACAGCCCTCATCTTCATCAAAATCATTATCATGACAATCGTCACAGTGAACCTGATTAGAATCTGCAGCCTGAAAGGATATCTGCATATCTTTTGAAATGACTTCAATAGACTCGACAAACGATATCATAGTCAGAGTGAATAAAAGTAGGCCAATCAAAACTTTCACACTGTCATAATAAATGAATTTGCCACAAAAGTCATTTTGCTCACACCTTGCTCACGGCCACATGTGAAATTAGATGAACTTTTATGAAATAAAATGAATCAAAAAATAAGGGTAAGTCGCTAATATTGAACAAGAAAGCAATGATTTTGGAAGTTTAATAGACTAGTGTATGGAACTCCCTGGGAAGTAGCAGTTATTTAAGGCCTATAAACACAACGGAATCCAACACAAGAAAAAGTATTCGTGGTTCCTGTCGCTAACTTTAACGTAAAAATTCCAGCTTCCGTATTATCTCCCCAACAACCGCCACGATAGGCAGTACCACCTGTGCCGCCAAAAAACGTTCCAAGACCATAGCTTGAATTATAAGATGATGCTGTTTGACCAGAAGGGTTATCCGGTAGGTAATCGGCAGCACTTAAAGCACCACATGAAACATCAGGTAATTCTGTTACCGCATTCACACAACTTGTAGGTCCTGATGTCAATCCTCCACCGAGTGACCAGTCAATCCACTCCCAAACATTACCTGCAATATCCCAAAGAACAGTGCCATTAGAAAGAGTATGAGTTCTTTTTTGCTCCCAACCAGAACCCGCGGGCTGCCCAAAGTTGTTCCCGGTACCATTGTAAGGATCACTAATATCAAAAACGGCTAAGGGAGAAGCAGTAGAGTTATCGGTATGACCTCGATTCAGCATTCCAGAGCCGACAGTTGCACCAGACCAATTAGCTGCCGTTTTTTCAATTTCATAGGAAATAGCCATCCACTCAGGGTTGGATATTAAATCATAACCATTTCCTAAGGAGTTACATTTTGCCTTAGCATCAACTATGTTAATAACATTCCAGGGCGTTCCAGCCGCTTGCGAGCGAGGAGCCCCCGAAACATTTTTAGCTTCAAACTTCATCACACAAAATGCATCAACTCCTAGATTAGAGTTTTCTGGTACCCGCTCATATCCCAAGGGACAAAAATAGGTTCCACCTTTTTCAGTGAGCATTTTTTTATAAGGTAAATTCTTATTAAGGCACTCATTTCTTGTGATATTTATATCAACTATCGCTTCTGTATCCTCGATGGCCACGAATTCTGACTTACCACAAAATATGTTAAGCGCTCTCCAATCGCCGTCTATTGCCTCTAAAACATAAAAACTCCATTTCCCGAAAGGAATTTTTATTGAAGTAGATGATGGGGTGAGATTGAACTTTAATAAACTTTCCCCTTGCTCATTTCCCTCAACTTCTTGACCCGCTAATGGATCTTTTAGCGCCCAAACACTAATCAAACTTGAGGAGGATTCTGTGTTAGCAAAACTTAGTAAAAACTCAGTCTTGGCCACCTTCTTTTTTGGCGCACATGAAGAGAATATGGTCAAAAAGCTGGCCATAGCTAGAAATACGAATTTATATCTAGGAGGAAGCAAAGAACACCTTTTTAATTTAAACCTTATCGGAAAATTAGCAATTCCCAAGTATTATACTACAGTTTACCTATCGGTTAAGATTTCCATAGCTTTAATGACTTATTTCCACTTCATAGCATAAATTAAAAAAATGGCGATTAGTCTAAAGAATCACCCAAGTCCTTCTCCTTGTTCTGCTCACACTTTACTTAAGAAAGCAATAATTCTGAAAGGTTAATAGATGAGTACTGGCGAAGAAGAATCTTCGCCATAACAAAATATCTCAAGTAAATCATTCACCAACTATAAGGTTATTATCGTCTTGAGAAGGATCAATGGCCTCACCATAGTAGTCAACACAGTTTGTTTCTGTCTTTTTTATTAGTCCCTTATTTTCTAGATAGACCATATCTAGGTCTCCTGTTCCAATAGGAATTTCAAAACGACCATTTCCTCTATCGTAAATAGTAGTGCAAAATGAACTCAGAGATTCCTCATCTTTACCAAGGTTTCGAAAAGATCCAAGATCACAAATAACCTCATAGTTATGACCATCAATAGTTTTTGAGAAAATAGCACCAGTAGCTCTTTCTTTTCTTACCTCTTTCCACTTCATTGGTCCCAAATTTAATCCATAGGGCTTAACATAGGCAACAAACTCAGAGCCATCACTCACAGAAGAAATAATATCCTCATAACTTCCCGTATATTGATTAAAAACACAAAAGTTATCGGCCTCCCTTAAGTTTCCTGCATTAATTGCAAAACACATTAAGAGTGAAGTCATTAAAAATGATCGTTTTTTCATGAGGGGCTATCCTAGTTTAAAGTTTGATTTTCAATGTGATAATTTTAGCTTTTTGAAGAGTCTATGAGGCCATTTGTGTAATGCTTTCAATAATTAATTTAGCTGTACAAGCTTTGAACACCTCAAAATATTGTAATAAAAGCGAGCACTTACATCATAACTAACGAATACGGGGTTCTGATTGTATCAATATAAAACAGCCTTTTCGTTACAAACAAACCTTAGCACTTTTTAGGTAGAGAATTTCTCAAGGATTTCTTTGATTTTTTCTATCTGAATCGGTTTTCCAACAAAGTCACACATACCGACATCAAAACACCTCTCTTTATCTTCCGATAAAACATTGGCCGTCATGGCAACAATAGGACAGGCCTTAGTACCATAGGTTTTATGTATTTTTTGAGTCGCCTCCAGACCGTCCATCACTGGCATCTGTAAATCCATAAAGATGAGACTATAGCTATTATTGGATTCTTTAATAAGCTTAAGGGCTTCTATACCATTCGCTGCCATATCACACTCATAACCCAGCTTTCTTAAAATCCTATCAATGACTTTCTGATTAATAGAATTATCCTCTACTACTAATATCTTATGGGGATGATTTAGGGCCAAATTTTCAAATCTTTTATTTTCTGTTGGGACTTTAGTTTTATTTTCAAAAGCTATCGGAAAAGAGGCATCAAAAGTAAAAGTAGAGCCCTTTCCAGGTTTACTTTCTAGAGAGATTTTTCCTCCCATAAAAGTAGCGAGTTTGGAGCTAATCGCAAGACCAAGACCTGTTCCTCCAAATTTGCGAGAGATAGAACTATCTGCTTGCTGAAAATTATCAAATAGCTTACTTCTTTTATCCTCAGAAATACCAATTCCTGTATCTACCACGTCTACAACAAAATGAATGCTTTCCTTGCCCACTTTATTAGCAGTAATTTTTATACCAACCTGACCTTTCTCGGTAAATTTAACAGCATTAGAAATGAGATTCGTAAGAATCTGGTGAACTCGGGTGGCATCACCTAAGACTTGAGGAACTTCTTCGGTCTCACTGTGGAGCTTTAGGGCGATCCCCTTTTCCGTCACTACTTCTTTGAATAAATCCAATATACTTTGGAGCAGACTCATGAAGCAAAAAGGTGTTATCTCTAGATCAACCATTCCAGCTTCAATTTTAGATAAATCCAAAATATCATTGAGAATTCTCAGTAAGCTCTTACTGCTTATATCCATAGTATTTAATAACTCTTCTTGATCCTCATCGAGATCAGAATCCTTAAGAAGAGTAATGATTCCCAAGATACCATTCATTGGTGTTCGAATTTCATGTGACATATTGGCCAAAAAATCAGATTTCGCTCTTTCTGCTTTTTTCGCAAATTCTGTTTGTTCTTTTGCAGTGACCAAGGCTTTTTTTAGTTCTTGCTCTTGAATCTTTAACTGAGTGACATCAAGGTGGGTACCAGTAAATCTGATTGGCTTTCCCTCATTATCCCAATCTGAGAAGCGACCTTTATCAAGGATATAAACCCAATGACCATCAGCATGTTTCATTCGATGGATATTTTCATAATAGTCTGTTTCACCATCCATGTACCTCTTTATGTCTTTATACGCAGAGTCGATATCATCCGGGTGTACACGAGACTCCCATGTTGAAAGTTCCATCGGTGTATTTTCTATTTTTAGCCCAATCATCTCTGCCCAACGACGATCAAAGCGAACAGAGTTGTCTCGTAAATCCCAATCCCAAATGCCAAGACCCGCCCCTTCTAAAGCGAGATCAAGATATTCATTTGTATCTTTTAGTTTTTTTTCTAACTCTAAAGGATTGGTGATATCCTCTACTGTTGACCAAAGAAGATCCTGCCCCTGAATTTTAATGATTTTCCCATTTAGTCTAACAGGAATAAGCTTGCCACTTTTGTGAATATATTCTTTATCATAGGGGCCATAGGAGCCAGTCTTCTTGATTGACTCTAGCTGAGCCTTTTCCTGTTTTTTGTATTTTCCCGGAGTAACATCCCAATAACTAAGTTTTAAGGCATCACTCTTTTTATAACCGATGAGATCGGCAAAACGTTGGTTAATATAAAGAAGATTTCCATCAGCATCGTTTATAGAAACGGCAATTTCCAAGGCTTCAAACAGCTCAGTATGAAGATCATCAAAATTAATTATCACTATGAAATAATAAGACTTTACCTTTTTCGAATCAATACAAACTTATTTCGGCAAAAAAGATAGTTTTGATGTGATAATTATCTTAGTTTTAGGAATTTACTGAGCAGCAACTTTATAGTTCTTAATACGCATACCTGCAGGTGTAATACCTCTTACGTTAACTTTTAGATAATTCACGTAATTTTCTGGTGCTACTTTATTGATATAAAGATGAAATTCATCGTTTACATCTTTAGCAAGGTGTCCCTCTAGAGATTCATATTTTTTTCCATCCCAAAATTCGAAAAATATCTTTCCTCCCTTATCAGCAGAAAAGTAAGGAGCTGGAGTGATCTTAAGGATGGGACTGGAATCATAATCCGTATAAAAACCTAACGTCTGCCCCTTCATAATTTGGTCAATACTAAAACCATAATTAACATTCCCAGACATCCCGAGAATATTGTAGAACCCCTCCATTTCAATATATTCAACACTACCGTTTAACGTTGTCAGACGAATTTCAGCATCAGCAACTTGTGCCTTGGCAAAGCTATAGGTAATGTCAGCATTCATAAGAACTTTAGTATCGTAGATTTCCTCATAAACGTCTTTGACTTGTTCCTCCAAGACTTCAAATGTTGCAGGCAATACTTGAGCCGCTTCTTCTTGTCCATTAGGGCAAGGTGACTCAAGCAAAAGACTTTTTGCATCTTTTAACAAATCCTCTAAGGCATTATTGCTGACAGCATAGGAAGTTACATCAACACCCGCCTGTATCATAGGCGCGCTCAGGCTCAGGCCCAAAAGAATAATCAGCAAGCTCAAGGATCTTTTGTTCATAACCCTTATTCCTGCAAGTAATTAGCCAATCATTACCATGTAAAAACAATACCCTAGTCTTATAAATGACTTCTCTTTTCAATAGCTGATTAAACTTTATACAGAAAGACTTATCAGGATTAAGCCCCTTTAGTGAATCGCTTTATATAGGTGCAGCGCTGGCACAGGTCTTCTACTAAAATCCCCTCTTCAAAACCTTGCTTCATTCTGACAGCTCTTTCACTTGTCAAAATTTCTTTTAAGGGTCGCTCAAATACATTTCCGAGATTAATGACAGCCTCTTTATCAAGGCAACAAGGAACCACTGTTCCATCAGAGTGAATTCCCACATGATTTCTTAATCCCTGGCAAGTTCCCTTTTCAGAATGCTTTGGAAAATGAGGAGAAGGCCATTCGAAACGACTATCAAAATGAAAATAAAGTCTTTTGTCATTAATCACCTTTTTGCTTTTTATATGACCGGGATCTACTTCTCTTTTCATTTTAAATTGAAGGGCCTTTTCAAGATAATCGATGATCTCTTCGTTTTCACGAAAACTCTTAACTCCATGATTCCAAAGGCGAAAATTAATGTATTGATCTGGGTTTAGCTCAAATGACTTTTTCGTGAATTCAATAATAGGATCAAGATAAGTTTCTATGGGACGATCGGGAAAATTATCTTTGAACGCCTGAAGAGAAAAATTGATCTGCCTAACGGTCTCACCTTTTAAAAGTTCATCTTCGTACTTTTTTATTAAAAGACCGTTCGTGGTTATCTGCAAAGAAGCTTGGTGTTGTCTTGAAATTTCCAGAATCTCCAAAAACTGAGGATGGGCAAGAGGCTCACCCATGAGATGAAGGCATATATCATCACTGAGAGGAATAGCGTCAACCAGGGTCTTTTCAAAGGCAGCGAGAGACATAATGTCCTTTGGCCTCTCTACGATGGGACAAAATGAGCATTGGACATTACAAATATTAGAGATCTCTATATGAATCCGCTTATAGGGCTTCACTTCTTTTTATTTTTTTCATTCATTGCCTTTTCATATTTGGCAATTTCTTCTGGACTTAAAGAGGTAGGCTCTAGTTTTTTAAAAGAACTTCTCATTTTTTCCATCTGTTCGCATCTATGAATGCCTCCATCGCCTTCAACGGGTACATTCTTGCGACCATCTTTCATCCAAGTGATTTCTTTTTGGCAGTACTTACATCGTGCCATAAAACTTCTCCTTACCTTTGATATGGCTGACACCATAGCACAAAAAAAGCCCTCTTTTTAGAGGGCCTTTAAAAGTCATGAAAATTTAGTCAGGCTTAAATAACTTTATTGAGATAAGCCTTTTGCTTAAGAATTTGCTCTCCTGAGCTAAAAAAAGCCCTGAAGTTTAATTCATCTAAGATCTCCTCAACAAAGCCAATTCCAAAGTCTTTGTGAGAGATATAATCAAGACGATGATATTCAGACTCTGGATCGTAGTCTTTTGGATTAATTGAGGGAATATTCTTTAAGCTTTGAAGATGATTGAGTTTCTCTTCATTATTCGTAAATCTTATCATGCCTACCACTTGAAACCTCCTTTTCAAATGAGCTCGCGAGCTCAGACTGGATGGCGCCTTCTCCCTTCAAAGGAGAAACTCCAACTTTCGTACCAAATGTATTTAAAGACAAAAAAGTTGCAGAGGATTGAGTGAGGACACTCAATCTAACCAAATTTACTTTAGCACAACCGTCCTTTTTTTCAAGACGCGGCACAATATCC
>JASBRV010000038.1 GCA_030149295.1 Bacteriovoracales bacterium | reverse complement strand
CAAGATCCTGGTGCCCTTTATGCTCTGAAAGAGATGGATTATCCAAAAGAGGTCCACTATATCGTTGAACAAGGAAATCATAACCTCATTGGATTAAAAACCTGGTTAGATTTTTGGCCTACAGGCATTAAACGTTTGGTTTTAAGCCCAGAGCTTCCTTCTGCTATTATAAAGGACTTCCAAGAACATCTCTCTTGCTCTCTCGAAGTGTTGGCCTTTGGTCCCATTCTTCTTTTTTATACGCCTAGGCTTCTTGTCAGTCCTCTTTATGGAGAACCGGAAGATGAGAAGGATCGTCATGAGGTCATGGGAACAAGTGAAGAGAGTCCTCATAAAGGTTTTCCTATCATTGAAAACCATCATGGAACTTTCATGCTTAATACCAAAGACCAATTTCTCTTTGATGAAGTAGAGGCCATAAAAACCTGTGAGGGAGTCCATTGGAGAGTTGATTTTATTTGTGGCCATGAGGAATTACCACTCGATTCCTTTCATCAAGACCTCTTTGAAAATGCTTTTAAATCTATTTTAACGGCTTATGAAAGACCAACGACAAAAGGCTTTTTTCGTGTCAACAAAACAGATGTCCTTTTTAAAAAACTTAAGAACTTTCGCCTCCAAGATCGAGGTAAGAGCTATCTTGGGGAAGTTGTTGATGTAAAGAAAAAAGAGCATATAGCCATTCTTATTAAAGGCACTAATAAGTCTTTATCCATCGGCGATGAAATATCCTTTCTTAGTCCAGAGGGAAGAGAAAAGAAAATGCGTGTTGGTAAAATGACAGATGCGCTAGGAAAGGAAATGAGACAGGCTAAAACGGGAGATATTATTTTCTTATCTCATCTAGGCGGTCTTTCAGTTAGGTCGATGGTTTTTCATTATTGACTTTCAGGTTAGTGAACAAAGAGAAGCGAACCTTTTCCCCACCATGAATAAAGTCCAGCTTATCAACGAAATTTATCCCTTTAGGTGGAGTGAGGCCGGCCAGCTGATCTCGAGGTAAGAGAAGTCCTATTCTTTCAAATTCGCCCCAGGTTTTTAGAGAATCCAGTAGTTGATTCGCTTTGAGTTCTTGGGCAATTCTTTTTCCATAGGGTGGATTACTAAGAAACCATGGCAGGATCTTTCGAGAATCTAAATGGGAAAAAATTTCAATGGAGAGTTTCTTTTGAAAGTCTGCTTTAGCCAAATCACCAACCTGAAGATGATGCGCTAAAGTGAGTAGACCTGCTTCTCGAAAGTTTTCTCTGGTATCCTCTATCCGTTCACTGTCGATATCACTGCCCAGAAGAAAGAGTTCTCTTTCTAAAAAGTAAGAAGTAGGTCTTTGGATGGATAGGTTTTGAGCTTGTGGGAAAAATTCAAAGGCATAATTCCTAAAGAGATTTGGTTCAAAAAAGAGAACGGACTCCATTAGTAATGTACCAGAGCCACAAAAGGGATCAATCAAAGTAAGAGGACGGGTGAAGGAATCTCCAACGGATTCAGGAAGAGACAATGCCGTGAAGAAATAGAGGCTAGAAGCTAAGTTTTCCCTTAGAGGGGCCTTGCCAACCCTATTTTTATATCCTCTCATACCTAAACGATCGCCGGAAGTATCGATACTTATAGTGCACCAATCCTCTTCAAAGCGAACATAAAGTTTCCATTCCTTGTAATTACTTACCCTAATTTTGGCATCGGCTTTCGGTTCGGAGGCTTTGAGGTTGGCTTCAAGAGCATCTCTTAGGGCCTTTTCGATTTTTCTATCGTCGAAAAGGCGAGAGTCTTTTGAGGAAATGACAAATTGATAGTCCTGTCCTGCATAGTAAGACTTAAGGTTAAGCTTTTTAACTTTGTTGTAGAACTTGGGAATATCTCTGCACTTGAAATGGGCTTCTCTCAAGAGAATTCTATTGGGAATTTTTAACCAATAATTGAGGCCTATACCAACATTTATGGGAAGCTCTAGAGTAAAGCCTCCTTCTATGATTTCCCCATGAGGGAGTGGGGTTGAGGGATAACGAACGGGGAATTTGAGTTCAAACTCTTTTAGGCCTAAAGATTCCAAACCAATGGGGGTTTGGAAAAAGAAAGTACGCTTTTCGTTAGCATCCATCATTTTTACTTAATTGTAGCACATCTGGCCTATTGATATTGCAAAGTAAGTGGTCAATCGCTAAGATTCGGCATGAATTTGAAAAATCGCCTTTATCTCGACCATAATGCCACTACTCCGGTAAGTGGGTCAGTCTATGAGCATATTAAAGAAATGCCTTTTGCCAATCCATCAAGTGTACATGGTTCTGGAAAAAAAGCCCGTAGAGAAGTGGGCATTGTCACCGATTTTCTCCATGATTTATTTCAAATGGAATCGAATACTTTTGAAGTTGTTTATCACTCTGGGGCAACAGAAGGCATAAACACCATTGCTAAGGGACTGGCCCTAGAAGCTAAAAAGGCTGGGGAGAGTTTTACTTTCTTTTATCTTGGATCTGATCATAGTTGCATTAACAATCAAAAAGGCTTCCTTCACGCCCTGGGTTTTGACTATAAAGAGTTACCAATTGATGAAAATGGTGCCCTTCTAGAAGAGCAGGCGATTAAGCTCATCAAGGAAAACCCTAGTAGCACCAAGTTCCTTAATTTTACATGGGTTAATAATGAGACAGGGATTGTATTTGACTTAGCTCAGGCCGAGAGAATTAAAGAGGCCACAGGAGTTATAGTTCACGTGGATGCTGTTCAAGCTGTAGGAAAAATTTCCAATTGGTTTAATCTCTCTTCAAATCTAGATTTCTATACTTTCAGTGGTCATAAATTTGGCGCCCTTAAAGGTTGTGGTTTCTCTTTTGTTCGGGCAGAGCTTCCTTTAATGCCTCTTCTTAATGGGGGAGGACAGCAATTGGGGCGACGCTCGGGAACAGAAAACACTTTTGGAATTCTTTCATTAAAGCTCGCCCTAGAGGAAGTGAAAGAGGGCTACGATCACGCTGGCCAAAGGGCAGCAAGAGATTGGTTTGAAGATCAAATACAAGGTCTCCTAGCAGACCAAGGAGAAGTGATTGGAAAAAAAGCGAAGAGAAATGGCAACACCATTTATTTTTTCCTTTATGAAGTCTCTGCTCAAAACGCGGCTATGGTTTTTGATATGGCCGGTATCGATCTGAGCAACGGAAGTGCATGCTCGTCGGGAGCGGTTGTGCCTAGTCGTGTTCTTTTGGCGATGGGCTATAACGAGTCCCAGGCCAAGTCAGCCCTAAGGGTTTCCTTTGCCTGGAATTTTAATCATGAGGATGCTCAAAACATTTGGGACCAATTTGAAGGCCCTCTCAAGCGACTTTTATCCAACAACTAGTTCAAACGCTGTATCAGTAAGATAGGTCTCAGTAATCGTTTTGTTATTGCTTCCTTGCTTGACATTAATACTAAGATCTCCAGCGGCAAGCTTAAGAGACTCTTCAAAACGATTGAGACTCAAAGGATGGTAGTTGTCTCTCGTGATTTCAAAGGTCATTGTGTTGGCGCCTGCTTTGACATCACTGGCAAAAAACTTTTTCGCATCTACAACAAATTCAATAGTTTGATTCGTAAGTTTTCCATCATTTTTGAGGCCACTGAGGAGCTCTCTCATCTCTTTTACTTTCACGCTCTTCCTTCCCGAAGTTAAAATTACACTCCATCTAAAGTAATAGAAGAATAAGGTTTTGAAAATACGTAACCTTAATAATGCAAAGCGGGGTGCTTAACGATACTGTTTTAGGCCAAAAACGCCCCAGATGTCAGGTTGGGACTAGTTCATATGCTCTAAGTAATTGATAGTAGGATATTAAAACTGTCTAAATTTTTGGCACAGGGGTTGCTTAATATATAGACAACTGGTTGGCAGCGGAATTTGGCCTTGATCCTAAAACCTTTATTTGTCCCAACGTCCCACCTAAGCCAACCCCACTAAGAGTGACCGGAATCGGTACTCTCACAAAACAAATCCCACCAAATCTATAAATGAAGAAATCTGGATCAAGGCCAATCCTCCCTTTTATCCTATACTTTACTTAATATCGCAAAGCATAACCTGTGAAATGTTCTGAGCCCACTTGTGAATCAATTTTTATTTATGTGATCATTTTTCTAGCTAAGAACAAGGAGAGTTTTTATGAAAGCATGGATCTTGATCACAGGGTTACTTTTTTCCTTATCTGCCCTGACAAGTGAGTTGTCACCCCGTCAAATGGCGCTCAAAAAAGAGATTATTAAAATTGCTCGAACTAATACGAATAATGTTCAAAACAGAGTTGAAGTGCGGGATAAGCTCGATCAATTGGTGGCAGAGCTGACTCGTGGTCTTCCTCAGGTCAGTGAAGGTGACTGGGCGAAATTTGCGACTGGCTCCTGGAAGCAAATCTGGGCGGACGAACAAAATAATGGTAACCCTCAAATTGGTCAAAACTTTGATCGTATTTACCAGTATGTCACCAAAGAAGGCTTTGCTGTGAATTTAGGAGAGAGAATTCTTCCGAATGGTCAAAGAGTCACCTTTGCCTTAACTGCCAAGGGGAGTGTGAGTGGTAATATTCAGACTACAAAAATCACAGCAGGATTCTTTAAAGGCACGCCTCTTTTAAGTGGCATGAGCATCCCTTATTTGGCTCAAGACATCCTTAGTGGAAACAATGCCATCTTTAGTCCAACTCAATTAGGGAGCTTTCCTAATGGTCCTATAAATGCAGTCAGTGACCTGACTTTTTCTTATCTCGATGAAAACCTCAAAGTGGGGACGGCTCCTAATGTCTACACAGGATTTGAAGAGATGTTTGTTCTCGTAAAAGAAGAAATTATTCCTTAAATAAAAATGAAAAGGGGTCCCCAAAAGGGACCCCTCAATAAGCGAATGGAGACTCAATTCACTCGCTTTAACTACCAGTATTGCCGCACCGGTAATATATATCTCTCTCCTCAATCACCATAAAGCAGGAAAAACGGCGATTGGGTTAAGCACAATGTATACTAACGCCATGTTTGCACTCCTTGGATTCCAGCCGAGAAATTCCCCGGGCAGGGGTGGCGGCCCTGGCATAGAGCCGCCCAAAGGCAAGGGTACAGACCTAGTTCACACAATTTTCATACAAGGCTCTCTCATTCCTCATATGATGACGTTAGTACTGGGTACGTTGTTAAAGGATTTATGCCAATAAATAAGATTCCTTTCAACGAGACCTAGTCGTTTTCGTTTTTGAGCGTGAACTCATGAAAATTTTATAGGTTAAAGGCAAAGAGGAATTTGATAATTCTTGGTGCCTATCGGAGCGATTCTTTCTTGTTCATTTGATTCTAATTTCTGAGAGACGGGTATACTAACCTTAAAATCGCCCTCTTGAGTTTCATAGAGGTAACGAAAATGTTCAGAGCGAGGGGCTTCACCTTTGAGATTAAAATTAAGCATAAAGCCATGACGGTAGATGGCCGTCATCAAGCGACGTTCAACAGTTTCCGTGCAAACTCTTTTAAGAACCGTTGTTCCTACACTTTCGTCATAACGATAATAACTTTCGTCTTCATTATATTCATCAGTGGCCGTACACTTTAATTCTTGATTGGCATTGTATACACAAAACTCTTTGATGAGCTTTGTTTTGTGGCATATCTCAATTTCTCTGGTGGTCATCAATGTATTGTTCTCTTTATCATGACAAACCATTTCGAGGGAGATGTTCTCTCCTCTAATATTTACTGTCGGAAATTTAAGAATGAGGTCTTTTCGTCCAATTAGTTCGGGCCAGCTGATAATTTCAAGATCACGGATGATTTGATCATCAGATGAACCACCTGAAAGACCCCCACCTTGAGCGTAGGAATCCTGAACACCGCTGAGCATAAAGCCAAAACCTAAGAAGGCCAAAAGAATAAAACTTTTAAGTTGACCCAAAAGCATTTCAAAGGCAAATCGCTCACCACCTTTGGTACGGGCGAGTTTATGATCGACCATGATTTTTTCCGCTTCTTTCATCGTTACCTGTAAAAGCTCAGAGAGCTTTTGGTATCCTTCTTGATCGACATCATTGATATGGAATTTAAATTTACCTTTATTTTCACCGGCCTGATATTGCATTTGCTGATCACTCACTACATTGTTAATGAGGTCATAGCTGGCATGACGGGTGATGATAGGATCAACTTTTCCCGTTTTATAAACTTTACCAAGATCAGACTTTTCAACTTCAACAACACCTTGAAGGTGAAGTTTTTGAAGTTTAGATTCAATGCTTCGTCCGTATTCAACTCTGAGTTCAACAAGGGCCAGGCCTTGTTCCTCGCTATTAACAATGTCGATATAAGCATTCATCAGATCGAGGTCTCTCGCGAGAAGAGCAGAGGCTTTTTCATTGAGTTTTCTGTCGTTTTCTTTTTCCCAATCATCATGAACTTCTAAGTACTCTTCGGAAATAGAAGTGTTGTAGAAGTGGGCCCAAGCGCGTCTTTGTTCAATTTCAAGGCCACATAATTTAAGAATGCGAAGTCCAGTGTTGAGGGCAGGAGTTGCTTTTCCGTTTTTGATTTCAGAGAGGTGACCTTTTGAAACTCCTAGTCTCTTAGCCACTTGAGAAAGTGATAACTTTGAGCCCTCAAGAAAAGAATTGAGCTCACGGTTAAGAGTATTTGGTCCAATTTCTGAAAAAAGCATTAAACTTCCTGGAAGTCTTGGGTTTGCCGAATTATAGCGAAAAATGACGCAGTGTTCACTCCTGGCGAACACTTTTGGTATTATTTACAAATGTTGTCTGAAAGTTACTCAGCTTAGGCTAACTTATTGAAAAGATTGGTATTAAGAAGCTTTTACTTGAGTGATATTGTCTCTTACCGATAAGCCTTTATGTCGATTGGATCAATCAAGGCCTTAAATAGGCTCAACAACAATAGCGTTCTCCTTCACGATGAAGTGGTTGCCCTTAAAAATGCCGTTTCAGATGGTTTAAAAGAGGTGGCAAGGGCCAATCGTGAATTGAATCCTGAATACGACAAGAGGGCTACGGAGGTGGGCGCTTGGCGCCAAGTAGAGCCTTACAAAGAAGAGAACTATAGGCCTTTAATTAAAACAGATGTGCAGCAGGCCTTAAAGAAACTTGATATTATCTAAGTTAGTTTTCCTGATCTGTTTTCTTCATGTCTTCAATTTGATCAAGATCGATTTCTGTTGAGAGGGTAAGACCCGCAACCCTTTCCTTTTCTTTCTTGATAAACGGAAATTGAATGGTGGTTAGAGGCAATCCAGATTCACTTTCCCATTCATAGGCAACTGTGATGGTCTTGGGTACAAATTCTGTCAGGCTGGTAAGAAAGTAATCTTTTGGCAGATTCGCCATAGGGTTGGGAGTTCCATCCTCATCTTCTTCGATTTCCAGCATTGGCCTAGTTGATGTGTTTTTGACAACGATTGCCCCCTTAATTTTGTCACTGGGAACATCGGCCGTGAGAGTCCATGAGCCAATATGAAAGAAGTCAAGAAAGAAGGTCGATTTTTGATATTTAAGCTTTCTAGGAAGAAGAAGGCTTTGCATGAAGCGACGAGTGCTTGGGTCCTTGGATTTTTTAGCGAGCTTCTCCGCTAAGGCGGAATCCTCAATTCGGATGATATAAGCCCCAGGGGACTTCGTGGAGCGAAAAAGCATGTACTGGAAGGCAATGCTGAAAAGAGTAAAGAGCTTTTGTTGGTTGAGATGAAGATGCTTTTGATTTAGGTCATCACTCTCAACTAGGCTCTTAACTGATTCGTACAAATCGGTTTTTGAAATATCGCGTCCTCTCATGGTGCGAAAAAGTTAATGGATTGCTCCTTTTCTGTCTATATTTTTTTTGACGGAGTATGGCTAAAACACTAATATTCATCGCAAAAACATTGATAATTACGATTGGAGAAACGCATGAAATTAATGGCGAAAACCAGAAATATTGGGATCTCTGCCCACATTGACTCTGGTAAGACAACCCTTACAGAAAGGATCCTTTTTTACTGTGGTGAAATCCACAAAATTGAAGATGTTCGTGGTGGTGGCGATGGCGCAACGATGGACCACATGGAACTCGAAAAGGAAAAGGGGATTACCATTACTTCTGCTGCAACAACTGTTTGGTGGCGCGGTTTTGAAGGTAAAGGAACAACTTTTGCTTCTGGCATTGAGAAAGACACGAGAGTCAATATTATTGATACTCCCGGACACGTTGACTTTACGGTAGAAGTTGAGCGTTCCCTGCGTGTTCTTGATGGCGCTATCCTTGTTCTTTGTTCTGTTTCTGGGGTTCAGTCACAGTCTATTACTGTTGACCGTCAAATGAAGCGTTATCGTGTTCCACGTCTTGCTTTCATGAACAAGATGGACCGAATGGGAGCGAACCCTTTTAAAGGTCGCGATGCCCTTAGAGAAAAACTTAATCACAACGCCGTTCTTATGCAGATTCCAATCGGTGCAGAAGATGAATTCAAAGGTGTTGTCGATCTTATTACAAAAAAAGCTTATTACTTTGATGGTGACAATGGTGAAACGGTTCGCATCGAAGAGTGTCCAGCAGAGCTTGTAGATCAAATGGAAGAGCAAAGATCAGAAATGATTGATGCTGTTGCGGAATTTGATGATGAAGTGATGGAAGCTTACCTAGAAGGTAATGAGCCTTCAGAAGAAGATCTTCATAAGTGTATCAAAGCAGGTGTTAACTCTCTTGCTTTAACTCCCGTTTATATGGGATCAGCTTTTAAGAACAAAGGTGTTCAACCCCTTCTCGAAGCTGTAACACGTTACCTTCCTTCACCCCTTGAGTGTGAAAAGCCAACGGCTAAAAAAGAAACGAAAGAAGGTGAAGAGAATATTACTCTTGAACCAGATCCAACTAAGAACCTTGTGATGATGGCCTTCAAAATTACTGATGAGCAATTTGGTCAGCTTACTTACACAAGAATCTATGCCGGTACCCTCAATAAAGGTGATACTGTTTACAACACTCGTACTAAGAAGAAGACTCGTATCGGTCGTATTGTGCGAATGATGTCAAACGATAGAGCTAATATTGATGAAGCCCACGCAGGGGACATCGTTGCCCTCGTTGGTATTGATTGTGCTTCAGGTGATACCTTTGTTGGAAACGATGATGACCTCAATATCTCATGTGAAGGGATCCACGTTCCAATTCCAGTTATTGAGCTTTCTATCAATGTTAAAGACAAGGCTGAACAAGCCAAACTTTCAAAAGGCCTTCAGCGCTTCATGAAAGAAGATCCTACTTTCCATGTTTTTACTGATGAAGAGTCTGGTGAAACACGTATCGCGGGTATGGGTGAGCTTCACCTTGAGATCTATGTAGAGCGTCTTAAGCGTGAGTACGGATGTAATCCTCAAGTTGGTGCACCTCAGGTTAACTACCGTGAGACTATCACTACGGAGACTCCATTTGATTACACTCACAAGAAACAAACTGGTGGTTCTGGTCAATTTGGTCAGGTCGTTGGGAAGCTTCGTCCTCTTACGGATGACAATAAAGATACTGAAGACCAAGTCTTTAAGTTTCATAACGAAATTAAAGGTGGATCAATTCCTGGTGAATTTATCGGTGCCTGTGAAAAAGGTTTTGAAGACGTTATGGACAATGGTCCTCTTGCTGCCTTTCCAGTTATTAACTGTGAAGTTTTTCTTCAAGACGGTAAGTATCACGATGTTGACTCGTCAGATATGGCCTTCCGAATTGCCTCTCGTCAGGCGATGAGAAAAGCAATCCGTGCGGCTAATCCAGCTCTTCTTGAGCCTTTTATGAAAGTAGAAGTGACGACTCCTGATGAGTACCAAGGGACAGTTATTGGTGACCTTTCATCACGTCGTGGTCTTATCCAAGGAACTGAAACTGATCCAAATGGTGAAGTTATCGTTAATGCTGAAGTTCCACTTTCTGAAATGTTTGGTTACTCAAATGACCTGCGTTCAGCAACTGCTGGTAAAGCATCTTACACCATGGAATTTGCTCGTTACTCCGAGGCTCCTTCCAATATCGCGGAAGCGGTAATGAAAGAGCGTGCGGAAAAACTTGCAAATGACGATTAATTTGCTTAAGGCAAATTAATCGTCCCCGAAGGGTAAAAAGGTGGACCGTAATGCACGAAGTGCTATACGGTCCAGACCTTAATCGAAGGGGACTTTTAACTCCGATTACTCCTAAAATAATTTTTTCAAAAGCCTTCCTTAGGGAAGGCTTTTTTTATCGCCTATTCACCTTTGTAGATAATCTTAAAATAAATCCAATTGTTAAGCGCTGTATTTAAAGGCAGGGGCTTTGAATAAAAGATTCAGGGCCAAAAAACTCTCTACGCCTTTGAAATGAAATACCATATTTTTTGGGCATCATTTAATGATCATAATTTCTGAAGATTTTTGATTTTTTACGGCAAGAAAGAAAAGACTATAAAAAAAAGGCCACTCTCTTGAGTGGCCCATTTTATTCAGGTTCCGGATTTGGCAAGGGGGAACCTGAAAGTACTCTGTCTAGGAGTATTGAGTTTTTTTTCCTTTAACGAGAAACCGCGCTTATGCGAGGAGTTCTTCCAAACGTTGTTCGATGTCAGAAATGATTTCTTCAATCGATTGGATATCTGCTTCCGTTACAATATCTTTGCGGGAAACGATATTTCTTTTTACTTTAGCCTCTTCAATGAGGGCTTCAATTTGATTGATTATTGTCGCTCTAATCATTCCCTCTGTATGACTATAGGGCTCGCCTAAAGAATAAATCACCTGTTGGGCCATTCTTTGGGTTTCAAGGATCTTGGCCGAAACCTCAGTCATCAGGGCAACCTTTTGACTATTGGATACTGATTTTAAGATTCTCGTTCTTTCTCCACTTCTTTCTTCAGAATGGGGTGGACGTGCTTGAAGGGAAGTCATTAGGCATACAGCTACTAATAAAATGGCTTTCATTGAGTTTTCCTCGTTCTTGATTGGGTGATAAGAATATTATGATTCATAAAACATTTCCGTGGGAGTTCATCGAAAACATTACATAGAGCTGTCCAAACTTTGGTCACTGTCGTGGGAAAGAACACGTTGAGACCTCTTAAGTCCCTAAAACTAAGAAGAAATAGATGGCATACATCTTGGATATATTAGGGGCAAACCGATTTTAAGAGGAGATTGACCATGAAAAAGGGTCTTATTCTATTGTTGTTGAGCGTGAGTTCGTTATTGGCCAAAGCCCCTGTTTGGGAGGATGCCCCTGGAAATGTAGTGAAAAGGGTTCCTGCACAAATTGGTATCCCTAATTTTGATATCTATCTCGATATGAATTGTAGCCAGTTAACAAATGAAAGTTCAAAAGATGAGTTTGTTCAGTTTTTTATTAGGAGCAGTAAGGAAATTCATCCTGATATTTGCTCCATTGTAAAAGAGGAAATGGACACTGACCTTGATATCATTCAAAGTGAAAAGGAAACGATTGGTCTTGGTACCTTTAGCCATATGGTGGAAGCCCACTTTAATGACTTTATTTCGCAAAAACGTTTGAGCCTTTATCAAGATATGAATTGTGAAGAATTAACAGATGAGAAATCCAACGATGAATTTATTCGCTACTTTAGTCGATCACTTAAGACGGATGGAGTAGATCTTTGTGGAAATATGGGCAGTGTGGAAATGGACTCAGACCTAGGCCAAGTCCAAATGCCTATTGGAAGAGGAACGTACTCTAAGTTAATTGAAACTTATTATGACTCTTTTCTTTACGGACAATAATTTTTTAAATCAAATTCAATATTAGAATTTTGGGCCATGACTTTTAAACTATAATTCATGGCCTTAAAATTTGCCTCTTGATTCTTCATTCCCTTTATAGAACAAGGTGTTTTTGCCATTCGCTCAATTTGAGAAGAATTGACTTTTAGTTTCTCAGCTCTTTGTAATACATCAATCGCCGTCAGCTTGTCATCGCTATCCATCATTTCAACTATACCATCGACGAGAGAGTCTGTGTTCTGCTCATTAGCATAGGGAATAAGTCCTTCAACAAAATCGCCAGCTTCATAACCAGAGAGCTTATTTCCATGGTCAAGAACTTTCTCCATTGTGGATTCACTGGGATGAAGTTTCATTAGATTTTTAAGGGAGAGCTTTCTCACGTCAGAGTTAGGTGCGTTCAATAAATCAATTAGGTCATCTTGAGTGAGCCATTCTTTTGCCTCTAGGTTTTCTGGTTCTAGGAGAGCTGCTTCAAGGATGCGCTTGACACTAATCATGGCCACAGTATTTGCGGCATCATAAAAGCCTGTGTCTTCATCCGGTACTTGTCCACATCCATCTGCTGCGCACTCTTTGAGGCTATCAAAAGCTTCCTTAAGAAATTCTTTTCCCTCTTTTGCACTTAATCCCGCATCTTTTAGATAAAAAGACGCCGTCGTACTTGGGTTGGTGAAAACCTTGTAAGCTGGTGAATTAAGTTGGGCCTTTTTGAGTACCTTAGATAAGACTTGCTCTTGAGTGCCGACAACTTTATTTTCAATTTCTTGGGGGAGAAGGGAGGAGATGTTTTTGGGATTAGAAAAATCCCCTGATCCCCATTTAAGGTAGCCTAAAAAGGCACAACCTAAAATAAGAATAAGGATCAGGGCTTTTTTCATAATTTATAAAATAGCGCTAATGCTCTTTCTTTCGTTTGTTCCCTTCTCAAGGTTAGTAATAACCTCTTCGACGACACTTCTCATAGTCTCAGTCATAGGAATTTCAAGTTCTTTGCTGAATCCGAAAAGACCACCATTATTGAGATCCATGGTTTTTTTAAGGTTGGTCACAAAACCATTATCATGACCCTTAAAGGGGGAAGCTTCGTCTGCGAAACGACAAATTTGAGTTGGTCCACCGTTATAGGCTGACCAAGATCCTCTTATGATTTGCTCATAAAACTCTTTGTCAGTTTTGTTGTTAAAGCAACGGAAATCGTACTCAATCTCCCGTTTTCCTCTTACGACAATCCCACTTTCACGGTTCGCCATAATATCTCTAAATCTGCCAGAGATATAATTAAAAGCGTAGTTAAAGGTAGAACGAACAGACTTATATTTCTCTGGCTTAAGAAAGTCCTCATAGTGCCATCGAGCAGATAATTGCATAACTCCTACATCAGAGCCATCACTACCACCAAGGATAAGTTGGCGGTAAGTGTCCTGGCCACGAAGCTTTCGACACTTAACAAGAAAGGCTTCCTTTCTATTAAAAAAACTGCCGTCATCATTTAAAGTTGATTGAAATTGATCTTTTGCCGTAGAGCTTTCAATATCTTTTCCTGTAGAACGGCTATCATTACAATTATCTCTATCGGCGGGAACTTCTCTAAAGTGAACCATAAGCCCCTCTTGATTAGGCACTGTAAGTGCGAGGGCCATAAAGGCGTAGTAAGCTTGAGTGTTACCTTGATCGAGAAAGCGTTTAGCTTTTTTATGAGCTTCTTGAATGATGATTTTTGCGATTTCATCACCGTATTTATCCTCAACCTTAGTCGACGGACGGTAAATGGGTCCCTGAATTTCTGCTTTGGGGTTAATTGTCCCCATTACTGAGTTAAGAAAACTTTCTGTCTCAGCATGGACTGCAGGAGCCGCAACAAATGCGCTTAAGGTAAGTATTTTAAGGGTTTTATTGAGATTGATTGCACTCATGACTCTCTCCTTCAAAAGGTCTTTTTTCTTTTGGATCTTGGGCTTCCGAGCGAATGAGTAGCATGACATTATGGTTGACTCAATGCGCTATGGAAAAAGGATAAGAATTGGACTTCATCTAAATAAAATATGAAACTAATATTTGAAGCTTGATTATTAGTTGAGGCTAATTTATACCTTGATGTTGAGCTTAAAAATGAGGAAAAAATGATCGAAACAAGCCAATTACAGACTCTTGTGGCCGTAAGTAAAGCAAAATCGTTTTCAAAGGCAGCAGAGGATCTGCATGTCACTCAATCGGCCATAAGCCAGTCTATTAAAAATCTAGAAAGAAAGATCGATGTGAAGCTTTTTAAACGTTCGGGTAAGAAAGTTGTTTTGACCCAAGAAGGGGAGAAACTTTACGGATTAGCCCAAAACTTTATCTCTCAAATGGAAGAGACCCTCGATGAAATCACCAATGATAAAACCTCCATGTCAGGTGTCGTCCGTATCGGAACTCTGACGGGGATTGGAAAAAGTTGGTTGGCACCCCTTATGCTCCAATACGGTGATGAAAATAAAGATCTTATTGTTTCGATCAATTTAGGTTTTCAGGAAAACCTTGTGCGGGAATTTGAAAACTACCGTCTGGATTTTCTTATACTTCCAGAGGAGAGCCTTCCTACTTTGGGGGAGAAAAAGCTTATTGGAGAAGAGACTTCTGTGCTTGTTTTTCCTGACACACCTGAATTTAATATCACTAGTGAAACGGGACTTGATGAGCTGGCAGCCTATCCTACTATTCTTTTTCAAGAGGAAGGAGATGGGCTCTATCTCAAATGGTGTCGAGAGAAATACGGACAAATCCCCAAAAAGATTAACCGTAAATATGTGATCAACTCCCATGGAAATATGCTTCAAGCTGTTCAAAAGGGTTTAGGAGTTGCGGTCGTTCCCTTGCATGTACTTAAACGAAGTTACTACAAGGACAAAGTCGGAAGCCTACTTGATTTTAAAGTATCTAACGGTAAGTTCTATGTGGTCTATCATAAAGACGCTGTTGAGCTTACGCGAATTAGGACAACTTTAGATCGCCTTACTCAAGCGGACAACCCACTCAATATTTCTGAATAATAATGAATTATAGAGACGGTGATCCCATTGATGCCAAAGGGTTTAGAAGGCTTTTTCCTAAGGAAGTTTACGAACTCCTAGTGAATATAAGTCGGGAAGGTTTCTCTTTGACCCTTGTTGGAGGAGCTGTAAGAGATTGGCTTGTCACAAGTGAACTTTCTCATGACTTAGATTTTGAACTTCGTCATACTTTTGAATATGACGAAAAAGATTGGGCCTTTCGCATTAATCGTCTTGGAGAAAGACTTCGTGAAATATATGGTCATAAAGTTGAGTTTCTTTCCTTTTCCATATTAAGGATTAGCTGGGATGGCTGGCCATATGATGTGGAATTAGCACCGGCCAGAAAGGAAATTTATAACAAGCAATCCGACTATGGACATAGTGACTTTCTTGCACAGTTGGTAAGTCAGGCTCCTTATAAAGAAACCTTTAAAAGAAGAGACTTCACAATTAATGCCTTAGGTATAGAGCTTCGCTCCCCTGAGACGGAAGATGAGTTTATTTTCGTTGACCCTTTTGGTGGACTTGAAGATTTAAAGAATCGTGTTTTAAAACCATGTAGTGAAGACTTCTCAAAAGACCCTGTGCGATTTTGCCGCGCCGTTCGCTTTCATCATCGCTTTGATTGTGACTTTGGACCTGAGATTGTTAAGGAGTTTTCTAATTTTAATCTTGAGCAGTTGTCAGAATATTATTTTTTTCGGGAAGCCTTTAAAGGTGACTTCTTTCAATTTGTTGATACCTTTTTTACTTTAGTGGAAGGACATAATGTCGCTATCTCGAAAAAGTTGAAAACAATTTCTTTTCTTAAAGGTTTAGGAAAGTACCATCTTAAGTTAATGAATGCAGAGCAAGTGCTGCTTTTTCTTATTTATGGGGTTGAATGTAGTGAGACTCAGTTAAAAAGTTTTTGTGAACTCGCTAAGGTAAGAGCCGGTCTTATCTCTGGTCATACTCAGTTTAAAAAAACACTCATTGCCTTTGATGGATTGACGATCAATGAGATTAAAGAATTGATTGAACTTAATCCTCTAGACTTTATAAAAAATGAAACAGTAGAACGCCTTTTAAGCTTTCATCAATTCATGAGCAAGAATTCAAAAGAGGTTTTAGCTCCTCTAGGTCGTATTAATCCATCCCTTTATAAAACCTTTCTCTTTCTTTATAAAATTCTTCCTAGTTCTCTTGAAGGTAAGGACTTGTTTGAAGAACTCATCAAAGACAAGGCCTTTCAGGCAAAGGATAGGGGAAAGTTAATGATTTATGCTCATTTACTTAGTCATTTAAAATTACCCTAGTTTTTTACTCTGGCAGATTTTTCCACAGTCATAACCCCATTGGAGTCAATAGGAAAAATGTGGCATTATAAACAAAGAATGGTGTAACTGAAAAAGGGGTATGCCGTAGATTCTCAAGGAGGTTGAGAATGGTTGATATTCACGAGATCATTGCAGGACATAAGCCAAGAAAAAATGCAAATGATGAAACGATCAATACACGTAAAGAACACCTCGTACCGACGACCTCAAAAATACCTGACCTATTTTTTGATGAAATCCTAGTTGATTATAAATTAAACCGCATTGAGGTTTTGGTTCTTATGTACCTTTATCGCAGAGTATGGTGCCGTCCCAACCTCTATAAGGAGTTTGGAATTAGTCAGTTAATGGCCCATACTGAGATAGCTCAAAACTTAAAAATTTCAATCGATGATATTTACCACTCACTAAGAAAGCTAGAAGAACTTGGTTTTATTGCTACCATCAGGTCAGGCCAATACTTCGTAAGAAAGTATTTTTCTCGGGAAAATGACGAGAAATATGGTCAAACCTATGATGACTTTGAAGTTTAAAGATTCAACAATTAAGAGATATCAAGACCTTGCGTTTTAACCTTTCCTAGTCTTTTTCTTTACCTTAAACTGATTATAGGGAAATTGTTTAATGATTTCTCGGTGTTATTCAGTGGGCCGCTTATGGAAAAGCCAAATTCTAAAGGCATTATCGTCTGCTATGTAGGTACAGATACTGGCTATTTCCAAAATATCATAACTCGTTATCGCTCAACCTATGAGCAAAAAAAGTGGGAGTTTCCCATTATTGCTCCTAAGAAGGGAGAAGGCTATGAGTCTCTTTTTCTAAAAGTTTTAGAGAACTATCCAAAGATTATTTATTTGGACTTTACTTGTGAAAAAGAGCGGACCATGGCGCTTGCCGAAAATTTAAGTCGAGACCCTAATTTTCATAATGTTCCTATAATAGGTTTTGTGGATAAAAAAGAGGACACCAAGCAGTGCTTGGGAGTTGGGGTAGACTTTCTTTATGTAAAAGGGGGAGAGTTCTTCGATATTGTCTACTCTGCTATGACTGTGGCCTTTCCTAATATGGTAAAACCGGCGAAATTTGCTAAAGCTAAGACAAGCCAGGAAGTTGATCTCTATGATGACTTTAGAATTGGCTACATTGCTCCTACTTATATTCATGTTGAAGGAAATTTTCATTTAAAAGAAGGCAATCAAGTTCACTTTAAAAATGAAATACCCCTGACTAATGTTCCCTCTCAAAATTTCATTGTAAAAAATCCGGCTGCTCATAATCTCTATTATGATTTCAACTACAGCTATGATCTAGACTTTGTTTTTGTGGATAAACCTGAAGAAGAGATCAGTGAAGATGATATTGTCGATCCAAAAAAGCTTGAAGGACTTGACGAAGCCGACAAAGAAAAGATGAGAATTAAACTCATTAAAGAACATAAAGAAAAGCAAAGACAGGCCATTGCTAACTTTGATGATACGATGAAGAGGAGTCAAAAAAAGCATAAAGAGTGGGTTACTGATCGCATGAGTGCGAGTTTTGAGAAAAAAACGAAGCTTCTTATCGTTGATACGGCCATGCGAGCTTATGGTCAGATTGATCCTGACAAATCCTTAGCAAGTTATCCCTTTTCGATAAGATGCCAAACAGCTTTTTCACCAGACTTTGAAGAAATCAATAAGCAACGACCTGCAATTATCGCTTATCAGTTTCTAGGTGAGTATCTTGATGAGGATGAGGATGTTTTTAACTTAGCGGTCCAAAGAAAAGCAGATATTGCTGCCGAAAAAGATTACACCTCTCATGAGGATAATGATGTTGAAAAGCAAGTCATGGAAATTACTGAGGCCCTTGCGCAAAGAGAGGAGGAAGAGTTAAACATAGTGAAACGTTTGGTAGAAACGATAAAAGGCATTAATGATTATAATCCTATTCTTGTGCTTTTTCGCTCCTACTTTAAAAGTTCTAAGGCATTACAAGAAAGTCATCAATATCCGATGATTATCACTCATCAAGGCAGTCTTGAACTCGATGTTTGTCTTAACCTCGCTGGTATTTATGAACAAAGACAAACTGAGAAATTTGAAAAGCTTATTAAAGGAAAGGTAGAACAGTTAAAATCAAAAGACCCAAAGAAGTATAGAAACCTGACAGAGGAAGACTTTAAAGAAAAGAAATACTTTATCAAGAAATCAAATAGTCTAAGTTTTGGTAGTCTTAAGATGAAGGTTCTTCTCAATTCAGTCAGTGAAAGTGAGGTGCTTTTTCGCACAGATAGCGAATTACCTATGAAAACCTATCGCCTTGATTATCCACTTCAAATGTCGATTCACTTGGTTCCCATAGAAAAAGGAAAAGACTATCTTAAAGACAAGTCCGAGTTTGTTTACAAAGGGTTGATTCATTCGATTAGCGAAACTGACAAGAAGTCCTTACGTCAGTATGTGAATGAGATTATTTTTGAACCCGTTAATGAAAAAAGGCGCCAAGAGCAAGAGAAATTTCAAGAGCTTAACCAAAAAGTTCATCAAGATCTAGAAGAAGAAAAGGCTAAAACTTTGGAGCTAGAGGAACAACAAGCGAAAGAAGATCTTGGTGTCATTGAACAACCCTTGTCAGGAGATGATGAAGAGGCGAAAAGTTCTAAAGAAAGCTTCTCTAATCCTGGCAAAAATGCGGAACCTTCAGAACCATAAAACCATTGTTCTTATGAGTTTTCCTATGAGACCATTATCCTATGAAATGGAATCCATGGAATACAAAAATTGGCTTGGCCCTCGGTGGTGGAGCGGCTAAAGGTATCGCTCATATAGGGGTAATTCGTGCATTTGAAAAGTCGCAAGTAAAGATTGATGGGGTCTCTGGCACGAGTATAGGAGCTTTGATTGCTTCTTATGTCGCATTTGGTAAGACCTCTGAAGAATTAGAAAAAATTGCACCTGAATTAAACTTTAAAAAAGTTTTTAGTCTTGGTTTTAATAAACTAGGTCTTCTCTCTACGGACAATATCAAAGAAATGTTGGAAAGAGATCTAGGAAAAGTTCATATTGAAGATTCACAGATCCCACTCGCTATAACCGCAACAGATATCGAAAGTGGAGAGCAGATTGTTCTTCGCCACGGGCCTCTCGTGGACGCAGTATGTGCAAGTGTTTCCGTTCCTGGTATATTTGCTCCCATTGAATATAAAGGCCGGCTACTGGTAGATGGGGGCATCACCGAGAATGTCCCTCTTTCTCCACTTGAGGATATGGGCATTGGAATAACAGTGGGTGTCGACCTCAATGCCACGACCAAATATAGTAAGCCTAAGGATATTTTTACCATGATGGGAAACGCTATGGATATTGCGATTGACCTGCGTACTCGCGATCAGCTAGAAAATGCGGATATTGTTTGTTCTTTAGACCTATCCCAATACCCACGTCTTGATAACACCGCTTATATAGATGAATTAATTGAATTGGGGGAAAAGGTCATGACAGAGAAGATGTCCTCCCTCAAGTGGTTTCAAAACACTAATTACCTTCAATTTCTCAAAAAACTTTTTTGGGAAGTCCTGCCCCTAAAAATACCGAAACTTCTGCAGTGGCATAAAAAATGAAAAAGATTACCATTCTTTTCGGTCTATTATTGACCCAAACTAGTTTCGCTCTGGTCAGTGCTGGTGGCTATGTGCCTTTTGGATTATCTACTCAAAAGGAAACGACTGGCAGTAAGAATACTTTGTCTTTTGATCCTATGGTGGGTGTTAATACCATTTTTGCGACGCCCTTTACTGGCCACCTTTTTTTACCTGAATTTGCTATGGCCTTTCATGGTACGGGACAGGATGGTTATAAGAAGTCCACCATGTTTTTTCTGCTAGATTTTGGTTATCAACTGAGGGCGCAGACTATCTTACGCTATGGTGTTGGGACAGTTCTTACTCGCATAAGTGGTGACGGAGGAACTGTTAATCTGCTTAATGGTAATACGCCTACCGATTTCTATGCCCCCAATGAGGCGCGTACTAGTTGGAATACGACCGTTGATCTCGGTATTGAGCATTCGTTTTCAAGTGACTATGCCCTGCGTTTTCAAACTTATATTTTTAGTATGTTTGACGCTGAGGCGAGAAAACTCTCTTATTCTTTAAATCTCGTTTACTATTTGTAGGATAATTAGGCCGTAACGATGAAAAATCTCCTTCTTTTCTTTTTTCTTTCCATGAATGCGCATGCTTTTACCCTCTCAAGTGAGGGAAGGGTTAATTTACCAGGGCCTGATGTGACAGTCAGAGTTGCCTCCAATACCTGCTCCACCGCTGGGTTTTCCAGTGCCCAAGAATTGGCCGCCATGGTGAAAGAGTCTGTAAAGGAGTATTGGAATCGCATACCTACCTGTGCCTTAGAATTGGAAGTTCTTGGGGTTGATGAGGGTGTGGACACAAGCAATGACACTCTTAGCGATACGATTAATAAGACTCCTGCCGGTCAAATTGTAGTGGGCTGCTCGGCCAATACAACTCTCTTTAGCTCCTCGGGAACTTTAGGGGTAGGAAGTATTAATCTTGTGAATGGGGATCGAGGAGCTTTCCTCATTAACAACGCTGATACAAGTTTTGCCAACCTCACTCAACAAGAAAAACTCGCTACTATTGCCCACGAACTAGGTCACGCCTTTGGTCTTGGGCATTCCGGAGATCCGGCAGCTCTTATGTATTATTCGATAGGAGGTAAGATTCAAGATAAACTCTCTATTGATGACTATGATGCCTGCAGTTATCTCTATCCCCACGATGCTCCGGGTTCTTGCTCGGGGACAATGGTTCCTATTAGGCCAGATAGAGACGCAGGGGGACCACGTACTTTTCTTTTTACTTTTCTTTTTGGCCTTCTTCTCGTTTACTTTTCATGGAAACATTTTTCTCACCGTACCTAATCCTCTTCGCTCTCTCCTTTCTCGCGGCAACCTTGATTCCTCTTGGGAGTGAACCTTATTTGATTGCTCTTAGTTTAAAGGGGGAGCATCCGCTTTTGGTGCTGTGGTTGGTGGCGACTTTGGGAAATACCCTTGGTTCTATGGTGACTTATTGGTTGGGAACTTACGGAAAAACGAAATGGATGGGACTTAAGGAAAAACACAAAATTAAGTACACACCATGGATTGAAAAATATGGTCCTTTTGTTGGTCTATTAGCCTGGTTACCGTTGATTGGGGATATCTTGGCTTTGCTCATGGGGCTTTTAAAAACTCCCAAAAGAGTGAGCTTTCTGTGCTTTCTTATAGGAAAGGGCATTCGTTATGGCCTCGTTATCGGATTTTTTTAGTCGGTCTTCCTTTTCTTTTCTTACAGGTATAGCCGCATCGTTTTTGACTTAGCTATCATGATTAAAAGTTATCAATAGCAAAAGGATAAAATACTCCATCGACTAAGGAGGGTTGAAGTGAGAATAAATCTAAGAAAAGGGTTGATAACCCTCACGGCAATGGCCGTCTCAATGACGGTTTTTTCGCAAGATCTCAGTCATTTTAAAAAGCGTTTTAAATTCGTTAGGGATGATGCTGGCAAATTATCAACGGTTAAAGACACTTCAATTACCATGAAGTTCTCTATTCGCCCCTACCTTGAGTTTATCAAGGAGAGTCTGCAGCAAGAACAGGCTTTGATGAAAAGCAAAGCAGATTACGATCAACGAATTGAAGACCTCTTTGGCGCCAATCAAGAGCAGTTCTTGATGCATGATAAATCAAGCCGCAGCAGAAGAGACAGTAGAAATAGAAGACGACGTGGCAACGCTCAGGGGGATAACAGTAATCCTAGTCTTATTGTCGAATCTCTTCGAAAATTAGAGGACATTGATTTTGACAAGGTTTTTGCTGATCCCAAGTTTCAAGAAGTGATGACTAAGTTTGAATTCAAACTTCGTGATGCTCTTATGATGTTAGATCCGACAGTCCTTGCTCACGCTAGCAACCCAAGGTTTTTTTATCAAAAGCGTGTGACTTATCAGGTTCTTACTTGGGCCCTTAACTTTGCAAAAGATAGACTGAGCCAAATACCAATTCTTAATACGGCCAGCTATGTTTTGGTAAGAGTTGAGGAGCTTGTTCGTCAGAGACGCCTCTTTCACCAAAATATGTTACTTCATTACATTGAAAAGGTGCCTGAGAGTCAGTTAGGCATTACTGCTGAAGAAGCTAACCACATTATGTCCTCTATCTATGAATCTCGCATTGATTGGTTCGCTTTTTGGGAGTCAAATGCTGCTGTTGCCAATTGGGATAAGTACGGTGTGAACAAATTTTTTACGAGTATTAGATTCAATAACAATCGTTTTCGTCGCATGAGTACTACCTTTGATGAGGTGGGGAAAAGACTGAATTACGCCTTTCAAGAAGTGGACTTTAAAGGGGAAGCTGTCATTGCCAACCTTTTTCAGACAGACCACATGTTTAGTAAGAACCTCTCTGTTAGCTACAACTATGATAATCCAGGTAAAGTTATGAGGAAGAGACTTGTGGTGCAACTAGCTGAACTTGGTCTTTCATTTGTAAGCCTTCCGAGTTTTATCAAAGGAATCGCTACTGATTGGATGCAGTCTTTCTACAAAGAACAGGCTTTGACTGAAGGTGCTCTTTACGGTCATTTTGAGATGTACAATCAAAAAGATGAACTTCAAATGTTAAGGTTACAAATCCTCAACCCATTTGAGACTCTTTAGAAGCTAAAAACGAGTAAAAAGAATAAGGGGAAGCTTTGCTTCCCTTTTTTTTTGGGAAAAAAGTGTTACCTTGGCCTCATGGCAAATCTTATTCTTGATGACAGTATTAAACTTTTAGTGAGTCTTCTCTCCATTCTCAATCCATTGGGAGTGATCCCGGTCTTTATTAGCCTCACAGAGTCTTTTTCTGAGGATAAGGTGAAGAGCATTGCCACAAGCTGTGCCCTGACAGTAGCCGCCACTATCGTCATTAGCTTAGCCTTTGGTCACAGCATCCTCTCTTTTTTTGGTATCTCTTTAGCAAGTTTCTCAATTGGTGGTGGAATCCTGATCTTTATGATGGCCTTACAGATGATAAGTGCTAAGAATGTGGCCCAAAAGCTTAACAAAAGTGAACAAGAAACTCTTAATCCAAGTGAAATTGGCATTGTTCCTCTGGCCATTCCTCTTTTGGCCGGTCCAGGTACGATCTCTCAGGCCATTATCTACTCCAACAAGGTAGAGAGCAGTGCCTATTGGATCGGATCACTTGCTGTCGTTTTAATAATTGGGCTCTTGATAAAATTTGTTTTTCAATACTCGAAAGTCATCGGTAAAAGACTTGGAACAATTGGTCTAAATGTGATGACAAGAATTATGGGACTCATCATTCTCTCTTTATCAATTGAAATTATTGCTTCGGGTATTCGTGACATCTTGCCCGCGCTTGGTAAGAGTTAGGCAATTTGATAAGATTTAATTTAGCTCGTTGTCATCTTTCTTTGGACTTATTAATATAAGCCTAATGTGAAAAAAATTGCAGCTTTTGATATCGGATCTAATGCCATTCGCATGGCCATAGCCAGTGTAAATGAAGAGGAAGGTCTCACTTTAATTTCTCGTGTGCGAAAACCCGTTAGGCTAGGAAGCGAAGCTTTCAATACAGGTCATTTTTCCGAGCACACCATCAATGAGTTTGTTCGCGTCTTTAAAGACTTTAAAAAAGAGATTATTCAGCAAGATGTTGAATTTTATCGAGCAGTCGCGACCTCAGCCTATCGAAATGCAGATAATGCCCATGTGTTAGGTGAGCGAGTCTTGGAAGAGACAGGGATTTTTATTGAAGCGATTGATGGAGTTCGGGAAGCCGCTCTGATAAGAAAAGCATTGCAAACTCAAGTTGATCTTTCCTTTAAGAATTATCTGCTCTTTGATATTGGTGGAGGAAGCGCTGAACTTACCTATCTCGAGAGAGGAATGGCCAAGGGTTCCATTAGTCTTCCCATGGGGACGGTGCGCTTGCTTGAAATTGGTAAAATGAGTGAAGAAGAGGGAGCGAGTGCGGAACTTGCTTATCGCACTTACTTAAGTGAAATGGGCCCTGCTATTCAAAAATTCCTCAGCGAAGTTTATCCAGGAAGTCGACCCCTGCGTATTGTAGGGACCGGGGGCAACTTTAAGCGCCTTAGTCGTTTAAGAAAGCGAGTCTTAGGTAAGAAAAATATTCGTTATGTTCTTCCTGATGAAGTCGCCATAATAAGGGAAGCCTTAGAAGAGACTCCCTATCTTAAACGGATAAAAAAATTTGGTCTCCGACCAGACCGAGCAGATGTCATTATTCCGGCCATTCATATCATGGAAAAGGTCATGGGTTATATCCCAGTTAAAAAGATCATAACTCCTGATATAGGCCTTATTCATGGTCTCATTTATGAACTATATGAAGAGGTTCATTTATCTAAAGAGCACTGTGTTAATTAAGGTAAATAAAAATTGTAATATAGATACCTAGCGGTAAAATAGCATAATGAATCGAAAGTTCTTTAACCTTTCTTTAGATTTATTGTGCATTGTGAGGCCCTGCGGCACTTTTGTCAGGGCGAATCCTGCCTTTTGCGAATTACTTGGCTTCAGTGAAAATGAGCTTCAAAGTAAAACCATATTTGATTTTATTCATCCCGATGATCTCAAGAGTTCTTATGATGAATGTGATGATGTTCAAGGGGGAAAAGAGGTTGATAGTTACACCAATCGCTACCTTGATCGTGAGGGCAAAATTCATTTGATCTCCTGGAGAACAAGGTTTGTAGAGGAGGAAAACCTCATCTATGGCAGTGGTCGAGATATCACTGAAAGTGCCAATTTTGAAAATCAGCTTAAAAATGCTGTCAATCTTCTCAACTATACAGGTTCGATAGGAAAAATTGGAGGCTGGGATCTTATCATCGATACTGAAACAGTCTTTTGGACGGAAGAGACCTATAAGATTTTAGAAATGGATATTGGTGAAAAGAAACCAAGTATGGAAGAAACGCTAAGTCTTTTTATCGGTGAATATCAGGATCTATATCGAGATGCCGTCACAAAGGCCATTGAAGAGGGCTTACCTTATGATTTAGAGGCGAAAATAAAAACGTTGAAGGGACGAGAAATGTGGGTCTTTGTCTCTGGAAGACCTGTGGTTGAGAATAGTAAAGTCGTCCGTTTATTAGGGGTAATCCAGGATATTGATGACAAAAAGAAAGCTGAGGAAGAATTAAAAAGAGAACATCAAAAAAGTATGCTCCAATCTAAACTAGCTTCTATAGGGGAGTTGGCAGCTGGAGTGGGCCATGAGATCAATAATCCTCTGGCCATTGCCGTAGGGAATCTCCATCGCCTTAAAAAAAATAAAGATCTAAGTCCTGAAATGATGGAGATACTGAAAAATTTAGAGTCTGCTCACGAGCGAATAAAAAAAATAACCCTTGGTCTAAGAGATTTGTCGCGAACGGAGACGGAAAAGTCTGTCTTTGATTTTAGGCAAGTGATTAATGACTTTCTTCTTTTTGTCCAAAAAATCTATGAGTTTCAAAATATTTCCTTAGAATTTACGACCGCTAGCACTAGCAATAATGGAAAATTTAATATTTTGGCCAATCGAGCGGAAATCCAACAAGTCCTCATGAATTTGGTCTCTAATGCAAGAGATGCCTTGTATGGGCTAGAGAACAAGAGAGTCTCCCTTCATCTAGAATCTCAAAAAGATAATGTTCTCTTTAAGGTGACTGATAATGGTAAAGGGATTGCAACGGCCATTAAAGATAAGGTTTTTGAATCCTTCTATACCACCAAAAAAATAGGTGAAGGTACGGGGTTAGGCCTAGCCCTAACCCATCGAATTGTGAAAGATCATGGGGGTCATATTTGGCTAGAGAGCCAACAAAATATAGGAACGACTTTCTTTTTGAGTTTCCCCCACGCTAAGGGACATTTTCTTAAAGAACATAAAAAAAGTGAAAAAGTAAAACTTTATCAATCAGGATTAAAGGTCTTGGTTCTCGATGATGAAGAGGGCATTCGCTACACTTTAGAGTACATGTTAGAAGACCTCGGCTGTCAGGTTAGTTCGGTAGCAACTGCTAATGAAGCCATTTCCCTTCTTGAAAAGAAGCACTTCGATATCATTATTTCTGACATCTTAATGCCAAAAGTGACAGGGGCAAACTTTTTTGAAATCCTTAAAGAGAAAGATCTTTTGAGTAACAGTAAGTTCCTTTTTATTACGGGTGGAGTCAATCAAAAGAAAGAGCTTGATCATTCCCAAATAGATTATGACGGTCTGATCATGAAGCCATTTAATGAAGAGGATCTTATTAGTACAATACATGCTTGTCTCAAGGAAAAATGAAATGAATCGTGCTCTTATTTTGGTTGTTATTTTTGGTTTTTTCTTTCTTTTAGGAAATCTTCAAGCACAAACTTGTCGTGAAACTTCAGTTCTCGAAGATATTAGCCTTCCTGGTCAAAAAGCAGATGAGGGTTTTGAAAATATGATGAGCATTCGTGAGGGGCTAGAAGCTTTTTGTACCCTTAATCCTGTAGATATAAGCCTCTTTGACCAGGCTCGTGTTAGGCTAGAATTTCAGGATGAACTCATTGATATCTTAGCGGCGGCGGGGGAGATAAGACCTAATGGCGTGCGCTATTATCGTGGATTTTTTCAAGATCTTCTTGAAAACCTCAAAGCGTGTGAAGTGAGATTTCATAATATGAGAAGAAGAGGCATTATTTTTAAACCTGCTAATCTCGTCGATCTCAATATAAGACCAACGGGGATTGTCGATATCTATTATAAATCAACTCCTCAAAGCTTTCCCTACAAACGCATTATTAGTCATCAAATCTGGTTTGGTCGTATTATTGAACAAGATGGTTTTCATTTGTGTGCCACTAGAGTTCTCAACTAATTTCTTAATGATAGAGATGGAGCACGAGAAAACTTCTGTGTTCTGGGTTGTCACTTTGAGAGACTAGAGTTCTGTATTGATGTTCAAATTGTAATTCCACATGGGCAATGGGGAAAAACTGAAAACCAATACCAGGTGAGGTCGTCAAAGTCTGTCGGCTTTGATCGAGGTTGGTTTGCTTGTGTTCGTAAACAAAGTAGGGAAAAAAGCCATCAAAAGGCCTTGTGCCAATGAGAAAGTTTCCAAAAAGACCATGAACTTTATCACCTTTTATGTTGCCAGAGAGGTCTTGATTGACCTGATAATCCAGCTGAAAGCGCATGACATTCTTTTTGCTTCCTAAACGAAAGACGCCATTAATTCCGTATAAAGATCGGCGATTTCTCTCGGATTCTCCGTGCAAAATGTTGGCCCCTAGACGAGAACTTCCGCCTAGGTAGTGCGTCAGTTGACCCATAATATTTTTTTCTTGCTGGGAGCGGGGCAAATCCAGTCGACCAAGAGAACTAGAAACAAGCATTTCACCAAAAGAGAGGGTTTTAAAGTATTCTAATTGATAAGTTTCTGAGTAGGAACCAAAACCTAGATCTCGTTTGGTGAAGCGAGTGTGGTTGGGATCATTGATGCCATAGTTTTGGCGAAATTTTCCTATTCGCACTCGTGTTGTAGGGTCGGGTTGATACATGGCAAAGTGGCGCTCACTAATGAATTCACCTTTTCCATCGATTCGAGATGGCCCTTCCTTTGATCCAGCAGTTCCCACGAAAACAAAGTCTTTCACATAGGCTGCGACTTCAACATTGTTTTGCATAAAGAAGGTGCTACCTCTTTTAATGGTATCATTCTCATTTCTTGTTTGAATGGTGCGGATGTGTCCGCCCCATTTAATATGTTTGGTATTATCGACAAGTCCATAGAAAGGTTTTTGAAAGTCTTTTGTCTTTATGGTGGACATCAGCTCACTAGAAAGAGAGCGTCCATAGTCAGTTAAAATCCCGCCACCGGTAGGACTGATATGACAGGCCATACAATTGGGATATCCTTGACTTACATTTTCTACCCACCCATGGACTGGAAAGGTATGAAAACCAAATAGAAGACCAAAGAGAAGAAACGTGCTGAGGGAATTTAACTTTCTTAAAGACATGGATATCCTATTTTTTAATCGCCTTAAAATTAACGGCAACAATCACATCCTCGGCAACTGTGATCCCTTGAAAACTGGGGATATCAATAGCGAAGTCGGTGATTTTGATTTTAAATTCACAATTAAAAGAGATGCTATTATCACTCATTTCAATTTTTTCATAAGTGAGTGTAACAGGCCTTTTGACTCCGTGGATTTCTATCGTGCCCTTCGCTTCACCTTCTTCTTTGACATTAAAAGGCTCAAGAGTCAGGACTGCATGAGGGTGTTTGTCCGCTTCAAGGTAATTGTTGATCATATGTTCATCACGAAGATCCATTCCCGTCTTCAAAGTCTTCACTGGGACTTTAAAGCTTCCTTTTGCCATTTCACCCTCTAAGTCCAAATTTCCCATGATGTCTTGGGTTACCCCTTTAATAGTTATAAAAGTGGGAAAGCCTTTGGCGCTGAATGCGACATTACCTTTTTTTACGCTGTATTGGGCCCCAAGGGTTGGCAGGCTTAAGGCAAATGCAAGGATCATTGTTTTTAATTTATTTGTTACTTTCATTTTTTTTTCTCCAGACTATTGGTTTGTTTAAGGAAGTCCTCTTCTGATCCATTCTGTAATGATTTCTTTTTCTTCATCGCTTAAAAGCTCTAATCCACTTCTTGCTGGTGGCATTTGCTCAACAGGATCATCGCTATTAAGTCTTTTGATAAAGTCTCCTTCTTCTGGGAATTCAAAATCCAACATAAAGGGGTTAAAGACCGTAGCGTAAACCATCAGGTTTTGACGCTCGTCGAGGAAGAAGGGGGCTGGACCACCTTTGGTGTGACAACGAATACATTTGCTGGCAAAAATTGTTTGTCTTAGGGAATCAAAAGTTGGCTCAACGACAATTGGCTCCACAATCACTTCTCCCTCGGGGGCACCCGCGGCTGCCCAAGTGAAAAGCATTTGCTTAAGCTCATTTGAGAGAGGCCCATCTTGGGGCATGAAATCGCTTCTTATCGTTGCTGTGATGCCGTCAAGATTTTCAATGACGTTCTGATAATTGCTATAGTCTTGGCCATGGCATTTAGCACAGCGAGCATCAAAAATTTGCTCCTTCACTTCTTTAAAAGTTACTCCATTCGGAGTGAGACTTCCTTGAAAAAGAGCGGAAGGATCTTCCTTGAACTCTTCATAGTTTCCACAACTTACTAGTCCTATGAGGACAATCGCACAGTGGTAAAGCTGATGGAATGATTTCATGAAAGCTCCTTTCGCTATTATTTTTTTAACTTTTGTTTAAAGTCGTGGCTCTTCACCAGTAAGGTTTCTCCAGTTTCTATCTGCACGAGCAGCGAAGCGAGAAACATTTCTGTCAAAACTTCTCTTTGTACCCGGGGCGATGAAGAAGTGGATTCTATTGCCATCAAGCGTGTAAAGGAGAGGATCAATGTCTACTTTACTCCCAGAAGCTGCCATGGCCCATGCACAGTAACCACCATAAGTTGGCTCATATCTTTCGGGCATAACCTTAAAAATTTCTCGATTTTCTACGCTTGAGAAGTGATAGGTCACACCTCTGTGGTTGTGAGCAATAGAGCTATTTCCTTTTGCTGGTTGAGACCCACCTTCAGCGAAGTAAGAAACAGGATCATAGCCTTTAAGCCCAAGATCACCTTGGAGGTTGTACTCAGAAACGTTGCGGTTAACTTGAGCTTGCGCTGTGAGTGAAAGAGTAAGAAAAGCTATGGCGATACTTACCCATTTGATGTTGATTAGAGATTTCATATTTCCTCCTCTAAATGGTTGAACACTATAGTTCTTTTATAGAGGAGACCTACCGTTATAAAAATTGAATTAAAATCAACTCTGCGATAGCTTGATTGAATATCTAAAGATGAGTCCTTGGGGACTCATCTACTTAATGGATTCACGAATTTTAGAAGAGGAATAGTCCATAACCCAGACGATGACGGCGATGGTAATAGCAAGAAGTCCCACTTCATTCCATTTGGCGAGACCTTGGTATTGCATAAGAAGCGTACCAATACCGCCCCCACCAACGAGACCAATCACGGTCGCCATTCTAACATTGATATCCCAGCGATAAATAGTGAAGGAAAGATAAGGAAGAACGATCTGAGGAACGACACCAAACCAAATGATTTGAATAGGATGGGCTCCCGTAGCAGTCATGGCCTCAATAGGTCCTTCAGAGATATTTTCAATTTGTTCTGAGTAGAGTTTAGCGAGAGAAGAAACCGAATGTAAGCAAAGAGCTAACATACCAGCAAAGGGACCAATTCCCACCCAGACAGAAAAAATAATTGCCCAAACAAGGGGTTCGATGGAACGAGTGATATTGAGAAAGAAACGAGTAATATTATAAAGAGCAAAGAGAATAGGAGAGCTGTTCATCAGGTTTCTTGCGGCAAAGAATCCAAAGAGAAAGGCAAAAGGAAGAGCAATGACGGTAGCAATAAAGGCCATGTAGATGGTCTCAATAGCAGCAAAAATTGCGGGCTCAATGATGCCAAAGTTGGGCTGAAAAAGGGCCGTGAAAATTCTCTTCGCTCCTAGCATTCCCGCTTCAGAAAAGAATTCTCTTAGGGAAACCTGGGCAATAAAAAGGCCCGCGATGAAAGTGAGGAGGATAGTGACATAACCTAAGAGGCAAAAGGGCTCCCTCATAATGGATTTATTTTCATCTAAGTTATAAAGACCCTTCATAGCGCGGCCGACAGAGAGCTTAGTGAAAAAGAGAGCTAGAGCAAGAAGGGCTCCAATGGCCAAGGCGTAAATTGGCTCATTCCAAGAAAAGTCGGGGTCGCGAAGACCCATAATGACTTTTTGATAAATGATTTTGTAACTAACCAGGCCAATATAAGACCAATGAAGCAAATCCATGGTAAAGGCAGACATAACCTTTCTCATTTGCTTGATGTTACTGGTGTTCATGGTGAGGGTTTCTTGTGTTGTGTCCATAATTGTTATTCTTCCCGATTAATCAATGGTTACTTCTACGGCGTCTTCTCCATATATGGTTTGAAACCAATTCTCATCAATTTCTGAAGGGCTACCTTCATAGATAAGCTTTCCGTCTTTAAGTGCAATGACACGACTTGCGTACTGGCGCACGAGAGAGAGAAAGTGGAGGTTACAAAGAATAGTGACACCTAACTCCTCATTAACTTTTTTGAGATATTGCATGACAGAATGACTTGTGGCCGGGTCAAGTGAAGCCACTGGTTCATCAGCAAGTAAAATACTAGGATCCTGCATGAGCGCCCGGGCAATGGCGACTCTTTGCTGTTGTCCTCCAGAAAGATTATCGGCCCTTCTGTATTCTTTTCCTGTAAGTCCTACAAGTTCGATAAGTGAGAGGGCTTTCTTTTTATCTTCTTCAGAAAATACTCCAAAAATCGATTTGATAACCCCAGTACGTGAAAGAGTTCCGGTCAGAACATTGGTCAAAACGGTTTTTCTGGGAATTAGGTTAAAATGCTGAAAGATCATTCCTATGCGTGAGCGTAGTGATCTTAAGAGGCTTCCCTTTATATTGGTGATGTCTTTACCTTCAAACTGAATACTCCCTGTGGTGGGTTCATGCAGACGGTTAATACATCTTAAAAGGGTAGACTTTCCTGAGCCGGAAAGACCAATAACGACGAGGAATTCGCCTTTTTCAACTTTGAAGCTGACTCCTTTGAGAGCATGAGTTCCGTTGGGATAGACTTTATTAAGTTTATCCACTTCGAGGATGGGCGTCGTGGTTGCGTTCATGAGATTAGTGTCCCTAGGTTGTGTCTTTAACTTTCCCATCCGTGGAAAACAAAATCTTACATTTGATTTGAAGACCTATACTAAAAGCCGTGCCTTTCTTTGTCCACCAATCTCTCTCAACTTCACTATTATTCAGGGCTTTAGGGAGTTTGGGCGTAAGAAAATGGGTGTCAAAAAAATGTCTCACAACATCGGGGTAATTAAGTAAGAAGATGTCAGTCGCCAAAGTGACACCAGCTTAACTAACCTAAGTCTAACAAATATCGAGAAGCCTTCAGGGAGGAAGTGATGAATAATATCGGCAAACTTTTGCTCGCTCTAATGTTAACGACGGGTGTCAGCGCAACTGAAAAATCTATTTGTGGAGTGGACGATCGCGTTCCCTCATCTATGCCAAAAATTGGCCGTCTCTTAGGAAAAATGTCTGATCCAGGTGGCTGTACAGTGACAATGATTAGTAAAACCTGTGCGATCTCTGCCGGGCACTGTGATTCAACTTTTGGAATTGCTCAATTTAACACTCCTCCTTCACGAAACGGAAGAATTCAACATCCAAGTGCAAGAGATATTTATCCTGTTGATAAGGCCAACTCTGAGTGGACTTACTCAGGAATTGGCAATGACTGGGCCGTTTTAAGAATTGGTCCAAATGCTGAGACCGGCCTTTATGCTGGTGATGTTCAAGGGTTTTACGAAGTAGATTTTAATGGACCACAAAATGGTGACCTTATTCGTATTACAGGTTATGGACTTGATCGTTCTGATCCTGAAAGAAACCTCGCTCAACAAACTCATACTGGTGAAGTTGTTCGTCTTAGGGGAAGTGCCATGTACCATGTCGCTGATACGATGGGTGGAAACTCTGGCTCAACAATCATTCGTGAGTCTGATCAGAAAATCGTCGGTATCCATACAAATGGTGGCTGTTATTCTCGTGGTGGATCAAACGCTGCAACAACAATTTCAAATAATCAAAAACTCATAGATGCTATCCGCTCTTGTCTGGCAGAAGAAGCATTATTGTCTTACTAGAGTAGCTGAAAAGGAATTTCGGCAATAGCAAAAAAAAGGGTCCCACAAGGGCCCTTTTTTTTGTGAATTCAATGGCTTAAGTGCTGTCTCTTCTTTAAACACCTCCTGTATTTACTTCAGCGAAAGCCTATTTGAGGCTCATTACGACTAACATGGTTTATTCCCATATTGGACAGGAAAGACACCGTGCTTAGATCTCTTATTTTATGTTTACTCTTCTTTTTTGGTGCCTCAAGTTTTGCAGGAGGAATGAGCATCTCTCAGGAGACTCTCGAAGTGACGACAGAGTTTATTAAGAGTATGAGCGGTGCCGGCTCAAAAACTCAATTAACTGAAAGGCAATTAGCTCTCTTATCCGAAGTCGATTCTCTTATTCTTGCTGATGTTTATCGTGAAATAAATAAGGAAGTCTCAGCCTTGAAACTCTCTAAAGAAAAGTACTTTGAAAGAGAAGAGTCCATGGCCGCCTTTTTAGAAGAAACCCAGTATGTTGTGGATCATCTGAAGAAGGTTTCTAAAGCTGAAAAGTATATTGCTTTGATCGCCCTAGGGCATCGTCTTAGGATGCAAGAAGCCGTGCGCGTTCTCCCAAATAATTACTTTGAGGGAATTATGAGGGTGAGAAATAATGCCGTTATGATTTCTCAGTCTTTGGAAATAGATCTCCAAAGCTAAGCTCTATTTAACCAAGTTTTCCGTGTCAAGATTGATGGCCTTTACCATGTCGCGAAGGCTTTGATAATCCTCGTCACTAGTGTCAACGACACCTTCAACAGAATAAATTCGTTTAAAAATATCGCGTCCCTTTTCTGTCGCAATGAACTTCTTTAAGGCGGCAATAAATTTATCAGTGATTTCTTGAGGCAAATCCTTTCTAAAGACAAAGGGGTCATTGGGGATTTTATCCGTGGTCGCAACGATTTTGATTTTTTCTTCAACATCGGGAAATTGAGTTTTCACGCGAGCTCTTGCATCGCGAATGGAGCCGTCTTCTGCGGGAGCGGAGTAATAAGTAGCGCCGGCATCAACTTGCTTTTGGTAAATCATAATGACGACATTGTCGTGCTTATTAGCAAATGTTTCATTACTTGGGGAAACCCCGGCATCTTTCATGATCTTAAGAGGAAACATATAACCAGAAGTAGATGAAGGATCGACGAAGGCCATTTTCTTGCCCTCTAGATCTTTTACTTCTTTAATACCAGAATCCACATGGGCCAAAATTTGACCTTGGTAATAATCGTGACCATAGCGAAGAACGCGAAGCTTGGCAGAAGCTCCATATTTATCATTGGCCATGAGATAGCCAAAGGAATTCATCACACCAATGTCAGCTCTCTTTGAACCAAAGGCTTCGACAACTGCAACATAATTGGTGGGGATTCCTGTTTTGAAAATGAGTCCAGTTTCTTTTTCTAGGAAGTTAATAAAGTCTTTAGAATTGGTGGAAATGGTGTCCGCATCCACTGAGGGCGTGAAATAGAGTTTTACTGGGTTATCTTTAGTGCCCAGAGGCGCATCATTTTGACAGGAAAAAAGAAAAGTAAGGCACATTAGGCTAATGACTTTGGCTAGGGGCATGGGTTTGGCTCCAAAATAAACTTGATAATTCAATACGGTTTTTACCAAAGAAATGTCTGAAAGTCAGGGTGCTTTTTGGGGCTTTTAGCCTTCTTTTTCACCCGTTTAATGGCAACTTATTCCACAACGTGTCATTAGCTTTCCTCTTGTTTTTCCTCGTGCATTGGCCAGCCGATAGGAAGCTATCAACTTATTTTAAGGATGCGTTATGCGTAGTAGCTTCATGGCCATTTTGGTCTTTATCGCGTGTATATCTGTTCACGCAAAAGTCTTTTTACTTGATGCTCCCTCTGTGCCTCATTCTGGCACTCTCGCAAGAAGAGCTGTGCCCGTTTTCCTCGATCGTGAAAACCAAAGAAAGTGGAATATTGTCTTTGATATCCCTTCTTTTGAAGCTAAGGAGGAAAAGGCCGTTCCTCTAGATGGGAATTTCTCCCATATTGAAGTAGCGGGCCTTTCTAATGCTCAAAGGCCAGGAGCTCCAGCTTTGCCTTATTATAGTTTTATTGTGGCCAATAATGCTCACAAGCTGGAAGTCGAGTTGGACTATGAAAGAGAGGTGATCTTTTCTGACCTCAAGGCGATTCCTGCCCGCGATAAACCCTGTCGTTGTCAAAAAGGTGAGGAACTTTTCTCTTTAAAGCGAAAGGAATATTTTCAAGATAAACCTGTTACTTTGCATTCATTAGGTGATTATCGGGGTCGTGCTCTTACTTTAGTTATTATTAGACCTCTTTTGCAATGGGGAGATCAAATTAAAGCTTATAAGGGATTAAAGGTTTCCCTCGAAAGTACTGAAGGTGATCTCTTCTCCTTTAAAAATGTAGTGCAAGCTAATAAGAAAATGCTTCTGGTAGCACCAGAGCATTTAGTTCCAGGAATGAGAGAATTTGCACAGTACAAAGAAGCTAATGGTTTTGAAGTTGAAGCCCATACTTATGAGTCGATCGCTAAGACCGAAGAAGAATTAAGAAGCTTTATTGCTAAAAGGTATGCGAAAGAAAAATTTCAATACGCGCTTTTCTTTGGCTTTGAAAATGACATTCCCCCCTTTAAGGTGATGACCTCTGCAAATCCCCAGACACCAAGTGATTTCCCCTTCTTTGCCATGGGAGGAGCAGGGGATAGTGTTCCTGATGTTTTCTATGGAAGAATTGTCGCCAGAAATAATGATGATATCCGCAGACAAATTGAAAAATATCGTGAATTTGAAAGGAAAAACTGGTCAGACCCTTTAGGTCAGAAGCGCTCCATCGGTATCGCGAGCAATGAGGGGTGGTCACCTAGTGACGCTGAATATATTCAAATGATGTTAGGCCCAATGGATAGGTCTTTCTCTATTGAGAGTGATTATTTTTTTCAGGATCAGAGAAATTCTAATCCACGGCAAATCAATGAGTCTTTAAATGAAGGAGCGATCTGGCTCAATTATATTGGTCATGGATCCGGAACATCATGGAGCTCAATCACAAAAGATGAATATAGCAGCTCTGACATCGCAGGAATTCAAACGGGTAAAGTGAAGCCTGTGATCATCGATGTGGCTTGCCAAAATGGTCGCTTTAATAATCAACAACGTCTCGGTGAGACATTTATGATGGCCCATAAAAAAGGCCTGCCTACGGGAGCTGTGGCCTTCTTTGGAGGTAGTGTCGATATTAGTTGGGATCCGCCTGCCGTCATGGCCGTAGCCATTAATAATTCACTAACGAAAGCTCAACGAGGACCTCTTTACGAGTTTATCCTTAAAGGCCAATTGGAGCTTCTTAATTCCTATGAAGACATAGAGGCCGCTAAAGAAAATTTCCTTTGGTATCATCTCCTAGGAGATCCTTCCCTAACAGTAGATTTTGCTCAGTAGTTCAGAGTCCACTAATGTGAGGCTCTTTTAGGGAAATCTTTTGGGTCGATGTAAGTGTAACTAGCTAATATTTCATAATATGGGGGTGTCATTCTATTATGAAATATGGCTTTAAATATAAAGCCCTTCTTTGGGCCCCATTATCCTTTTATGCATCCTGAAGTGACTTATCCAGCGAAGGATATTTTGCTTGAAAGCCATCAAAAAGATGAGCAAGATATTGGTGAGCGCGATAAGCGCCATCATAAACTTCTCAATAAATTGCGACTTTTGAAAAACTCAAAAAATCTTCTTCTTAAAAGACTTGATTCTTGGTGAGAACGCAACCAAGCTTATCTCCCGTGAATTCAGCGGCACTTCTCATTCCAAGCGCATCAACGATAACTTTCACATCTTCTACTTTGTAGCGAGAAACTGAAATCATCTGTGCGGCATATTTTTTACAATAGAGGTCGACTTGTTTTTCAACAAAACGACAAGAGCAATACTCCTTGGCAAAGGAAGTGGCGACAGCTTCCATAATGGCAGGACGACAACTCACAAGAAAAGAGAGAATCATGATCAGGAAACCTTTTCTTAAAATGACCATCATTGCGAGACCTCTTTATAAAGTGTTTCAAGCCATTCATTGAGAGGAAAACGTGCTTTTTTATCGGCACCGAAACGAACTGCGACTAGTTTTTGGGAGGGAAAGATCGCCAAGACCTGCCCATGATGGCCTAGGGCCATGATAAGGTCTTCGGGAAGATTGGGGTAGGGGCGCTTCTTTTGAATGCAGTCATGATTAAGCCACCAATGAAAACCATAACTGGGGTTCTTTTTAGCGGAGGAATATGAAGTGGAGCAAACAGCGGGAGCATTTCTAAAAGACTCCTTTAAAAAACTTGATGAAAGGATAGGAATTTCTCTCGCTTCCTCTTCGCCTTGTACTTTCCAACTGCCTCCTTGAAGAATGAGCTGGCCAATTTTTGCGAGATCTTTGGCAGTCATATAACCATAGGAGCTACCGACAAAGGTGCCAGATCGATCTTGTTCCCATGTCGCGCTTTGAATTCCCATAGGTTCAAAAAGCTTTTTCCAAGGGTAATTATCGTGGGCTTCTCTATCCTTAAAGGTCTTTCGAAACCAGTACATCAAAAGATTGGTCTCACCACTTGAATAAGAAAAGTGAAGTCCTGGAGGGTTAAGAGAAGGCTTCTTTGCCGTAAAGCTACCCATATCCTCTTTTAAATAGAGCATGGCCACTACATCGCTTTGAAAGGGATTGGATTCATAGTACTCGTTCCATTTGAGACCCGATGACATTTGGAGGAGATGCTTTACAGTGATAGGAAATTGGCTTTTTAGTTCGGTAATTTTATTTTTAATAGGTTCATGTAAGGGTAAGGAGAGCTCTTCCAATCTCATTCCAATGAGCAGTGAACTAAGAGACTTCGTCACCGACCAGAGACGGTGAGGTTTTTCCTCATTAAAACCGTTGTCATATTTTTCATAGAGAAGTTGTCCATCCTTCATAATGTACACAGCATTGGTACTCCAATCACCGCGGCTAAAGGCAAGGGATTCTTGCTGAGGCAAATTCATGGAAAATAGACTTTGGAAAAAGAGGAGAAAATAAATCATATCTGCCTAGGATACCAAAATTTTAGGAAATTATTTAAAATACTTATTATGAAAGTAGTAACCATCTTTTTATGTCTAGTTTTTCTGCAAAGTATCTTCGCTCAAGATTTCTCATACGATGATACGCGAGATCAGAGTGTGTCGAAATATCATCGCATAGGGCACATCGAAAAATACCTGAGTTCTTTAAATAGTAAACTCTCTCAAATGCAAAAGTCCATTGAGGGTAAACAAAAAAAAGAAGATCAAAGCCTCAAAGAAGATATTAAAGATCTTAAAAAGTCCTTAAGCAGCTTAGAGCAAAAGGTTACTGCTATGGCAAAGGCTAAGGAAAAAAAAGAAAAGGGTGATAACGCCAAGAAAATAGCGGAACTTGAAGAAAGCTTAAAAGAACAAAAGATGATGACAGAGAATCTTGAAAAGGAAATGAAATCTCTTAATAGTGTTTTGATGTCCTTAAAAGCGGCAAAGAGCTTACCTTAGGATCTAAAGATTCTACTTCTCTAAGATTTCTTCAACGATCATTCTTCTCTCGGTCATGAAGATACTAATAGATACCTTATTGGTCCAACGAATCAAGCTTTGACGGATCTCTTCCACGGGAACAGCGAGAGCAAGATCATTCCAGACATCGGCACTTCTTTGGGAAAGTAATTGATCAAGAAACTGATTTGAACGAACCATTTGATCTTTAGGCGCCATGATGGACCAGGTAATACCTGTGACTTGGCCACTGACTTTATCAATAATAGCACTTCCACTATCCCCTGTAGAAAAGTCACAACCAACGGCCATGGAAGGAATATTTATAGGTCTTTGATTGTCTTGATTGGAAATCCTACGAATGACTCCAGTGTCACTAAAGATGGTACAGTATTTATCTTCTTTAAGAGTCATATTTAGATCGCTATTTGCTTCATTACCAAAACCCATGCTCATTAAAGGACTTCCTTTAGGTGGGCTTCTCTTTGCGAGCTTTAAAGGATTGATAGTTTTAAAAAAAGAAGCGTTACTTTTGATGGCCATTAGGGCAAAGTCCACATCGGCCCAAATTCCGATAAGTTCATGACAAGTAAAAACTTTCTTTGCTAGAGGAAACTGGATAAAGACTGTTGAGAATTTACAAGAGGCCACTTCGGTAAGAACATGGGCACTTGTGGCCACAATATGAAACCCCTTATGCATTCCTAGATAAAAGCCTGTTCCTTTATTTTTTAAAGTGGTGACCTTCACGGTATTTTGCGCGACCTTGGTCGTAAGAAAGTCATTTCTTTCTCTTAGAAATTCTTTTGTAACAACTTTGGCATCCCAAGATTCACTTACTTGGATATTTGAGGTCTGATTAACTTCATTTTTTGAGGGTTGATCAGGCTGGGTCGCAACGCCCCCTGAGTCATTTTCACCACCAGCACCACAGGCGCTGAAAAGTGTAAGGAGGAGGGTAAAAAAGAGTCCTCTTAAAAGTGTTTGCTGACAAAGGCCGCCAGCTGTGTTCTTTTTCATAGAATTTTACTCTACCACCTCCAAGGTGCGGGAGGATGGTCTCGGTATTAATTACACGCTGCATAAAATCGTTTCATTTAGGGAATTTATAACGAAAATGGCCAAAAACCAAAATGTCAAAACAGATAGTTACCAAAGAAGAAGGATTCTTTTAGAAGAGATGGAAGAGCTTAACCAAGCACTGGTGAATTGTTCCTCTTGTACGGGAAAGTGTTGTACCTTTCGTGGGAATAGTATGCAGATTACTCCTCTTGAGACCTATGATCTTTATTTTTACCTCCAAAATAGTGGGCAATGGAATGAGGATCTTATGAATCGTTTACAGGCCAATATCTCAGAGTTTCGCCTAGATCAGAGACCGTCTACTGGGGCCGGTCATCTGATGCGAAAAACCTACACCTGTCCCTTCTTTTTGTTTAAATCTCACGGTTGTCCGCTTCCACCTGATAAAAAACCTTACGGTTGTCTTGCTTTCAATCCCTTTGAAAAGGGAGTCAAAGATGGAGAGGCCTGTCGTTCCCGTTTAGATTCTCTTCAAAGGAGGGAGAGGGAAGAGGAAAATGAGACCAATAAGAGACTTAAAGAAGAGCTCAATCTTATCTGGGAAAAAGAACCTATTCCTGTGGCACTTCTTGATTTTCATCGAGCAGTCTTGGCCCTTAAATTGCACATTTAATTACTGAAAACCATAACTTATACCTAGAGGCCAATTGAAGGCCTATAGAGTGTTAGGAGCTTAATTAAGTGTCAAAAGATTAGACACTTTGAGGAGTATAATTGGCCGTCAGTCGACCAGACTTTTCAGCAAAGAAAAATAAACCTTCTAGGAAAAAGAAGGTAGCGCCAACGCGTCCACAAAAACGAAAGAAAAAAGTAGGCGCCAAACAGAAAAAACAAGAAAAAAAGAAGGTGACCTCTTCTTCACCCATGAGACTTTTGATTCTCTTTGGATTTATTCTATGGGCACTTTATGGCCAAGATGAAGGACAAACGAGGGAGCTGAATGCCTTTCAGGCCAACCCTTCAAATCAGTCTGCTCGTTTTGTCGCCCAAGAAAATTTTAAAGCACAAACAACTGTATTTGGTGATGTCGGCCTCACTGATGAGCAGATGAGACGAGTGGCCTTGAGTATCTTAACCGTCGCTAATGGCATGACCGATGAATATGAAGTTGCTGATGGCCTTGTCCTCACTTGTTATATTTTGCGCTATTTTGCTGAGATTGGAGAATATGAAATTGCCTATAAGGACATTATGATTCTTGTGGAGGCTTTTGAAGAAATGACCAAAAGTAGTGTGGGAGAAGAAGTTCGAGATATCTTAAATCAAACTCTAAAAATTCGCTTTGGGAAAAAAGAAGGAAGGTATTACGCTAAATTCTTTGCCAAAAACCCTATGAAAGGAATCATTATACCTATTAATGAAGTCTCCGAAGATCCAGAAAGTAGCCTACGGGAAATTCGTCACATTCTGGTGGTTGATGGCGCTGAATTAAACTTTGAAGAAGTCGACACCATGGCAGAAAAGGACCGTGTCAGGGCCTTTGTAAAAACCAAAATTAAATTATTAGGGGTTATTGACGGTATTTTGGATGCCTTAAACCAAGTTTATGATCCACTGAAATACACAATTGATAGTTATTTAGAAGACCCTACTCAAAAAGTACCTGCTCTTATTATTGGAATGAAAGGGGTTTCTGTCGATGTGGATACCTCAACGGTTTTTGAAGATATTATCTTTGACTTTAATGAAGCCTATGCCTTTCCCAATATAAAAAAAGGGGATGAGCCTATTCCTTCCTTTGTCCTTGGGGGAAAAAGTAAACTTCTCAAACTAAAAGTGAGTGTGGATCAATGAGCAATGGAAAGTGGCTTTTTTTATTGCTTAGTGCTGTCGTGGTTTTTTCAATCAATGCTCAGGACGGGCTTTTTCAAGATTCAATCTATCAAGATACTCACCATAGTGAAGACCTTCTAGTGGAAGAAGAATATACAATGGAGCCTATCACCGAGCAAATCTTAAGTGGTGAAGAGGAACCTCTAAATAAGGAGCAGTCTGTCGTTATTGATGAGCCTCCTATAAGTAGTGAGGTAGCTGTAGAAGTGCCCAATCTAACGTCAAAAAAGAAATGGATTGCTCCCCAATATCGATATCTTGGAAACCTGATGCAGGGGGGAATTGAAGCAAGGATTTATAAGCAATTTACCTTGGGGGTTTTTTACGGCCGCTACCAAGGAAAGGTCGCTGGGAGTGAGGAAGTTGGCCTTATTCCTGATCTTGAAAATTATTCCCTTATTGGGAGTTTTTATCTTGGAAAAGAAAAAGCTGCTTTCAGTGATGGTCTGATGTTTCGTTTTGGAGTTCATCACAATGAGCAGGGAGAAAATGACCTCGTCGCTAGAATTGAATCGGAAAATGTTCCGGTTATTTTACCTGGAGAATCTCAAACAGGTACTCAGATTGGGGTGGCCTACCATTGGCAATGGAAATTCCTTTTTGCTAATGTAGGGATTGAATATATTACCCTAGGCCCTTACAAGAATTTTGTTCCTTTGGCCTTAACTGGCGGTTTTGTTTTTTGAGCTTTTACTTAGGCACCCATCTAAATTACGGCTTTGCCTTTTCTCTTGATCATGATCCTTATAGTAACCTAGCTTTTGAAGAATGGTTATTAAGAGAGGGAATGCATTTTAATTCTTTAGAGAGTCTTCTTTTTCTCTATAGAAACAAAGAGTGTGTGGTCAGTGGCCGCTTTCAAATTCCTTGGAAGGAGTTGAATTTCAAATCTCCTCTTTTTTCCCATGAACAATACATTCGCAGAAAAAGTGGGGGAGGCACCGTTTATCATGATCTTGGTAATTGGAATTTTTGCTTCTTTCATCGGGGAAAGGATTTAAAGAGGAAGGAAAACTTAGCGTTTATTCAAAAAGTGGTTAAAAAGTTAGGTGTCGAAATACATACCAATGAACGCCATGACCTTCTCTTTTCCAATAAAAAAGTTTCGGGAAGTGCTTTTAAACAAACAAAAGACTATTGTTATCATCATGGGACTCTTTTGGTGGAAGCAAAACTTAATGAATTAAAAGGTCTTTTAGGAAATACCTCTGGCTTTCAGATTACAGGTAAAGGCATAGCCTCAGTTTCGAGTCCTGTAACCAATTTAAGAGATCATGGGTTGAGCGGAGGTTTTACCGACTTTGTAAAAAGCGCGACCTCTGCTTGGGGTGTTCCATGGGAAAATGTGGCCCTTTTTGAAGAGGCTAAAACTTTTATTAAGAGCTATCGTGAAGAGTTGAAAAACCCTAAATGGCGTTGGGCCGAGACCCCTAAGCATCGGCTTCTTTTTTCATCAGGGCTAGAAATAGAAGTTGAAAAGGGTCGAATCCTTTCGTCCACTGACTATAAAGACTGTTTAGAAGGGTTGGAGCTCTTTTCTCTATCCAATATCGATGGTTTTAGCTGTGAACTCAAGGCGCAAAAGGCACTGTGCGAAGAGCTCTTGCTGATTTTGTTAAAAAATGCTTGATGCGCCAAATTGTGCCTTCTCAAAGGGCATTTGAGGCCCTAGAATCTCTCCATGTCTAGTTCTTCTCTTAGCCATTATCAACTCGGAAAAAAGCATTGGATGAGTTACCTTTGGGAAAATAAAGTTGTCTATTTTCTTGGGGTCCTCTTTGTTCTTTGCACGGCCATGTTCCAGGTTCTTGTCACCAGAACGATGGGATGGATTCTCGATTTCTTCACCAAAGAAGAGCTTCCAAAACTCTTAATGGGTAATAGTCAAAAAGAGACTTTTTATCGCCTCTTTTTTCTTTTAGTTGGTGCCAGAGTTTCCCTTTTCTTTTTTCGTGTGGGTTGGCGATTGACCATGGCCCGACAAACCCATATGGCATCCGCTCATCTTAAAGAAAATGTCTGGGACAATGTGCGTTTTTTCCGTCAAGGAGATCTCATCCGTCGTTTCACTAAAGGGGTGTTAATGAATGCTAACACTAGTGATGTGAACAGAGGTCGCTTTATTTATGGTTTTACCTTGGTTGCCATGTTTGATGTTGCTTTTCTTGGATTCTTCACCCTCTTTGCCATGTTGACTATTAATGTGCCCCTCTCTTTGATGTCTTTAGGCATCATGTTGGTGCTTCCTTATTTCGTAAAAAAACTTTCCCAGCTTGAAATGAATCGCTATCGAAGTGCTCAGGAGTTCTTAGGGACTTTTAATGACCTCACTACTCAAGTTGTTTCGACCATTCGTCTACAGCGGGTGACTCAATCAGGAGGCTTTTGGTTTGATCGCATGATGGATAGTGCTGAGAATTACCGTAAAAAACGCCTCACTGCCGTTTTCACTTCCCTTCGTTATATTCCGGTAATGGGCAGTGGAAGTATCCTTAGTTACGTCATTCTCTTTTTTGTGGGAATTCCCTTTGTCGTAGAAGGCAAAATTTCTATCGGTGATTTTGTGGCCATGCAAGGTTTGATTTTTCTTTTACAAGACCCCCTCGCTGAACTTGGCTTTATTATCTCCGAGTGGAAAAAATCATTTACTTCTCTAGAGAGATTAAGTGAGATCTTTCACCACGAAAAAGACCCCCATTTAAAAGACAAAGAGAGTGTCGATCCAAAAGGGCTAAGGGTTCTTAAGGTGAGTGACCTTAATTTTATCTATGATGACGGTGAGGAGTCTGTGATTAATGGATTTTCACTCGTGGTCAATCAAGGCCAAAGAGTGGGCATAACCGGTCCCATTGGCAGTGGTAAATCAACCCTTATTAAAATACTAAGTGGAATCGAGCGCCATCATGAAGGCGAAGTTCTCTTTATGGGAGAGCCCTTTCGTCATTATTCCCATAATTTCCTTCGTGGGCTTGTTGGCTATGTGCCGCAAAAAGCTTTTCTTTTTGCTGATACTATTCGGGAAAATGTTCGCCTCGACCGTGACTTAAGTGATGAGGAAGTTTGGCACTATCTTGACCTCGCCTGCTTGGATGAAGATGTTCGCAACTTTCCTGATCAATTGGACACTCCCTTAGGTGAGTGGGGTATTAACCTCAGTGGTGGTCAAAAGCAAAGGCTGACGTTAGCAAGGGCCCTTGCCCGTCAATGTCAGGTGTATTTCTTTGATGACTGCCTTTCTGCCGTGGATACAGTTACGGAAGAAAAGATTCTTTCTAATCTTGATAGAGTGCTTAAAGAAGAAACTCTTATTTGGGTCGCCCATCGTTCATCGACTCTAAAATACTGTGATCATGTGGTGGAGTTAGGAAATGAGTAAGACTCAAAAGAAAAAATCCTTTCTTCATGCAGATGAACAGTCTGAAGAGAATATTAAGAAATTCTCTCTTTCTGATCTTGCCTCATTTAAGAAAATTCTCTCTTATGCTAAAGAATATCGCTTTCCTATCATTAGCGGTCTGAGCTTAATGGTTTTGAGCTCACTTTTTTCTCTCATCTCAGCTCGTTTAATGGGGGAATTAGTGGAAAAAGGTCTTATCCTAAAAGATTTTGATCTCTCCTATAAACTGGCAGCAGTCGTAGTGGCAATTGAGGTGTGCTTCCTCTTTAGTATGTGGTTTGGCCGGAGACTTTTAAGTCGCTATAGCTCTTTGACCGTGCTCAATATTAGAGAAGCCCTTTTTCATCATCTTCAAGGCCTTCCTATTAGTTTCTATGACCGCCAACCTCAAGGTAGGGTAGTAACTAGAGTCACCCACGATGTGGAGGGAATTGAGGAATTCTTTACCTCTAGTATGGGCCGAGTTCTCAATGCTGTTTTTATGGCAACAATGGCCATGGTGGCCATGCTGGTGACTGACTTTCGCTTAGGCCTGATTCTTGTTTTAAGTGTCACGCCGGCCCTGCTCTTTGTTTATTTGACTAGAAATTTTGTACGAAAGGCCAATCGAAATTTGAGTCGCACCAACTCAGCTCTCAATGCGAAATTATCAGAATTTCTCAGTGGTATGGATGTGATTCGTATTTATGGCCTCGAGTCTTGGTCTCGTGAACAATATAATACTTATGTGGATGATTATAGAACCAGTCACCTCAAGGCCAATTTTCTTTATGGCTGGACCAGACCTTTAGTTGCCCTTCTTTGTTCGACACCTATCATTGGTCTCGTTTGGTTTGGTGGTAACGATGTTTTATCAGGAGCAATGAGTGTTGGTCTTTTTGTGACCTTTATTCGTTACTGTGAACGATTTTTTAATCCCATCATGACCCTTGCTCGTGAAATTCATGTCATTCAACAAGCCTTTACATCGGCTGAACGTTTGGCCTCTTTTTTAAGCCATGAAAGTGAAGAAGTTATTTTAGGAAAAGATGGTCTTTTAGAGCAGGAGCTTTCGGGAGAGATAGAATTTAAAGACGTTTTTATGGCCTATAACAAAGATCAGTACGTGCTTAAGGGCATTAATTTTAAAGTGCGCTCAGGTGAAAAAATAGGCTTGGTGGGAACTACGGGATGCGGAAAAACTACTACCGTCAGTCTTCTTTCGCGTCTTTATGAATTTCAAAAGGGTGACATTTTTCTTGATGGACATTCTATTCGAAATTTTAAAAGAAAGGCCTTAAGAGAGCAAATTGGTTTTGTCAGTCAGGATGCCATTATTTTTAGAGGCTCTTGGCGTCAAAACCTCACTACGGATAAAGTTTTAGCCGATGATGTGATTATGAAAGCGGCCGAAGTGACAGGCCTAAAGAAAGTGATGGATCTTGGCTCGTGGAGCCTTGATAGCGAAATTTATGATGGTGGTGTGAACCTTTCTGTGGGGGAGAGACAGTTGCTTGCTCTTACCAGAGTGCTGATAAAAAATCCCAAGATTCTTATCTTAGATGAGGCCACGGCTAATATTGATCCTTGGTTTGAAAAGATCATTCACCAGGCCGTTGATAAGGTGATGGAAGGGAGAACTTGTTTAATGATTGCCCACCGCTTATCAACTCTCGATCATTGTGATCGGATCTTTGTTTTTGACAAAGGGAGGTTGGTGGAGTCAGGTACTCAAAAAGAATTAGAATCTCTTAATGGTGCCTTCACAAAACTCCATAAAGCTCAGGAAAAACAACCACTTAGCGTGGGTCACGACGATCAAAAGATTGGTCCCGTCGTAATCAATTAGTCTCAATTTTTCTCGTTCTTTTTCCGATAAAGAGCCATGCGCATAAAGGAAAGTGACGGCTCAAAATTCGTCTCTACATTAAAGAAACTTGAGGCCTCTGGGGCCGACAAAGAGTTACTCAAGCTTCTTGCCCGGGAACATTCCGCTCTGTTGGCAACGAATGAAGATTTGCTTTTGGAATTAGAACGTTTTCAAGTAATGTTTGAGTGGGTACCTTGTACGATTAGTTGGATTGATAGTTCACTTACTTACCTTGGTGTAAACAAAGCCCTTTGCGAGCTATACGGTAAAGGTCCAGAGCATTTTCTTCAAAAGCAAGTAGGTATTCATACAGATCAGGATTATTTTAAAGATTTTTCTCGCGAACTCTTTACGATGAAAGAGACAAGTCATTCTTTAGAACTTACGGCTAATGTTAACGGAGCTGAACGCCACTTTTATCTTTTAGGAACCAAGTTTCAAGAGGGAAAAGAAGCCGTGATTATCGGCCTTGATGTCACAGAAGTGGTGAATCTTCAAGAGTCTGTCAGTTTAATGGAGCGCCTTTCTTCTTTGGGAGAGATGGTTGCTGGTATTGTTCACGAAATTAATAATCCTCTTACCGTTATTAAAGCTCGCTCACAGAAATTACCCAAGCTTGTTAAAAAAGATAATCAAGAAGGGATCATCAAATCAGCAAAGAGCATTGATCAGACTTGCCTAAAGATTGAAGAAATTATCGAAGGGGTTAAATCCTTTGTGCGCCAAGGTCATAAGGATCCAGCTGTAGAGTTTCAATTAGAGGATAGTCTGCGGCAAGCCGCTATGTTAGTGGAGAGTAAAACGAAAGAGTCTTTTATTAAAGTTGAATACCCGCAAGATACCCAAACTCTTGTTGAGGGAAATCAGACTCAAATCTTTCAAGTTTTTGTCAATCTTTTTACCAATGCGATTGATGCTCTCAATGAGGGGGCAGACAATGGAGAAGAATCTGTGTCTCAGCGCTGGATTAAAGTAGAAATCCTTGAGCATGGTGAATCATATCTCATTCGTTTTATTGATTCAGGCCTTGGAGTCCCACAAGGTAAGGAAGAGAAAATCTTTCAATCCTTTTACACCTTAAAACCAGCTGGTAAAGGCACTGGCATTGGTTTAAGTCTCAGTCGAAAAATTATGGAAAACCATGGTGGCAGGCTATGGGTAGATAGCACTCATCCTCATACTTGCTTTGTGGTGGAGCTTCCAAAGAGAAAAGAGATGGCCGCCTAGTTGGCAGCCGCTGCTGTCTGAGGCCGATAAACGAAAGCCCTTCCTCTTTGGTATTGAATGGTATTTTCTTCGGGTTTCTTTCTCTTTTTAAAATCTAGAACTTCAATATCAGCTTCTTTTAAAAGAGAGATGAGCGCCTTTCCAATCGCCTTACCCATAAGTGGGGGCACGGCATTTCCAATTTGGCGCCATTGAGCCGATAACGGGCCAGCAAATTCAAAGTCATTGGGAAAACTTTGAATAGCAGCAGCTTCTCTTGCGGTTAAATAGCGATTTTCAGTGGGGTGAAAATAGCTATGTCTATGAGTCATAATTGTCGGCGAGGGAAGTGAGCGATCGAGGCGCTGGTATTTCATTTGGCGAAAACGATTTTCAGGAAGTTCACTCCATTCAACACCAAGACGCAAGGAAGGCGGCAGATAAGCCAGCTCGTCTCTTTCATAACGAATACCCTTGCCTTCGGGAATACGCGCCAATCTTCTTTCTTCTATTTTATTTTTTACACTTGCTGCCTTTAAATCGTGATTATAAATTTCGCCTTTTTTAGAGACGATATTGTTGATCACCTCTCCCACGGTAACAGTGGGCTTTCGCGCCTTTTCACCAGAGTCGCCATGACTAAATCGTGGGTATACGGGAGCATCATTAATTCGTGTGCCTATGATAATGGTCCGCCTTCTTTTTTCAGGCACACCGTAATTATGAGAACTCATCACTTGAACATCGAGGTTATAGCCTAAGCGATGAAAGCGTTTAAAAATATCTTTGAGGACAGGCTCATTTTTCTTTGCCACAAGACCTGTGACATTTTCCATGACCACAAAATAAGGTCTCGTTAAGCGGACAAGCCTTACAAATTCTAAAAAGAGGCTATTTCTCTCATCATTAGGATTTCCTAAGCCTGCAGTGGAAAAGCCTTGGCACGGAGGCCCACCGACTACTGCGTGGATTTGCTGATCCCCTAAATACTCATCAAGCTTTCTTTTGGTGAGCTTTCTAATATCACCACAGTAAACTTGTGCATGGCGATGATTCTTCTCAAAGGTTTCCATGGCATATTTGTCATAATCGACGCCGAGAAGGCACTTAAGACCGGCCATTTCTAGACCACAGGAGAGTCCTCCTGCACCAGCGAAAACATCAATAAAATTTAATTTTTTGGGCTTTCCCTTGGCCATAAACGAGGATTCCTTTTCCGAGAGTTTTCAGGGTTTTATTATCTCGGTGGCCGTGGTTTGTTGTCAACTAATTGGAGGGAGATCTAGGAAGCCTTCTTATCGCTTTGCGGGTGGTTAAAAATCAAGACACCCTCTTCTTTTTTAGAGCCTAATTGGCTGAGCTTGTCCTTGAAGGGGACATAGACTTTGTCTTTTACTTCGTGTTGAATTCTGCCCGTTTTTTGGCATTTATGGGTGATGATAGATTTTGTCATCACCGTTTGCCATAGGCTCGCATTTTGAGTGGTTAAAAGGAGAGTCTGGCCTCTTTCATTGAGTTGATATTTGATGGCCTTTTGAAAAATTTTGAAAGTTTTATCATCTAGGTATTTCTCAGGGTTTTCTAAGAAGAGGTAGTCAGCTTGCTGCAATAATCCTTTAACCAAAGCGGAGATCTTACGGGTCTTGCTATCAACCTGAGTGGGCTTTTCATCTACCAAAAGGATAGATTGGTAAAGCTCTAAGAGATGGGGGTTTTTTAAACGGCGTAGGTGATCCTCTAAAGTAAAAGTCCTAGTTGAGCTGACGGTAGAGGGAATGGAGTCGAGAGCAATATTCTCTCTCAAGGTAAGGCCGCCAATAAGAGAGCCTTGTTCATCGACAAAGGAGAAACTTGGTGGACCTTGATTCTTAGATCGTATTTTATTGAGGGAAATAAAATGGAGGAACTGCTTTAAGCAGCCACTTTGATGATTTGCTTCTTCGAATAAAATGACCTCAGGTCTTTTAAAATGATTCATCAATTCCTTTTCGGATAAACTAGCTCCATTTTATAAGTTTCAAGGTCTTTAGCGGGTGAGGGAAAATGCTGCCTAGCGCAAACTTTCTCTGTAACACTTTGTTTTTGCTATAATAAAAGAAGACAAAGAGCTAAAGAACAAAGGATTGGTTCTTGAAGATACTCATGGGCTTCTCAGGGAGCTTGGATTCGGTTGTAGGAGCTTATCTGCTTAAAAAGCAGGGTCACGAAGTGATTCTCTTAGGTTTAAATTTTCATTCAAAAGAGATGGAGCATATTACTGCGATCTACGATGAAAATGGTGACAGAAAACCAGACGCTCCCTTTGAGGGCGTCTATCAAATTAAAGATCTCGATCAATTAAAGGTATTAGCTGATGAACTTGGTTTGACTTTTTATGCTGTTCAGGCGGCAACTCAGTATCAATATTTTGTTACTGATCGAATTGTGGCCTCAAGAATTGGGGGAAGGAGCTTTGCTCCAAAGGCCGCTACCAGTAGGCTTATTTTAGAGATTCTCAAAGATAAGATGAATGCTCTTAAAGCCGATAAAATTGCTACGGGCCACTATGCCAAAGTTAATCATAATGTTGCCCTTAAAACTCACCACATTTTCGTCTCCAACGATTTAGAAAATGATCAAAGCTATCTGCTCTCCACCGTTGATCCGGATACTTTAAGTCAGTTGGTCTTGCCGTTATCTGACATGAGAAGAGAAGAAGTGAAGAAGATCGCAAAATCTCTCAATCTAAATTATCTTCCCTCAAATAGGGAGGGGGAAACGGCTCCCATCATGAAAAAACCAGGCTTAGGAAGATTCATAGAGCAAAGGGCAGCGAATAAACTTCTTAAGGAAGGTAATATCATTGATTATAAGAATGACTCCATCTTAGGAGAACACCTAGGTATTCACTGTTATGGTCTTGGCGAAGACGGCATTCGCACCAAAAGTGGAGTGGCCATTGATAAAGATTACCAAGTGATTGGTTTTCGCTACAGCGCCGGCATTGTTTATTGTGGTTACAAAGAAGACCTAGAATATGATGTGATTTTATTGACTCAGCTTAAGTGCCCTCCGGGAACCGACCTCAGCCAGCCTCAAGAAGTTTATTTTAAAACTGGTGAAAAATCGGAAAAGGTCGCGGGTCTTTTCATTCCTCACAATAATCGCTTTGGCGAAATAAAGGTTTTTGAGAAACAACCGGGATTGATCTATCAAGGGGATTTCATCACCCTTTACAATCGTAAGGGGACTATGGGTAGAGTGGTGGCCAGTGGCGAGGTGAGAACCTGTGGAGTCGTTGATCAGGGCAAACTTCGTACATTTCCTAAGAAAAAAGAGGAGTTAGAGATGGAAGATGATGGCCCTCAAATCGATATCTATCGCTTTAAATTTTAATCCTGTACTGTTTTCTAGGTCAGCTACTATCAATGGCTTAGCTGTGCTATAGTCGCTCTCATGAGCGATGCTATTTCTCAAAAACCTATTAGTGATACCACTGTGATCGTCGGTATGAGCGGCGGCGTAGACTCCTCTGTCTGCGCGGCACTTTTAAAAGAGCAGGGCTATAATGTGATCGGTCTTTTCATGAAAAATTGGGAAGAAGAAGATGAAAACGGTGTGTGCCAGGCTTCTAAAGAATTCGCTGACGTGGTGAAGGTTTGTGAAAAATTGGACATTCCTTATTACAGCGTCGAATTTGTAAAAGAGTATCGCGACAATGTCTTCTCTCATTTCGTTGAAGAGTATCGACTAGGTTACACTCCCAATCCAGACATTCTTTGTAACCGCGAAATCAAATTTAAAGTCTTCTTTGAAAAGGCGATGGAATTAGGCGCAGATTATCTCGCCACCGGACACTACTGCCAAAAGAAAACCATCAATGGACGTTCTCAATTAGTAAAAGGAGTGGACGCCAATAAAGACCAGACTTATTTTCTCTACACCATGAAAGAGGACATTCTTGATCGTGTGATGTTTCCCATTGGTCACCTCGAGAAATCTGAAGTGCGCCAGATCGCTGAAAAATATGACCTCGCCACCAAAAAGAAAAAGGACTCTACTGGCATTTGTTTTATCGGTGAGAGAAATTTTAAAAATTTCCTTTCAAATTACATCCATATTCAACCTGGCTCCTTTCGCAATCTTGCGGGGCAAGAGGTTGGCAAGCATGACGGCATGGCTTACTATACCATTGGTCAGCGAAAAGGCCTAGGCCTTGGCGGTCAAGGTGAGCCGTGGTTTGTGGTGGATAAAGACGTTGAAAATAATGTGGTGGTGGTTGAAAGAGGGGAAGAGCATCCTGCCCTTTATGCGCGTGAGCTGTGGGCCAATGAAATCTCAACTGTCGCACCAGAGCTTTTCAAGAGCATCAATTTCCCTCTTAAGTGTCGGGCCAAGATTCGCTACCGCCAAAAAGATCAGCCCTGTACTCTTCACTCTTTTGAAGAAGGGAGAGTTCATGTGGTCTTTGATGAACCTCAACGAGCGATTGCTCTTCGCCAAAGCATTGTCTTCTATCTCGATATCGAAGGGGAGAGTGTGTGTCTTGGTGGTGGCATGATTCAAAAAAGAGGAGAGAGCCTCTATGAAAGCTCTCTCAATCTCAACGAAGTTAGACTTTAGTTTTAACTTACGGTCCGTAATGAGGTGGGGTGAAAAGTTCGTTTTC
>JASBRV010000026.1 GCA_030149295.1 Bacteriovoracales bacterium | reverse complement strand
ACGCTCTGGAATTGGATGTCCTCTCTGAAGTTCCTAATGGACCGGATGACGATCTCGTCAATGACATGATCCCATCGGTCAATGTTGATGAGCTAGACCTGTCAGCCCATGATAGTGCCAGTGACTGGTTAGAGCATTTCTCGGGGAATCTTTCTCGTTCTCGTGCTCTTATGAAAAATCGCCTTATTAAAGGCGTGAATCTTTTCACTTTTCTTGTCAACACTACCTCTGTTGAAAAGCTTATTTCTAAGCTTGATCTGCAATTTAAAGGAGCTCTGACTGGCAGAAGAGTGACTCTTAATAATGAAGAAAAGAATGATCTTTACCAACTTTGTAGTGAGTTTAGCTTCGCCCAACATGATAAGTGGTCATTTATTAGAAAGAATATTGAACTCCTTTCTCAATCCACCATTATGGAGGATCTCGCTGGGCAGATTACCAACCTCAATACCTCGAAATCCTTTGATTACTTCATGAGACTAGGTGATGCGGTCAATCAGGCTTGTTACGGGATGAGGCAACATGAGATTTGGGATGATGATTTCGACCTTGATAAGACTGGGTACCTTCCTTGGTATATTTCTAAGGTCTATGACAATAAAGTAGAATCGAAGTACCAAGAAAAAATTGAAAAGAGTCTAGAGACCCAAAAGCCCTTACTTGCTTTTCCTCAGTATCAAGAGAGCCTCAACCCTGATGATGTGATTTGTGCGAGTGCCAGTGATTGCGCAAGAAAGGCCATTGAAGCGACTCTTGCTCTTTACTCTGCAACTCAATATGCCGAGACTTATTGGAGCCTTGAGCAGAAAATTAAGTCACCAGACCTCTTTAATCCCTATGCGGAAAGAACGGCTTGTAAGGTGTATGATCCGTGGTTTAAGACAAGGTCAACGATCTTTTCTTTTTTGTGGGATATGGGACAAACAGCAGCCAGTGCTTTTGTACCGGGGATGATCTATACCAAAGCTAATTTACAGCCTCGGATGGTAACTAGCTTCAATGAGCTCATCAAAGATGGTAGGGTTGAATATGACGTTCGTTACCAAAAAGAAAAAATCTTAACAGCTATTACGGCAGATTTTGGTCCACTTCTTGGGGTGCCATGCGCAGTTTCTATTAATAGAAACCAAAATAATCCTCTTGAAGTTCTGCGTTTCACAGGGATTAGTGTGGGTGCTTGTAACAGCTCTGAGGAATATGATCTAAACGTCAATAGTGCCAGTGATATCGGATCCAATACACCTAATGCCCATAGCGAATGCATTAGCTGTCGTCTAAACTTTGAAAGCATTTCGGGTGTTATCGCGAATGTTAGCGGGAATGTTGGTCCCGTCTTTTTTCTTGTAAGAGGGATATATAATCTCTACCAAGCGATGAAAGATCCTTTTAACATCCCTCGTAGCTGGGAAGTTCACCCATATGATGCCTATGAAACCAAAGCCCTATATGGTGAGATTCCTAAAAAGTGTGTTCGTGAACTTAGAAAAGGAAGAAACTGCCTTAATCCTTGCGAGGAAAAGGTCAGTGATAAGTTAAGAGAAACTATCGGTGGGCATATCGTAAGCTTTAATGTTTCTCCCCATGGCGATGGCTCAGTAACTCACAGTCAGTGTGACCAACCTATAAAGGTTAGAACCTACGAGAGAAGTAATGAGAATAATACGACTTGTCGTCTTCAGCGTATGGAAATTCCAAACAAGTGTAGGGGGCTAATTAGATGAAAAGATTATTTTTAATTCTATTGAGTCTGTTCTCTCTTTCAAGCCTTGGATTCACTCTAGAAACACAATGGAGTATGGCCAGTGAAAAAAGCCTTAAAGTTAGTTGTAACAATGACAGTGTTTGTGAGCGCTTTTGTAATGGAGTGGGTTGTGCTGTGGTTGAGAAAGTTTGTAAAAACTGTGTCAGTACCTCTGTAGCGATGACTTTTGCTTTCAAAGAAATGGGCCGTGCTATCGTGGCGAAAGAAGCAATTGATCCATATAGTCTCTTTGATCTTTTAGAGTCAGGAGAATTTGTTAGCCTTACCAGCCGCTCGGTTTACAACATTGTTGAGAGATTCAACTCAGCTGCGCTTAAAAGACGTTTTCAGGCGCTTTGCACCGATGGAACCCAATATCCTCACGCTTTCTTTTCAAAAACTTTAGCAGGTGAAATTGATGCCCCTCAAATGGTGTGGTGCGATAGTGGCGTATATCGCTTAGAGCGCCTTACAGAACTTTCTGTGCGTGGTTCTGATTCAATTCTTTATTAACAAAAATTAAAAAAAGTTTAACCTTGCGAAGGGGGAAATCCTTTGGATATGCTTTTCCTGTTTCGGAAAACATTAATCTCACTGAGGAGAACTCTATGAAACTTTTTAAATCTCTATTTTTACTTACCCTTAGTTTTAGCCTTAGCGCTGCACCGATTTTCATAGAGGGGATTCAAGAACAAGGTAGGGATTTTTTCGCTTTATCTTCTGAATTGGATTCAAGCCAAAAGCATAGCGATGGCCTTGTTTACGGAGACTATGAAACCTTTTTTCAATTAGGTGAAGTGGTTTTTACCCGTGCTGCAGGTAAATGGAATGGACGTACTAGTGAGTATGACGTCATTGTTTATAATAATTATGGGTTCGATGTATGTTTAGTCCCTAGCTTTGAATTTATCAAAAACTCTCGTGAAGATTTCTATGAGCCAAGTTTTATCCTACCTCCCAATTCAAGAATTGAGCTTGGTCACTATGGGGCCATTCGTTTTGGTAGCTCTTGGCATGTAAAATGGAACTACTTTATCTCCACAAACCTAGAGTATTGTGCGATCTAATTAGATTAGCACAAAGTAAAAATATTTTGCCCTTCGCCCCTTAGCCTTTGTAGAGGGGATTGTGCTTTGGTGCGGTTTGTCGGTATGAGTTGATGGCCGAGGCCCATATCTTCATCTGACCTATTTGATTCGATTGGTCGATTAATCAACCCTTTTACATCCTTGACTGAGAATTCTACACTATTCGTTTATTTTAGTTTGCGAAGAAATTCAGAGGTACTATGGAAATTCAAATACCAAAAGATATTACACCACTAAAAAATCTCATCGGAGGCTCTTGGGTTGATGGTGAGGGCACAGAGCTCACTGTGAGGAGTCCCTATCACGGCCAAACAATCGGAAGCGGAAAGGTAGCAAGCCTTTCTCAAATTGATCAAACGGTGGAAAAGGCAAAAGCGGCGCAAATAGATTGGGAAGCAAAGCCCATTAAAGAGCGCACCAAGGTGATGTTTGATTTTCGAAATATTCTCCTTCGTGACCTAGATAAAATTTCTCATCTTAAGGCCAGTGAATCTGGAAAAACTTTTGGCGAAGGAAAGGCAGGACTTCTTAAAGGAATTGAAGTATTGGAATTCGCTCTTTCGCTTCAAAACTTAGATATGGGGGGACATCTTGAAGTCTCTCGTGGTGTCACTTGTGAGTACCGAAGAAAGCCCAAGGGGGTTGTTGCTAGTATCACTCCTTTTAATTTTCCTGCCATGGTTCCTATGTGGACGATTCCCATTAGTCTAACTTTGGGTAACGCCTATATTTGGAAGCCTTCAGAAAAAACACCCTTAACGGCCATGCTAGTGGCCAATGCTCTTAAAGAAGCGGGACTACCAGATGGGCTGCTTTCAGTTGTCCATGGAGGAAAGGAAGTGGTTGAAGGGATTATTGATCATCAAGATGTAAGTGCGATTGGTTTTGTCGGCTCTACAAAAGTTGCCAAAATGGTTTATCAAAGGGGAACGGCCCTTGGTAAAAGGGTTCTTGCCTTGGGGGGAGCTAAAAACCATATCGTGCTTCTTCCGGATGCCAATGCTGAAATTGCGGGACCTGGTATCAGTGATTCGTTTACAGGGTGTGCTGGTCAACGCTGTATGGCCGCCAGTGTGCTTTTAGCCGTAGGTAATTGCGATTCCCAAATTGAAAAAATCAAGGAGCGTGCTGCCTCTTTAGAGCTCGGTCGCGATATGGGCGCGATTATAACAAAAGAACAAGTGGCGTTTCTCAAAGAGGCCATTTCTAAGGCGGAAAAGGCTGGGGCTAAAGTCCTTTTAGATGGAAGAGAAGTGAAGGCCCCTCAGGGAATGGAAGAGGGCCATTGGATTGGTCCCACAATCTTAGATGGTGTGGAGCCCGGTAGTGAGGCGGCAAAGGTTGAACTCTTTGGCCCCGTTCTTTCCATCATTCGTTGCCAAGATATTTCTGCCGCCATGAAGATCGAAAACTCTTCAGAGTATGGCAATGCTTGTTCAGTTTTTACTAATAATGGTGCACTTGCCGAAAGGGTTGTCACCATGGCCAGTGCGGGTATGGTCGGAGTTAATGTAGGAGTGCCTGTGCCAAGAGAGCCTTTTAGTTTTGGTGGAATTAATGCATCGAAATTCGGGCACGGAGATATTACTGGTCATCATTCATTAGATTTTTGGAGTGATGTAAAAAAAGTAACTAAGAAGTGGGAAAAACAAAACGACAGCAATTGGATGTCATAAGGAATCATCATGAAAGAATTTAAAAGGTCATCGCATATTATTTTGGCCTCACACCCGACCCAAATTTATAAAGAATCTCTTCCCATTGAGTGGGGTAATAAAGATCCTCTCAAGCGAGGTCCTGTAATAGCATCAATTACCAACCCAAGAGCACGGAATGCGATTGGTACTCATTCGGGAAGTTATACCATCTATCGCGCGCTCTCTGTCGCTTCAAAACAGTATCCAGAGGATCACAAACCAGATCTAGAAAATACAGAAAGTCCGGTCCAGATCGGTCCTTTTGATTCTTGGTCTGATCCTGAAAAGATGGTGTCCATCGATCCATGGGGCTACGATGTGAATATTAATTTCAAGAAATACTTTGATGAAGGCTACGATATAAGGCCCACTATTGCAGTCACTCAAGCCCGTTTAGGTATACCGGAGATCCATCAAGCGATTGATGCTGGTCGTTTGAAAGTTGATGGCAATATTGTGACTGAAAACCGGGATATCAAAATTACGAAGGTGGCCTTTGAGCCGGTTTGGTATTTACCAGGCATCGCCAAGAGATTAGGTTGCGAAGAGGGGGAACTGAGAAAGGTTCTCTTTAGAGAGACGGGTGGTATCTTTCCTGAACTTGTCACACGTCCAGATCTAAAAGTTATGCTGCCACCAATTGGCAGCACGAGCGTTTACATTATGGGAGATGTCTCTAAGCTTTCTGACCCTAGTGTTGAGCTTACCTGTCGTGTCCATGATGAGTGTAATGGTTCCGATGTTTTTGGTTCTGATATTTGCACCTGTCGCCCTTATTTGATTTATGGAATCGAAGATGCGGCGAGAACGGCTCAAAGAAATGGTGTTGGAATCATTGCTTATTATCGGAAAGAAGGACGGGCCTTAGGAGAAGTGACTAAGTTTCTCGTCTACAATGCAAGAAAAAGGCAAAAGGGAGGAGACTCTGCTGCGACTTATTTTCATCGTACCGAATGTGTTGCCGGGGTGGAAGATGCTCGTTTTCAAGAGCTCATGCCTGATATTCTTCATTTCTTTGGTATTAAGAAAATACATAATCTTCACTCAATGAGTAATATGAAATACAACGCCATTGTTGGTAGTGGCATTGAAGTCGTTAATCGTATTGAGATTCCACCCGAGTTGGTACCTGCCGATGCTCAAGTCGAGATTGAAGCGAAAAAAGCAGCGGGATATTTCACCCCTGGAGAAGTGAAGTCCGCTAAAGATTTGGATAAGGTGAAGGGGCGTGAAATTGAAGAGTAGTGAAAGGATGAATGATGAAATAAATCATTTATTTTCCCCCAAAACAATTCGTGAGCAGGCTTTCAAGATTTTTCACCGAGTTAAACAAGGGGAAGGATACTTTAATTATCATGAGGATCGTTGGCCTGATATCACCAGTCACGTTATCCAAACCATTAAAGAAAATTATCCGTCTTTAGATATTCCTTTTCACGCTAGATACGTTCATTTCAAAGCTGGTGGTCACGATAGATTGGCAACAAAAAGTCATTTCTTTCAAACACTAGATGAAAGAGAGAAAGCACGAACTCTAGTTGAACTAGTGATTACTTCTGTTTTACTTGATGCAGGAGCCGGCGCTCAGTGGAAATATGTTGAAAAGGAAACCAATGAATCCTATTCACGCTCAGAGGGTTTAGGTGTGGTCAGTTTCCATATTTTCTTTTCTGGAAGCTATTCAAAGGAAGGAAAAGCACAAGCCACAGCTAAAGGATTACAGAGTTTTAGTTTGGAAAAACTCCGTGAAGAATTTCAAGTGAGTGAGGAAAATCCTCTCATTGGAGAAATGGGGCGAGTGAAGCTCATTCAAAAACTTGGAGAGGTTGTAGAGAAAAATTCTGATTTTTTCCCCGATGGTCGTTTAGGTGGCTTAGTCGATTTCTTTTTAAAGGAATATGGAAAAGAGCTCCCAGCAGAAGAGCTTTTGAAAACACTTCTTCTGCCCCTAGGACCTATCTGGCCAGGGCGATTAGAAAAGGAGGGAGTGAATCTAGGCGATGTTTGGGAATATTCTCCTCTTGGAGAATTAGTTCCTTTTCATAAACTTTCTCAATGGCTCTCCTATAGTTTAATTGAGCCTTTGGAAGAAGCAGGGATTCGAGTCACTGAAATGGAAAAACTTACAGGCTTACCTGAATATCGTAATGGTGGCCTCTTTGTTGATGGGGGACTGATCAGTCTTAAAAATGAGGCTGACTACTCCAAGGCATGGAAACCGGAAAGTGAATTGATTATTGAGTGGCGCGCTCTTACCATTTGCTTACTAGATGAGTGTGCCCAAAGAGTTCGAAAAGAGATGAGTTTAAGTGAAAGTGATTTCCCCTTAGTAAAAGTTCTAGAGGGAGGTACCTGGTGGGCAGGTCGTCGATTAGCGGCAAACAAAAGGGCAGATAGTAGTCCACCTATTAAAATAGAAAGTGATGGAACCGTTTTTTAAAAAGATTTATTGGAAAAATAAATAGAGGACAAAATGAGTAAAGGTAAGCGAAATAAAATTGATCATCCATTATTAAGGCATAAGTTAGGATATCTTCGGGACAAGAACACCCTCTCAAAAGAGTTCAGGGAGATGATGGGAGAAATTTCTCGCATACTAGCTTATGAAGTTATGCGTGATTGGGACGACTTTGATCATCAAAAAATAGAGACTCCTATAGCGAAAACGGAAATTGAAAGAATTGTGAATCCTCCAGTGGTTGTGTCGGTATTACGTGCAGGAAATGGCATGCTTGATGGCGTTCTTTCCATGATCCCTTTTGCACAAGTGGGTTTTATTGGAATTTATCGCGATAAATTTATCAATAATACGGTTGAGTATTATTTTAAAATGCCTGCAGATGTTAAAGGCAAGCAAATCATCCTCTGTGACCCGTTACTGGCAACAGGTGATACTTTGATTGCCTGTATCGATAGGCTTAAAAGCTATGATGTCGGATCGATCAAGGTTCTCTCCGTCTTAGCATCAAGTTATGGTCTTGAAAGAATTCATCATTTTCATCCCGATGTGGAATTCTTCTACCTGAATGAAGAGAGTGAACTTAATGACAAAGGTTACCTCATTCCTGGTCTTGGTGATGCCGGGGATCGTCTCTTTCAAACGATGTAACCAAAGGATAAACGATGGCATTTATCCTTGGGGTATCGGGGGGAAGTGGTTCGGGTAAGACTTATTTTGCTCAAAAACTTTATGAACTACTTCCTGAAAACTCTTGTAGCTTAGTTTATCAAGACAATTTCTACATCGATCAGTCCTCTCGCTTTGACTATGATGGCGGTAGCGTAAATTTTGACCATCCTGATAGTATTGACTTCAAACTTTTGGCAAAAAAATTAAAGGATCTTAAAAAGGGAAAAGATTGTGATATTCCCTTATACGATTTTGCTACCCATTCTCGGCTAAAAGAAACGCAAAGAGTAAAGTGCCAAAATATCGTTATCGTTGATGGCATTCTCATTCTTCACGACTCCAAAGTAAGAGCCTGTTTAGATAAGACCGTTTTCTTTGACACTCCAAAGGAGTTACGTTTTTCTCGCCGCTTAAAAAGAGATGTTGAAGAGAGAGGAAGAACTGAGGAGGGTGTAAAGAAGCAATTTGAAGCCCAAGTTGAGCCTATGCACCAAAAATTTGTCGCCCCTTCTCGCCAATTTGCTGACTGGACCTGTGCCGATCCCATAGACTTTGCCACCGTCTTAATGGAAGTAAAGGCCTATCTCGAAAATGAAGCTCTTTAATAGGCTGCTTTAAAAGACTTTGACATTAATTGTCGAGAAAGGGGATAATTTAACTATGCTAAGAGTCTTATTCTTTTTTTCGGCGCTCTTTGGCCTTCATGGGTCCCTTCACGCTCAGTCTGTTACTGACAACACTATTGTTAATAATGTTGAGGACTTTCTCGTCACCTTAAAAACAAATAACGGAGCTAATAGCTATGATATCTTTGAAGAAGGTGGTCAAAGCAATAACTCTGGCAATCCCCACAAACTCTATATTCCCATCATAAATCCAACAGCAACGACGGTTAACACCCAATTTAGTTACTATCCAAATAGGGCCAATCTTCCTCAGATCACGACGGTAGGTAATGACGCTGTAACCACTCAGCTCACTTTTAGCCTCGATGTGGATGTTAATGGCAACCAGGATGATCTCCATGTGGCCGCAGCAGATAGTGCAACGGGAAGTTATTTTGTGATCGCGACCTTGGGTCAATTCACTGATGCCATTGTGACGGCAAACCTTAGCCTTCAATCAATATGCAATAGCACTGATTTAGTTTTTGATTGTGGCGACTTTGCCACCAATGCTACCCCAAGTGTGAATGACTCGGTCGTTTTATTTTTCTTTCTTAACGAAGGAAATCTTTCTGTAGGAGATCAGATCACTCCCGGAAATTTCACGGGGGAGTATTATGAAGTCAATTTTAGTAACCGTATCTTTAATGAAAGTACTGTGAACCTCTCTGAGTTGACCAAGGGGGACTCACTTCTTCGCGCCAGTTATTCAGCCTTTTCTTTTACAAGCGGTACTCTTCAAGGCCTATTTGCCCATCCCGAGGCTGGGGCGACGAACACTTTATGTGATGCTGTGGTGGATGCTGATAATAATAATGACACGATTGGTGGCTTGGGTCTTAGTCGCTCAAATCTAGTGGATTTAGAAACCGCAGAAATTTCAGGAAGAGCATCGGTTAAGAACCTTGAAAATAATCGCTGTTATACCGTTCGCCTTTTTTGGTGTGATCGTTTTGGTTTTTGCAGTTTTTCAAGTCAGGCCATTCAAAATACACCTGAGGATATCGAAGCCCTGCTTGAGAAGCAGGCTTGCTTCTTCTTTACTGCCGGCTTTGGCGAAGAGCACTATATTGTTAATTATTTTCAAGTATGGCGGGATCAAGTTTTAAAGAAGTACGCCCTTGGGCGTGCCTTTATTAAGTGGTACTACGGATTTGCTCCGCAGCATACACCCTATATTTTGGAAAGACCCTGGTTACAAAAGATGATTCAGGGGGCTGCTTATGTGCTGTATGGGGTCATTCACGGCTTTTGGTTTGTGATTTTCTTAATGCTTTTGCTCGTTGTACAATTTCTGGCAAAGTATAAAGCTCGTATTCAAAAGCTAGATTCAAAACTTTAGGAGATTACCGTCATGGCAGGTCACTCGAAATGGGCCAATATTCGTCACCGTAAAGGGGCTCAAGATGCCAAGAGAGGGAAGATATTCACTAAACTTATTAAGGAAATTACCGTTGCTGTTAAAAATGGTAGTGATGACCCTGAAACTAATCCTCGTTTACGCCTCGCTATTCAAAATGCTCGCGGCCAAAATATGCCCAAGGATAATATTGAAAGGGCCATTAAAAAAGCATCAGGAGCTGATGGCACCAGTTATGAAGATGTAACTTTTGAAGGCTATGGTCCTGATGGTATCGCAGTCTTTGTTGAATGTGCTACTGATAATAATACCAGAACCGTTGGTAATGTTCGCAGCTACTTTAGGAAGTATGGTGGCAACCTTGGTAAAGATGGCTGTCTCGAATTTGTCTTTGATAGAAAAGGAATTTTTACTCTCGAAAAGGGCGACCTTGAAGAAGATGACTTCACTATGGAGATGATCGATGGGGGAGCTGAAGATGTGGAGTTTGAAGAAGACCTTATTACCGTGACTACGGCCATGGAGGATTTTGGATCTCTTCAAAAAAAGTTACAGGATTTGAATCTTGAAGCAAAAGAAGCCGGTCTTGAACGTATCCCTACTACCATGAAAGAAATCGATTCAGGAACTTGGGAGAGTTTTCAAAAACTCATTGATGCTCTAGAAGACGATGATGATGTCCAAAAAGTTTATCACAATGTGGAATTCAATGAGGATATCATGGGAGAAAAAGAGGACTCGTGAGAAAGGAACCCGAAGCATATTTTATTACTCTGATTCACACTATGGGTTTTCTTAAGGAAGAGATGGCCCGCTTTTATTCTCACTGGCATTTTAAATCTGGAGCCCATGGATTTGTCACCTACACTTTGGATAAAGAGCATCAGCCCGAAGCCTTTCGCGAACTTCCCACTGTCTTTGCTTTGAGCAAAGGAATACTTATTATGCGAGGAAGTCTTGCAGAATGTGAGGCTAAGCTTCCTGAGCTTGAGAAGAAATATAACGCTATCACCGTTCATCGCTGGGACCTCATAAGTGAAGAGGGCGATATGGGTGATAGGAAAAATCGTGGTCACGTGATCGACTTTGTCAGAGTAGATCAAGAAGAGTTTGCTTTAGGTGTCCGTTTTCAAATACGCGGTGACTTTGCTCCTTATAATGGTGTTTCACCAATTCCTAGAGAGGAGCGCGCACCCAGCAATGCTTATCAAAAACTGGGAGAGGCCTTTAAGCATTTTAGGCCTCTTGTGGCCCATGACGATGTCTTTCTCGATATAGGTTGTAGTCCAGGTGGGTCGACTTACTATCTTTTGAAAAAAGGATACCGGGTTATCGGTGTTGACCCTCAGCAAGTTGATGCCAAGATAAGGGAGGATTTTTCTGAGGGCTTTCTTCAACTGAAGCAAAAATATGATGATTTAAAAAGTAAGCACCTCAAAGGTTTTCCCCCTGTTAATTGGGTCGTCTTTGATGTGGATACTAATTCTTTGGAAGCCCTTGAGTCCCTTTTAAAATTAGTGAGTAAACTTGATGAATGTAACGGCATTATTATGACTATTAAAATGGATAAGGGTTTTCAAATGAGTGAGCTCGATGAAATTGATAGGCTTGCTCTTAATTATGATTTTGTAGAAGTCAGAAAAGGTTTGCTCCCTAGTCATGAAAAAGAATTTTGTCTGGTTCTAACTAAAACTGAATAAAATGTTTGATTATCTTAAGGCCTGGGGTGGCTTAAAAATTCCCATGTATCTTTTATTTGGGACTCTCACCATTGGAATCATGGGCTTTAAAGTTCTCTACCCAGAGGAGTCTTTGCTTCGTCTTCTCCATATGACGAGCATTACTTTGAGCACGGTTGGATATGGAGACTTTCTGGGCATTCACGAAAGTCCTTGGGCGATCGTTTACACCACTCTTCTTATGTTTGGTGGAATGGGCGTTGTTCTTTATTCAACTTCAATTGTGACTGCATATATTATTGAGGGTAACTTACGTGACGCTTTCTATGGAGAGCGAGTGAAAAGAAGGATTGGAAAAATGGAGAACCATTACATTGTTTGTGGGGCAGGGGAGACTGGTATTCATGTGATTCGAGAAATTTGTGCTCTCGGAGCTGACTGTGTGGTTTTAGAAAGTGATCCTCATAAGAAAGAAGAAATTCTGGCAGAGTTTCCTAAACTCTCAGTCCTTATCGGTGACGCAACCAGTGACCATCTTCTTGAAGAAGCTGGAATTGAAAAGGCTCAGGTTTTGGTTGCTGCCCTTTCAAATGACAAAGATAATCTTTTTCTCACGGTGACAGCTAAACTTCTTCAACCAAGACTCTCAATTGTCTCAAAAGCCGTTGAACTCACTATGATTAAAAAGCTGAAAAGGGCGGGGGCAAGTAGAGTTGTTTCCCCTAACTATATAGGAGGTCTAAGAATGGCTTCAGAGGTTTTACGCCCCCATGTAACTCAATTTATTGATGATGTTTCTGATAAGATTCGAGAGCAAGAGATTCCTGAGACTTCTCCCATAGTAGGAAAGAAGCTCAAAGACGTGGATTTTTACAGTGATTGTGGAGTCACTATCCTGGGAATAGGAGACCATTGGGACAAATACGAGACCAACGTCAATCCTCTCACTGAGCTTAAAAGTGGCCAAATCCTTATTTATATTGGGAGCCAAGAGCATGCGAAGCGAATTAAGTCCCTGGTTTTAGGTCACTGAGGGCGGCAAAAGAACGTCCAATATTTTTACGGCCTGAGAAGGTTTTTCAAGAACCCCAAAAATTTTTCACAAAATCGCTAAAATTGTCTTGTTATTGACCCAAATGATGAAAGGCAAATTTTATGCTGAGGCTACTAATACTATGTTTAGCTTTTGTTTCTCTTGAGGCTAAAGAGGTCAGTCCTAGTGATTTAAGGACTCTATCTGAAGCTCTCTCCATGAAACTTCCCCAGATTGACATGGGCTACGGACTCTATCTGGATGTGGATGAGCTTTGTCTCTCTGGTCCCGAACAAGGCTATATTGAGCCAATTAAAAGAAAAGTGTTTAAAATGGGGAATGTCGAAATAAGACCTAGAAAAAAAGTAAAAGGTTACCACTACGGCTGTGTCGTATGGACTGTTGAAAATAGTAGACGCAAATGTTTACAGTGGGGTGAAAAGCCCTACCAACTTAAGACAGATTTTGATTTCTTGGTAACCCACCCGAATAATGAAAGGGAATGGATTCGTTATCAGCTTCCAATGTGTAAGGAGGTTGAGTAATGTTGGATTCAATCACGAAAGAAAAACCAAATCTTTTTGATTTTACGGATTATGTAGATTTTTTGAACTCCTACGTAAACGCCTATGGTAAATATAGCCACGGTCCCTATAATCTAAAAAACTGGGCACAAAGACTAGGATATCGTTCACCAAGTTCTCTTGCTATGGTTTTAAACAAAACGCGTTTGCCAACTACCAAGATGATCGTAAGTTTTGCTGAAGATTTTAATTTTACTCAAGGCGAGCGAAAGTATTTTGAAATCTTGGTAGAGATTGAAAAAAGAAAAGGCAATGGAAAGGACATTATGCCTCTTATGGAAGAGGCAACTCGTATTAGTGGAAAAAATGAATATCAAAAAATTAGTTATGAGCAATTTGCTTTAGTTAGCGATTGGTATTGTTATGCTGTTAAAGCACTAATTTCCAGAAAGGACTTTATCTATGATCTCGATTGGATGCACAGAGCACTTAGAAGAAAGGTAACACCTGCTCAAATTAAAAGCGCCATTTATAATCTTAAGTCAGTGGGGCTCATTGAAGATGATCCTGAGCGAGGTTTAAGGGAAGCGACCAAAAGAACTCATACAGGAAATGGGATTCCTTCTGCTGCTATAAAAAATCACCACAGAGGAATGCTTTTTCAGGCTTCACAGGCTATTGATGAGCAAGATGTTAACAATCGAATGTTTCAAGGTTTGACTCTCAATATTTCTAAGCAGGAACAATTAGATGAGGCGATGAAGGACATTGCTAATTTTGTACAGGACTTCAATAGTAAGTATAGAAATGATTTCGAAGGCGATGCTGTTTACCAACTCAATGTTCAATTCTTTGAACTGTCAAAAGAAGTGGAGGTTGATGGATGAAAGCCTTATTAATTTTTCTTTTTCTTTTTAAGTTACAATCACCTTTAGCTTTTAATTTGAATATGGGAGACCAAAGATTTTCTGGCGACATTGTTGGAAATGGCTGGGAAAGAAATGATCACGATAACCCAGATAATCTGGGAGACCATGAGCATTTGAGATTAAAGCGATTTGAAATAAAAAAACGCAATACTGACTTTCAAGAATTTCTCAATGAGATGGAATTTGATGAAAGAGAATTTCAAAGTGGAGATATCGTCGGTAATGGCAGTGGTTTTCATGAAAATCAAGCGGCCTTTTTTTATCAGTCCTTATCTAAGAATATCGTCTCTTCCCTACAGCAACATGCTGTTCATTTTGATGAAATCGAAAGAAGGGTACTCATGGATATTTTAAATATCCTGCAAGAAGATAGTTCTAAAGCGAAAATCATTTTTATCAACGAAAGTGAGTTTAAAGGATTTTTCTACGACAGTGATCTTGAAAAATCTCCTCGTATTGCCAAAACTGGTTTTGATCGTTCATTTCCAATTTTCGTCAATAGGGAAATGGTGGAAAAAAGAATTGATAGCAGTCCCTTCCTCTGGGTGAGTCTATTAATTCATGAGCTCGGCCATCAAACAGGAATAGCCAGTCACTCTTTCCTTGATAAATTAGGGGCGAAAGTACGACTTGTTCTTAGCATAGGTGAAGAGTCCTTAACTTATCCTATTATTGGAACCAACGGAATTAAGGTCTTGGCGATTAACCATTATGTTAGTGATGGACTTCCGGATATGATGGTTCTTTATCAAAACAGGGTTAAGGGAATTGAAGGCTGGGATGTGCACTCTTTAAAAGAGTCATGTGGTGCCAACCGCTTCGACGGCTTTCATGTGATCAATATGCATTGGAAAGATAAAAGTTTCTTTGGAGTAGAAATGAATATGACTATCCCTATGGGAGCTTGGGCCCATGTCAGATGCCAAAATATGATGAGTGGTGCTTTTTACAATCAGATTATCAATATGGACTTAAAGGTCGAAGTGGGTCCACAGCACCTCGACCTTACAAGTAAGTTTGATTTTTAAGAGTTAAGAACCTCTGCTAATTCGCCGGCTTCGTACATCTCCATTATGATGTCATTGCCCCCTACGAGATTTCCTTTTACGTAGAGTTGGGGATAGGTCGGCCAGTTGCTAAAAACTTTGACCCCTTGGCGGATATCCATGTCAGTGAGAATATCAAAAGTGTTATATTTAACATTCATGGCATTTAAAATACCAATGACATTAGCGCTAAATCCACACTGAGGCATTTGGGGATTTCCTTTCATAAAAAGAAAAATCTCTGAGCTGTTGATTAAGTTTTTAATCCTATCATTAAGATCTCCAGAGCTGTTCTCTTCCTGAATAGCTTTTCCACCTTCTTGAGGGACTTTGTCACTTCCTAAAATATTAAAGGGATTATTGTCATTACTCATTTTAACCTCCTAATAAACCTTGTGCTTCGGCCTTTGCCACAGTTAGGGTTTTTAATTGAACGGCGTGTATTTCATTTGAGTTTAATTTTTCTCTCAAAATATCCATGATCATTTGGTGTTGCTGGATAAGCATTTTTCCTTCAAAGGCATTACTAATAATCATGATGCCTAAGTGGTCTTCTGTTCCAGTAAGATCTGTTACTTTGACAACAGCATCTTCAATCTGGCTTTTGATGAGGCTTTCAACGCTTGCAAAATCAACCATAGGGTTACCTTTTTTAATAAATTGATTATTGGGTAACGGCCCAAAAGCTCGTTACATAAGTGAGTATTCTTAGAGTAAAAGTTGCCCAACCTAATCTCTTATGAAGGTGACGAATTTTCGCCTCTCCTTGAAGAAGCTTTCTTCCCGTATAGATCATTGCAAAGTAGAAGAGGACAGTACTGACAGCAATAGAGACGTGAATATTAAGCATCATTTCATTAGTCACAGCTTTGGATGCCTTGATAATGGCTCCGCGGCTTAGCTCAATTTGAAGGACGAGTAAAATGTCCCAAACAATTGTTGTTCCCATAATTTTCACATGTTTAGACCTGTCCTTTCTGAAATAAAGTCCAATGATCATGAGTGTCACGATAAGGGTGGATTGAATTTGAAAAATTTGAGCTGTCGTCATTAAACCTTTTATATGTGAAATGTGAGGCTTGCGCAATTCTCTTAACGTGAGAATTGTCCTAGATTAGAGACTAAGTTTTAAACAAAAGGATTTTCTGCATGGCGATAGAGTCTGAACTGTGCGATCTCGCTGGTCTAGGAAGATGGGCGGTCATTGATATTGAAACGACGGGCACCGACCCGCTTGATGATGACATTATTGATGTAGGCTTTCTGGCTTTTGAGGGAACAAAACTTGTTAAGCGCTTTAGTTCCTTAGTCAGGCCTCAGTTTCCGCCAAGCTTCTTTATCCAAAAGCTAACTGGGATCTCTGAAGAGGCTTGCCGAAAAGCCCCTCCTTGGGAAACAGTTGAGCCTGAGGTGACCGAGCTCTTTGGGAATTCTCTGATTGCCCATAACGCCGACTTTGAGAAAAGTTTTCTGAGCGATTTCTTCGAGGAAATTGATGATGGTAGTGGGCGCGAGTCATACGAGGACAGCATGCCTTTTCTCGCCCTACTTTTTCCCTATAAACAGTCTTACAAGCTGGATCATTTTATTGTGGACTGGGGGATTGCCCCTGGTGAAACTCACCGGGGACTTGAAGATAGTATTGACCTGCTTAAAGTTCTTCTTACTGCGGTGAGAGTCGTGAAAGAGGATCGTGAGTACCAACAGACATTAGCCGCTCTTTTTCATAAGTATGATTTGAAGAAATATTGGTACTATCATTTCTTTAATCTTTACGACGACCAACTTCAGGAGATCGCCGAGGCTATTGACTTTGACCTTGATGCGGCTACAAAGAGGGCCGTGGCTTTTGAGGCCGAAGCTCTGTATCCCCAAAGCATTGAAGGAGGAGAGAAGCCTTTTGGTTTTGAGTTCTCAGGGGAAAATATCAAAAAGGTTTTTCGTGCTGAGGACAAATTGAAGGAAATACTGCCTCAATATACTTATCGAAAATCTCAAGAAGATTTAAGTCTACGAGTTGGCCAGAGTTTTAAAAATGGAGTTCATGCCTTGGTTC
>JASBRV010000016.1 GCA_030149295.1 Bacteriovoracales bacterium | reverse complement strand
GTGGTGGCTTTGGGCAGGATCGAACTGCCGACCTTAGCGTTATGAATGCTACGCTCTAACCAACTGAGCTACAAAGCCATCATCATTTATATGAGGCTGCGATATTAATGAAGTCTTGAGTAACTGTCAATAACTCTTTACTATGAATTCCGCGAACTTATAGGGTCTTTTTGGCCTTATTGAAGGAGCTAGGGGAATTCTTTTTTAAGGTTTTTATATGCAATCTTTTATCAAAAATTCATTGCTTATTGAGCATGTTGAAAACTTTATCGAAAAGTATGACCTTCTGTTACCTGAAAGGAAGGTTCTCCTCGGCTTAAGTGGTGGTGTTGATAGCATGTTGCTCGCTCATATTCTTGTCGCTCTCAAAGAAAAAGGATTTATTAAGTCAGTGAGATTTTTGCACCTCGATCATGGATTAAGAAAGGAGAGTAAAAGCCAGGCTAAGCTTTTAAAGAGTTGGTGCGATGAATGGGGCTGGGAGCTGGAGGTTACGACTATAAAAGATAAGCCTCCCCAATCTAATATAGAAAAGTGGGCACGAAAGAAAAGACGTCATATACTCAAGAGCGCCTTGAGTTGTGGTGAGGTCCTTTTTTTAGCTCATCATATTGATGATAGCTTTGAATGGTATTTACGCTCTCTCCTTGGCTCTTCTCAAAGTGAATTGGTTATGGGAATTCCCCTAGTTAATGGGTTGATTAGAAGGCCTTTTCATTGCCTCACTAAGGCTCAGATTAATTACCAAATAAAAAAAGCGCGTATTCCATTTATCGTCGATGGAAGCAATGTTGATATTCGCTATCAAAGGAATCGCATAAGAGGGGAAGTAAGCCCCGCTCTTTTTAAAATCTTTCCCAAAGGTTTAGCTCATTATGTTGAACGGGCGAATCAGTGGGCGAGTCAATTTCGATCCCAAGAATTTCCTATTGATCATATAAGTTATGGGGATGAATTTCGGTACCTCGATTTGTTTTGGAAAAAGGAGACTAAGGAGTTATCTCCTCATTGTGAACAAAGGCTTAAGCAAAAACTTGCGGTTGTTATCAAAAATTATAGCCAAGTAGAAAGGGGTGAGATTCGTCAAAACCTCTCCAAGGTTATTTCGGCCTTTGTTTCTGGTAAGAATTGTGGCACTTTTCGCTTCAGTGGCGGGGTGAGAGTGAAGGTCTATCCTCAGATGGTTTTGGTATTTCACGAATCCTTCATCAATTTATTAGAAAAACTGTGGAGTGAAATTAACACTTCATTAGCTTCGGATATTCCTAGACAGGTTACAACTCTTAAAGAAATGAGAAGGGAAGTTTTAAAAGGGAAGGCGCTTCCCTTTGTTCTCTATCGTGGTAAGTCTTTTGGCCTTAAAGGACTAAAAGAGGATGACTTTCTGGGAAGCCTAGTTAAAGGGAATCCCCAATGGAATATTCGACCGATGTCACATCTTTACGCTCAGGCCATCAAACAAAATAGACTTAACCAACCCTTCGATGGCTTTTGTGTGGCCTTTTAAATGGCCTTATAGAGCAATGTGTAACACTTGCTTTCTTGTAAATTGAGCAAAGGCCCTCTAAAATAGAAAAACCATTAAGTCGTGAAGATTACTTCACCAACTCGAGGAATGCAGACCCATGAAACAACAGCATAAAACGATTTCCCTCTGGATTATGGTCCTTCTTTTGGCCCTCTTCGTCGGTCAATTTGCTATGGATAATAAAGAGCCCTATCAGAGAATTACATATCCTGAATTTATCAACGCAGTAGAAAGTAAAAATGTCTCTGAAGTGACCTTTAAAGGTAAAGATCGAATTATTGGAAAATTTAAAGAAGGCTTTCGCCAAGGTGATCGTTTTACATTAATAGGGGATACGGGAGATACAACTTTTTCCATTCTTAGAGAAAATGGCTTGACCCCTGAATATGACGAACCTGAAAAGCAGACTTTCTTTACAACCCTTCTTATTAATTGGGGTCCGATTCTTCTTCTCATTGTAATTTTTTACTTTTTCTTGCGCCAAATTCAAGCAGGTGGTGGCAAGGCCATGAGCTTTGGTAAATCCAAGGCAAAGATGCTTTCTGCCCATGACAAGAAAGTCACTTTTAAAGACGTCTCTGGTGTGGAAGAAGCCAAAGAAGAACTAAGAGAAATCGTCGATTTTCTTAAAGATCCTAAAAAATACACGAAACTAGGTGGAAAGATTCCTAAAGGTGTGATCCTTGTCGGACCTCCAGGGACTGGAAAAACTCTTTTAGCTCGTGCTGTTGCTGGGGAAGCTGATGTTCCCTTCTTTAGTATCTCTGGCTCTGATTTCGTTGAGATGTTTGTTGGTGTGGGTGCCTCGCGTGTGCGTGATCTTTTTGAGCAAGGTAAGAAACATGCACCTTGTATCATCTTTATTGATGAAATCGACGCCGTAGGACGCCACCGTGGTCACGGTATGGGTGGTGGCCATGATGAAAGAGAGCAAACCCTCAATCAGCTTCTTGTTGAAATGGACGGATTTGAATCTAACGAAGGTGTTATCCTTATTGCGGCGACGAACAGAATCGATGTTCTTGATCCGGCCCTTTTAAGACCTGGTCGTTTTGATCGGAGAGTGACTGTCGGCTCACCTGATGTGAGAGGTCGCCTTGGAATCTTAAAAGTTCATACTGGAAAAACTCCTCTTGCTGAAGATGTTAACCTTGAAGTTGTGGCAAAGGGAACTCCTGGATTTACAGGTGCTGACCTCGCTAACCTTGTTAATGAAGCCGCTCTCAATGCGGCAAGATTGAATAAGAAAAGTCTCGATCATAACGATTTTGAGATGGCCAAGGATAAAGTGCTGATGGGTCCAGAGCGTAAATCTATGGTTATCTCCGATAAAGAAAAGCGAGTGACGGCATTTCATGAAGCTGGCCATGCTTTAGTTGGAATCAACCTCGAACATACGGATCCAGTTCATAAGGTTTCTATTATGCCTCGTGGTGGCGCCCTGGGCGTTACTGTCACTCTTCCCGATGAAGATATTCTCAGTATGACGAGAATTCGCGCCCAAGAAGAAATTGCGGTACTTATGGGTGGTCGTTGTGCCGAAGAGCTCATTTTTGGTGAAATCACTAGTGGTGCTTCAAATGATATTGAGCGGGCTACCAGCATTGCCAGACGTATGGTTTGTAATTGGGGGATGTCCCAAAAGATGGGTCCCATTAATTATCACAAAGATCAGTCCAATCCATGGGCGGCTCCGAGCTCTTCAAACTATTCTGAAAAAACAGGCGAGGAGATTGATGAAGAAATTCATCGCATTATTGATGAGAATTATGAGAAGGCCATTACTATTCTTAAAGAAAACAGAGAAGCCCTAGATCGTTTAGCAGAAGGTCTTATCATCTGGGAAACTCTGGATTCAAAACAAGTACAAGATCTTGTTGATGGTAAGGATATTGGTGTACCTTTGATTAAAACACCGCCTGAGGGTTCCGAAGATAATAAGGATAACAAGGAAACCGTCGTTGAAAAAACATCTGAAGATTCGGGCGACAAAAACACTGGTGATGATCCTCTTCCAGTTTAATGGATAATGTCTTAAGTATGGGGGTGATGAATATCACCCCTAACTCTTTTAGTGATGGTGGTTCCTATTTAAAGGAAAACTTTCTTCAATCATTTCATTCTTTCGAGATTATAGACGTAGGTGCTGAGTCAACAGCACCTATGAATGAAGCCATTAGTGAAGATCTTGAAAAGGAAAGACTTGAATTCTTTTTTAGAAACACTGAATCCTTTCAGAATAAAGTAATCTCTCTTGATAGCTATAAACCAGATGTGGTTTTCTGGTTTTTTGAAAGTCTCGAAAAATGTGGATTTAAGACATCGCAATTTATCTGGAATGATGTCTCTGGACAATGGGATGATCCTGTTGAAAAGTTTCTTAGGGACTATAAAGAATCCCGTTTTATTTTCTGTCATTCTTTGGTGCCATCAAGGGAAGAGAGCACTCGTCATATGCATTATTTAATGGAGGAAGAGTTGTCTTCCTTCGAAATAGTGACAAAAGTCCAAGACCACTTCAAGGTCGTGAAGGAGGATTTAATGGGACGAGTGGTGTTTGATCCATGCTTTGGCTTTAGTAAAAATGCCCACCAAAGTTTTGAACTGATGAAGAACTGGAAAAATCTCGTTCAGATACATGAACATTGGCTTTTCGGTATCTCCAAGAAATCCTTTTTAAGATCTTGGTGGCAAGAGAATATCCAAAATGGAAGTAAGGAATTTTTGCTGGAAAAGAGTGAGTATTTACATCTCCTATGGCTTCAAAGGGTTATAGGGGAGTCTCATGGGCTAAAGTCACTTGTACTTCGAGTGCACGATCATTCCCTCATTTCTCTTTTGAAAAGCTTTTCTGTCATCTAAATGAAATCTAGCGACATTCTGACATCTGTTTACATCCCTGTAAATTTTGGGGCACTTTTTACAAGGTTCCCATATTAGTTATAGTCATTGTCGACGCATTTTCATAGGTTTTCACATGGCAAAACACCCTTTAAGGACTTTTTGGAGATTCTAATATGAAAAAAATCGTTACTCTTTCAACCTCTCTTTCGCTTTTAGCTTTAGTTGGATTATCAAATCTTACTTTTGCAGCGACTCCAAAAGTCGTATATGGAGAAGATAATAGGGTCTTTGTTGAAGATACAACTAACGAGCTCTTCAAAAAGCTTGCTCATTCAACTGCTGTCCAGATTAAGAGCAATAAAATCAAGTCTCTGGACGATGATGGGCAGTTTTATTCAATTAATCCTGAAAAACTAAAGGACTCCTTTATCAATGCCTGTGAAGACGAAAGTTATAGTGATGTTGTAAATGCTGGCAACTGTTCAGGCTTTCTTGTCGGTGAAGACCTTTTAGTCACTGCTGGTCACTGCGTTCGCTCTGAGAGTGCTTGTCATGATGGTGTATGGGCCTTTAACTATGAGTCTAGTGTATTGGGTGACGGTCATGTCTTGCCAGCTGCTGATGTTTACAAGTGTAAAGAAATCGTCAATCAAAGCCTAAGTCACGTTTCCAAGAATGACTTCGCCCTTATTCGCCTCGATCGAAAAGTTAAGGGTCGAGAAGCACTTAAGGTAAGAACTTCCGGAAGAGTTTCCATAGGAACTGAGCTTGTCGTTATCGGCCACCCCTCAGGTCTACCTAAGATTGTCGCAGATGGGGCTCAAGTGCGGGATGACCAAAATGACTTCTTCTTTAAGGCCAACCTTGATACTTTTGGTGGAAATTCAGGCTCTGCTGTCTTTAACGCAGAAACTGGTGTCGTTGAAGGCATTCTCGTTCGTGGAGAGAGAGATTATTACCTTGATCAAGAAGCTGGTTGTAACCGAGTATATAAGTGTGAAGATGACGGGTGCCGCGGTGAAGACGTGACTCGAATTACTGTCATTCCAGAGCTTGCTCCAGGTATGACACCAGTCGAGCCTGAAGCTCCAGGTTTTGGTAATGGTGTCGGCGTGATTCCTTTCTTTGGCATGTAAAAACAGGTTATACTTAGTCCATGGGACTAACTGTTGGACATCTTAATCTCTATTCTCAAAAACCAAAAGAGCTCGCTCATTTCTTTAGTGAGCTCCTTGACCTGGATATCCTGCCTGAAAAAGGCGGTGATGGCATTTGGGTACAAAGCTCTAGCGTCAAATTCTTTATAACTCAGGCCAGTGCCGAGCAACTTTTTCATAAAGCGGGTGAAAGAGATGTCATGGTTGAATTCTCTTTACCGGAATTATCTCAGTTAGAAGACCTCATTCATAAAGTTCAGTTCATGAGTTACAGAAAAATTGGTGACAAAACACGTAACGAAAAGTCTCCCCAGAAGTCGCAACTTTCTAAAGTTGGAAACAAGGTTTTCTTTAAATTAAAGGATCCTGATGGTCGTACCTGGCAGTTTAGTTATTTAGAAGAACTGTAATAATTACTATGGCTTAAGTATTTTGACGCAATGCCGGTGTAAAAATGTCAGGCATTGTTAGTTGTCAATGAAAATTCCCCTTTGTTTAATGTCTGCATCAATTCGGCAATACATTTCCACAAAGGGAACAAATTATGAAAGTAAATGGAATTATTCTCTCAATCGCACTAGCTTTTGGTCTAAGTGCCCAAGCTCGTCAAAAAGTCATATACGGTGAGGATAACCGTCGTGACGTTTATGAAGTAACAAATCCTCTATTTCTTGAGATGGCCCGTTCTACGGCTGCGCTTATCCCAACAAATAATCTTAGCCGCTCAGGCGACACGACGAAAATTCGTGGGCGTCAGCTTGGTGCTGCAAGAGGTCTTTGCCAAGACGAGCCTTTTCGTGAGCAAATTGCCTCAGCAAATTGTTCAGGCTTTTTAGTAGCTCCAAATATTCTTGTAACAGCAGGTCATTGTATTCGTGGTGCTTCTGCTTGTAACTCTTATTCTTACGTATTTGGTTTTGAAACTGAAAGACAAGGTCAAACTGAATACAGTGTATCTAATGACAATGTTTACAGCTGTAAAAGACTTATTAAGCAAGTTCTCGATAACAGAACTGGAATGGACTATGCGGTGGTAGAGCTTGACCGTGCGGTAACAGGTCGTCGTGCTATGCCTTTTAGAAGATCAGGCAAAATCTCTGACGGTCAAGAGCTTGTCGTAATTGGTCACCCATCAGGTCTTCCTACCAAAATCGCTGATGGCGCTTTTGTAAGAAATAACTCTAGAAGTGTTTACTTCTCAGCTTCTCTTGACACTTATGGTGGTAACTCAGGTTCTGCAGTCTTTAACGCAGAGACTGGTGAAATTGAAGGTATCCTTGTTCGTGGTGAAACAGATTATGTAAGAAACGGATCATGTGTTTCTTCAAATATTTGTCCAATGGACGGATGTCGTGGTGAAGATGTCACGAGAATTACAAACGTATCAGAAATTATGAATCTATAAATTGAAGGGAGCGCAAGCTCCCTTTTCTTTTGGAATTCCAGTTAAAAAGCCTCTAGGGATGGAGGCTTTTTTTATTACAATAAACCTGAATGCAATTTAAAAAGCTTAATTTAAGAAAAGAAAATCTCAAATACTACGCCCTCGCTATTTATTTGTTTCATTTCTTTGCCACTCAAATCATGCTTCCTCTATTGGAAACGCATAGTATGTATCCCTTTTATAATTGGGATTTATTTTCTTATATGCCACGGTATTTCTATAACTGGTATTTTATTAAAATTCACGAAATTGACGGTGAGAAACTCGATAGGCCTCTCGTTTATTCATTTAATCGAAGTTTACTTAAACCCAAAACCAATTGGTTGCTCCATGACCAGATTTTTATTTTAGGAAGTGCGATAGAGGCAAATAGTGAGCACCTTACCCATGCTCATAAGCAATTGGAGGCAAACCTTTTTAAGAGAGTTAATTCTGCAGAATACGAAGTTATCAAGGGTAATATAGATATTAGAGAAGTACGAAAAACAGAAAATATTGATGAATCAGAAAGTTTAGGGAGATTTCGCTATCAAAAAATTCCTTCAAAATAAGATTAAAGGATATTTTCAAAGAGTAGGGGTAGAAAGTCTTGCTATTCATCTCTTTTATTTGATGCTTTTTTATTATACCTACACCCGAAGTTTACATACTTTAGGTTATTTTTATTATCCCGAGCCAAATTTCACTCATCTTGTTATTCGCTGGATTCCTTATGAGCTTTTTCCGACTTTGATTCCAGTGGTTGTTTCATTACATCTTTTGTTTTCTCTTATCTTAGGAATTTACCCTTGGATTTCTGCAGTGCGAATTGTTCATTTCTTTTTGCATATTATTTACTTCGCCTACATAAGTTCTTTTGGGCACGACGCTAATGATCACTATGTCATAACTTTTATTCTTCCTCTTTTACTTTTTCTAAAGAAGCCTTTTTCTACTAAAGAGGATAGGGTTTTTAATTCTCACCTGCTTACTTTAACCCAGGTGGGTGTAGTGATGAGTTATGCGATGGCCGGGATTTATAAAATAAGGGCCATTCCTAATCATAATATAGATTCGCTTATGGGAAATCTTGGTAATGTCATCGCCTTTGAGCATTTTCAAAGAGGACACACTTTATTGCCAATAAGTGAATTCTTTATTGAGAATGATTGGGTTACGGGGCCTATGTTTATTGTGACCATTTTGATACAAGCTCTTAGTCCCCTAGGGGCTTACTTTAAAAAGACTCAACTGGTGACGGGACTTCTTCTGTGCCTCTTTCATTATCTCAGTGAGGTCATTGTTCACATAAGTTTTAGACCTCAAATGGCCGCTGTGATCATTCTATTGATTTTTCTTCCTCTCTTTAGGAAATATGAAGAAAGACACTCTGGCCCTTAATGGGCCTGACTGTCCTCGGCAGAATTTTCCCTTTTTACCTAATTATAAGCTCTTAGTGTTGGCATAAGCCTTGCTTTATAAAAGGCAGCTATACTGTTAAATAGGAAGTTTAACACGTAGCATTAAAATTGTGTGTTTCAAGGAAGAAACTATGGTGAAATCGATTGTGGTGGTGGCAATCTTCTTTTGTTCTTTTGGTGTTAAGGCCAAGAGGTTTATTGTTCATTATCAAAATTTTAAGTCTCAAGCGAGTACAAAAAATAATGCTGGCGCTGGTACAAGTGTTGCTATCGTGGAAGCTTCTTCAAAGTCTCAAGTAAAAGGCCAATTCCCCATAGGGACCATTGTGCATGTTGAAGAAGATATTCTTCTAAAGGCCTCTCTCGAGCCAGGAGAAGCTGGCGACGGAGATACCTATTATGAGTCCCAGTGGCATTATTACGAAAAAACAGGGGGAATTGAGCTCCCTTCGGCTTGGGATATCACTACAGGAAAGGAAGACATTGTTGTTGCTGTTGTCGATACAGGCATTGTGGAGCATCCTGATTTAAAAGAAAATGTTCTTCTAGGTGCCGACCTTATTTCTGATGTCGGTATCGCCAATGATGGAGATGGTAGAGATAACGACTCTAGTGATCCAGGAGATTGGATTGAAAGGGGAGATTCTTGCTTTCAAGGTTTTGAAAATAATTCGAGTTGGCACGGGACTCATGTTGCGGGAACAGTTTCAGCTCGTTCTGATAATGGAATGGGTGTCACCGGCGTTTCTTGGCAATCAAAAATTCTTCCCGTCAGGGTTTTAGGGAAATGTGGTGGTTGGCTATCTGACATTGCGGAAGGCATTCGTTGGGCGGCTGGAGGAAGGGTTGTTGGGGTCTCTGATAATGCCAATCCAGCAGATGTAATCAATCTTTCTCTCGGAGGGGTAGGACCTTGTGGCGCTACCATGCAGGCAGCTATCGACTTCGCTGTTTCTAAAGGTGCTGTCGTGATTGTAGCAGCTGGAAATGATCAACAGGACTTGGATTTCACTTCTTATGTTCCGGCTAACTGTAGAAATGTGATTAATGTAGGAGCGAGTAATCGCAATAGTTTTCGCGCCTTTTATTCAAATTATGGCCAATCCATTGATGTGATGGCCCCCGGTGGTGACTTTTCGGGCAATGTTTTTTCAACCTCTAACGATGGAGCGAAAACACCGAATAGGCCTAGCTATAAAGGATTAAGTGGCACAAGTATGGCCGCTCCTCATGTAGCAGGTGTAGTGGCCCTGATGAAAAGTGTGGCTCCAAATTTATTTCCAGCGCAAATCGAGGACATTTTAAAAAAGACGACCAAATTTTTGAATTGTAACCGTGAAGGAGGATGCGGCAGTGGGCTTGTTGATGCCTTTTCTGCCATTAATCTTGCTAGAACAACAGTGCCCGATGGTTCTTTTCAGGGAACGGAGCCTATTAATTCTAATCCTGAGCCTGTGGAGGATAATCGGCGATTGATTGCTTCTGATGATAGTGATGGTGGAATGTGTGGTAGTGTCGCTTTTGTTGATGGTGGCAAGCCTCCGAGAGGAGGTTTGGGAGCATTTTTCTTCTCTCTTTGCTTAGGTCTACTACTTAGCTTTTTAGCCAAGGCTCCTTCAGGGCTTAGGGTAAAGAGATTGATTGCAGGAGTTACCTAACAGGGTGGGTGAGACTATTTCCTTCTTTTGCGGCTACTATGTTATTGAGACATATTGAAGTCATTTGAGCCCGAGTTCGATCTGTTGCTGAACCTATATGAGGGAAGATCACAACATTCTCAAGGCCTAAGAGGGGATGATTTTTGTCCATAGGTTCAGGATCCGTGACATCAAGTCCTACTCCCAGAATTTTTCCTGAATCTAGTGCCTGCATAAGATCCTTTTCTATGTGGCACGCTCCTCTGGCCGTATTGATAAAGAAAAAGGGGTTATTCATGGATTCAATGAAGTTTTGATCGATCATATACTTAGTCTTTTCAGTGAGAGGGCAATGGAGACTTACAACTTCAACCTTTTCAAAGAACTCTTCACTGGAAGTGCCATGATCTTTGTAAGGGTAGTAAAGAATTTTCATATTCCATAAATCTTCTGCCATTTTGGCAAAGGCCTTACCAATTCTTCCTTGGCCTATGATTCCAAGGGTTTTATTTCTAAGATCAATACCATTATAAAGGGTTGGTTCCCATGTATTCCATTCGCCTTTATAAACGGATTTTTGGGCATGATTAATTTTTCGACTCAACATAAGAAGAAGAGTGAGGGCAGTTTCGGCAGTGGTGTGAGTGAGGACATCGGGGGTGTGGCCTAGAAGAATTCCCAGTTTGGCAGCGGTCTCTTTATCAAAATTATTAGTGCCTACAGCATAATTTGTGATGACTTTTAGGTGACTATTTTGTTTTAGAAAAGTGGCGTCAATATTGTCGCAAAGCATAGTTATAAGGCCATCATTATCTTTCGCGATAGCGCTTAGCTCTTTCATTGTAAGGATATTGTTGTCTTGGTGCCACGTGAGCTCTATACCCTGCTTTTTGAGCTCCTCCTGGTCCTCTTTCAAACCTTCTATATATTGTGTTGCAAAAACTCTCATTTCTTTAACCCCATTAAAGTCGTAAGGAATTGTCAGAAGATTGCCTTAGACGCTTCATTTCGTCTTTTCCATAATAGAAATCTAAACAGTCTTCAATGTTTTAAAGATATTAGCGAGATTAGGACGGTCTCGTCATCCTTTAAGGAGGAAAAATGAAATTACTAAAGTCTCTCGCCATTGCGGCACTCCCACTAGCGGCTACATTATCAGCACAAGGTGCTACGGTTGCGATTATCGATTCTGGAACAGATATGCTTCACCAAGATATCGCTCCTCAAGCTTGGGTCAATCCAGGTGAAATCGCTCGTAATGATCGCGATGAAGATGGAAATGGTTACCAGGATGATGTTCACGGTTGGAACTTTGCTGAAGGAAATTCAGAAGTCATTGACTACAGCTATCTTGGAACGCTTACTCAAGACATTCGCCGCTTCTTTGATGTGCAAACCTCTATCATGTTAGGGACCGTCACTGAAGAGGATCTTGCATGGGCAAGGGGTATGATCCAAGATGAGGATTTTATTAAGCAAATTTCTATTTACGGAAACTTTATGCACGGAACACACGTGGGTGGAATTTCTCTTAAAGCAACTCCAGAAGCTAAACTTCTAGCTGTTAAGCTGATCCCTACAGAAGTTAAACTTCCTGGTCAGGAGCAAGCACAAAAAGCAGAAAGTAAAAGCGTTAAAATGTGGCTCCTTAAGCAGGCCTTAGGTCTTCTTGCTAATCAACAAATGCAACAACTTGAAGAGATTGCAGCATATGTTGGCAATCATAAAGCAGATGTGGCCAATGGTTCATTTGGTACCGGTTGGCCTCAAGCGCGCATGATTGTTGAAACTCTTGGTAGGACCTTCATCAAAGACATCACCAAAGAGCAAGTTGACGAAGCGACAAAGCACTTTCTTGACACCTTGATTTCAGAAGGTCAAAAAATGGTGGCCGCTGCACCTAAGACTCTTTTTGTTTTCGCTGCTGGTAATGATGGGATTGATAATGATACTTACCCAACGTCTCCCACAAATATTCAAGCTGATAATGTGATTTCCGTGGCAGCGACAATTGATCGCTATGCTATTGCTCCTTTTTCTAACTTTGGAAAGCAGATGGTGGATGTCGCTGCACCAGGTGTCGGGATAGAATCTGCTGTGCCAGGAAATCAATACCTTAAAGTAAGTGGAACTTCTCAAGCTGCTCCCTTTATTGCTGGCGTTGCCGCTCAAGTAAAAGAAACTAATCCAAAGCTCACTCCAAAAGAGATTAAAACGATTATTATGAAGACAGTTGATTATAAAGACTTCCTTAAAGGGAAAGTCGTCGCTGACGGTATGGTTAACTCTGGCAGAGCCATTCGCGCCGCTGATCTTAGTCTAAACAATGGACTTGATCAGGCCATCCAACTCGCAAGAACAGAAATTGCAGATGTTGTATCGGAGACTAAAAATTCCTCGCTTGGAATACCATTGGAAAAAGGATTTGTATTGCCGCTGCCAAATTCCTTTGTTCTCAAGAAATAACGCTCCCAAAGGTTAGGTTGAGATTTCAAGCGAAAGGAGGGGGTTAACCCCTCCTTTTTTTTTGCTTTGAGCGTGGTATAAATAACTATGAAACAAACTCTTTTTTTACTTGGTTGTCTCTTTTTTTCTTTAGTAAATATTTTTGCTCATGGTGGTCATGAAGATCGGGGCTTTCCTTATGTCTATAAGCCTGAAGAGGATGTTAAAAGTTGGCAAGAGATTCGTGTAGAGGGGCAAGAAGAAAGTTATCTTCGAAATCCTTTGCGCTTTCTGGGCTATTCAATAAAGGCCTTCAAAAAGAAATTTACGGCCCCAAAAGAACAAGTCGATTATTTTAATGACCAAATTAAAGTTTTCTCTTTATTAGAGGAGGAGAATTCTCCCGAATCTTTCGCTAACGTTACCCTCGTTGGTGATTTAATGTGGTTAAGGAATGGATGGATTGGTTTTTTAGAAGAAAATCTTAAAAGAAACTTAAAGAGCAGTGACTTTTTATTTGCTAACCTAGAGACCCTAATAAGCAAAAGCCACGATGTACCTACATGGCCACCGGCAAGAGCTACCTTTAATTCCCCACCAAGTATTATTGATGAATTCTCTGATGAGCAGGGAAGTTTCTTTAGTGCCTTAAGTGTCGCTAATAATCATAGTCTTGATTATGGGGAGTTGGGCTTTCAAGAAACTCTCGAAATTCTCAAACAAAGAAAGATTCCTTTCAGTGGAGTCTTGGATCCCAAATATAAAAGCACAAAGAAGCGTTGGGTGAGTGTGGAAGAGAACGGAATTAAAGTTGGTTTCTATGCGGCCACTTATGGTATGAATAATCGATGGGAAAAGACGAGTTCTCTCGATTTTAATCTCATTAAAGGTGTTGCTCCTTTTAGAAGAAAGCCCAAGGTGGATTTGAGTGAGCTTGAACAAGTTCTCCATGAAATGAAATTAGAGAAGGTCGATCTAAAAGTTGTTAGCCTTCACTGGGGTTTTGAATACGAGTACTATCCTGAACCCATGCAGATGGTTGTTGCCAGAGATATCGTAAGATTGGGAGCTGATATGATTATGGGGCATCACTCTCATTCTCAACAGCCACTTGAGGTCTGCTTTGTAAATCATTCTATGCCAAAGGCCATCAAAGACTCCGATCTTCAGTACTGTCACCTGCATGATTCTGGTAAACCGAGAAAAGCGCTTATCGCTTATGGACTTGGGAATTTTCTCACTAATATGTATGGCTTTCTCTCAGAAGTTGGTGGCATTCTCAATGTCGAACTCGTAAAAAATCAAAAGGGTGAACTTCAGTGGCAAAAACCTCGAATGAGATTTGTCTATAATAATAGAGATTACAAAGACACCGATAAGCGGCGACTCTATTACCTAAGTGATTATTTAGAGGACAATTGTCATCGAAAACGCTGTCGTTCTGACCAAATTGAAGAGGTTAACTTCCTAAAATCGCTTTATTTTCGAGCAAAATAATTAAGTTGTTGCCTGATAAGCCGAAAAGTACCACAAGCTTTCAATTTGTTGAGCCCTAAAAATGAGGTAAGCATGCGTCTCAAAAGATCACTTGAATTCTACCAGCAAAAGCTTTTTGAAATGATAAGTGAATGCACCCATGGTGGAGAACTTGATCTAGAGGAATTTGAAGGCCTCGTTTCCGGTCTTCAGGCCGCTGCAAGTGTCGATGGATTTCAGGACCAGGAGTTTCAAAGCTTAGTTCAAATCTCTTTGAAACAATGGGAGAGTCATCCCGAATTCAAAAAAGCTTCTTAATTTTTAGTGATCAAGTAGACCTTTCTTTTAATATTACATATTCCCGCTTCTTGGAACTTTGGATTCTTAGCTTCTAAGCTTGCTTCCTTTAGAAGTTTTATGTCTGCTAACTTTCCATAAAGGGTGTGAATTTCTTCTTCTGGTACTGAAAAAGGAGGACCTGAAACCTTTTCTTGAGGGTATTCAAAGGCAATGAGAAGTATCTGTCCTTTACTCTTTAAAATTTTAAGTGAGTGTTTGGCATAATCACTACGCATTTCTGGAGGGAGAGCGACTATAGAGGCGCGGTCATAGATAGCATCAAAGTATTTTGGTTTTCCAGACTTAAAAAAGTCATTTACTTCTAAGATGAGATTTTCATGAATATATTGGTTTCCTTGAGGTTTTTGGAAATTGATTTGATTTTCTTTGAAGAAGTCTTCGACGGCCTTTTGGCTGATCTCAACACCAGTCGTTTCAAATCCTTTATCTTTTAACCATAAAAGGTCTATAGATTTACCACAAAGAGGAACCAATACTTTTGCCCTTTCTTTTAGCTTAGGAAAGAATTCCTGCAGGTCTTTATTAGTTTCGCTTTGATTAAAACCTGTCCGTCCTTCACTCCACGCCTGATGCCAAAAGTCATGTTTCATATTTACTCCTTTGCGAGTCTCATAATAATAGGGCCTATATTTATTGTTAAGTTTTAAAAACCATAATTAAAAAACATATTAAGTATTGATATGGTAAAAGTTTAGTTAATTATTTACTTAAATGATAAAAAAGACGATATTTTATTAACATTACTAATAGTCATAAGGTTGGTTGATATGTGTGGTTTGATCGTTTTCCAAAAAAAAGAAAAAAAACTTCAAGCAAAAGAGTGGGCATTAATTAAAAAGAGTTTAGATTCCTTAAAACACAGAGGTCCAGATGAGTCCTCTATTAAAGAATTAGGAAATTGTATCTTTGCTCATACAAGATTAAGTATTGTGGGCCTAGAGCATGGTCTTCAGCCTATGCTAAGCGAAAGTCTTATTTGGGTGCATAATGGTGAGATTTATAACCATCAAAAGTTAAGAAAACATTTTCCTTCAATAAAAGAAGATAGTGATAGTGCAGTCATTGGTTACGGTTATAAGAAATGGGGAGTTGGTGTTTTTGATCGTCTAGATGGTGTTTTTGCCACTGTGCTTTATGATGGGACAAAAGATGAGATCATTGCGGCAAGGGATCCTTTAGGTGTAAAGCCGCTTTATTATGGATACACCCTAGAAGGTGATATCGTTTTTGCTAGTGAAATGAAGGCCCTTGCCTTTTTATGTGAGAGAGTGGAGACCTTTCCTCCAGGTCATTATTATTCTTCAACGGACGGGTTTGTTTGCTACTATCTGCCCCAATACAAAGTAAGAGAAGACTTTGTTACAGATTATGAAAAGGCCACAACTCAAATTAAAGAATCTTTAGTAAAGAGTGTTCAAAAAAGATTGATGGCGGATGTTCCAGTTGGAGCTCTGTTAAGTGGTGGTCTTGATAGTTCTTTGGTTGCTGCCATCGCTGCCAAAGAATTAAAGAAATTAGATAAGCCCTTACATACTTTCTCCGTTGGATTGGATCCCAAGAGTGATGACCTGAAATTTGCTAAAATGGTATCTGAGCATATTGGGAGTATTCATCATGAAATAATTTTTACCGAAAAAGAGGGCATCGATACTCTCAAAGAGATGATCTATCATCTTGAGACCTTTGATATCACAACAGTAAGAGCTTCTACTCCCATGTTTATGATGGCAAAGAAAATTAAGGAACTGGGGATTAAAGTTGTTTTAAGCGGTGAGGGTGCAGATGAGATTTTTGGTGGATACCTCTATTTCAGAAGTGCCCCTAATAGCACTGATTTTCATAAGGAATGCTTAAGACGTATTGATCTTCTCTATAGTGCAGACCTTCTTAGGGCCGATAGAGCGACTATGGGCGCCGGTGTTGAGGCGAGAGTTCCCTTTTTAGATAAAGAGTTCTTGGAAGTGTCTATGGGAATTCATGCAGATTTAAAGGTTGTCTCCAGCGAGAGACCAGAAAAGTGGATTCTTCGCAAAGCCTTTGCTAAGGATAATCTTATTCCAGATGAAATTCTTTGGCGTCAAAAGGAGCAATTTTCCGATGGCGTCGGTTATTCTTGGGTTGATAGGCTAAAGGATCAGGCAGCTCATTATTATTGTGAAGCTGATCTTCAGACCAGAGAGTATGACTACCTTCCTCCTCAAACGCTTGAGGCCCTCATGTATAGAGATATCTTTGCAGGGTTATTTAAACTACCAAGTATAGCTTATCAGTCAAAGGCCTGGGTACCAAAATGGCAAAAAAACTTAGATCCTAGTGGCCGTGCCAATACTGACCATATTCAAAGTACAGAGGTCAAGTTTGAGATACCGGCCTAAATGATCCGAAGAGGGGAAGTTTAAGAGAGAATCGTGATGATTCCCGTTTCCCCATCAAAGCTTATTTTATCACCGGTTTTTAAGCGCTTTGTAAGTCCCTTGATGGAAACTATGGTAGGAAGTCCCATTTCACGCGCAACAACTGCTGAATGGCTGAGAAGGCCTCCTCTCTCAACCAGTAGTCCACTAGCGGAGGGATAAAGAGGAATCCAACCGGGATCAGTTCTATAGGTTACGAGAATCTCGCCATTTAGTTCTAAATCATCTTCAGGGCTAAGAATAACCTTTACTGTTCCTTCTATCTTTCCTGGTGAGCATCCAAGACCTGCAATTTGGTTTTCTTCAAGATTGCTGAGATCGACTTCTTGTGGTGGGGGGAAGTGATCGTTTCTATAATAAACCATACCTCGGGTCATAAATCTGGGATTAGTTTCATCCCCTTGTTCATACTGACTATATTGTTCTTTTCTGGTTTGAATTAAGGACTTGAGGTCCATTACGGGATTAGTCCCCTCAAAAAGTCCTTCAAATTCTTCCATCGAAAGATAAAAAATATCTTCCTGATCTTCAATAAGGTTTTGATCGGCCAGGCGAGAACCAATAGAAAAGAACATGGATCTAACCACTCCATAAACCCTAGTTCGACAAAAGCGAGTGTTCTCCCGATTCATGACTGCCTTTCTGGCATGTTTCAGTGACCAAAGGTAAACAAGCTTTTTTAGTCCACTAATATTGTCTTGAAGACCTTTTTCGGCTTTTTCTCTTATGGCCTTTTCTCTTTTTTCATATTCTGTGACATCAGTTTGATTGGCATTAATAAGGTTTTTAAGAAAAACAAAGAGGAGACCTGGATCCTGATGGAGATCTTTTTGCTCAAGTTTCATTTCACTCATACAGCGAAAGCCAAAACGATCTAAGTATTCTAGGACGTCACGATAGATTTCCTGAAAGCAACTTTGTCTAAGAGCTTCTAGACTTTGATCTTTGGGGGTATTGAGAATAAGGTCCTTGCATTCTGGGATTTTACAAATCTTTCCGGTGATTTGAATAAGTTTTTTGGTAGGCTCAGCGCTTTCGAGATTTCCATTTCCTGCGAGGAGATCGTTATGAAAATTATCTCCTAAATGAGAAAGCCATTTTTCGGTCAAGCCTTTAAAAATCCCAAAATGGACCATGCATAGAAAATCGTTAATGATGGGAGCATGCCAGCGCCAAAGGAGATCCTTTTCTAGCTGCCTATACTTGTCGTAGATTTCATCAGGTGTCATCTGATCAAAAGGTAGGACTCGGTATTGGTTATAATAAAAGTAAAAATCCTTTAAAAATTTATCAACAATATTTTGTATATTGAGATGAAAGTAAAAGAACTTAAAGCCAGTGACGACCTTCTTTAACTTAGCTCCTAAAGTATTTTGATATTCAGGTGGGCGTATTCTCTCGGCGATCTCATCTCCAAGAGACTCATCCGTTCCCATCATAGTTTCCATAAATTTTCTATTGAATTTATAGCCGGGAAGAATATTAGTTAGTTTATACCAATTTAAAAGATTGTAATAGATTCGTCCATGAAATATACCGAGCATATTCTTAAGAAAACTATCCATTCTTCGAATCTGTCCCTGAGGAACCATAAGAATTTCACAAAACTGGACATAAACCTGATGGTAAACATACCTTGCAAAACCAAAGGTGAGGGGTTTGGTAATGCCACCATATGATTCAACAATATTTGAATTATCCCATACGAAAAGTTTACCAATGCCATTTGAAATCTCAGTTGTTATGGGTCTGGATTGGAGGAGGTAAAGTTCATCACCTGCAAAGGCAAACTCTATATCCTGGGGAAATTGGTAGTATTTTTCTACTTTAAGAGCTAGAGCGAGAAGCTTTTTTTCTTCTTCTTGTGTGAAAGTGGCATTTTCCTCTTCCTTAGAGAATTTCTCAATATAAAGGCCTCCATGAACTGGATCTTGTTTAAAGATTTCCTTTTGAGGATTACAGGTCCTCTCAATGATTTCTCCAGATTTTTTATTAAGAACGACATGATCTCCTTCGAGGTGACCACTGACAAGGCCTTCTCCCACACCATAGACACCATTGATAATCATGCTATGGGGATCTTTGTTAAGTGGATTACCGGTAAAGACAACCCCAGACTTTTCTGAGGAAATCATTTTTTGAAGGACAACGGATACGCTAATATTTTCAAGAGATATACTATTTTCTATCCTATAGGACAGTGATCTTTCGCTATAAGCGCTTGCCCAACATTTTTTGATGGATTCAATAATTGATTCAGTTCCCTTGATAAAGAGAAAACTTGAAAGTTGCCCAGCAAAACTAAAGGCACCGCTGTCTTCGTCAAGAGCACTGGAGCGAACAGCTATTGTTTGTTCATTAAAGTCCTCGCAAGCCTTTTGCAAGAATTGAAAAAGTTCAGGATTTTTAGGGAGAACTTGCTCTAAGATTAGTGATTCAATTTTTTTTGATTTGTCGGCCAAAGAATCTGTTGAGTTGAGAATCTCTTTGATTGCAAAGTTAAGATTGAAGTGTTTTTTAAACTGCTCAAAGGCATGGTGAGGTACGACAGTAAATTTAGGAACAGGCAGTCCTGCTCTTGCCATAAGATAGAGATTAAACCCCTTGCCGCCAGCATTACTTTTAGCGTGTTGAAGAGTTGATTCTTTTGAAATGAGATACATTACAGTAAATTCCGATAAAAGTAGTTGCTAATAATAGTAAGATAAACAAGTAAAATGTAAACCGAGCTAAAGTTTCTATAGATCTTACCTGTTACAGGTGTTTTACCAAAGAAGTAAATGATACTCACTAGTGAGAGTAATCCTAACTGAATAAAAAGAAGCTTCAAAATGAACTGATACTGGATTGTCGAAATATGAAGGACCAAGTAACTCGCTAAAATCGCTTGAAGCATAACAAGACATACAGCGCCTAATTTTCCCCATATGTTAGAATAGGTGGGAACACCCTCTCTTTCTTCACAGGGTTGATAAATTTTTCTTCCTAGTTCAAAAATATTAAAGAGAAGCCAACTCATGCCACTAAAATAATAAAAGTCTTGATCCATTGAAATAATGTCCATTTGGGAAAGGGCACTAAAAATAGCGATAGATAAGAAAAAAGTTACCACGGTATGGCTAGTTGCATAGGTTGTTAGGTGGGGGCGGATGAGGTTAGGAATATAGAACTCTTTATACATTAAGAGGCTATAGCCTATGGCCAAAAGAATTGATGTGAGTGCTTTGATACCACAGCTAGTGAAAAATATAATCTCAAGGATGATACATAGTTCAATGGCCTTTTTTAAGTCGAGATGTTGTAGTAAACCTCTAGGTAAAGGGCGATTTGGGTTCTTTTCAAGATCTACTTCAAAGTCTTTGATCTCATCGTAAAAGCGAAGCTTCATAAAGAAGACAGCTGTTCCAAGGGCAATATAGATAATAAGGTGGCTCTCAACTTTGACATACTTACTAGCTGCGGCAACTAGATAGTGAGCATAAACAAAGAGGCCTATCATAATAAAATGGCTGATGGGTTCGAATCTTTCTTGAAGAAAAGCACTCCACTTAGAGAGTTGATCCTTTCTTATTTCAGTGTAATTATCTAAACCCTCTGGCTTACTTTCATTAATAGGTGTCATAGACTGTACTCACTTTGAAGACTCTTTTTGAGAACTTCATACTCGACCTTTGAATGATGGCGTGGATCCATGGGAATATCATCAACTTCTTGAATGTGATCACAGACGATATCGTTGTATTTTAAGAGGTCTTCAACTCTTTTACGAATTTCTTCTTTATTCAATTGCTGGTCCTCACTTTTCTTTAAGCTGTAGACGGCAATGGTTTTTTCTCCTAGCTCAGGATCTGGTAAACCCAGATAAGCGGCCTTGTTAATTTGGTCACATTTTTTCATGACAAATTCAGCGCGTACTGGAAATTGATACTTACCCATCCTATTAATGGCGTTATGAACGCGTCCAACTAACCAAAGGTCACCGTTAGCATCAGTTCTACCAAGATCACCCGTTCTGTGCCAGACACGACCTCTATTGTCTTTAATTTTGGTTTTCTTAGTGGCTTCTTCGTTATTAAAGTATTTTTGACAGACATGCTCACCTGAGACAATGATTTCTCCCACTTCACCTTTTTCGACTTCAATTTGTGCCCATTGCTCATCAGAGCTAATCTCAATAGGATCTTTAATAATTTTTATGTATTTGACCTCTAAACCAGAATCAAATTTTCCCACATTAACCCCATTGGCGACAAATTGAGGATCTTCTTCACCTGTGTTTTGGGCGAGCATTTGTTCGGCTTCAATATGGGCCATGGGTTCTACTTCTGTTGAGCCATAAAGGACAAGGATTTCTGCATTGGGAGCAATTTTTTTGCTGGCCACAATGTCGTCGCGGCTTACAGGTGCCCCACCAGTTACAATTCTTTTTAGTTGAGGCAAAGTAATATCATTTTCTAAACAGTGCTGATAAAGAGTTCTCAGTAGGCTAGGGCTTAATGTGGTGGCAGTCGTATTTGTCTCTTGGAACTGTTTTAATAACAGTGTGGCATCTTCTGGCTTGGGACTACCTACATCAAAGGCCGGAATGACTGTTTTTACCCCTGCCGCTAAGTTGTTGAGGGAAAAAATAGGAAAGGCCGGAAGGTCTGCATCACCTTTATTGTAAGGGAGATGTCTATTAAGGGCGTAGTGTTGAGCAGCAAGAAAACGATGTGATCGATCAGCACCTTTAGGGGTTCCACTAGATCCTGTCGTAAAGGTAATAAGTGCCGTTTGTTCCTTTTTAACCGGTTCACTTGCCGCGTAACCATCGGTTACCATGAGACTCTCTAGAGTTTCGCTATATTCCTTTTTGTGAGGTCCCGCTACAATTTTTAAAGGAATATCTTGAATTTCAGGAACTTCCTTAAGGTAATCAAAGGCCATTTCTACTGAAATGATCGCCTTGGGATTGACCACGTTAACAGCTACTCCCATTTGGTCTCGTCTGGCCCAACTATCAAGAAAAACAGCAACTGCACCAATCTTTTGGACAGCAAACATGGCCGAGTAGAGATAAAGGCTCATAGGAATAAAGATGATCACCTTATCATCCTTTTTTAAACCCATTTCTTTAAGTCCTTGAGCTATTCTACCAACTAAAAGATCTAAATTTTTTACGTTAATGGCATCATGGGGAAGGGGAGAATCTAATTTTCTATCCCAATAGTCTAATCTTTTAGGGTGAACCCAACTTAAAATATCTAGTTCTTCATTTTTTAGGAGGTGATGATAGAGAAAGGAGGCGACATTATTGAGTTGATGTTCACCCTCTTGGTAACCAAATTTTTGGTCATTGTTGAGATAGTCAAATTGAGCGGCATTTGCCGCCTGTTGTGCCAAAAGAGTCTCATTGGTCGATGACTTATAGACTTCTTCTTTTAGGATATTGCCGATAACCGTCGCTGTTTCTATATAATGGGTGTACATCAGGGCATGGGGAGCGCCTTTAATCTCATGAACGTGAAGTACAGGACCAGCCCTTTTTATGAGAGGATCAATTTGCTTATCTTTAGAGCTTGTTTGATCTTGATCGCCCCAGATAACATGAATAGATGTGCCTCGCTCTTTCAACTGATTGAGGGCCGAAACTAATTGAGAATCACCATGGCCAAAACCTTTCTTTTCCCAAACACAGGCCCTTAAAAGATCGGCATTTTTTAAATTGTTACCATAAGTTTGATAGATATTGGGTACCTCGCATGGTGCACAGCTAGTTTTTAAGAAATCATCGATAATCTGATCTTTCTTTTTGTTAAGGATGGCCTTACTTAAAAGGGGTAAGGCGACAAATATTTTCTTTCCTAGCGAGGACTTAGTTTCAAACAAATAAGGTGCTATAAGAATGAGAGTGTCGATATTGGAGTTTTTTGCTGCATAAAGAATCGCCTCTGTGCATCCATAGCTATAGCCCATGGCAATTTGATAAGAGGACTTATTTTTTTTAAATTCTGGAATATTTTCTTTGTAGCGAAGGAACTCATTCCATCTCAATTGAGGAATCGCCCTTTTTATTGGTTCAAAATCGTAGGGAGAACCAGGTGAGCCATGAAAAGTGAGGACTTCGGGTGTCTTCATAAATGCATTCCTTTTAAACGCATCGCTTTGACAGTAGCGGAGGTTGGGTTTTTTGTATAAATGGGTTGAGGACAAATATTTGGTTTTCCTGGGGGTAATTCTTGATTTTGATTCAGGTAGCTTAGAAGTTTATAAAGAGAATCTCTCTCTTTCTTTTCTGCCTCTTTTAGATAAGATTCATAATTACGCTCTTCACCGTTTGATACGGTGACGACGTCATAAATCAAACCAGCATCGATTTTCTTTTCCATATGGTGAAGGGAGAATCCAGCGTCTCGTCCTTCATATAGTGCATAGAGATCACAAAAGGTTCCTCTGTATTTGGGCAATATACCGTGGTGAATGTTGATGCAACCAAGCCTAGGGATTTTCAAAAGAGTAGACTTATACAGGCAGCGGGTACGTATATTTATAATGAGATCGATTTTATTTTCTTTGATCCAGTGAAGGGCCTCCTTTTGGTTAAGGTCCTCAAACTGAAGATGTGAAATCCCTTTTTTTCTTAACAATTTAGCTCTTTTACCGAGCTTATGTTGAAAAATATTTAATAAGAGATTCTTTCCTAAATCAAAGACTCCTAAAAGAGGGAGTCCTAATATTTTCTTAAAAAGGCCCGGATCAATGCTTTTGAGGGATACGACTGCCTTGAGGTTAATTTGCTCTAAACCTTCTATATCTTCTATTAAGTGCTTTAAGAGCACTTGGTAGTTATTGGGAATATAAGTCACCTGACTAGTGACGATAAGTATATTCAGCAACTTAAGTCTCCTCGGTGAGTCTATTTTAAGGATTAAGTGCCAGCAAACCAACAGACAGAGTATTTTTTTCACCAAGTGTTATTTATAAAGACAATGTCTACTAAAATGGAAAAACCAAGCAAAAACCCAAGTAGTTAAAAGACGAGGAAACCCATGCAAGAGATAAGCGTTTATCTCAATAAAAAGGCAGGCTCAGGAAAAGGTGAATGGTGGGAGAAAGAAATCTCTAAGCGCCTTTTTAGAAGCACCATTAATTTTAGAAGGCCTAAGGATTACGACGATCTTTTGGCTTCTTTGGATAAAGATATTCAATCTAAAGTTGACACGATCATCTCTGTTGGAGGTGATGGAACCGCTCATACTATTATCCAAAAAATGGTGGGAAGTGATATCGCCTTACTTGTTGTACCTGGAGGTACGGCAAATGATTTAGCCAGTGAGTTAGGTGCTGCGAAAAGTGTGGATCAGGTTATTAGTTGGGTTAGATCAAAGGAAATGAAGCATATTGATTTGATTCGTATTAACGGCAAACTTATGGCGACAAATGGTGGCCTTGGGGTCGGCTCTAATATTGCGATGAAACTTAATGAGTTGAGAAGTAAAATCCCCCTTTTTCAAAGGGTCATGAAATACACTGGTAAGAATATATATTCTTTTCTTGCTGCGACTGAGTTTATGGGATTAGAAATGCCTTTGTATAAGTTTCTCATTGAATCCGATAAGTATAATGGTCTCTTAGAGTGCCCAGGTATTTTGGTTAATAATCAGTCTTTACTAGGGGGACGCTTTAATGTTGCACCCCATACTAAAAATACTGATGGTTTATTTAATGTCACGGCCTTTACCCATAAAAGTAAAAG
>JASBRV010000013.1 GCA_030149295.1 Bacteriovoracales bacterium | reverse complement strand
AGACAAGGTAAGATAATCCACCAGTTACGGGCGCAGTTAATGAAGCCAAGGCAAGATACCCACCAAAAGCTCCAAGGCCACCAAAGCCGACTGCACCTGTAGCAAAACCACAACCTAATGAATCAAAAAGTCCTGAGCTACGATCTACTTCGATACGGAAGAAAAAAAATGAGGCGCGCCATTTTGGTTGGATTTAGCAATTTTTGCTTACAATACCGACGATAAACCAACAACTAAGTAGTCGAATACTACAAGGAGTACAATAAAACAAAGGGAGTCATACCACTTAAATTTAAGATAAGAGCTTGCGAAAGCTAAATAATTATATCCAAGTAAAATTACGGATAAAAAGATCAACCCCACCAGTGAGAAGTTTATAACAGGACCCTGCGATTCAAATTCTCGTCCTAAAAAAGCCCATAATATTACAAGAGCATGGGGGTATTTAGCCCTTGATAATTCAACAAGAAAAACATTTAATTTCGGTTGGAACTTTACTGATTTTAGTCTCGCAATGATCTTAAGTGAGCAATAAAAAGCACAAAAAGAGATGAATTGCTGAATAACTATAAGCAGAAGATTAACGAGTGGGCTATCCCCACTATTACCAGACCCATTAAAGAAGTTTAATAGGACCTTTTGGTTAAAATACAAACCACTTATGACAAAGCTTGCAAAATAACCTATGAGTTTTGCATTGCTAATCAACAAACTCCTCCTCTATAAGTCTTCTTTTGAACAGTAGTTCATTGAATTTTTCTTCCATGCCAATAGCAATAATTTTTTTATATTTTGGCTCTTTGAAAATCTGTTGGCATAGTTCACAGTTTTGCACATAGCTATCTCTGAAACCATGATCTGGAAGTTTTTCTTTAATATAATCCATAATACCACTTGGCCCCTCGAGAGCGAGCCAGTTATAAAGCACAGAAGAATTCGCATTTTCTACAACTTCTAAAAAGTTGGTATTTTCTAAGTCCGAGAAATAGAACTCACTTGTCTTACGATCGATGATTCCGCAGCAGGGTGATAGTTGGCGATTTGGCTGTACTGTGATGTCTTTGAACACGGACTTACAAGGGCCTTTCCAGCTTTTATTCAAATTGTCGGACCATTCACTATAGTCAGTTATTTCCTCTGCACCTCTTCCAATAGGAATAGTATTGGCTGAGCTAAAAGCGATCTCAAACTCTTCGGATTCAAGTGACTCTAAACCAGGTATTGGTTTACCAAGAAGATTCTCAAAGGTTTCTTTACTACTCCGACCATTTGGATAGGTCTTATGAGCAAGTAAGACTGGGATACTAAATTCTTTCGAAACCTCCACAGCTGTCTTTATGCTCTGATAGCTAATATATTTTTGATGAAAGTCATCCACTGAAAAGTTAAATTCAGTTAGGCCGCAATCGAGGAGATTTTTTACTATTTTTTCCGCAGTTTTTCTATTTCTTCCCCAGAAGGCGTTAGTAACAATCCTCATCGGAATATTACGAGTTTTGATATGACTCATTGTTTTATAAAGATCATTTAAGAAAAGAGTTGGTTCTCCGCCGGTAAACACCACGTTCGTGACACCTAAACTGCTGTTTTGTTTTTCAAATGTTTCAATCATAAATTCAGCGTCGAGTGATTCTTTATGATCCGGCCCACAGTCAGGCCCGCAAAAATCACACGTAATATTACACTTATCACTTATTATAAATGTGAGCCCCTTACTCACCTTCAATCTCCCTTTGTTTCATTTTCTCTAACTCCTCTGGACTAAACAGTGGCCTCAAACTTCCATAAAAAGAATCAACGAATGCAGACTTTAAGGCCCAGTGCCTACCGCTGGTGAATGCCATAGTGCCGCTTCCAGTACTATAACCCGCGGAGGTCCTTGTTTCCGACAAAGAACCAGTAGAAAAAGAGTAGTTTGTCTCAGTTTTTGTTGCAGCTATAGTGCCAGTTGAAGTGGTAGCAATAGCTGCCATTATGTCGGCATTGCCCAACTCTTTCTTTTCAAGTGAAGCTATTACCCCATCTACAAACTTTACGTATTCGTCAGCCCTAAAGGGGACGCCTGTTAAATATTCGCCTTTTTGGAATGGGAAAACGCCTTTTTCATCGAGATAATCAAGAGGATTATTCTTAAACTTTTCGTATTCAGCTCTATTGTTTGATAGAAGTATCAGAGTACTTCCTAGACTTCTAGATGCTCCCGCCATCTTTTCATAAAGAGTATCGAAATTTTTTTCTAAAAGTTGATAATTTTCTTGTCTCAGATTACCGACCTCACCACGAGTGATATTTCTTAAAAGTTCAAGTGAAAGAGCTGCTTCGTCGATCGGTAATACTAGTGGTTTGTAAGTGTTTTGATTCTCACAAAAAATAATTCCTTTCGTGAAATCTTTTTTAGAGCATTCTAACCAAATATCATTCTCAACTTCCGCCCCATTGGAGTATTCAATTAGAGGAACGAATACAATCCAAATTTTCAACGAATCGGAGAAAAACCTAAAGCCCTTCTTTTTTGCTATCTTCAAATATGATTCCTATTGTTGCTGAGAAGAGCCTCTATCGTTGCTTGAAGAGGAGTGTATCCTCTCATCTTTAATGTCGTATCTGCTCCTATCACTTACATTAATTTCGTTTTCAGATGACGGTCTGGTTTCGATTATTTTATAAATCTTGTTGTCGCTGCACTCTAGATAATTCTCATTGTTTTGAAATATACTTCGGCATGTAAGGCGGTTCTCAAAACTGCTAGTTTCAGTAGTGATTAATAAAGAAATCATAATTGAAAGCCAAAACTTTGAATTAAGCATACTACACAATCTTTTAGAAGTTACAGATCTAGTATATCACTGTATCTAAACTTTTTTGGTTATAGGGAAAATTAATTTTTCCTTACTCTGGCAGAAACAGAATGACACCAGGGGCCACCTCTCTAGATTTCTCGCATTTATGCCCTAGCATAGTAGCTCTAGGGCATAATCTGAATGGAAACCCATAAGAGATAATAGGAATTATCCCTTATAACTCCCCTATCTAAAACTTCTAAGTCATTTTAATTAATAAATTTTTAAATCTCGCCGATAAGAAATTATCATCAATAAAAGAGAGATTTTAAAATGACTACCCTATTGGCAATAACAGAGCTAGCACCAACTTCACAAGGTAGCTCGAAAGAGCTTGAGTTTGAATTTTTAAATAATTTTGAATCGGTTCATACTCGCAAGGCCTACAAGAGAGATATCTTAAGTTTCATAGACTTTTTTCAAATTGTCTTGGGACTTGATAATTTAAAAAGTTGCTCAAGGCTACATTTAGTAGCTTACAAAGAGTATTTGGGAAACTCAACCTACACTCCTAAAACAATCAACAGAAGAATGAGTTCCATTTCAAGTTATTTTCAATTCTTAATGGAAAAAGGATTTTTAGACTTTAATCCTGCTGATGGTGTAAGAAGACCTAAGCAAAATGTCTCAAAAGAGACGAATGATCTTACAGATGATGAAGTGGTTCAGCTTTTTGATGTGATCTCAAAGGCCGCTTCTCCCCTACATCGAGCCATTCTTATTACCTTCTTTACGACAGGAATTAGAAAGTCAGAGCTTATTGAAATTAAACTTAGTGACCTTCAAGAAATTAATGGTGAAATGACTTTAAGAATTAAGGCCAAGGGTGGAAAAATACTTCTTAAATTTTTGATACCTGAATGTCACAAGGCGATTTATGATTATATCCAATTCATGAAGATTCAAGGGCGAGAGATTGATAATAATGACTGGATTTTTCAACCAAGCATAAATCCAAAAGAACCAAGTAACGTAACACGTCCGCTTGTTCCAAGTTCGATTGACTACATTTTTAAGAAATACTGTAAGTTGGCTGGGATAACGAAAAGTGTCTCTCCTCACTCCGCTAGAGCGACCTATATCGGCTCAAGCCTTCAGGGGGGAGCAGAACTTTTAAAAGTCTCAAAAGACGTTGGTCACTCTTCCGTCAAAACTACTGAATCCTACAATAAAAGAAGAAATACTATTAAAGACTCCCCTGCCAGAAACCTTGGATTCATTAAGCGAGCCAATTGACTCGCTAAATCTAGGCCTTTGTTTAGAGAGTTTGCTGATCACACACAAAGTGCATATTTGCGAGCAGTAAGTAACTTTATCACTTACACAAAAGCTCCCCCTATGAGACTAAAAATGGCTCATGCGCAGGATTACAAACTCCATTTGATGAAAGAGTGAACTTTCAAGGCTTCGCTATCAAGACATTGATAGTGAAAGGATGCTGATCCATGTGAGAGATTCGAAGAATGGTATAGACCGCTGAAGTCTTTTTATGGCAATTGAGAAAGTATTGGCAGGAAACGGATGACTGCAAAAAATTCCTTTTATTTCCTGGTGGTAATCCCAAGACTGGTGGTGATTCAAATGGGTTCAAAAGAGAGTTGATGAACTCCTTCCTACTGATTACTTTCATGTGGTTTTCACGTTACTGAGTGAGCTAAGTCCAATCGTACTTCAAAACAAAAAGATTAGGCGCTCACATGGGCTTCTTTACAGGGGGCTAAGTACCTGAAATTATCGAGGCGATAGTAACTATGGCCAAGATAAAACAATAGTAGGAATGAGAGATTATTTCAAAAGGCGCAAGCTTGAATGCTGACCCTACCAGAAGGACTTGAGCACCATAAGGAAGAACACCTTGGAAGACGCAAGAGAAAATATCAAGTAGACTTGCTGAACGTTTTGCAGATATCTGATTTTCTTGAGCCAGCTTTTTCGCCACACTCCCTGAAACAATAATAGCGACGGTGTTATTGGCGGTACAAATATTGATGATAGAAACAAGCACCCCAATGCCGAACTCTGCTGAACGTTTGCTCTTCTGAGAAGGATGTGAGTTCACGGCACTCATTAGTCGATTAACAAGCTCTGTAAGAAAATCGAGTCCTCCCTGCCTTCTCATAAGCTCACTCAATCCACCAATGAGCATTGAAAGAAGAAAAATCTCTTGCATATTTCCAAAGCCACTATATATATCGCTTGCAAATTCACTGAGTCCATAGGCACTCAAGGTACTCATCCCCACAATACCAGCAAAGAGAATTCCAAAACTCAGAACAACAAAAACGTTCACACCAAGAACTGCTAAAATTAAAATACTAAGATAGGGTAAAACCTTGAGCCATTCTATTGATTGTACCGGCGGAAGCTCTTTTAATTGTCCTAAAAAAAAGAATACAACGAGTGTAATAAGCGCTGCAGGAAGTGCGATTTTTATATTTTCGGTAAATTTATCTTTCATCTGACAGCCTTGCGATCTCGTCGCAGCGATTGTCGTATCTGAGATAATCGAAAGATTGTCCCCAAACATTGCCCCACTTAAGACAACTCCTGCCACAAGAGGCAGATTCATCGTCTCGCCTAGTCCGAAAGCGATAGGTGAAATCGCAGCAATGGTTCCCATGGATGTCCCCATCGCCGTGGCGATAAACGCAGTAATGAGAAACAGTCCTGGTAATATTAAACTTGAAGGGATAACGGAGAGCCCCAGGTTTAAGGTGGCATCCACTCCCCCACTCGCTTTAGCGACAGCTGCAAAGGCTCCGGCCAGCAAATAAATTAGGCACATCGCAATGATGTCAGGATGTCCAACACCTTTCATAAAACTTTCAAGCGTTTGATTTACTTTCGCCTTGTTTAAAACACCATTTAGAACAAAAGCTAAAATAATCGCAGGTAAAATGGCCACAGGAGCAGGCAATTTGTAAAAAGCATATTCCACTCCTAAATAAGAGTAGTAGCTTCCAACACCTATAAAAAGGCATAAGAACACAAATAAGGGTGCAAGGGCTAGAGAGCTCGTTTTCTTCATCGTTCTCCCTACTTTATCCCAATCGAACAACATAGTGAAAGTATAAGAAAAGGTTATACAGAAATTTTAAACAAACGAATGAGAGAAAAATCAATTGACTCAAATTTAAAATACTATATCATGAGCAATATTAGTTAACATGTTAACCAACATTCATTAAGGACTTCCTCATGAGTGAAGAGTTTAAAACGTGGCCAGAAGTGATCGAAAATAATTTAGGCCTTCCCGACATCGAATTTTCAATTGTTGCTGGCCTCTACAGTATGCAAAAGGAACTTCATAAGCTTCTCTCTCACAAAATTCAATCTGAACTTTCAGTCATACAACTCGAGGTCCTTAATCGGATAAATGAAAAAGGATTTTGTACTTCTTCTGAACTCGCTACTGTTCTGCGAGTGAGTAAAGCCAATATTACTGGTGTAACCAGAAGAATGGAGGAAAAGGGCTTTATTAAGAAAAAGCCCGACCCAAAAGACTCTCGCTCTAATATCCTCACGATTACCAAGAAGGGAGAGAAGAAGATCAATGACACGCTACCGCATTTTATAGATGCCATGACAAAGGATCTTAAAGAAATGCCTCCAAGAGAAAAAGAAATCATTAATAAATATCTCATCAATCTTTTCTATACCCTAAGCCATAGAAATGAGGACTAATTATGAAAGCTACTTTAATTCTAACCTTATTACTTTTTTGCTCAGCCAACACACAAGCAAAACTAATTGTTTCTCTAGAAAATATCGATCAGCTTGCGTTAGAAAGAAATGAAAAGGCTAAGATAGCTCAACTTCAAGTTAAGGAAGCTCAGCTATCAGTTAAATCTGCCCAATCTGAACTTTTTCCAACAATCCAAATTCAGGGAGCCTTAAAAAGATCTCGCCAGGCCCCCGCTCTTTTTCCTCTCCCTGCAGGATCGCCACCCATTTTCAATAACTGGTCCCGAGAAGCTGTTATTGGGTTAACTCAACCCGTATTCACTTTTGGTCGACTCACAGGGGGCATCAAGTTGGCACAGAGTAGTCTTGATCTTGCTCAAAGCCAAAAAGATCTTACTGACGCACAAATCGTCGAGGCAGCCAAGACTCTATACTTCTATATATTGTTTTATAAAGAATATATCGATATTGCGAAAGACTCCTATCAAAATGCTCTCAAGAATAAGAAAGCTCTAACTGGTCGTGTATCATTCGGTAGGATTAGCCAAAATCAAAACCTTAAGATGTCTGCTGACATCACAAGTCGCGAGCCTGTCGTCCTTGAAGCTGAAAAGAATCTCCAATCCATGAAACTACAATTAAAAAGCTTTTTGGGTTTAAGTCCAAATGAGGAGATTAGTATTATGGGAGACATTCATAATGCTCCTAGCGCTATCCCATCTCATCTAGACCTAGATTCATTAGCACACATTAACTTGCTCCAGAACCAACTCGAAATGAGTAAGAACTTAGAGTCTATAGAGAACAAAAACTACTATCCTACTCTCAGTTTTTCATTAAGTTATGGCCGTGTTGGATATTATGGTGAGTTTGACGAAAACAACTTCTTAACTCAAGACAATGTAAATGCAGGTTTACTTTTAACGTTTGACTTGCCAACAGGAGGAAAGAAATCATTTCAACAGTCTATAGCTGAAACGAAAAGAAGAATCACAGAACTTACACTCACCCATGGAAAAAGAGATCTCGAATCCCAAATCTCTAATCTTCAGCAAAAATACGAAATATTACTAAAGCAAATTGCAACCAATCAGAAAGCAGTCTCTGTCGCAAAAAGTTCTTACAACGTTGCTCTTAGGGCTTTCCGATCAGGGACGGTTACACAGACGGAGCTCAATGATCGTGAACTTCTGCTCACTCAAAACAAAATAAACCTTGCAAGCAACTTTCTAGAACTTCAACTCATTAATACACAACTTGAAGCCTTAAAGGCTAAGTCCACTAAGGAGAGCTAACTATGAAACACCTCATCGCAGTGATCGTCATAATTGCCATATACGCTGGCTCTCTTTTATATAAAGATCAATTGCTCATTGAAGAAAAGAAAATCGTTCCTCTAACCTTGAATCAAGAGCGAAAAGAGAATGGCACGCCAGTTAACGTTATTGATGTTAAGGTAGGTACCTTAAATAGTTATCACCTCATATCAGGTTTTTTAGATAGTAACGGCTATCTAAGAACAGAGGTTGCTCGCGAAATAGCACGAAGCCTCAAGCAAGGAACAAAAGCCGAAGTCGAATATAAGGGGAAAAATTATATTGGCAAAATCACAAATCTAGCAACACGACTAAACCCCTTAACAGGACTACTTCCAATAACGATTAAACTTGAGAATATTCCCTTAGAAATGGCGGAAAAGCTCACTGTCGTCAAGGTTCCGAACAAAACTATTAAAAGAACGATAATACTTCCTCGTGATGCGGTCTCTTTTCGCAAAAAAACACCAGAGGTTTACACTGTAGACAAGAATAATCGAGTTGCCATAAAGCCCGTAAAAATTGGGATATCGAATAGTAAAGATGTCTCCATCCTTAATGGGATAGGCAAAGACGAAAAGGTAATCATTAGCGACCAACGCGACCTTAATCAAAATGAAAAAGTACTTATCGTACAATAAGCTGGAGAAATAATATGCTTAAGACATTTATAACCAGACCATCAATGACTATAATTATGATCCTCTTTTTCATGGTTATGGGACTTGTATCAATGTCCAACCTCGTTATTGAAGACAATCCAAAGATTGACTACCCTCTTGTCAATATAACGACAATTTACCCTGGCGCATCACCTGAAGAAATAGAAACTCAAATCACTAAGAAAATTGAAGATGTTGTTTCTGAAATTTCTGAAATCAAAAGTATCAAATCTACGTCCAAAGACTCAGTAGGATCAACTCTTATAGAGTTTAACATCGAAGCCGATATCAATGTTAAATCGATCGAAGTTAAAGACAAAGTTGAGGCCATTCTAAACGACTTTCCGGCCGATGCAGATGCTCCTATTATTGAAAAGTTTGACCCTCTTATCCAACCTATCGCGGAGCTCACTCTTTCGAGCACAAGCATGAATGAAACTCAGCTATGGGAATATGCTGACAAAAAACTTTCGACTAAATTAAGCTCGATTGAGGGGGTAGCATCGGTTGACATCTATGGTGGACGTGAAAGGCAAATCAACGTCAATCTCGATAACAATCTTCTTATTAAGAATTTTCTATCTATCGAAGATGTTATCAACAGTATCAAAAGGAAAAACCTAAATGTACCTGGAGGATCAATCGACCGCCAGAACTCAAAAATTTCAGTACGATTTATTGGAGAATTTCAATCTGTAAAAGAGATTAAAAACATAGAAATTGTTTCCCATGAAGGGAAAATGTTTAAGCTAAAGGACATTGCGACTATAGAGGACTCCTATAAAGACATCGAATCACTCGCACGTGTGAATGGTGAAAGCGTTATAGGTCTCTCTATTAAAAAGCTCTCAGATGGAGACGCAGTGAAAGTGGTTACCCTTCTTAAGGTTGAGATGGATAAGATTAGACCAACTCTACCAAAAGATACCAAGCTTGAATTAGTTATCGATAAAACAGATATCACACTCAAAGACACGTATAGTACGGCAAAAAGTCTTTTAATCGGTATTGCACTTTGTGTCTTTATTTTAATTTTCTTTCTTGGTGACTGGAGAGGAGCTTTTATTTCGGCAATTGTAATACCGACTTCAATTGTCTCTACTTTCTTCTTAATGGACTTATCAGGGTTTTCAATCAACTTTATGACCCTACTAGCTTTTGGAACAAGTCTTGGTACCCTTGTTGCGAATGCTCTTTTAATTATCGAAAACACTTCAAAACATCTCGCGATGGGTAAAGACTCTGTCACAGCAGCTGAAGATGGTACGCAAGAAGTTCTCCTCTCAGTAATAGCAGGTGCCGGTACCAACCTTGTTGTTTTCACCCCCCTTGCTTTTATGGGAGGATTAGTTGGTCAATTTATGCTTCAGTTTGGAATGACAGTTGTTTTTGCGACTCTCTTTTCAATATTAGCTTCTGTCACTCTTACCCCAACGCTATGTGCGCTCATTCTAAAAAACCCTGATGAAAATAAAAGCATCTTTCGCTTTTTCTCTAATTTTCTTGATAAGATCCTAGAGAAGAGTCTCAATTTTTATAAGTTCTTCTTCGATAAGATGAATCGATTTCCATTTACATCACTTATCATAAGCTCAGCTTTCTTTTTAACCATTATTTTTCCTGCAACACGTTTAGGATTTGAATTTATTCCAAAGTCTGATCGAAGTGAATTTTTAATTGAAATCACGATGCCCGACGGGACACCCGTAGAAAGGACTGGTGAAGCAAGTCAGAAGATAGAGAAAGAGCTGCTCTCCTATCCTGAAGTAGAAAACGTGCTTGCTAACGTTGGCTTTAACGGAGAGGAAACGGCTAGAATTACAGTAGATCTCGTCGATGCTGGTGATAGAATAAAGTCGTATAAAGAATTAATGGATCAAATTTTCAAATCTATCAGTAAAATTCCAGAAATTAGCTTTATCATTAGTGGGGGTGAACGCTCTACCGATGGCTTCGGTGACATCACTGTAAATATAGAAGGTGAGAACTACAGTGAAATGATCGCTGTATCTAAAAAGATGCAAGAAATCATGTCCAATTCTGGCTACTTTAGAACAATTGACAACTTCTATAAGAAGCCGAAAATGGAAATCCGTTTTACTCCTGATGCAAATGCCATCATAAACCAAAACCTTAACAATGTTAGAATGGGAACAGTCATTCGCTCCCTTGTGAACGGGAACGATGACGCCATCTACAAAGAAGGCGGTGAAGAATATGATATTAATGTCAGACTCGCCAAAGAATACAAAACATCAATTGAAGACTTTGACAACTTTCTCATCCTTGGAAAGGATGGACTTATTCCAATCAGTAACTTGGGTAAAGTCGAATATGTTGTCGCAGACTCCCCTCTAAAGAGAAGGGATAAAGCTAGAATAATCCAACTTAATGGTTACCTAGCAAAAGGTATCTCCGGTGCCGTCATGACAGAACTCACCGAAGAGTTTAAAAATGCCCAGATCCCAAACACCATTAAGTGGCGATTTGCAGGAAAAGCCGAGAACTCTAGTGAAGCTGGCTCAGAATTAGGAAAAGCATTCATCCTCGCTGTGATACTGACCTACATGCTCTTAGTAGCGATTCTCAACTCGTTCATCCTTCCTATATCAATTGCCTCCTCTATCCTCACATCTTTCCTTGGGGTATTTCTAGTCATGTTTTTCTTAGACTACAGTATCAATATCGCATCTATGATGGCGATGGTTATGGTCGTTGGCCTTGCGGTAAACAATGCAATTCTTATGGTGGAATTTACAGAGCAAAAAATTAGTGAAGGTTTAGAGGTCGGAGAAGCACTTTGGGTCTCGCTACAAAATAAGCTTAAGCCGATTCTTATGACATCCCTTGCTATCGTAGCAGGTACTATTCCTCAAGTTTTTGAAATCGACAAAGCCAAGGCTTCAATGGGTGGTGTTGTAATTGGAGGGATACTTGGCTCTGTTTTCTTTACCTATTTAATGGTTCCTGCTGTCCATAGGCTTATTTACAACATCAAATATGGCGCGAAAAAATTCTTTTCAGGGGCCTTTAGCCTAAAAGAAGAATAAAGGGAATGATATGAATGACATCATTAATGATACTAAGGCAAGGATTCTTAAAACAGCAGTTAACCTATTTGCCAATGAAGGATTCGCAGGAGCATCCATTAGAAAAATTGCATCCGAGGCAGATGTTAATATTGCTGCAATAAACTATCATTTCAGGACAAAAGAAAATCTTCTCTTTGAGTCATTTCTTCACAGTTACGAGGTGCTAAGAAATGAAATTAACTCTATTCAAGAAAACAATAGTCCCGTCGCATTCATTCTTTCCATTTATGATCTTCTCACCGAGAACAACCCAAACGTTATTAATGGACTTCGTCTCGTCATACAGCTTGATCAGCAAAATCAAGAAAGTCGCCATAAGAAGGTATTAGTTAATGAGACATTTGGTTATCCCGGAAGTGAGAAATTTATTGCACTTGTAAATAAGGAACGACAAAATCCGATTTCACACGAAGATGCGCTATGGCTTTGTCAGGTGATTTTTTCTTTCATCATCCACAATGCTTTTAACCTTGTTTGCATGATTAAGTTTTTCGAATCCGTAGAAATTGCTTTTGACAGTAAAAAGGATACACGTGAACAACTAAAAAGAACTGTAGAAACCCTCCTTTATCAATAAGGAGGGTTTCTTTCTTTTAAATTATCGCATTTTTTAGAATTCGTTTTACAGTATCGAGACCTAGGTCTTGAGTTTCAGAGAGTGCAGTAAGACCCATTTTTTCCATATTTGCAGTTACTCTATCCACCCCAGCCTCATCAATACCATAGGACGATAGCTTCGTATTTATTCCCAAAGAATTAAAGAAGTTCTCTGTCTTATCAATCGCCTGATTGATGATTTCATCATCACGACCTTCAGAAATATTCCACACTCTTTTGGCATATTGAAGCAACTTAGCCTTCTTTTTATCTTTTCTCTCTCTCAGCAAATAGGGCAAAACTACGGCAAGAGTTCTTCCGTGCGCAATCCCATAGGATGCCGTTAATTCATGCCCAATCATATGGGTAGCCCAGTCCTGAGGAACTCCTACACCTATAATTCCATTGAGAGCATTTGTGGCAGACCACATAAAGTTTTTACGAGCTTCCATGTTATCCGAGTCACTATATGTTTTAGGTCCATCCTCAATTAACGTAAGTAAAATCCCTTCGGCCATTCGGTCTTGGACCTTGGCATCTACTGGATAAGTAAGATATTGTTCAATAACATGAACAAAGGCGTCTGCAACTCCATTTGCAATTTGCTCCCGAGGAAGAGTTTGCGTTAGTTCTGGATCAAGAAAAGAAAACTTTGGGTATGTTAGAGGACACATAACAGGATACTTTTGATCCTTATAGGTGATAACCCCACCTGCATTACTCTCAGATCCTGTCGCAGGTAGAGTAACTATGCATCCTAAAGCCGTTGCCTTTTTTGCTGGAGGTCCAGAGAAACCGTGAAAAAGAAGATCCTCTGGCTCTTTTTCGTAATGCATTGCCAGTGAAATAAACTTAGTTCCATCCATAACCGATCCACCACCGATGGCCAGTAGAAAATCAACTTCCTCTTCTTTTGCAAGAGCAACAGCCTTCATTAAAGTGTTAAACTGGGGGTTTGCCTCCACTCCTCCAAACTCAATAACCTTTCTTCCACCTAACGCTTCAATGGCACGGTCAACAGTTCCATATTTTTTAGCACTGCCTCCTCCATAAACGATCATCACCTTTGCACCTTTGTCTATGTGGCTATCAAGTTCACTTAAGCGATTCGCACCAAAAATAATTTGAGTGGGATTATAAAAATTGAAGTTTTGCATAAATAAGACTCCTCTGTTTTCTTATTGATTAACCTACTGCATCTTAAGCCTAACCCTA
>JASBRV010000002.1 GCA_030149295.1 Bacteriovoracales bacterium | reverse complement strand
GGGTAAATTGATATTAAAAGCTTAGGCTTCCAGTTCTTGTATTGTATTGAAAATAACCTCTGTCTTCCTCAAGGTCATATTGCATAACAGGGTTGGCGATCAATGGGCGACAAAGGTCAATTCTGTAAAGCATACCAGAGCTTGTTTGTACCTGAACGTATTTCCCATCACCTCTAAAGTCTACCATATCGTTAAGAATGTTCATTAGGTAGTCTCTTACAGCAGTTCTCGAGTTACCAGCTTCATGAGTTACTTCATCAGAGTTTCTTCTCCCTATTCTTTCAAAGTCTCCCAAAACAACCCACTTATATCTTGTCGTATCAAAGATCCAAAGAACCTTAGAGTCTTTTCTTTCAAGCTCTTGTTCTACATAGAAGTATGTCTCAACATCACTACCTTCTTTCACAAAACGACCTTCGTTAACAAAGGTTTTAAATTGGTCAAAATCATTCGCTTGCTGACAGGTATCCTGACCTTGAATCGTAATAGGATTATTCACAGTAGTAGATGGAGCTGGGGCTGGAGCTGGTGCCCCTTCATTGTCGCTTCCACAGGAAACAGTTCCCATTGCCAAAAAGGCCATCAATAATAAATTTAATACATTTTTTCTTTTCATCTTTCCTCCCACGAGGGCTCTCTCAATTGGGTCAAATTGTTAAATGACTAAACACTTATAATAGGAGCAAAGATGATGCCAAAAATGAGCATGTTAATATAAAGACTTATCGATCTGTTCTAAATATGGACACTGACAGGTGTATAGAGTTTAGTCAGTTTTTAGCGATGGGCACGAAATAATCTCTCTCTCTGTTTCTTTCGCATCTCTTCATAGATCTCTTGATTGGATTCTTCAACGACTTCACTGGCAATGCCTCTCGCTCTTTGACGAGCAAATAAGGTAGTGATGACATTTGAAGCACGCTTCTTCGCTTTAATCGCCATATAGTTCGCAATATCGTGAGAAACACCTCGGGATAATTGACCTACAATAAGCTTTGCATCTCTCGTTGCGTAGAGATTGCCATATTTGTGAATCGCATTCTTAGTAATGATCTCGCAGGTTACTCGAGAAATATGACGAATTAACTTATCCACATCTTTAGAAGGTACAAGTTCGCTTTTTTTCATCACCTTATCAACAGCTTTTCGGGCAATAGGTAAGACCTTGGTATATACTTCTTTAACAATGAGGGGAGCAACAACCTCTGGTAACATCTTTTCGATGTAACCCTTTGTCTCTTGCCAGCTTTTTTCATAGCCTTTTGTTTCAACAAGAACCTTGGCGCGACGATAAGTGCGAATTTCCGCGACTTTTCCTGTTGAATACTCATAACTTAGAATATTTTTATGGGAGAAGTCTCCTTCTTCTTTACCTGTTTCGTATTGATAAGCCCTGTTTACGACTAAAGGAACTTCTCCATTGATGCCTTTATTTGCATAATAAACGCCCCATCTCTTTATAGATTTTTCCGCAACATCCCAAACAAGATTCTTTGAGGCCTCCTCCACGGCAATAGGAACCAACCTATCAACTTCTTTAAAAACGAAACTCTCAATAACTCTCACTGCCTCATCATAAACAATATCATGAACCCAAATCTCGCCTTTTTCCTGGTCAACTTCAAAGTCAGCATTCAGACTTTCTCTTATTTCCTCGACGGAGGCATCCTCTTCTACAGAGGCAATTCCACGCGATGGTGTTTTCTCCACAGGAGGTTTGATCGCGATGTCATAACTGGCATTCTCTCTTCTTTTCGGAAACTCCAATTTTGGTCTTTTGGCATACTCTTTAGGAATAACAGGCTCACCTTTAAAAAAGACGTGACCTGAGTAAGCGGTAAGATCCGTTTTAAGTAAACTATTTTGCTTAAAAACATCAATCAGATATTCACCTTTATAAAGTGAGAAGGTTCGTTGTGGAGTTTGGATCACTTTTTCATTCTTATAACTCAATAGTCTCACTCGGCCACGACCAACCACAAGTTTTGTGTAGTTCTCCCTAAAAGAGAGAGAAACCATAGAATCTTCATCAAGAGAAACAAGTGAATTATCACTGAGAATGATTTTTAAAAAAGATTTATCTCTTACTTTTAAAGCTGCAAACTTTGATAACTCCTCTCCTTCCCTTAAAGGAATCCACTTTTTTCCATCTATAGATGAACTCACATCGCCTTTTAAAGAGATAACGGTACCGAAAGAAAAAGCTTTCGCGCTTGTTGCATAAGTTAGAGTGAATATAATTCCGACCAGAACGGACAACCAATTCCTTTTCATTACTTCTTTATCGGTTTTTTCTAGGTAAAGCTTTGCCCTCTGACCAAAAAACACATTCAGGGTTGGTACAATAACTTGTGGAAAAGACGAAAACAAAGGCGAGTAAAACTATCAAGAATCTGATCTTTTTAACCTTATTTTTTATTGTCAGTATTGGATCAAATGCATGGGCATTAACTCAGTCTCAAGCTCAGGATATTCGCTTTAGTAAGGCCAAGGCTTTTTTGATTCAGGATGAAAAAGAAAAGGCGTTGAAACTTTTCAAAGATATACTCAATGGTCCTTTCCACTATGAAGCATCAACATTCCTAGCACGCTATTTTTATGAAGAAAGAAATTATCCCAAGAGCTTTCGCCTCTACCAACATATTCTAAAGACGATCTATGACCCAAGAGTCGTTCGCTTCAACTTCACACCTTCTTTAAGAGCACCTTTTCGTGAACTGGTTCAAAAAAAAAGTAATCCAGATAAACGTGCCTTAAGTACTGCTTTTGAAGTCGCCGAGAAATATTTCGAAGCTTATACATTCAACTATTTTCCAGGAGAATACAACAAAAGTATTCTCAATCTCTCTGAAAAATACTTTCAACTAGTGGACACTCACAGCTATCGGAATGCTATTACTAAGTTCTACTTAAGTAAGATTTTTCTCTTGAGAAAAGATTATAACCTGGCAATAAAAACTCTCCAAAAAACAGAAAAAGCTTTTAAAGAGAATAAAATTGAATCTTTGGAGCTAGGCTTAAAAGAAGAGGACATCAAAGTCACTCTTGCTGAAGCTTACGCAAAAGCCGGATTCAATGATTCTAGTACACTTGTGCTACTTAATCTCCAAAAAAGAAAAGACTTATCTTCAAGTAATCGCCATTATGTCTCTACATTTCTCAAACAACTGGAAAAGACCTTTCTTAAATCGACATTTAGCTATCAGTTAAAGAGTAAAGGAAATATTAATCAGCTCGGTGAAGAGGATTATGAAAATTTCGAAAATCTTAATAATCGACAAGAGCTAGGAGAAAAAGACTCTCTCGTTCACTGGGGCAGATATCATCTCTACTACCATCGTCGTATTGCTAGCGATCAGGACATTGGTGTTAACGGAAGTTTTCTCTTTGAAAAGCCGCTGGACTCATCCGTTAAAAAACCTGAAAACAATCAATACGATATCAATATTCACTATCAATACCATGCCAAAGACAATCGCTTTTGGAGCTTGAATTATCATCTCTACCGACTAGATGGCAGAAAGTTGGACACTCTTATCAATTTTCAAGCAGAGTCTAAACATGAGTTTTCTTTGTCTCATATTTGGATAAATCCTACTAGTCGATGGATTTTAAGCTTTCCTCTTGAATTCAGAAAGACTCAAACAAACCGCAGTGCCAATTCACTAGGAGTCTTTCTTGAGTACCAACCCTATCTAAAAACGAGCTGGCTTAACCCAACTCTTCATGGACAAATGGCCCGGCGTTCTGAGGGAGAACCTTTTGGATCTAGTTTTATTTTTCAGCTCGGTTTAGAAAATCTCTACCCTATTACTGATAAGATAAATTGGAGCTTGGCAGCAGATTATTACTTAAATTCTAATAGCGATGTTCTTCTCAATTATTCAGAAATGATTCTTACAAACCTATTCACTTATCCACTCAACAAGAAGAAAAACCTTCTTCTTGAAGCGGATCTCCAATATCGAAGCCGAACAAATGACATTGTAGGCAATATCAATACGTTTGATATGGGCTTAGGCCTCACATACGCTTTTTAAAAGACTCTTATTCTTTTCTGAAAGGGAGAATTTTGTTAATCTTTGCCTGAACCGATTAAGGAACTCATATGACCTCTACTCACTCATTATCCAAGCGAGCCCTCCTCGTCATCTTAGATGGTTATGGAATAAGCACCAATGAAAATAAAAATGCTATTAAAGATGCAAATACCCCAAATCTAGATTCGCTATTTAAGCATTACCCCTTCACAACTATCGAAGCCGGGGGACAAAAAGTTGGACTCCCAAAAGGTGTGGTCGGGAATTCTGAAGTAGGACATATGAATCTGGGTGCAGGTAAACCCGTTCGCCAAGACCTAGTTAGAATTAATGAGGCGATTGATAATCAAACTTTTGCAACATTACCAAAGCTATTAGAACTTAAAGAGACCGCGAAAAAAAATACCAAAAGAATTCACGTTATGGGGCTACTCAGTGATGGTGGTGTTCACTCTCACATTAACCATATCAAAGAAGTTTTTAAAGCACTTCAAGCTGACGATTTAGAAATCTTCTTTCATGCCTTTATGGATGGAAGGGATACCGCAGCTGATATCGGTGGTCGCTATATTGAGGAACTAGAAAAAGAAGGAGGTTTTATCTTTGCCTCACTTCAAGGTCGTAGCATAGGAATGGATCGTGATCGTCGATGGGAGAAAATAGAAAAATGCTACAAAACTTTTACTGGTGAAGGTAATGTGAGCTCACTTAGCCCTCTCGATTATCTTAATAGCGAATATCAAAATGGTCGTTTTGATGAATTCTGCGAACCGACCCTCTTTCATTCAAACGCGGCCATGAAGGACGGAGATTGTGTCTTCATGATTAACTTTCGTCCTGACAGGGCTATTCAAATAACTTTGGCAATGATGGCCCCAGAGTTCAAAGAATTTAAAAGAAGTTTTACACCATCAATGTATCTTTGTATGACTCCGTATGTTCCAGACGAAGTTGACCTTCCTATTCTTTTTGATAAAGAAAGGGTACCCGGTGGTCTCTCTGAGTATTTAAGCGAAAAAGGTCTTTCTCAATATAAAATTGCTGAAACCGAAAAATATGCCCATGTGACCTTCTTTTTTAACGGTGGTGAAAAGAAACCTTTTCCAAAGGAAAAGCAAGTATTGATTCCAAGTCCTAAAGAGGTCAGCACCTATGACGAGAAACCCGAGATGTCAGCTTACATCGTTAGAGATAAACTCCTTGAGGCCCTGGATGATGACAGCTATACCTTTTATCTCGTTAACTTTGCCAATTCGGATATGGTTGGCCATACCGGAAAATATGAAGCCGCAGTGAAGGCCATTGAAGCTCTAGATGAGTGTGTTGGTGATTTGATGAAAAAATGTGAAGAGATGGGAATTGCCTTATTACTTACGGCGGATCATGGAAATAGTGACACCATGGTTTATCCAGATGGTAAGCCTCATACTAGCCACACTGGAGCGCCAGTGCCTTTTTCCCTTTTTCATCCCAGCCTAAAAGACCAATCCTTTGAGATCAATGGTGGTGACTTCGCTCTTATGGATGTCTCTCCTACAGTTTTACACGTTTTGGGTATTGAACAAGCTCCCGAGTTTGTTGGCAAACCCATTTTTAAATAAGGTTAATCTATGACTAAGTCTAAAATCAAAACTATTGGTGTTCTTTGTAGTGGTGGCGATTCTCCTGGAATGAATTGTGCCATTCGCTCTATTGTTAGAACTGGTATTGGTGAAGGACTCAATGTCTATGGCATTATGAAAGGCTACAGTGGCCTTCTTGAGGGCAACTTCATTGAGATGAATGCCAGTTCCGTTGGAAATATTATCCAACATGGAGGAACGATTCTACAGACCTCTCGTTGCCCCGAATTTCATGACCCCGAAATTAGAAAAGAAGCCTTTCATATTTTAAAACGTAAAAGTATTGATGCCCTTATTGTTATTGGTGGTAACGGCTCTTATGCTGGTGCCTATGATCTTCACCAAGAGCATGGTATCCCAATTGTAGGGCTACCGGGTACTATTGATAATGACATTAATGGAACTGATTACACGATTGGCTTTGACACAGCGGTTCAGACAGCAGTTGAAGCCGTGGATAAGATTAGAGATACTGCCCACTCTCATGCCCGAACTTTTATCGTAGAAGTTATGGGAAGAAAGTCACCAGCAATTGCTCTTCATGTAGGTGTTTGTACAGGAGCCGAAAATATTGTTCTCCCAAGTGAAGACCTTCAAACCAACCAAATTGCAACAGATATCAAAAGAGGCATCAAAAGAGGCAAATCTTCTTCTATTATTATTTGTGCCGAGGGCGAAGTACCAGGCCTTAGTTATCGAATTCAAGAAGAACTTAAAACTGAACATCAAATAGATGCTCATGTTTGTATTCTTGGTCATATCCAAAGAGGTGGTAACCCTTCGGCCATTGATCGTTTCGTTGCCTCGAGAATGGGCTATGTCGCTGTGAAATCTTTATTGCGAGGAAAAACCGACAAGGCCTGTGCTTATGTTAAAGGTGAAGTGGTCACTGTCCCCCTAAAAGAATCTTTGGGGAAGAAAGACAAATACCTCCCTCAATTTATTGATCTTGCAAGGGCATTATCCATATAACAAAAACCACCAATGGAGTCTTGTAAAAGATCTACAGCGGAAATTTGTCTTATCTGCTCATACGCTTGTGAGTAGTTTGGTCCTAAATAAACAGCAAGCCTTTGCTTTTGTTTTAAAAATGAATCGATTCTTTGAAATTGATCATTCTCAGGGATAAAATGTTGGATTTCTCCCTCCAAAGAAATTTTTCCCATAGCAAAGCAATTATCAAGACGCTTAATAGGTAAGAACCCTGCCATACTAAAAAAGCAAATAAGCAAAGGTAGCTCTAAATAATCAAGCTCAGCCCTCTCTAAGCCCTCACCTTCAACACATAAAACAAAGCGCTTCAAAGGATAACGCAGCCTCCTCTTTTTCGAGAGAAAAGTAATCTTCTCCTTAATAGACCTTCCTTTACCGTTGATTCCGTTGATTTCTAAACCAGGCTGACTCTTAGAAGTATAGCCAAAAACTTGAACCCAGTGCTGATTATTATTATTTGGAAGAAGTGCATTTATTTTAATTTCCATAACGGAAAGGGCATGCAAAGAAAGTCAGATAATGAGAAAACTGTAAGATGGTGATATTTAAAGTTTACGAGGTATGGCTTTTTCATTTTGACTCTTTGAAAACTCAAAAAGGTCTGTATCAATAATAGGATCCATCTCCCATTCTCTTACTGGCCTGCCAATGATTTCCGCTTTTTTCACTTCTGGATGACCATAATAACAATTGAGAACATTATCTATATCTTTTTCTAAAAAGGCATGATGATCCAACTCAAGAGAGTGGGCATAAACTTTTTTCAACGAAGTACACCCTTTTTCTGGGTCTTCACAAAAACTTTTGTGTGCCTTATCACAACCCAAGCTTAGAAAAGCCTTTACCCCATATTCACAGGTAACTTCCTCTAATTTAGTATTGGCGTAGCCTCTTAAAAAGTTCTTCTTTTCCACTTTATCCTGGCAAAAATCAGAAACCTTCACTTCCTTACCCATACAATCCAAAACTGCAGGATTTTTCACACTGACAAGGAGCATGTGCTTTGAAACCATCTTTTGGCAAACCTCTTTATAAGAAAAAAGCTTTCGTTGGTATCCAACAATATCAAACTTAAGCACCTCTGCCTGAGCTGAAAAAGTGACCATGAATAAAAAGGCATAAAAAAAGGGCTTCACTCTTTTATTTTAGAATGAAGCCCCATCTTTTTAAAGGTTTGTTTTTAGGATGGGAAAAGACCTCTCAATCTCATCGCACGATCGATTCTTTGAAGGGCAGCGATAAATGCCGCCTTTTTCATATCGACGTTAAATGTTTCCGCGGTATCCACAGTTGTTTTAAAAGACTGTGCAAGAATGTCGTGAAGCTTCTTATTAATTTCATCAAGACCCCAAAAGAAATTTTGAAGACCCTGAACCCATTCAAAATAAGACACAATCACACCACCAGCATTACAGAGAATATCTGGGATAAGAAATGATCCATTAGCACTTACGATATCAATGGCTTCTCTTGTCAGAGGACCGTTGGCACCTTCAGCAATGATTTTTGCTTTTACATTTGATGCATTTTCCACTGTGATCACACCATCAATTGCTGCAGGAATAAGAACATCCACATCCAAACCGAATAAGTCTTCGTTTGAAATGGCCTGTGCCCCTGGAAATCCAGCGATGACACCATTTTCTATAACATATCTCTTTGCTTCCGCGACATTGATACCTTCTTCACAATAGATAGCACCTGAGACATCCCCTACTGCTACAATTCTCGCTCCTTGAGCGGAAAGATCTTCTGCAGCGGGCACACCCACTTTACCAAAACCGTGAATAGCAACTGAGGTTTTCTTTGAGATTTCCATTCCTATTTTTTGAGCGGCAAAGTTCACACAATAAGCCACCCCTTTACCTGTTGATTCTGCTCGACCAAGAGAGCCACCAATACCAATTGGCTTACCTGTTACAACTCCAGGAACTGTGTAACCTTTTAATTGCGAGTAAGTATCCATGAACCAGGCCATGGTTTGACCATTGGTTCCGATATCAGGAGCGGGAATATCAACAGAAGGCCCGACAACCATTGAAATTTCTGTAGCAAATCTTCTGGTGAGAGATTGGAGTTCTTGGCGGGAAAGATCATTGGGATCACATTGAATGCCACCCTTTGCTCCACCGAGAGGTAAGCCCACAAGAGCACACTTAAAAGTCATAAGCATGGCAAGAGCTGCCGTTTCAGAAAGGTCCACTGCTGGGTGATAACGAATCCCCCCCTTACCAGGGCCAAGAGTCATATTATGCTGAACTCGATAACCCATAAAAGTTTTAACCTGGCCGTCATCAAGACGAATCGGCACTGCAACTTGTAATGCTCTTTTGGGGTACTTGAGTCTTTCTGTAATGTTTGGGTCAAATCCACCAACAGAGCCTGCCATCTCCAGTTGATCAAATGAATCCTTGAAAAGTGGGCTATCAAATAAGCTCATACTTCACCTCAGTTTTGTCCGTAAATTTAAGACTTAATATTAGTCTAAAACGGCCAATAACTTACCGCAAAGGTACTGTTATGACAGTAGGAATTTCCTCTATTTTTTTAGAACCTTGTGTTGTAGATGAGCTGCACCGTATTATCAATTTGCTCAATTTTACGCGATGAAATAACAGCTTGAACTGTTTGCGTAAGGGGCTTTGCCATTCTTGCTTCCCAAAATCCTTCTTTTACTTGGTAGTTGAAATCTGTTCTCACACCAAGATCTTCAAAAGTTTTTGATACGCGTGTATTGATTCTTCCATCAGCACGGAAAATAGTCTCAGACTCAACCCATGGATTGATTAAGAGCATTTGTCCTTGCATCCTTAATACCTTGGCTCTGAACTTAATCTTAAAGTTCTTTGTAATAGAAGCAGAGGTATCAGGCCTTAGGGCTTTTTGAGCGGTTTCAATTTTCTTTAGTGTTGATCCGGCTTCTGCATTTTTTAATTCGCCCGTAAATCGTTTTTCCGCATAACGAAGAATCATACGATTGAACCATGCTCGTTTTTGCTCCATATCGGGAGTGTTATAAAGACCAGTGGAACCAATATCCCAATTTTGGCGATACTCCTCCATTCTTTCCCATTCGCTAAAAGTTTGAACCATATTATTCATCACTCCAGCGCGATCCTCTACAAAGACATTACTTAGCCATACTTCATCTTGAACAGCTGGAAGAGCTTCCATATCGTCTCTTGGAATTAACGAAGCCGGTCCGCGGGAAACCTTTTTCTTTTTGGTTTCTTTTATATTTATCTCTTGTGAATTATCGACATCATAAAGCATGACGTATCGAGGATTTTCCCAACCAAACTCAGTGAAGGCATCGTGAACAAGGACTTTCTCCTCTGAAGCAGCACCTGAAGCGATAGAGATAGATAGTGAAGCGAGACAGGCCATAACTTGTCCAAACTTTTTACACTGTCTATAAATCGTTCCTGCTTTCATTCTTAAAACCTTCCTAAAGCCTTGAAAATACGCTTTAACGTT
>JASBRV010000001.1 GCA_030149295.1 Bacteriovoracales bacterium | reverse complement strand
AGGTCTGGTGACTTTATTTTTTGCTCAAGGCTCCAGTAAGTCTCAGCATATTGAGTTGCCGAGTAAAGAGCAAGAGTGGCTTCAATCGCCTTTCTTGCGCAATCACTAGCACTCGCGCAAATCACGTCTTCAGGATTGAGGCTTTCTTTATATTGAGGGAAAGCTAGCAAGGGTTTTTCTGTCTCTAGACTCTTTTCAATATTTTCTTGGTACTTAGATTCGACTTTGTTGTCATAGACCTTAGAAATATACCAAGGGAGGAAACCTGACTTATCGAGATCAAAGTCATCATCCCAAATCTCATGTTGTCTCATCCCGTAACACGCCTGATTGATCGCATCGCCTAATCTCATGAAGTAATCAAAAGACTTTGAGGTATTGAGATTGGTAATCTGCCCAGCGAGATCTTCCATAATGGTTGACTGAGAAAGGAGTTCAATATTCTTTCTAATGAAAGACCACTTGTCATGTTGGGCAAAACTATATTCACTACAAAGCTGGTAAAGTTCATTCTTTTCATCATTATTAAGAGCTACTCTTTTTCCACTAAAAACTCCCTTAAATTGTTGATCAAGCTTAGAAATTAGCTTTTCAACAGATGTGGAATTAACAAGGAAGGTGAAAAGATTCACACCTTTAATAAGGCGGTTTTTCATAAGAGCGCGAGAGCGAGAAAGATTCCCTGAGAAGTGCTCTAGCCACGCACTGGCACTATCATGAGCTGAAAGGTCGAGTTCATCAACATTGACCGAAGGAATCATGTCATTGATGAGATCGTCATCCGGCCCATTAGGAACTTCTGAGAGGACATCCAAATCGAGGGCGTCTTTCTTAAAATCTTCCTTAGCAAATTCACGAATGGAATTAAGAGCCAATCGATCTCCATCACACTGAGGAGGAGAAAGAGACCGACAACCATTGGGAATAAGCATGACACTCTCTTCAAGAGTGACACCTGAAAAGAGAGGTGCAAAGGGATAAGCAATTTGCGCCATCTCAGGAGCCTTTCTAAAGGCGTAACTTAAATATATTTTCATGCTATGCCAGTAATCAAAGCCTTTTTCCACCCAAGACTCTTTTCTAAAAAGAGAGCTTTTTCTAAGGTTTGGAAGGCCTAGTTCATAGGCAGCAACTTGGAGGTTTTCTTGAGCATCAAAGTCATTACAACGAGCAAAGTTTTGATCGATATTGTGAACAGCATCAGCAATCGATTCTAGGGCCATTTTATTAGGTTTGGTACCATAAAGATGTGCTTGTAAAGGGCTAAAGTTCTTTAAATAAGCACAAGTAAGTTCACGAGAGGAGTCTTTATCAAATTCTCGTTCTGTGAGGTAATTCTCTTTCGAGTGATAGTTATCGACTTTAAAAAGTTCAAGATACTTGCTTCCAGAGCTAATACTTTTACTGGCCACGCCCCATACCTCATCGAGGTAATCATCGAGAGCCTGGCAATAGCGACCTTCACGACAAGAATTCATGGCATTTTTGTAATTGCCTGGAATGTGGGATTCAGTACGAGTGACGTCAGCAGGAAGAAGAGGAAGCTCTCTGTTGATTAGCCTCTCATGAATAAGGTTAACCATGGTAACAACGCTGTAACGAAATCTTTCAATTCCTCTTTTGGTTGTGTCCTCGACGTCTTCTCCACGAAACTTCGCGAGCCGGTAGACAGCTTTCGCTGCATCCACATTAGAAATCATAAGAAAAGCAGACTGTGCCGGCTTCTCACTTTCTAGCGCACACTTAGCACGATTAGAGAAGTTAAGCTCTTGAAGGTCAAATTGAGGCGCCTTAAACTCAGCCCCCTGAATGTTCAGGGTACTGAGAAATAAAGTTATGAATATATAAGACGCCATCAAGTACTTCAAAATTAACTCCAAATCAACTAATTAAAGCTTGTCACCCATTGTACAACCAGTCGCCTTACTGATAATGGTTGTGTAGAACATGATCATAGCTTCGTCGGCAGGAGTAAAACCTCTTCTTGTTCCACCTTCTTCAGTCATAAGACCGTACATGTAAGTGTTTACAGCATAGTAGACTGAACGAGGAACGCTGATTGTTTGAGTACATTGTCCACGTCCATAACGAACTTGAAGTCCCCAGTAATCTCTAGGACAGTCGTTACAACCAGAAGTTGTGCCGCCTGTGTAAATGTTCGTGCCACCACTATTATTGTTTGTGCTTCCTTCACCTACATTAAAAGAAACACTCCAACCACCATAACGGTTGTTAACAGAGTGAAGAGTGCAAAGACCGTTAGAGCAAGCAACACGAGCGTCTTCGTCGATAGCAAGTTGAATTTGATTATCAGAGTATCTGTTGAATTCAAATTCGTCTTCGCCACCACCAAACATATCATCGATGCTTCCAGCTAAAAGTGCTGTGTTAAAAAATAGGGCTAGTAAAAGAAGTACTTGTTTCATTTTAATTTCTCCTAAGAAATTGGAATTATACTTTAGAGGATATCTCCCCAATCAAAATCATCATCGTCTTCATCAATATCTAAGCCACAGTCAACTTTAGGAATTTGATCTCCCGTCCAACTAGTGTTTGCTACGATATTAGAATCTCTCGTTACCTTTTGGACTTTTACCTCAAAGCCTCCAGATCTATTTTTATCCAAAGTAAACTTGAAATTTAATTTTACGAAACCTGTTCCTGAAGCAAGACAGTTACCCGCTCCACACATTTGATCGAAAAAAGGTGGCCAAAATGTATTATCAAGTTTGGCTTGCCAAGTATTGAGAGCTCGTGAAAGTCCATCGAGTTCACTGTTTTCAAAAGAAAGGTTGCGAATGACAGGCACCTCAGGGATGTTACCAGGTGTACCAATGGTGCTGATCTGAGGCACAAGGTTGATATTTCCAGAACGAGCAAGTGGCCCAATATAGTTTTGTTGAAACCTTAGCTCTCTATTCACTCTCCCTGAAAAGTAGCGAAAGTCGAGTTCAGGCTCTCTAAAGATCGCCTCAATTTCATAGTTCTTCCCTGTCTCGAGAACATTTTTAGGAACAGTGACCCCCATACCATGTAGAAGTCCTTGATAATTTGGAGAGGCTACAGAACCATCGTGCCACAACTTTATAAACTCTCTTTTACCACCCACATTTTCGTAAAGAGTAAATTCCCCAACGATCGGCTGAGCAAAATCACAAGGTGAGGAGCAAAGATTGCCCACGCACTTTCTTTCACAATGTGTATTAGCAACTAAGGGAAGTTTAATTTCGTCATAAGAATCGTCAAAGCTCACGATGTCGAGTTCACCAAAGTGAATATCTGCCCCTTCCCAAGTGGTAGGCCAACGGGGACGATCGCTTCCAAAATCATCGTTTAACGGAAGGATATCCGAAGTGGGAGTCATACTGAGACGCACAGACGTAGTGGTAAGCGCCGTTAGATCGGGAGAAAAACCTGAAGGGTCACCTGCGATATAAGTGTTTAAAAGTGCAGTGTAGTCACTCAAAGTTGTTTTTTTCTGAGCAAGAGTCTCTTTCTTAATACATTCTTGCTTAAGGTCAAGGTGGACCGATATTTCTGATTCTGGATAAGGCTGAAAAAAGCAGTAAGAACCACTGAAATCAACACTCCATTTGCTTACTTTTTTAATATCGCAACCCGATTGTTTTTCAGGATAGCGAAGCTCAACGTTTTTGTTGAACTCAGTAACTTGCACAACAACGCAACGATCGAAGAATTCTCTTTTTCTTTGGTTATTGGCAAAACGGTCTTCTCTGGTTTCTTGATAAGAAAAGGGGTTATTCTCTAACTTACAATCAAGAGTTTCTTCTTGAGGAGTAAAGTTAAACCCCATGGTGTCGTTAGTGAGAACGAGGTTCTCAAGGCCTAAGCCTAACATAATATATTTTTTACTATTAGCGAGGTCTCTACAGCTATCTAGGCTGAGGTTCGGTCTTTCGTCGAGTAAACGCTTGCTGGTGTAAAACTTACGAATCCCTTTCTCAAGGTCAACGTGAACATTTATTTCTCGAGGAGCAGACGGCTTACAAGCAAAGCTGTTCCAAGTAAGAGCAAATAATGTAAGGGATAAGAAAAGTTTCATTTATTATTACCTAAAAAAGTGAAGAGGCTTAATCACTTAAGCCCCTTCGTTTTTAATTCAATTACTGAACAGTTGGCTCGTCGAAAGACGTATAAGTACATACGCGAGCTTCTTGAAGGTTCCAGCGACGAAGTGAAGCTAGACCATCATCGTTAGACTCCTTGAAGAGGTAGCGAACTTTACACTTTTCAAGGTCTTTAGTGATGTTTCTTCTTGAGTAGTTAATAAGGTCGTTGCCGTTAAAAGCAGTCCAGTTAGTTTCTTCGATTGTTTTCCAGCTTTTCCCTTTTTCCTTACAAGAAAGGACAGTTTTTACCAGAAGACCAGCAAGCTCTTCATAGTTGTAACCGTTGCTTGAAAGGTCAGTGATAGTTACTTGCTTATCGTGAGCAAAGTTTATAGTAGATCCTTGGTAGTCGTAAGTGATCTGAGTAGATCTGTAACAAACATCTAGGAAATATACGGCACCGTATCTTTCTGAACCGAGGTTGAAGTTAAGGCTTGAAAGCTCTTTATCAAAAGCAACTTCGTTGCTCCAAAGCTGATTGAAACCGTTAAGCCCTGCTTCTTTTACCGCACTTCCTGCACCACCACCGATCTCACCGTGGTCAGCCCAGTTTCTGTAAGATGACTGAAGGTAGTCAAGACGATATTCGCCCTGACCGCTGTTATTGAGTTGGTCACCTGTACAAACGCAGTTACACATTTCACCAGCTGTACAAAGACCTGGGTTACAAGAATTTTCAGGATTATCGCGCTCGTAACAAACACGCCCCTCATAAGCACCGTGCATAAGGCCAGCGTTACAAGCATAGATATCAACGCCTGAAGAGAAGATATCGAGTTTAAAAGTGAGTGAAATGGCATTAGCGTTGAAAGACAACAACATAAGACCAAACACTAGGGAAAGAAGAGATTTCATGCAGACTCCTAGAGATGTGCGGTTAATAAATTTGTGTGATGGCCGCTTATACCAGTGTGCACAAGGTGGCGCAAACACTTAAATGTCAGAATTTTATTTTGTTAAAATACAAGAAAACTTTTCATTACTTTCCATAGAATCTATGGAAGATCTAATTATTAATTGTTGTCACCACAATATATTGGTATGAGTAAGCGGTCTTAAACCATTTCCGTCAAAAAGAGGTTTCTCCATGCTTTGTTTTAAAGCAACAGCAACTATCATTTGCGCATTTTTTGCTCTTATCTCCACTTCATTTGCTGGGGATTGCACGAATATTAACAAGGTTCCTATTTGTCATCGTGGAGCAGGTGTTGGTCCTGATCACAAGGCAGTAAGTATCTGCGTCGACTTTGGAGCTCTCTGGGGTCACATCGCTCAACATCCCCATGATTACGTAGGTGAGTGCACTGTGGATATAGAGGAAAACCTCAATGTTTGGGCCTGTAATGCCGGTCTTCGCCATAAAGATCATAATGACCGTTTATGCTTTGATCTTAATCAAAATGGGGCGGTAGTCCCCAACTGTAATTCAAGTAATAACTGTGTGTGTTCAGGAGATAACCTGCCCCAAAGATTGTCGGGATTTGATTACTTCTCTTTTGAAATTGCTAATCACACTTCAGGGGTAGATCCTGGTTTCTTTACCGAATCTACTCAAACAGCGGGCTCTTTTGAATTTTCCCAGGCTTCAACAGCTCAAGGTAGTCATGTGTTGAGAGAAGACAGAGGGGTAACGTTTTCTTTAGGCTCTGAACGCTTTGGTGCAGACTATTTTGTGGATCTTTGCTGGGAAGTTTTAGATCCATCCCTCATCCAAGAGACAATGAAAGTTGAAGTCAACATGGCCCTAGCAGCAGACGTCTTTAATAGTAATCAA
>JASBRV010000138.1 GCA_030149295.1 Bacteriovoracales bacterium | reverse complement strand
AAGACTAAAAAGAATCTAGGTTCGTTTTTATCAATCATCTCAGCATGAGTGGAGGTAAAGAAAATAGATATCAAAATTAATACAACATAACTCTTCATAAGAACTCCTTTTACTTACTATAGTATATACCTCTATAATAAAAACCACCTGCATCAAAATAGTTTCTCTCTAAGTCGATAGACTGCCAATGAGTCCAAACAAAGCAACTATCGAAATTATTCAACAAGCAGCTTTCAATGACTTGTGGATAAAGGCTAAAATCAGGCTGTGGGTCTAACCTTGTACTTTCTGTCCTTCGGATATACATTGAATCGCTATTAGCATCTGTTTGACCTAAGAAAGTAAACTGATGGATAAGAGAAATAAACGGCTCTTTTGTGGGTTCGCATAATACATATTATGGGAACTATTTTAACATCGATTGGAAAATTAAGATAAAATTGAGTTAAATGGAGTGGATTGGTTAATTAAACTAATGAGCAGAGTTAAGACGAGAGTTCTTAGCATTTGAGTGATCCCTTTAAAATTTGTTTAGGTGTTTGTAGCATAAAAACTCTACTCACAAGGATAGTGGTAAAAAAGATAAATCAATTGATATATCGACAGTTAGAAGCGCGCATGAGCATCTCTTGTGTACTGTTTTCAGCACGATCCTGACAAAGGCGAGCACCTTTTTTACGATGACTTTCATCTTCGCTGGCATAAAAGATAATAGGACCGAAAGATACTGAAGTTCGTCCAAGGTCGTAGCCGCAATTACATGCCACTAATGGTCTTCCACCTTTCTCTGTACAAACAGTAATTTTACCATTGGCTTGCCATAGGATTTCACCTGGCATTGCAACTTCAACAGAATTGAGATTGTAGGATTCGTTAAGAGCGTAAGTAGAGCAAGTTAACAAAACTGCTAAAAAACAGATGAGTTTTTTCATGTGATTCCCCCCGAAATCGTTTAATTTGATTTGCTTATAATAAGCATGAATTGGAGGGAAAACTTAAATTTAGTATATTTTACAGGTGGTGTTAACTTTCTAACAGTCTGGTAACAAAGGGAGTTTGAGGACTATTTGACCTCAAATAATTCGACGACAAAATAAAGAGTCGAATTTGGCGGAACGGAGCCGGCGGGCCTGTCCCCATAGCCTAGCTTCGGTGGTATTTTGAGATGAACTTTTCCCCCTTCGCCAATAAATTGAATACCTTCTCTCCATCCCTCGATTACTCGTATGAGGGGAAATTCGATGGTTTCACCACGCTCGTAGGAGCTGTCAAAGACTTGCCCATTTTCAAACATACCTTTGAAGTGAACGACAACAGTATCATATTTTGATGGCCTTTTAGAGCTTCCTGCTTTTATCACCTGATACTCTAAGCCAGTAGCAAGCCTTCTTTGCGAGCCATCAAAAACCACCGCTTCAAAAAATCCCAATGCTTTCATCGCAGACGAGGAATCGAAGCGAGCGTAGTCAACTACGTGAGCGAAGATGATCGAGGAATGTGGTGGAATGATTGGGATTTTTTGAAGTGGTGGTGGACTGGGCGTCTGCCCCCCGACGCGGATTCGTGGTTAAAAAAGTCTTTGCTAACTTTGGTCGCATCCTGCTCTTCCTCACCTACGCCCATCCATGGGCTTCAGCCAGCCCGACCTCGGTTCTATGAGAGGTGGTCGTGTCCGTTTTTTCCCAAGAAGTTGAAAAGTGCCACTGGCACTTTTCCTCGCGCCGGTAATCTACCTAACGGTAGAGCTGCGGGACTGAAAATCCTTTGTTCGAAGTTGGGAACTTCGTAACAAAAACCACCGCTTCATATTTGCCCCATGCTTTCAGCGCAGACGAGGAGTTGAAGCGAGCGTAGTCAACTACGTGAGCGAAAACGAGCGAGGAATGATGGGGTAAATATGAAGTGGTGGTGCCCCGACGCGGGCGATTATCGAACTGCAATACTCCAACTAGCTGTATTAACTACCTAAGAACGGATAAGAGAAATGAACGCTTCTTTTATGGGTTCTCATGATTAATTTTATGGGAACTATTTTAGCATTGATTGGAAAATTAAGATAAAAGTTAATGGAGTGGATTGGTTAATTAAGTAAGGAACTAGCTTTCTTAATTTGTTACAAGTAAATTAGTACCTTTAAAGAACTTGCCAACTTTGTAGTGTGGGTTTCCAGCGTCTTTACATTTGCCCCCCCAAGCAGAGGATTATCAAACTATAGTCCAGCAAACCAAGTCATAGCTCTTCACCGTCACCAAAAACATTTTCGAGATAAGGGCTAATATTCTCATTATTAAATTGACCAGCAGCTCTAGCATCTTCAACCGCTTTGGCAATCTTACTTAAGCCTAATTTAAAAGTATCCCCATCATTTACGCTAACAGCTGGATTAAATCTAAATTTAAACTCCAAATCCTTAGTAATTGTTTGACCATTGTAACTTACCGTAAAGTTCTCGCCGGAGCAGGTCTCTGAATCTTGATGAATTTCGAAGTGAATTTCAGAAATTGAAGCTCCCTTGGTTAAGTTGATTTGGCCCCAATTTGTTGTGGCATTGGCATCCGAAACATTCACAAGCCCAAGCTTTGCTTCTAAAGATACACCTACCGTCGATTCCCCCTCTGTTTTCACCTTCATTTTGGTCACACAAAATTGAAAATCTGTAATTGGAACGGCTGCAAAAGCTGTCGAAATCAAAAAGTTCTCGATCCCTTTGAGATAGGGATTAGATATCATCACCAAGCTTCCATCATTGGTGTAGGGTCCACTTTCAATCGTCACCCTAGAGGTAACCCCGGGGTTCCCACCGGACGTTCCAGAGCCACAGGAAAGAGTAAAGAAGAGACATGAGATTATTAGTATTACCTTAATCACCTGATTCCCCCTTCGTTAAAGGAAATATCGCCATTTCCATAAAATAGACGACATCACCCTTATCTTCGTCACCTTGTAGTGCTCTTAGTTTATCGTAGGCCTCTTGGATAATAACTTGAGCTATATCAATGTTTTCTTTATTTAAAGCAACACAATGGCCTAGTAACTTCCTTTCATCAGGTGTCGCATATAATGTTGAATCCCCGGCAAGCTTGAGAAACTCTCTATGAAATTGGATGAGAGCATTCGTATACACTTGATCCATGCATGAAATATTTGTATCAGGACTCTTAAAATTTCCTCCCTTCCCTTTCATTATGAAATCATTATCTAAGAGAAATTTTAAGGAGTTCTTTATTTCTTCTATCGTTGCAGGGTACTTCAAATTTTCCTGTATCCATTTAGGGTCATCTTTAAAACCATCAATAGCTGTCATCTCTCTTATGACAACATTTAGCCAACTTGACATATAGTCATGAAGTTTAGTTTCCTCTGGATTAAAATCACGATACTTTTTAAACTTTTTCATTCTCTCTAAGAACTTTGCCTTTGAGAGGTCCCCTTTACTAGACTTAAAAAGAACTAACAATTCAAGGAAAGTTTCCTCATGAATTGTTAGCTCTAGTACCTTGGAAATACTGTGTATTAAGTTATGAGAGAGCTCCCTTTTACCATTTAAAATCATGGAGAGATAACTTGGAGTGACATCTATGGCCGCAGCGAACTCTTTCCTTTTAAAAGATTTATCGACAGCTTTCATATAGCTCATGACTTCATCCAAGTAAGCTCTATAATCATGGTATTTAAATATTTCTGGCTTTGCTCTCTTATTCACCGAAGTCTTCCTATTCTCTTGACCCAGTGCCTATGACATTAGCTTGCATATACTGGCCAATGTCGGTGTTGTTAAATTTATTGGCCACATCAGCATCTTCCATCGCCTTAGCAATTTTACTTAAACCAAGTGTGAGGGTGTCTCCATTTCGAATCGATATGGCAGGCTCAAATTTAAATTTAAACTCTAAGTCTTTGGTTATTGTTTTGCCATTGTAGCTTGTAGAGTACTCAGCAGCTGAGCAGTTTTGTGGATCTCTATGCAATTCAAAATGAATTTCACTGACCACTGATCCGTCGGCTAACTCAATCGTTCCCCAGTCAGTTACACCATTAGGATTCGATACATCGACAAGCCCTAGAATCGCCTCTTGAGAGTTACCGGGTGATCCATTTACTGAAGAGACCACTTTTAGCTTGGTAATACAAAACTTAAAGTCTGTAACAGGTGCTGCAAAAGCAGACGGTATTAAGAGTAAGTTCTTTAAGTTTTTCATCAGTGGCCCTTGAACAACACTTCCATCGTTTGTGTAGGATCCACTTTGAATCGTTACAGATGAATTTGAACCGGATGCAACAGGAGCCGTCTCTTCTTGCTGACAACTTGAAAAAATAAGGATGAGCATCATTGTTAGTATTTTCTGTGTGTGTTTCATAAATCCCCCTTGTATGCTGCATGAGCATTGGTTGATCTTATTTTAAGTCAAACTACGACTCTACGCAACAAAAAGTTAACAAACCGTAACTAAGTATTAACAAAAAGATTATTAAAATACATTAATTTCGATAGTTTAGCGTAAATTAAATTAACAATTATATACTATTTTTTATTTTTTTGTTAACTTATATAAACTGGTAACTTACTGAAATTCCCTCTAATAAACTTCCAGACAAGAATCCACCGCCTTAAATTTACCCCATGCTTTCATCGCAAACGAGGAGTCGAAGTGAGCGTAGCCTAGCCGGCCGCGTACTACGTGAGCGAAGATGATCGAGGAAGGCGGTGGAATGATGAGTGCAGCCAACCATTTCACTAGCTTCGCCACCAGCCGCATCCTGCTCTCCTGTCCCCTTCGACTACGGACGCTCCCCCTCTGCGCTACCGCTTGAGGCTTCAAACTAAAAATGCTCTAGCATTTTCTTAACGGTCTCAGCAGTCGCCTCCTTCCTGTCTCAGGTGGCACCACCGCTTCAAAATTGGCCAACGCTTGGATAAAAACCGAGCCGTAGCGAGGGAGCGTACCAAGAAGTACGTGACCGACCTTCGGCGAAATTTTGAATTCAATGGTTGGCTGATTTTGAAGTGGTGGTGCCCCGACGCGGATTCGTAGCTAAAAAAGTCTTTGCTAACTTTGGTCGCATCCTGCTCTTCCTCACCTTCGCCCATACATGGGCTTCGGCCGGCCCGACCTCGGTTCTACAAAAATTGGTCGTGTACGCTTTCTCCCAAGAAGTTGGAACGTGACGTTTAGTCACGTTCCCTCGGTCCGGTAATCTACCTAACGGTAGAGCTGCGGGACTGAAAATCCTCTGCTCATAGTTGGGAACTTCGTATCAGGAGTCCACCGCCTTTCATTTGCCCCATGCTTTCAGCGCAAACGAGGAGTCGACGCGAGCGTATTTTTATACGTGAGCAAAGACGAGCGAGGCATGCGATGGAATGATGGGGTAAATGTAAGGTGGTGGTGCCCCGACGCGGATTCGAACCACGGACACAGGGATTTTCAGTCCCTTGCTCTACCTACTGAGCTATCGGGGCGTACGGTTTGAGTAGGAACAATGTAATGGGCTCGACCTTTTTCGTCAATTTAAATCTCGCGAGAGTTGAATGTTTTTAGTAACCTGTGGGCCATGACAGTAAGAATTGAAAAGGTGACTCTCCCCTACAAAGAGCAAAATACGATCATCAAAGTGAATGCTTTTGTCTTTCTCCCAACGAAGAAAAGGGTCAATGGCATATCCCTCTTCACTCACGGCTACACGAGTCTCAAAAGTAGTATTCTCAATTGGTCTTTGAGGTTGGCCGAGGAAGGCGTAGCAGGGGTTCTTTTCGACCTACCGGGTCATTACCTCGGAAGCTTTACTGAAGTTTCCGATTTTGAAAACTTCAAATCTGAAGCACCGCAACTATTTATCCGTGCGCTTGAAGCTCTCCGAAAAACAGATTCTACAATTGATCCAAATTCAACAAAACTCATAATTGGTGGTCACTCACTAGGGGCACTTCTTAGTCTTAAGGCCATATCCCTTTCTGAGTTACAGGAGTTTCATCAACGACAAGTGTGTGCGGTGGGCTTTGGTCTTCCCCCCCAAGGAGTCACCCATATTTTTGATACGCCCTTTTATAAATCAACTCTCGCGATAAGGGGTCAACTTGTAAGTCCGGCCATTAGACCAGATATTATGTTTCCATGGATTAAAGAAGAAAAAGAAGCTCTCTCTCTTAGTGGCGAGTCTATTTATCTTCTGACTGGAGAAGATGATGTTGTGGTTGGAAAAGATGGGGTGGAAAGGCTAAAAGATCAACTTGAGTCTCTTGGTAATCAAGTCACTTTAGAAAAACCTTCAAAGCTCGCCCATCATTTACCAGAGAGTGCTGCCCCTCACCTTAAAAAGTGGCTGAAAGATCAGGGTTTTTTCCAAAACTGAATATTTTTTAAAAGTCCCTTCTTGCCCGTACGCTCAAGGGGAGTATGCTTGTATTTCTTTTGAAAACCTCTGCTTGAACTTTGATTGAGTTCCTCTTCAATAAGAGAGTTATCTTTCGATAAAAAATCATTCAAAAGAAGAGCTGAGTTGTTATGAAATACGTCTTCTTTTTGAGCTTCTAGACCTTCCCTAACGGGACGATGATTCCAAGGACAAACATCCTGGCAAATGTCACAACCAAAGATTTCGCCATTGGCATTTTCCATGCCTTTGGGTGCAGGAGCGCCCTCCTTAAAAAGCTCTATGGTCCAGGTAGAAATGCATTTATTAGCGATTAAAGTTCTATTCACTTCATCAATAGCGTTTGTAGGACAAGCATCTATGCAGGCACGGCACTGACCACAATGATCGGTCTCAAGAGTTTTCTTATCAAAATTAAAAATTCTATCAAGTAAAAGGCTGCCAATAATAAAAAAAGAGCCATGTTCCTTATGAATTAGCATAGAGTTTTTTCCAAACCAGCCTAGACCACAACGATAGGCGAGGTCTCGTTCAAGAACAGGGTGAATGTCGAGGCTATGGCGCCACTGAAAAGAACCCTCTTTTTCTTGGAGTTTGGCCGCAATTTGTTCGAGGTAATCTCGAACAACCAAATGATAGTCCTTTCCTTCAAAGCCCAAAACGTAGCTTGCCATTTTATGACCATTAGATTTTTTGCTTTGATAAAAGTTCTCAAGTGCCAACTTCTCCGGGTGATAGGAAAAAAGGAAACAAAGAGCGCTCTTTGCCTCAGGAAAAACATTT
>JASBRV010000126.1 GCA_030149295.1 Bacteriovoracales bacterium | reverse complement strand
GGCTCCTGTTGCAGGTATTGCGATGGGTCTTATCACAGAAGGGGATCGCTTTAAGGTTCTCACTGACATTCTTGGTGACGAAGATCACCTCGGTGACATGGACTTCAAAGTTGCTGGGACAACAGACGGCATTACCGCCATTCAAATGGACATTAAGATCACTGGTCTTACCCGTGAAATCGTTGAAAAGGCTATGGGACAAGCCCGCGATGGTCGTCTTCATATCCTCGGTGAAATGGCAAAAACCATCTCTACAGAAAGAGCTGAGTTTAAAGATGGTGTTCCAAGAATTGAAACCACTAAGATCCCAACGGATAAAATTGGTGCCCTTATTGGTCCCGGTGGAAAAAATATTAAGCAAGTTCAAGAAGACTTTCAGGTGACGATGGAAGTTGAAGAGGACGGAACAGTTAAGGTTCTTGGGACAGATTCACAAGTTCTTAAAGACTGTGTGGCCTTCATTAACCTTCAGATCAATGGCCCTGCAGTGGGAACTGTTTACGATGCGAAAGTTGTAACTCTTAAGGAATATGGTGCTTTCGTTGACATCGTTCCTGGCGTTAGTGGTCTTGTTCACATATCTGAGATTGCTGAAGATCGTGTGAATGATGTGGCCCAATATGTAAGTGAAGGTGACACTGTAAAAGTAAAAGTGATTGAAGTCGATCGTATGGGTCGTCTTAAGCTTTCTATCAAAGCAGTTGAGCCTCTCAAAAAGAAGGATGCTTAGAGATGAATCACGTTCGTCTGCTTGTGCTCTCTCATTTTGATAGGGAGTTCCCTTTTCCAAGCTATGAAACCAAAGGAGCAGCTGGTGCTGATATTCGCGCCAGCCTTCCATTGGAGTTAAGAGAAAAGGGAATGATAATTAAAGCAGGCGAAAGGGCTTTAGTCCCCACGGGTCTTGCTATGGAAATTCCCTTTGGTTTTGAGATTCAAGTAAGACCCCGTTCTGGCCTCTCCTTAAAAACCGATCTTCTCGTGGTGAATAGCCCTGGGACGATTGATTGTGATTATAGGGGAGAGGTGAAGATCATTTTAGGAAATATGGGTTCGAGTGATGCGGTCATCTCACATGGTGATCGTGTGGCCCAACTCGTTTTAGCTCCAGTTACTCAGGCAAATTTTGTCGAAGCCGAAAGCCTAACGGATACGGATAGAGGTGCTGGAGGTTTTGGTTCTACAGGAAGGAATTAAATGGCCGATTTAAAAGTACCTTACTCAAAACTCGCAACAAAAGAAGAAGCTTACAAAGAAGCTTGTGCTCTGATTACTCCTGAGTACATTGAGAAATGGAAAATTAAAGCAGATATTAGTTACGATGAAGCCAATACCAGACTTAAAGCAACAGGTAAGGGCTTTACTCTTGAGCTGAGCTTTACTGAAAATCAAGCAGAGGTTGATTGTGATCTCTCTTTTATGCTTAAACCTTTTAAGAAGTCTGTCTTAGAGACGATTGAGAATAAGCTCAAAAGGCATATTTAATGAAACATAAGGTGACTTTTCTTCCCTCTGAAAAAACTCTCGAAATCGAAGAGGGAAAGGATCTCTTAAGTGCCGCTCGTGAGGCAGGCATCTACATAAAGTCATCATGTGGTGGGCATGCAAGTTGTTCTGACTGCATTATTAAAGTGAAAGAAGGTATTGATAATCTCAATGCTCCTAGCTTTGAGGAAACTCAGCTCATTGGAAATGTTTTTCATATCACCAAAGAGCGCTTGAGCTGCCAGACTATGATCACCGGTGAAGTGACCATCGATTTAAGTGCTCACGACAAAAGCGTTGATGCGGAGAAAATTAAAACCAAGTCCTTTAGTCCGGCCAAAGCTGGTGTTCGAAAGAGAACGAAAGAAGAGGTTGAAGCGATAAAAGAAGAGCGCCATCAGCAATTCAAGGAAAAAGAAGAAAAACGCAATAACTGGCAGCGTCACTGGGAAAAAGACAAAGATCCTATGAAGAGTCCTGGAAAAGGAGGAAATCGCCGCCCTAAGCCTTTTCAAACCCCTGACAAAGAGGATGAAGAAGGCGAATCCTAGCCTAGTTCCTATTGAAATTACTCGCTTCCTGCAAGTCACTTGCAATCGATTGTGGGCCGTATTAATATCAGGTCAATAGGGAGCAATTTAAGTCATGAAAAGAGACTCATCTATCTCATTTATTAAGACATTGAGTAAATTCGATGTAGCCGCTATTTTTGGATCTGGTGCCTGTGCGATCCATTGTTTGGTACTTCCTTCGTTAGCGATTCTTTCTCCTTCAGTCGCTAATCTCTTTAGTGGAGAGTGGGTTCATGTGGGGCTTCTCGTGCTTCTCATTCCTATCGCAATTTTTACTCTTTTTAACGGTTATAAACTCCACAAAAGTCACCTAACTCTCTCTACTGGGATTTTTGGTATCTGTGCTATGGTGGTCGCCTTTCTCTTAGAAGCTTATGCCTTTGATGGGGAAAACCTTGTCGTGAGCATAAATGCCTTGGGAACGCTCGCACTTATGAGTGCTCATTTAATGAACTTCAATGCTCTTAAGAAGGTCGAAAGGCCTGAACAGTTTGTCAGTTAAAGACCCCATAGAGAGTTTCGCCACCTTACTTTTAGTGACTTTCTAAGAGTTCTTTGAGCTTCCTCATTTCACCACGGCGTCCATTACGGTCAATAAGAAAGCTCTTTTGGGTGTGATCCTTAAACATTAGCTTGTAGTAGCCTCGGTTTTCAAAACCCGCCATTCCTTGCCTTTTGGTTCTTGCCGCAATGTTGGGTGAGTCGAGGTAATGCTCTAGCTCAAGGCTTCCATTTTTAAGGGAAAAGGTTTTACGCCAAATGGGTAAGAAAAAAGTTCTGTGGGTTACCCGGAGAGTATCTTTGTTTTTGTAGATTTCTTTTTCGTAAAAATAAAAGGCTAAAAGAGTAATGGGTCCAAGAATAAAGATGGCCAATACGCAAAGACCTATGACCTTATTGAGTGTGTCCTCACCAGTAAGTACCTTCACGAGAGGTCCCTTGATTGCAAGAATCATAAAGAAGAGCACCCCAAATATGGCCAGGAGGTAGCCCCAAAAGACCATCGGCAAACCATAGGTTCTCACTCGTAAGCCTCCGTCATTTCCAAGGCTTATGCGATCATCGAGCTCATTGAGTTCGACAGGTGTTTGAAATAACAATCCCATGGGCGCAAATTACTCTCTTTTCCGCAGACCGTCTTGACCCTGTGCGCCTCAGAAGCTAGGTTGGGGCACCTTTTCCGTTGGACATGAAAGGAGTTTTTGTGAAAAACAAAAGCCTATTATTCTTTTTCCTAGTGATTCTCGTCCCAACTCTATGGGCGAAAGTTATTGTCATAAGTGATCTCGACGACACCCTTAAGAAAACAAAATCAGATCATCTCGACTTTTTAGAATCTATCGATCCTCGAGAGAGACTTTATCCTGAAATGCGTCGGCTATTGATCGATCTGGAAAGGAGTTATGAGAATTTAGGTGAGGAAGTAGAGTTTTATTATATTGATGAAAGTCATGATCTCTTTTCTCTAGGTACTAGCTGGATAAGGCGTTATGAGTTTCCTAGAGGCACTATACAAACGAGACGCTTGTTAGGTGGAAGTCCCTTAGAATTCAAGAAAAACATTCTCTCTGATATTTTAGAAAAGCTTGGTCCTAGAGATACCTTTTATTTCTTTGGCGATAATGCTTCTTTTGATGATCAAATATACACTAAGCTAGCGGATAAAATGGGGCTCATTAATAGCTATATCTTTATTAGAGATGTTACCACTGAGGCGACCGCGTGGCAGCCTTATCTACCTGTAAGGCGAGTGTCGGGTGTTAATTACTTTTTTAGTGAAATGGAGCTCATTAATAGACCAGCACTTTTCTTTATAAGTGATTCTTTAACAGAAGATATTGAGATGGCCTTTAAGAAAAGAACTTTAATTCCAAATGATCATTATAAGCGTCTTAAAAAGAGAATTGAGTCCGAATGGGGCTGTGGGCGCTTTGATTACCAGTGCCGAGAAATGGCCAACATAGAAGTGCGTAAACTCTTTCAAATCTATAGAGACCGCTTCTAGATTCAATTGCCCAAAATTTGGTCGGTGTGAATATTTTTCTCAATCTCATGAAATTCTTAGCGTAAATTCAGGGGTTTATAGCCTATTCTTTGGCATCTTTATTGCTCTAAATATAACTAGAGCGATCGAGCCAGGAGAGAGTAATGAAGAACGTATCCAGTATTTCAATGTTGTCCCTTTTTATTTTAGCCATTATCAGCACAAATGTTGAGGCGAAGGTTTTTCACTTTAAAAGCAAAGCAACGGGACAAGTCATGTCTGTTCACTGTTTTTTTCCCGATTCCATTCAATGCCAAGAAAAGAAAAATGAAGTGATTCGTCGCTTAAAAGAAAATACTAACCCCGATCAAAAAACCTTAAGAGAGGCAAGGGCCTTCGACTTAGGTAAGAACGTAAAAAATGAAACTGTGGGTATTGCTATTCAAGCTAAAGGCAAGGTCTCAAAAATGGCCAATACCGTAAAAGACGAGGCGATTGAGCTAGGATCTAATATTAAAATTGGTGCTCAAAATATTTCTGATAAAGCGAAGGATGCGGTTGTAAATACAGGACAAGGAATTGGTCAAAAAATAGGAGATTTCGTTAGCGAAGAGAAACACAAATACTGCAAAAGAAAGCTTGAAAGGCACGCTAAAGATTTTGATCAACAATATGAAGCGACAGAAACTCAACTTGTCAGTTTTCAAGAAAAACTTAACTATATCGAAAAGAGCTTAGTAGAAGAAGGTAAATTTGAGACTTGTCAGGACCACTTTGAGCAAGCAGTTCTTGGTTATCAGTTAAAGTGGGTTCAAAGAGGAGAAGTGGCTCAAGAAAAAACACATATTTTTGACGGACTCGGGCGACTGGCCGATGGTGAGGTTGGATATTGGAAAAATGAAGATAGGAGTGGTTATAAAGCTCGTGCCAATGCTATGTAAGAATTAAATAAAGTATAAAATATTAGGACAGGGCCCCTTATTAAAAGGGGCCTTAATTTTTGATAAGGATACTTTGCGAGTTTATCTCCTCTTTAGAAGAATTGGCCTTCCTTTGAATATATTCACCGTTACTTTGAAGCTCCCACATATGTCGATTGTCACTCATGGTAAGTTCAAGATAATCCCATAATTCTTCTTTTAAATTCTTTTGATTAATAGGGGCGATAACTTCCACCCGGTCAAAGAGGTTTCGATGCATCCAGTCCGCTGAACCAATAAAGAATTCACCTTCGGAAGGTTTTTTGGCTCCTGCTCGGAAATAAAAGATCCTACTATGCTCTAAGAGGCGTCCGACAATGGAGAGGACTTCAATATTGTCGCTTAAACCTGGAACTCCTGGTTTAAGACAGCAAAAGCCTCTTATTAAAAGAGTGATTTTGACTCCGGCTTGAGAGGCACTATAAAGGGCTTCAATAATTTCTGGCTCTTCAAGTTGATTCATTTTGGCGACGATTCGTGCTTCTTTACCTGCGAGGGCATTTTTCTTTTCCTGTTCAATCATATTTATAAACTTTTTGAACATGGTATAAGGAGCAACTAGAAGTTTGTCATAGTCCTTTTTGTTAGAGCGTCCAGTGAGATAGTTGAAGGCTTCCATGACTTCATGACAAATATCGGAATCACAGGTAAAAAGACTGTAATCCGTGTAAAGGCGTGATGTCTGAGAATTGTAATTTCCGGTTCCAATATTGGCGTAGGTGCGAACCCTATCACTATCTTGGCGAACGACCATAATCATTTTAGCATGGGTTTTGAGATCCATGAGGCCATAAGAAACATGAATGCCGGCTTCTTCAAGTTTTTGGGCCCATTGAATATTTCGTTCTTCATCAAAGCGGGCCTTGAGCTCAATGATGACGGCAACTTGTTTCTTATTTTCTGCTGCTTCAATAAGAGCGTCGATCAGCCTACCGTCTGTATCAGTACGATAGAGGATGATTTTGATTCCTCTCACCTTGGGGTCATTGGCGGCGGTTTTAACGAGATTTTCAACGGAATGAGAGAAACTCTCATAGGGGAAGTGAACTAGGGTATCTTTTTTCCTAATCATACTGAAGATATTAAAGTCCCCATCTGCTTTATGGTCGAAAAACTCTGGTATTCTTGATTGGAAAGACTTGAATTTTAGTTTCTTTCTTTTGATATCGATGATTTCTGAAAAATTAGTAAAACTTGGAAAGCTACTTATGGTGTATTGGTTCGACTTCTCTATGTCCAATTCATCTATTAAAAATTGAACGATCCATGGGTCTGAACCTTTCATGACCTCAAGTCTTACGACAGGGGCAAACTTTCGTTCTTTTAATCCTTCCTCAACCCATTCGAGTTTATCTTCAGCATCGTCTCCCTCCTCATCGATAGCTGCATTTCTAGTGACTCGAAAGAGACAAGAATTAATAATTTTCATCCCACTAAAAAGAAGGGAGAGGTTGGCCATAATCACTTCTTCAATATTAATAAAACGAAATTCTGCGGTGGAGTTTCCCTTGAGGCGAATCCATTGAGGAATTTCAGAGGGGACTTTTACTCGGGCAAATCTCTTTGCTCGCTCGCGTGGTTTTCTTAAGCAAACTCCAATAGATTTTGAGAGATTTGAAATAAAAGGAAAGGGGTGACCGGAGTCTACTGCCAAGGGGGTGAGAATAGGAAAAATATTTTGCTTAAAATAATCAACCATCTCTCTCTTGTCTCTCGCATTAAGCTCACAATATTTGACAAGTCTTATTCCTTCTTTTTGAAGCGCAGGAATGAGCATTTTATCAAAGGCTTTAGAGATAAGATTTTGTTGGCCTTGAACTTTCTTTCTAACCTCCTCAAAAAGCGTGCTAGCACTGTGGCCTGAGATAAAAGTTTGAAGGTCTCCCATTTCGATCTTGTTCCGTAGGGCGCCGACTCTTTTCATGAAAAACTCATCATTATTAGAGCGCCAAATATTCATGAAGCGCAGTCTCTCCAGTAAAGGGGTTCTCTCATCAAGGGCCTCATGGAGAACACGGGCATTAAAATCGAGCCAGCCGATATCACGATTGAAAAAGTGTTTAGATTGGTAATCCTTTGAATACATTTGGACAATAGGAGTTTGGGGAGAGCTTTTTAATCTTTTGGTTACTTTGGAGGTAGTCTTTTTGGCATATTTTTTTTTATTTTTCTTAGTCGTTTTTTTTGCCGTTTTAGTGACTTTCTTCTTCGCCACTTTCTTTTTTGCGACTTTCTTTTTTTTCTTTTTATTGATGGACACGCTAGCTCTCCTATTCATGGAGATATTTTAATGGATAGGCTAATCAGTTTCTAGGGATTCTTTTTTTTTTAGGGGAGAAAAACCTATTGAATGCACTCAGGTTTAAGGTAAAATATGTAGTGGAGGCGCTATGATTCCTAAAAAACTTATTATTTTCTTTGCTCTCGTTATTGGTGGTATTGGTTATCTTCTCAAAGATAGAAGCCTTGAAGAATTTCAAACGGAGGAAACGAGAAAGGGTTCAGAGGCGAAGAGGCGTTTGGAGGAACAGAAGAAAAAAGAGTTGGAAAAGGAAAAAAGAGGCTATCGTTTCGACCCCAATACTTGTGTGACGAATGACAAAGATGGGTGGGAATTCACTAAAATTTTAGCTATAGGCGACAAAAAATATAGAATCATTGATTGTCATAAATTTAAGGGATGCACTGAGCAAAAAGATATTTCTTGGACAGATATCGACTATGAGTTCAGACATGGACGAATAATCAAGTGTTCTCGTTAGACGGAGCTTGACGAGATTTAGCGAATATCATTTCATATGACTATGGATGCTAATTTATTTTTACTCCCAAAACTTATTGTAAATCCAGGGGGTAAGCTCACCCTCAACATCTTTGAAGACCGTTATCTAAGGCTTTTAGAGAACTCCATAATGAATAACATTCCCATGGCCGTCGGTCACGCATCCCATGAAAGTTTTCAAAATAGTGTTGTTGTTCATCATGAAAAATTTCCTCACGTCTATGAGGAAGTAAGCTTTGGCACCCCTCAGATTCTAACGCAGACCGCTCAGGGCTCCAAGCTAATCGTGATCAATGCTCTAGGGAAGGGGAGAATTTCACAATCCACTCTTACTGAGGATGGCTTTAATCGTATTGAATTAGAAGAAGTCCAGTGTTGTAATGAGCTGGATTCAGATAATGTCTTTCTCTATCGACGCCTAAAAAGTTTGACTCGGGAAAGAGTTGAGGACTTACTGAAAAGCAAGAGAGAAGTCGAATTACTAATGGATAATTTAGAAAGACCTCATGAACTCGTGGCCTTCTACGCTGATCACCTTCTCAAACCTTTTGATACGCGATTAAAAGTTTTTCGAGAAAATGATGTAAACACCAAATTACGAATCTTAGGACAGCATCTTGTTGCTTAGTGCTCAGATGCTGTTGATCTGACTCTATTCGCTCCGCTTTCTCCATTTTCTTGAGTCATAAAACGATTGGCATCAAAGACTTTTGCTCTATCTCTATTTTGACCATAAAGGTTTTCTTGTTGGGTACTCAGTTTAATAGTGAGACGGGCGAGTTCTTGAGAAACCCTTTTAAAAATTCCTTTAGGGTTAAGCTTTTGGCAGGGAGCTTGAGCAGCAAAGGGTGTCACGGTAAGAGTGATGTCCTCTTCTGATGAACTTCCAGGGCTTCTGTATTCTTTTAGATCCAGTTGAATACTTGAAACAGAGTTTAGGGTGTCAATGGCATAGTTGAGCTTGAGAGGGACACCGAGATTTTCTTCAAATTGTTGGGAAATTTCTCGAAACTCAGGATGCTCGATAATATCTTGGTAGAAATTATGAATGTTTTCAGACAGACAAACATTACTAGATTCTTGAATCATTTCTTCAATGATTTTGCTACCGCTGGTTGAGGCGGTATTCAGGCAAAGAAAGTTGACTTCATTATTTTCTGTTGAAACATATTGAGGGTTTACCTGATCCTGATTTAGGCATTGCTTTAAGTCTGTTGATTTAAGACAATCCCGTCTTTTTCTCTCCACAGGAAGTTCCCCACAAATACCGATTTGAGCATGAGCACTGCCTAGTGAGGCATTAAGCGAACCTTCGGCCATGAGGGTTTGGTTAAGGACAACCAAGAAGATGAAGTGAAAAAGGGAAAGTCTTTTTAAATTCAACAAATTATCCTTAAAATGGTGTTCCACTCACTTATCGTCAGCAACTAAAAAAACTTGAGTTCTTTTATCTAGTATAAGGGTAGGTTTTGTCATTTCCCTAAAAATAGTGAGTTATTAGGTGAGGTTGTCGCTTTTTTGAGGACTTAACGGTCTATGAAGGATTGGAGGTAATCTTCTAGCGCCAAAAATTTTGGTCAATTAGGCAGAGGCTTTGACATGGGGATAAAAAACATCAAGGAGGTCTAGTCTTGGGGCCATTAGCTCTTTGGTGATGGCATGAAAGAGTAGCCTTGGCATTTTACTTTCAAATTCAAAAACTCTTTGAAGACTCATATGCTTAATTTCTTCGATGCCAACCGTGGTGTGGCCTTTTAAGATCTTTTCAAGTCTTGCGATAAAAAGAGTGTTGTGATCTTGCAAGTAAGAGGGGAGGCTGTCCTCTAATTCTTTAAAGCCTTTCAGTATTTGGGAGTGCACCTTTTTATGCTCTTCATGCATATACTGAAAAACGAGGAAGTAAAATTCACTTATTTTTCCCATGGGAAAGTCTCTGAGATACTCATTCGCCAATTGGATGTGATGATAGGTCTTGTGAACCTGGCCCTTGTCTTGAGCGACTTGAGCTTGCATGAAGTGAAAGACACCTTTTCGATAAAACTCATCGTTGGTTTTACCTTTGATTTTGCGAGCATGAAAGCGAGGGGATTGGTAAGCGTTTTTTAGCTGAATGGCTTCACCGGTGAAAAACTTTGGGGCTAAATCTGGAATAATTAGAGCTTCTCCCTTTTCCGGTATCATTGCAATATTTTGTAAAGCGGCAGGGTTCATGGGATCCGCCTGCCACTCTTTTGAGGGTCTCTCCTTTTGTTCATCGGCCGTCGCGATAAAACGTAGGAGGGTTTCTGCATCCCATTTTTTCTTCTTATCAAAGCCAAGGCTCTTTTTCTTTCTCTCCTTCATCTCCATTCTCATTTCATTATAAACTTCTAAACCATAGGGAAGGATTTCATGATTGATGAGTTTCTTATTCTCTCTTTGGTTGCAAAAGTAGAGCGGACTTTCAGTGGTCGCCTGATGAATGGAGTAATAGTGTTTGTCACCATCGAGTTCGAAGCTTAATACTCTACCATCTTTAAAACCAATATAAAGCGCCCATGCAGTGATAGATTCTTGTTTTTTTAAAAACCTAAGTCCTTCCTCTAAAGAGTCACAGTTTTGCAAGAACTCATAAACCAAGTCAAAAATCGGTGTTCCTTGGTAATGAAAAGTTTGACTAAATTTTTGATGGAGAGCAAGACTGACGCCTGCTTCAGTCATCGCCGTTATTGAAGGATAAGGGAAACCAACGGAAGAAAAGCTTATTGTCGTTGGGCCTGACTCTAGAGTTGATTTCATGACCCTTTCTTGGTGGTCAAAACTAGAATGAAAGGGAAAATCTAAGGTTCTCCCGTGAACGAGAGCATCTCTCTTGTCACACCAGATAAAGGAAGAACTGCAACCCAAAAGAGTATGAGGTATTCCCGGGATCCATTTGTCCATAAAAGACATAATCTCCGGGATGAGCACACCCATGGCCACTTCACTTGGTTTTCGATCAAGTCCCTCCGCATACGCAGAAATTCGTCTTTTAAAGCGCGGGTGTAGGTCTAAGCAAGGAGTGATCACACTTTGAAGAATTTGTCTTACGGCCTTATTTAGTGGCTCTCTACGCGATCTAAAAAGTCCTACCGCATGTTCTAGAAGTAAAGAATGCCTATCTCTATCACTAAGGCCTAGTTGATAGAAGTTTTCCAGCTCATCTCCGAGAAGAGTAACAAGGGGATAGTTTATATTGTCGTCTTTTTTACTCAAGTTAACCGCATTAAAAGAAAGGAGCCAATAATGATTTCCATTCTAATGAATCCCGGACAAGATGTCTTGATTGGAATGATGTGCCTCGCTTCGATTCGCATTTATTTGGAAATTATAGGTTTCGACTTTTTGAAACTACCCTTAACGCGTTCACTCTGTCGGTGGACTCCAAAAGAAAATGTCGAGCGTTTTCATAGGATGGGGCTGATATTTTGCGTAGGCTTTATCCTTCTATTTGCCCCTGAGTTGATGACTTCGTAAGCTTTTGGCTCTCCTCAATGGCCAAGTCTGGAGGAAGCCCTTCATAGAGCTCTAAATATTGGGTCAATTGATGAAAATCTTCTGGTACATTGAGCTCGTCTTCATCAACTTTTTTGCGAATAAAAATCTTAATTTTAGGAGTTTCTCCTCCGCTTTCATTCCTCGCCATTAAAAGATTAGAAATTTGATAAACCTTATTTAAAAGAATGGAGTTTTGTTTTTTATTCATTTGAAAAGCATCCATCTTTCGCAAGTAGTTCCACAGTTGCCATGGATCTTGGGTTTCAAGTAGCAAGGCCGTTAAGGATAAGTAAATGATGGGGTCTGACTCAAAATTATCACCCATGAGAACGAGTTCATCGGGAATACCCGTAAGAAGGAGAATATCTAAAAGGTGATTAATCTTATAAAGTCCTTGGATCTTTAGGTCCTTGGGAGTCAGGTCCATTTCAAAAAGACTGAAGAGCTGGCGGTAGTCTTTTAAGAAGATACCAGCAGTAAAAATTTGATTCTTATAGAGCCAATCCCTCATGGCTTCTTCGTAAAAATGAGGAGATGCAGAAAGAATAAAGGGATGATACCCCTCAGAAATATACTTTTTAAGAATATCGACACTATTGGTAACAGTGGGAAAGTACTCAAGGGGCTTAGTGAGGGAGCGGTAGAGCTCACTTGTCGTAGAATACTTGGTATCCACAAGAGTCTTATCAAAGTCACAGATAATGACTTTTTTTGGATTGAGTATCTCCAAAGGGATAAAGGTTCCCAGATGGAGCTCAAGCCCTCGCTCCTTACCTACCTCATAGACTTGAATAGCTTTGACATCTTGCTCCTTTATCGGAATTTTTACACTTAAGTTGCCAAATCCATCGGTCTCATAGGTTTTTTTAAAAAGGACCTCTTGGGTGCTTCCTAGTCCTACTACTTTGATTTGAAAAGCATTTCCTGTAAGAAGTTTATAGGCTTGAATAGGAAAGCGAGGGGTAGGGAGCTCTTTTTCAATTTCTCGAACGATTCCTTGAGCAACTTCTCTGGCAAAGCCTTGAGGCACTTGATCGGAAAGAATATTTTCTTTCATGGTAACTGAGGCCTTAATGTTAAGACTTTCTTTTGTCTTGATAGCCAAAAAATGAACGAGGGTGGGACGCTTCATGGGTTTATTTTACGCTTTTGGTAAGCGATAGGAAAGAACTCCTTCTTCATAATTAACTTTTAACTTTCTGTCGTCGACGATTTCTGCCACTTTAAATTCTTTTCTAAGTGTTTCAGATTTTTTAGATGTTTGCACTCCACCATCGGCCTCATCCAACCTCTCTTCGCTTCTTCTATTGAACATGAGCTTGATTTTTCGACCATTGGCAGTAATGTGAAAATTTTCTTTCTCATGAGGAGGAGTTTCAATTTCAATGTAGTAATTATCCTTATCCTCGCGAACGGTAGGGTTTAGAGTATCAAGGGTGTAAAATTCATCAGCATATTTTGTCGCTGTGGCATCGTGGACTTGTGAGAAGTTTTTAACCATCTCTTTTAGTCGTAGATCAAAAGCAGACTTAAGGCGTTCAAGTACAGCTTGGTGCTCTTTAATCATAGTCTTGTATTTTGATTCAAAAGCTACTTTTTCACCTTTCATCAGTTCGTTGTAGTGCTCTTCTGTCGCCTTTGCTTTATCCTTATGAATGCGTTCACGAACTTTAAACTCGGTATGATTTTTGATGACTTGGTTATCAAGGGCTGCTCGGTGCTCCATCTCTTGTCTTCTTGAGGCAATCTCAAAGCGTTGTTGTGACTTTTTCATGGCATCAGCTTGACCATTTTGGGCCATCGTAACTTTAAGATCATTTTCATGAGCAGCTTCATCAATAGCTAGCTGGCTTTTATGCTTAATTTTTTTGAGTTCGAGATTTGTTTTAGAATAGACGTCTTTGATCTTGTTGTTATTTCGAAAGTTGATGTCTTTTATTTGTTCTTGAGCCTCACTGAAAACATCCCTGGTTTTCATTTGATGAGAGTCTTTGGCATTTTTGATACGGCGAGTATGCTCGTTTTTTATCTGATTTTCTTGATTGGCAAGCTTCTCTTGCGTTTCTCTAAACTGATTTTTAATTTCTTCGAGTTTGACCTCTTTTAGTTTACTAGCTTCCAACCATTCTGCTTTATTTCTATCGTGAATATCGAGTAGCTTTTTCTCACCGATGAGGCGTTCTTGATCGGATTTTTTTTCATAAATTTTTTGAATATTATCTAATTCACTTTCTCTAAGGACAATTTCTCTTCTTTGCTTATTGATAAGCTCTTTGAGATGTTTTTGGTTCTCATTGATTTTAGAAGAGTCTACCTTCAATTGACCCCCGTGACTGTGTCCGCTTTGACTAGGGGGGGAGCGCAGAGTTCCTGGCCAGAGGTATTACCTCGACACATCCAAGTTCTTAAAAGGTCTATGGAAAGGGTTTCGTTGCCACCGTGGTAAGCCTTGTAGCTTTGAGGGTCAAGAGTGCTGGTGACGAGGTGGGTTTTCTGATCCATGGAATAAGGATTGGTGGCCTTAACTGTGAATTGGAAAACACGATATTCAGCATGAGTTTTTTGAAAAACCAAAATAGAAAGAAAAAAGAGGACGATTATCGACTTTTTTAATTTCATTGTAACTCCGGACTGGCATCGAGAATCCGATTTTCAACCATTTTCAAAAAAGCTCTTTTAAAGAGTTTTCGATCTTCAATCTTCATGGCCCAAAAAACTGTTCTTTGTCGCTCTAAAGTGCGATGTTCGCATAATCTTTTAAAGAGGGTTTTAGCTTTTGCCTTTTCATTACCGGTTAGTTTCTTAGTATCGTGGTCCCAAAACTCTTCTAACCAATTTTCTTCAAATAAAGGATAGTGGCCTCTTGTGGCCAGATCGATGAGCGACTTAATGGCGCGATCATTGCGATGATAGAATTCCAACGGATCCTCCTGATTGTTGAACATCACTTAGCTTCTATAGTAACCGCCAAGGAAATTGACGGTAAATTGGGTAGCTTTTACCGAGTAATTTTCTATAACATCTCAATAGTTTAAGGCATTTACTTGGGTTGTTTAGTCGGTTGATAGAGGGTTTGAAAAGTTTGAGTGATGTGGGCTACAATAAAAGAGCGCTTTTGCGCCTATCAGGAAGATAATTTATACCACAAGGATGGAAGGTATGCCTGCAAAACAACTTTTCAAAACCCTCATTTTATTACTTTTTTCCTTCAATGCAGTGGCTTTGGTTGATTACACGGAAACCGAGACTTTTGAGCCCCAATCAAGTGGTGCTTCTGCTGTTTCAAAGAAAGCACCAGTGAGTCGCTCCACTATCAAACCTAAAAGACAAAGCCGAAGTCGCGGCGGATTGGGTTTGCAATTAAATTCTGGAATTTCTTATGGGAGTCAAGATGTTGAAGTGGGTTCACGCTCTGGTAAGGTTGATAGTATTGGATTCGAAGCCCAGATTCAAACACGCTACAACGTCTTTTTATCCACAAGTTATTCTCAATACAAAAGTAGTGATCAAGATTTGGTAAATGATTCAACAAGTTATCAGAAAGGGAACCCTGAGGTTATTATTGGTTTTAATTGGCTTCAGTTCGGTAAACCTCAAGAGATGGCGACCATTGATCTCTATGGAGGACTGGTCTTTGGTCAAAATGGTTCAGAATTTGCGACGACAAGATCTGATCAAATTGTAGGTGTAAGCACCGCCAAACGATTTCATCAGCTGGCGCTTGGCCTAGGTTATGAAATGAGAATCAGTGGCGATGCTGATCCTGGCGAGTTACAGGTGGGTAACATTTCGAAGTTATCCGCCACTTTAGGTTGGGTTGTAAGTAACGATATTCGTTTTCTAGTGGAAGGGCATTCTTATAATGTCGGAAATATTGAAGGCGGCTTGCAAGAGGATACCAAATTTAGTGTTTTAAAACCTCAATTACAATTGAAACTCAGTCCTTTGATTGATTTGGCGCTAGGTGCTAACCTAAGAACCAGAAGAATTAAAGAAGAAGCCCTTACTGAAGCGAGACTTTGGAATCTTGAAGGGGCATATGGGACCGGACTTTTTGCTGGTCTTAGCATTAATATATAAGGAATATCATTGAGTTTTTTTCAAGAGTCTTATTTTTGTGGTCAGTGTAAAAAGCTTTTCCCAAAGCTTGCTGACCTTCTTTATGTGGAGAATGAAGGCCAGGTAGGTTTTTGCTCTGAAGCTTGTATCGAAAAGTTTTACACGCCGTGGGTTGATCACTTTGAAGGTTTAGAAAAGAAGTGGCGCGAGGAAAATCATTTAGGAGATGAGGATATTCTCGAAGTTGTCGGTCACCCTGTCTTTATGGATCAGCTTTTGAGAAGGCCAAGTGAGGTTTACTTGAAAATCTTCGAGGGCGGAGACCATATTTATTCCTTCATCACCCATATTGAGGACGACAAGTATGGAGAATTCTCCATGATGTGTCTGTGCCTGACCTATGATAACCAACCTTCTTTTATCCTCAGTGCATCCGCTACTCGCGAGGATGGTCTCTTAAAGCACTTTCGTTGGGGTGAGAAGATGAAAGATCCCAAGAAGTTTCATTCAACTGGTGATAAGTCAGGACCAAAAGAGACTATTGAAATTGATGAATCGACCATGCAGGAGGTGGAACTAAAGAAGTCTTCTTATCTGGCCCAGCTATTAGAGGAAAGGAGCCCCGCAGATATTCCCGTTGAAAGCTTCTCTCTTTATGAGTCCTATTTTGAACCCACAATGATGGAGCCTGATGAGATTTTCTCTCGAAAAGATGAAGAAGGGGATATCATTTACACCTATATTAAAGCCCATGATAGGGAGGGGATTAGCTTCTATTATTTCATTGTTTGTCTTCGTTTAGAAAAGGGCTTCGAAGAAAATAAAGATGCTCTGGTGCCAATCATTAGTTTTCCTTCTGTTGATGGCGATATTTATCGCACTTATAGAGAGGGAGAGCTTATCAGTGGAAACTTAAAAAATTAAAACTGGTGATAGACGTAGGCCCCTTTGTTTTTAAAGGCGATACAATAGCTCGGATCATAATAGAGAGCTAACCACTGACTGCAGAAAATATAGGCATCAGGTGAGAGGATATACTGATAAAAAGGGGCTTCATATTGATAAGCCTTATCCTTCATCATCATAACTCCTGTGATTCTTCTATTGGTGTAGCCTTGTCTATTTTTGATAAGACTAATCTTATAAAGAGTTTGGCTGCTGTTAACATAGAGGCATCTAGGTTCTCCTACATAAACAGAATTGCTGCCATCATGGGAGGTAGGAATTAAGCACAGCTGAGCATCTCCAATAGGATTTTTTACTTGAAGATAAACTTCCTGCTCATTGATATTTGATTGGCAAAGAGTGTAAGCACCCTCATCAACATTATCTTCATTGGGACTAAGATGAGCTGCCTTATTTTCAAAACCATTGACGCCATCGCTAGACCAGCTACATTGGCTTACTTCAGAGGGAATAGCGACCCCACCCACAGAGCCTGTCGTTGAACCTGTTGTGGAGCCTGACGTTGTAGAGCCAGTCGTTGAGCCAGAAGTTGATCCATTATTGTTGCTACTCATAGGCATTCCAAAAAGATCATTTTCTGATGAGCCACCTGTATAGCTTCTCTCTCTTCTAGGGGCATCACAGCCCATCAATAAGAGTGTCATTATTGTCACAGAGAAAAATGTTTTCATAGATAAGTCTGCCTTATTCATCTTTTTCATCGCTTACTGATCGTCATTTCCTAAAAAAAGATGAGAAATTCACCAAGGGCTTCGCTATAATATTCTTATGAAGAAATTCTTACCCTTAATTACCCTGTTAGCTCTTGTTTTTGGATACCTGGCCTTATTAAGAATTCCTTATCATTTCTATCAAGAAGCTATGTCAAAAGGTGTTAATAGCCGCTTTTTGTCTCTTCGAAAAATGAGCGACAAATTCTATTTAGGTCAAGATTACAAGCTCTTTCGTATGGCCGGAGTCACCAGTGATGAGAGGCAATTGTGGGAGGACCTTCATTTTAATGATTTTGTCGTGCCTTTTCCTGTCAAACACCCAAGCTTTCTTGTTTCACCTATTATCTACCGGGAAAATAGTGATCATCGCTTTGGATACAAAATTCTTAATTACGATAAAGAAGAGATCAATCAAGTGATCTTCCATAAGGCCATTCCCTTTCGTCTTGATCTTCACAAACATCTCCTCTTTTCTTTACCTGTTTTTGAGAGAAGAATTTTTAGGGATGGCTTAGGAGAGGTCTGGAAGGACATGTTTAGGAAAAATCTTTATGGCGCTCCTTATTTAAAGACGCCAGGTTGGTTTGAATTAGTAAGTCCCTTTCAGATACCACTGAGTGAGATGGTGTATGATCTTTTTATTTTGTCTATGCGAGCTAAGTATTTGCCGCAAAAAATGAAAAATATTCAGTTTTGGGAAAAGAAGGCAATAGGAATTGCTGAGATTGTCGATGATGAACAAAGAGAAGGTAAACCTAGCCAATACTTACAGGAGGTGTTCTTTTATCTGAGGGGAGAGTTCATTTACCCCATAGAAATGCGAACTCTAAATGATGATTTTCCTGCAGAGAAATATAGGCAGCGTTTACTTGATGTCCTGAATTATAAAGAAAGCTCTAAGGATAGCTCTATTCCCATTTATGCCAGTTTTCAAAAGCTTCCTTATTCTGAAAAGTTCACGCCGCATGGCCTTACCTATTTGTTTGCTGCCTTTAGTCATAACAAGAAATCGAAACAATTTCTCCGTCAGGCCATTCAATTCATGGAGCGAGGAAAGAATGACAAGGTCTTTCTCGACCCCTTTTATAATTACGCTCTTGAGGTTTACGGCTCCAACTTTTCTCAGATTTTGGATCAGCTCGAAGAGACCCCTCAAGAGAAAATAGAGCGCCTCAAAAAGGAAGAAGAGAAAAGGGCGAGGGCCATTTTAGAAGCCGAAGAAATCAATCCAGGACTTGATCAATTTAAAACGAAAAAAGATAAGGTCAATTTCTATCTTCAAAAGGCCAAAGATGAAGGGAGCACCAAAAAAGAGGGTCCTAAGAAGCTTATTTTAGATTAGGCACTCCTGTAAAAGCTTTTCATTTTATTCATCGGCGGTTGACGGGGAGAGTCGATAGGCTTATCAAAAGGGAATGAAATTTCCTGGAAAACGTAAAACCAAACACTACTTTCCTGTGTCTGAAGAGACTCGTACACCTTTAGAAAGAAATCTTGTGGAAAGGGGAAGAGTGTATGTCGTCGGCATCGATCAGCTCATCGTTGATATTGAAGCCCGCGTCGATGAGAGCTACCTTTTGCAATATGACCTTATCAAAGGTGAAAGCCAGATTGGTGATTCAGAGGTTGTTGAAAAAATTTATCAAGAGCTCAAAGATTCGGGGCGTATCGTTGGTGAATTTGCTGGTGGCTCAACAGGAAATACCCTGCATAACTACGCTGTTTTAGCGGATGATGATTGTGTTGCCCTAGGCGCGATTAATAGAAATATTCAAGTGGGTGATTATGCCTATAAGTATATTTGCACTACCAACTCTCATGTGGATCTTAGTTATTTAAAACCTTGCAAAGGTCCTATGGCCAGGGCGATGTGTTTGATCACACCTGATAAAGAGAGAAGCTTTGTCATTGGTAAAGGAATAATGAATGAGCTCTCTAGTGATTATATTCCGGAAGAAGTGGTCAAAGGAGCAAGCGCTCTCCTGATTTCAACCTATCTTTTGCGTGATAAGAAGAGTCCTATTTTTGAGGCGACCATAAAAGCGGTAAGTCTCGCTAAAGAAAGTAATGTTCCCGTTGTTCTTTCTCTTGGTACTGCTGGTATCATTCGCGAAAACAAGAGTTTTCTTATTGATTTTATCAAATCCTACGTCACTATTATGGCAGGTAATGAAGAAGAAGTGAGCTTTCTTATGGAAGAAGATGATCCTCTTCTTGCTCTTGAAAAAGTCCTTAACTACACAGATATGGCCTTATTGACGGTAGGGAAAAGTGGTCTTTATTTGGGTTCATACTGCGATGAAGAGTATTTACGTCACACGAAGGATGTTCTCCATTCCAAATCAATTGCCAATTACAATAAATATGAATACTCCCGTGCTATGAGAAAACGTGATTGTGAGCAACCAAAAAAGATCTTCACACACATTAATCCCTTTATGGGAGGACCGGGAAGAATCGAAAATACTAATGGGGCAGGAGATGCTGCCTTAAGTGCTGTTCTTCATGATCTTTCGGCCAATAGCTATCATCGCCTTTTGGTACCCACTAGTCCCAAGCATAAGGGTGAGTTTTTGACTTATTCTTCCGTGCACCAGGTTGCAAAGTATGCCAATCGCGCGAGCTTTGAAGTTCTCAATCAAAACTCCCCTCGACTCTCTAAAGGTTTACCTGAAAAAGAGGACTCTTTAGAGGAGTCTTATTGGGATCTTTAATCTCTTTGAAGGAATGAAATGAAATATTTCATGGCCAAAATTCTTTTTTTTAGTGCAATTTTTTCTCTCAGTGGATGCTCCCTGCCTGAAATTGGTTATCGCTACGCCGATTGGCTCATTAAAAAGAGAATCTTAAAGGTAGTTAAACTTTATGGGCCTGAGCAAAAGAAGTTAAAGGTTATCCTTTTGGATTATATGGATTGGCATCAAAAAACAATGCTCTCTCGTTACGAGAATGCTCTTGTTCAACTTAAAAAAGATGTAAGCTCTCCCGTAGAAGCCGAGGTCATCACTAAGCATCTCGAAAAGGGAAGAACTCTTTATTATGAAACAGTTCTTCCCCTCAGTGATCGTGTACTACCACTCCTTGTGACTCTCAAGGAGGAGCAGATTGAACGTTCAAAAGTTCTTCTTAATCGTAAAATAGAAGAGAGAAAAGAAGAGTTAACCCTAGCGGCAAAAGAGTTGCGTGAGAAAAAAAGAAAACAGTGGTTGGACAATTTAGAGGACTTCTTAGGGGGCGTCAGCGATGAACAATCTGCTCTCTTAGACAAGAACTTAAATGAACTCATCTATTCGCCTAGAGCAAGATATGCTCACTCTGTTTTAAGAGTGAAGAACTTTATTAATATATTGGAAGAAACCTCTGATAATGGCCAAAAGAAGTCACAAAGAGAAGAACAATTGAAGGCCTATTTTCACTCATGGCGTGAGAAAGATTCTTATAAAGTTTGGCGTCAAAAGGCCGCCACTTTTCTCCACAAAATTCATAAAACTTTATCCAAAGAACAAAAAGTCCATCTCATTAAGAAAATTGATTATTGGGTAAAAATCATAAGAGACTTACAGACCATTTAATTGCTCAATTCGAGCCTTGAGATTCGTCGCTTGAGTTAAGCTTCTTCCCATCACCAAATAGTCAGCCCCATGATCAAATGCCTCTTTTGGGCTCATGACTCTCTTTTGGTCGCCTAATTTGGCCCCCTCTATTTCATCAGAAAAACGAATACCGGGACAGACTTTGATAAGATTTCTATTTCCTACCATACTCGCTTCAAAGGCGGAACAAACTACACCTTGGGTGGATGTGGCATCGGCTAGATCAAAAAAACGTTGAAAGGCGCTTTCTATAGCATCTTCACTATAATGAAAGAGCTCTTTCAGGTCTGCTTTATCAAGAGAGGTGAGATAGCTAACCCCAAGAATATTGAGTTGAGGAAAATATTTATCACGCACTTCTTGAGCCGCTTCCAGCATGGCCCTACCACCACTGAGGTGAACCGTAAGAAATCGAATCGGCAATCCCTGAAGAGAAGTGATGGCCTTTGCCACTGTATTGGGGATGTCGTGAAGCTTTAGATCAAGAAAGATTTCTTTATCATAATCCTTGCTCATTCTCTCGACCAAGTCTTTTCCATGGGCCAAGAATTGTTCTAAACCAATTTTTACCAGAGGTAACTCACGGGGGAGCCCTTTTACAAATTGGTTGAGCTCCTCTTTGTTCATATTATCGAGGGCAACCATAGTTTTTTGAGAAGGAAGAAGCTTCATGCAAAAAGTCCTTTGTCATTATGAGCATCTTGAAGACTAAGGGGTTGTAGAGTGCCGTCGCCACTGGCCTTAGTTCCAATCAGGGCCTCCATGACGGCCTTGATATTTTCTTTTCGAGTAAAACAAGGAATTCCATGGGCTATGGCATGATTTCTAATAATTTCACCATCTGACTTAGATTTTCCCGTGTTCTTAGGGGTGTTGAAAACCATGCGAATACTACTGTCTTTTAGGGCTTCAACAATATTCTCTTCTTTTCCATCCATTAGCTTGGCCACACTTTCACAAGGAATTCCTTGGCGGCGGATATATTCAGCTGTACCTGGGGTGGCAACAAATTCAATGCCTATGCCTTTGAGGGGTTTGAGATAGGGAAGAAGAATTTCTTTATTTTTGTCCGCCAGGGAAATCATAATCTTCCCTGGTCCTTCTAGATTGGGGTAGTTACCTAAATAAGATTTTAAAAGTGCTTTATCTTTATCCCTATCAAGTCCCATGGTCTCACCCGTCGAGCGCATTTTAGGTCCGAGGATAATATTGTCTTTAAGAAAACGATCAAAAGGAAAGGTGGATTGTTTAACCGCAAAGAAGGGGCTTGTTTGGCGATGCCATGGCTTGATCGTTTCACCCATCATGGCATCAGTTGCAATCTGGGGCAAACTTATATCGTAGGCCTTAGAAAGAAAGGGCAGGGTTCGGGAACCTCTTGGATTGGCTTCGATACAAAAAATTTCCTCATCTTTTACGGCGTATTGAAAGTTAATGGGACCGATTACTTCAAGCTCATTGGCGAGGTCTTCGGAAATCTTTTTCATGCGATCATAAAGCTTACTCGTTAAAATAACGGGAGGGGAAATCATTCCTGAATCTCCAGAGTGGACACCTGCATGTTCAATATGTTCACAAACCGTGAAAACACAATTGCCTTCTTTATCACGAATGAGATCGACATCATATTCAAGAGCGTCCTCTAGATAGCTTTCTATTTGAAAAGTGGTGTCTGAGTTTTTCAATTGATTCTTAAATGATTCCGGAAGATGGTTGATATCATCATGGCTATGAAAGATGTACATAGATTCACCACCGATGACATAGCTGGGTCTAATAATGACGGGCATGCCTATTTCCGTCATGGCGTCCACCAGATTTTTAAAGCCTTGAACCATTTTAGATTTAGTGTGGGAAAGCTCAACTTTTTTCGTTACTCGATAAAAGAGTTTTCTATCCTCAGTTTGTTCAAGAACATCAAGACTTGGCCCTAGAAAATTAAATGTTTTAAAGTCAGCGCGAAATGTTTTTTCGATATGCTCACGCACGCCAATCCCCGTTTGTCCCGAGAAAGAGGCGATGATACCATTTGGATTTTCGTTAAGAAAAATATCAAATAAGTCTTCACTAAAAAGAGGAGAGAGATAAAGACGATCGGAACTATCATAGTCAGTTGATACGGTTTCAGGGTTTGAATTAATCATCACCGCTTTGATGCCCTTTTCTCTTAAACGCTGACAGGCCTTAACACAAGAATAGTCGAACTCAATTCCTTGACCAATTCTATTGGGTCCTGAGCCCATGATGGCGATTCTTTCTTGAGAATCATTCCATGGTGTGGCCTCATTTTCTTGATTATAAGTAGAGTAGAAATAAGGAGTCTGGGCGGGGAATTCACCAGAGCATGTGTCCACAGCTTTATAGATGGGAAAAATCTTATGATCAAAGCGAAAGGCGAGTATTTCCTTTTGACCTTTGTCTGTGAGAAAGGCGAGGTATTTGTCACTCAGACCAAATCTTTTTGCCGCCGTCATAGCATTGGTCGTAAAGAGTTCATCTGGATTTTTTTGAATGCGGTTTTCAAATGTGCATATATCTTGAACTTGCTCTAAAAACCATGGAGTAATATTGGTGATTTTGTGTACTTCTTCAACACTCATCCCTTTACGGATGGCCTCAAGACAAGTGAGCAGGCATAAACTCTTAGGTTCACGTAGTCTGGATTTAAGATACTCGAGGTCCATGTCAATCGGCGTGGACTTGAGTTGCATAAGACTGGGTACTTCAAGTCCCATCTCCAAAGAACGTAGTGCCTTTAAAAAAGCTTCGTTAAAAGAACCACCAAGCGCTAACACTTCACCAACTGAGCGCATTTGAGGTCCCAGTACTTGAGAGCTAGTGGGAAACTTATTAAAGGGAAAAATGGGGATTTTGACGGCAACATAATCGAGGGTCGGTTCGAAGGCGACGGGTGAAGCCTTTGTGATGTCGTTGAGGATCTCCTTAAGAGTATAACCAACCGCTAAAAGGGCAGAGATTTTAGCAATAGGATAACCTGTTGCCTTCGATGCTAAGGCAGAGGAACGAGAAACTCGAGGATTCATCTCGATAACAACAATATCGTCTTCATCATGAGGATTGACAGCAAATTGTACGTTAGCCCCACCGGCAACGACACCCATGTGCTTAGCCACGGTAAGGGAGATGGTTCTCATTTTTTGATAACAGCGATCACTAATGGTCTGGGCCGGAGCAACTGTGATTGAGTCTCCGGTATGAATGCCACAAGGGTCGATATTTTCAATGGAACAAATGATGACACCACTCTTTTCTTTATCCACCATGACTTCGAGTTCGATTTCCTTCCAGCCCAGGAGTGACTTCTCCATTGTGATAGGAAACTGAACATCTGTGGTTTGAAAGACTTCTTTCAACTCCTCTTCACTATGAACGAGGGCTGCTCCCTTTCCTCCAAGGGCAAAGTCTCGTCGGATAATGAGAGGAAAACCAACCTTAGAACTTGCTAAAAGAAGGGCTTCATTTTCGCTTGTAGCATGAAAGCGTTTTCCCGTTTGATAACCCAGTCCTGCTAACTCTTCTGAAAAAAGGTCCCTATCTTCAGTCTTTTTGATGGTGTCGACTCTCGCACCGAGGAGATCGACTCCTCTTTGACTTAACCATCCATCTTCTTCGAGCTCAATACACATATTGAGGGCCGTTTGGCCGCCCATAGTAGAAAGCACGGCATCGACATTTTCTTTTTCAATAATCTTTTTTATGGTCTCTTTGGTAATGGGCTCAATATAGGTTTTGTGGGCCATATCCGCATCAGTCATAATGGTTGCGGGGTTTGAATTGAGTAGGACCACATCAATGCCGATTTCTTTTAGTGATTTACAAGCTTGAGTTCCCGAATAATCAAATTCAGAGGCCTGTCCAATTTTTATGGGGCCAGATCCGATAAGAAGTATCTTTTTATAGGGAATTTCCTTTTTAATTGGTTTTTGTAAATCAATAAGACTTTCTAATTTGTTGAGATCGACAAGGGGAGCCTTCTCTCCCTTTAGATAGTTTTCTACTTCTTCAAAAAACTTAAAGCCATCCGCAGGGCCAGGATTTGCCTCGGGGTGATATTGCACAGACTTCATGAAGTGATCAGTGCTCGCCATGCCAGCTACTGTCTGATCAAATAATGAGCGATGAGTTATAAAGACTTCTCTTCCTAGAGGATTATTTTTAGCAATATTTTTTAAAGACTCTTCATCACTGGCGTAACCGTGATTTTGGCTGGTAATAAGAATCTCACCACTAACATGGTCTAAAATGGGGTGATTCATTCCCCTTTGACCAAAAGGCATTTTGACGGTTTGTGCACCTAGGGCCAAGGTAAGAAGTTGGTGACCTAAGCAAATACCACGTATTGGCACGTTGGCGCTAAGAAGTTCGCTCACTACAGAGACTTGTTCCTTGTACTCTCTTGGATCACCTGGGCCATTGGAGAGAAAGATGAGGCGTGGGCTATAAGCGATGACCTCAGAGGCTTTAGTATCAAAGGGTAGGACCACCATGGGATGTCCCATTTCTAGGAGATAGTTTTTAATGGCCTCTTTACAGCCATAGTCGATTAAGACGATGGGGTTGTCCCCCTCACGTATGACCATAGGATCAGGGATGGAGACTCTTTTAAGGTCATTGCAATGAAGTGAGGCCTCTTTAAAGTCATTTGCTGTTGGTTTGTCACCTTTAAGAGTGATGACCGATTTATGAGAACATTCTCCTTTGGTGAGAAATTTAACCAAAGCTCTAGTATCCAGACCATGGATGAGGGGAATCTCTTCTTCTTTGATAATTTGATTTAAAAAAGTATTGGGTGAAAAGTGGCGGGCGATGAGGGCCGTGGCATGACATTTCTTGGATTGCATGAGCCTGTCATCACTTTCATAATTTCCCACATGGGAAGTGGAAAAAATAATATGCTGACCTAAAAAAGAGGGATCAGTCATGGTCTCTTGGTAACCGCTCATTCCTGTCGTGAAGGCAGATTCACCCCAGATACCTTCTTTGAGAAGTGGGTGGTCCTGGGGAAAGTTGGTCCAGGCTTCGAAGGAAGTTCCATCCTCAAAGTGCAGGGTGACCTCTGTGCGATGAATGTCATTTTGAAAAGTTTGAGCAGTAATAGTCATAGTAAGGAACTCCACTTGGGTTTTAAATTGAGATTTTGAGAAAAGAAAAAACAAAAAGCTTGGGGAAGCTCCAAAAAGAAAGAAAAATTAGGCGAGGTCTTGAATCGTTCTACCTGCAAATTGTATCCCCAATCGTTTGTCTGAGTTTTGAAGAACAGCTTGGATAATGGCCATTCTCATAAAAATACTATTGTGTACTTGTTCGTAACCAAAATAATAAGGACTCTCTATTAAGTCTCGGGTGATTTCTACTCCCACATTGGCAGGTCCTGGATGAAAGACGGGAAGGTGTTTATTGTGTCTTTTCAAACGCTCAACACTGATACCGTAATCATTAGGATAGCTCTCGTAATAATTCACCTGATTGCCACTATGGCGTTCTTTTTGAATGCGAAGAAGATAGAGGAGATCAGATCTGTCGATGACCTCATCGATGTTTGTGGTCATTTCAACGTGGGGGTATTCCTTCATCTCTTGTGATGGTGGTAAACATTCAGAGGGGCCACATAAAATGACCTTGGCGCCAAACTGCGGCAGTAGGTCTAAGAGGCTATGGCCCACCCGGGAATGAATGGTATCGCCTATAATCGAAATAGTTTTTCCCTCAAGATCCAATCCAATCTCAGTCATGGTGAAAAGATCAAGAAGGGCTTGAGTGGGATGCTGATGAGTTCCATCGCCACCGTTGATAATTTTAATCGGTGGCTTTTCTTTAAATTGTGCGAGCTCCCGAGAAATATTACTGCGAATGATACACATGTCCACACCCTGGCTGTGGAGGGTGCGTAAAGTCTCTTCAAGACTTTCGCCTTTTTTAAGGCTTGAGGTATCGGCATTGAAGTCAATATAGGTTGCACCAAGGTTTTTTATTGCGATAGCAAATGAATGCTTGGTACGCGTCGAATTTTCTAAAAAACTCGTGGCAATGATGGGGCGTTTAATGAAGGGAATGGGGAGTCCCTGCCAGTCATGGGAATAACCTTTAAATTTGCCGGCAAGCTTTAATAGTCCATCAATATGACCTTTCTCAAGATCTTTGATGGATTCAAAAACAGAAGGAAAGTTCTGCATGTTCCTCACTCGTATTCGATTTGAATTAGTCTAAAACAATGGGCTATGCTTTGCCAAGAATTGCTTGAAAAATTATAGGCATGAGGTAGTCATGGCCAAAGATTGGTCCACCCTAAATTCACAGTCTCAATCAGAGGCCCTTATCAATGAGGTGAAGGGAAATCTCTTTGAATATCTGGTGGCGTTTGAGCTGGCCCAGAATTGGAAGCTTTCAGGCCAATTTGTGAGTCACTTTAGCTCTCTTTTTGGCGGAAAAGCCCAAAATGAATTGCGTCATTATCAAGACTGGTTGCGAGAAAATGATCCCGAGCTTTTTGCTCTACTACCGGGGCTTGCAAAAAAAACGGCGCAAAAGTTTTTAGACTCCTATGATGATTTGGCAGTTAATGAGGTATTGCTCACAGGAAAAACTGGAGCCGTCAGTGGTCAAAATTCTTTAAAAGAGTGTGATATTCTCTTGGGACTTAGGGACGAGCTAAAGCAACAAGCTTTCATTCCCATCAGTCTTAAGTTTTGTAAGCAAGGCGCTTACGTCAATACCAAAAGTGGTGGCATTCGCTCTTTTATAGAAAAGTATTTTTCTGTTTTTAAAAATGCTGAGACTTATCAAAAAGAACTTAATCTTTATCTTGAGCAAAGCTTTAATCAAATGGCCCAAGAGCTCTATGAGTGGGCCGACCTAACCGATTCTCATTTAATGGATAAGTTAGGTCACTTCTCTCCTGAATGGTCTGAAAGAGGTTTACCTGAGCTTCCTGGAGAGCTGCCCAAAGACGCCCGGGAAAAGCTTTATTCTCATTATTATCGAGTGGTGGGAAAACTCTATGAATTTCTTTTTGAGCTTTACCAAAAAGACAAAATTCTTTTTAAAAATTGTTTGACTCCTTTGTTGGGTTTTAGTGATCCACATATGGTTCAGTTGACCTTATTTCACAAAAAAGGTGAAGGTCGTTATGAAGTGGGAACTATCGAATTAGAGGAGTGGAAAGAAGAGGATGAGCTCATTTTTGAAGGCCTTAAATCTGGAGTGAGTAGTTTTAACTTTTCTCTGGGGAAAAAAACTTTACAGATACGACTGAAGCCCATGAATAAGTTTACAGTTAGTGCTCTTAAGGTAAACTGTTCAGTAAAGGCGGGGTTAACTCAATGAGTAATTGGGATTTAGACTACTGGAATTTAAGGGCTAAGAAACGCGAAGGCGCTGTTAAGGCTATCTATGAAAGAGAGCAAGATCGCTTTGTTCCCTTTGAGGGAGAAAGCTTTTCTTCTTCTGATTCACCTTTGCCCGTGACTAAAAAAGGAATGCATAAGGCCCTTTTTCTTGATCGTGATGGTATCATCAACACAGATAAAAGCTACGTCTATAAAATTGAAGACGTGGAGTTTGTACCTGGAATTGAAAAGGTCATTGCTTGGGCCAATAGTGTAGGCTTCAAAGTGATTGTTCTTACTAATCAATCGGGGATTGGGCGTGCTTTATATCGAGAAGAAGATGTCTTAAAACTTCATCAATGGATGGGAGAAGAGCTTGCCAAAAAAGGGGTTCATATCGATGGCTGGTATTACAGTCCCTATCATCCAGAAAGTGAAGAAGGAAAATACAAACGTGCCAGCTTGACTCGTAAGCCAAATCCTGGCATGGCCTTAATGGCCGCAGAGGATTGGGATCTTGATTTATCTCAGTCACTCATGGTTGGTGATAAGGTCAGTGATATTCTTGCTCAGTTGGATCTCAAAACTTTTCTTATCCAAGGCAGCTATCCCCTCGGCGGCTATGACTTGGTTTTTGAAAACCATGAGGAACTTCTCAAAGAGCTTAAAAAAGAAGTTCAAATAAACTAAGCCTCTTGCTAAAGCACAGTAATTTAATCAAAATGAAGACTGAACGTTATTCAAGGATGATTGATCATGCGTATGGCTTTTTTTCTCTTAGGTCTTTTTTTCGTTTTCGTTTCGGTGAGAGGCCGTGATTTAACAACCAGTGAGCGCTTACTATTACTTCCTTACGAAAATAACACCAAAAATGTCCGTCAATACTTTCTTGATAATATTGAAACCACCAGTTTAAGTTGGTCACAATGGCTTGCCTATAAAGGATTAGAGAGAAGTTGTGACCCCCTTAATCTTCATCTTTCGCGTATTGCTCGAGAAGAAGAAGAGTATCCCGATCAAACGGAAAATCTTAAAAACCTCTACAGTCTTTGCAGTGAAGGGGTTTTAAATCTAGCGAATTTGTATATCAAAGGTCAGTAGAGGTATTTATTAGACTTCTGGAGAAAGCCTTTCGTTCCTTAGAAGCTGTAGTTCTTGAAGATTAGCCCCTAATTTATCCCAACTGGGAATTGATTCTAATAATTCAGAAACTGAATGACTCGTTATATCCAACTCTTTCTCAGTTGTTCCTAGCATAGGATTTACTTCTACAAGATCAAAAGAGATGAGATTGGTCTCTCGCATAAGAGTGTTAATAATCATTTGTCCATCTAGAAGTGAAAGTCCGCCGGGAACGGGAGTGCCAGTGGCCGGGACATACAAGGGATCAAGGCCATCGACATCAAAACTTAAATGAAGATCAGCTTCGCCTTTCGGAGCAAGTTGGTTGAGAGTCATTTCTAATGTTTTATTTATCCCAAGATCCAACACATCTTCTGCATAAAAGCTGGTGATTCCCAGTTCTTTGATAAACTTTCTTTCCCCTGGATCCACATCACGTAGTCCAATATAGACGAGATTTTCCTTTTTAAGGTGAGGTACCCAAGAGAAGGCCTTATTCATGGCCTCATCTTTTACGAGGTTAAGAAAAAATGCTAGGGGCATGCCGTGGACATTTCCTGAGGGTGAAGTTTTAGGAGTGTTGATATCTGCATGAGCATCAACCCAAACCACCTTGGTGTCAGGATTATGAAAAAGTGAGCCTGCCAAAGTTCCTATGGCAATGGAGTGATCTCCACCAAAGGTGAGGAGAGTTTTATTTTTGGCGAGAGCATCTTTTGCAATGTCAGCAAGTCGCTTATTATAAAGAGAGATTTGCTTATGGAGGGTGGCCCTATCGGCTTTTTCTGCTCTCAGGTCATTCCCGTTTTTTAAAGGGGTGATGTCACCGAGGTCCTCAGTAGAAAAGAACTTCCGATTAAGAATCTCATGAGTGCCTTTAAGTCTTAACCAAGAAGGCGCAAGTTCAGTTCCGGCCTTACCTTGGCCTAGGTCTGTGGCAGCTCCCATTGTCGCTAAATCTTTTCGCATACTTAGTATCCCCCTAGAGAATTATAACTTAACGATTTCACTTCACTATTTCAAGTTTGTCTAGAGTGTCATCCAACATGATTTCAGTCATTTACATAACTAATGAGAGGAGCGAGAAATGCTGGCAAAATAATGCGGCAAGTTAAGGGGAGCTATCTACGTGATTTCAATACTTAGCGAATCTTTGCGACTGACTTCGAGTTTTCTTATAATAGGCCTATCCCCAAACTTCAGGAGCAAAAACATGGATCAGTCGCTAGGAAGTGAGAGTCCAAATAAAACAAATAATGAGGGAAAGAATCTTCTTAAAAAGAAGTGGTTTCAGATTATGATCGCGCTAGATTTTGTTGTCGTGATCCTTTTGATTTATTTTTTTGCCATTTTTCCTAGGCAAGAAATTCAAAATTTAGAAAAGGGTTATGTCTTGACTCGGATCAATCAAGAAGGACAAGCGAACTATTCTCTTAGTGGGAAAAAACCAAATTCCTGGGTGAGCTTAAATCAGATTAGTAAAGTTGCGGCCCACGCTATTGTGGTGAGTGAAGATTGGGCCTTTTTCCAACACAGTGGTGTTGATGTCGGACAGGTTAAAGAAGCTGTTACAGAAGCACTTGAAGGCGAGCGGACCAGAGGGGCCTCGACTATATCTCAACAAGTCATAAAAAATATTTTTCTCACCAAAGAGAAGACCTTATCAAGAAAGGTTACTGAAGTTCTCTATACCACTTACATGGAAAAACATGTCTCTAAGGATAAGATCTTGGAGGTTTATTTAAATATTGCGGAGTTTGCTCCCGGCGTTTACGGCATCAAGGCCGCTTCGGAGCACTACTTTAAAAAGAAGCCTTCTCAATTGTCGGCCAGAGAAGGAGCCTTTTTGGCCATGCTTTTACCAAGTCCAAAGAGATATTCTCAATCTTTTAGAGAGAAGAAGTTGACTGATTATGCCGATCAAACGGTGAATCAAATTCTTGATAAGATGGTGGTAGCTAATTATCTTCCTAAAGAAAAATTAGAGCACGCAAAGAAGGATGCCTTTCATTGGGAAGCTCCTGCGCTAGAAAAGGCTAAAGAGGAAATAAAGAAGACAACCTTTAAGTCACCAAGCAAAAGGAAAGCGAGAGCGAAGAAGAAAAGAGACCTTACCGGTAAATCTCTTGAAGCAAGTTATAAAGTAGACGATTCTCTTCACTTAGATGAAAATCCAGAATTTGATGAAGATGCTATAGGTGAGGATCTTAGCACGATCGACAATGAATTTAGTGTTCAATAAAAAAGTGCCAAGGAAGTCCTTGGCACCATTTTAAATTTTTCTTTTATTTAATTATTTTCTTAGAGGCAGCGAGCGTCGATAATTCCGAGTTTTCCAAGCTTCACCACATCAGCCCCAGAGTTAAAAAATCGGCCAATAATTCCTGGTTTAGAGGAGGAAGCATCACTGTAATTGATATAGTCCTGATTCCCTGCAAGGACAGAGCGTACTCTTACTTTGTCTCTTAGGTCTTGATAAAGCTCTTTGTAGTCTTCCACACAGCTAGAGACATCAGGGCTTTCTGTGAAGTAGCATGCTGCTCTTAATGTTTTTACAGCTGCTGTTTGAGCTGAAACCTCTGCAGCAAAGCCATGTTTATCGAGTCTTTTATCATTATATTCTTCAATGGATTCTCTGAGGTCTAGGTAACCATCGCGATAAACTTCTACGCATTCTTGGTTACTAAGGGCAAAAGTGGACAGTGAAAATGAAGCTATAAAAAAGGCAATCGTTAGGGCTCTATGCATTGGGGTCTCCTATGGGTTGATTTAAACACCCTTATCATAGAGTATTTAAGGTCTTAGTTGAGCCCTTGATGAATTGATTTCAGGGGGTGTTAACCTACTTGACGGCCAATTCGGCCAAAAGGGACTTAAAAACAGCTACATGGAAGGGGTATATAAGCCAAAAATAGGTCATTCCCTGAGGGCTCTTATAATGGACACCACTATAGAGAGTGAGTTTACTGTTTTTGTGAATGATCTCTGCATAAAAGGAAAAGTGAGGATCTTCATAGCTTGCCTTAAGATGGTCTTCGTTGATAAAGGAAACATCAAAGGGGCCATAGTCCTTGCCTTCTTCAAGATCTGTTTTAAAACCAAAGCGGGCTACGATTTTATTTCTTAAAGTGAGAAGGCTTCTTAAAAGCGGTCTTTTTTGCTCCTTTGCTCTCTCTACCACGGACTGAAGAGTGTTGATATCTGTATCGGCCTGATAGGTCTCTTGGACATTGGCACGAAAGGGTGGAGTGAAGCTAAGAGGAGTCGATAGGTAATGAGTGACTTTAAGAGATTTGAGAGGAATTCGCATGGGCCAGCTCATTGAGAAGACTTTGTTGGTAAGAATCGACGATAAACCACAATCCAAAAAATGCACCTACCCCACACAAGAGTTCTACCTCTGCTCTTGTATCACCGTAGGTGAGAAGATG
>JASBRV010000125.1 GCA_030149295.1 Bacteriovoracales bacterium | reverse complement strand
AGTAATCATCCATTTCAAGAATAATCGCTTCCTTATTTAAACCCTCAAGGAATGATAGGCATTTAAGGACTTCATCTTTCGCCCATGGCCAATGTTCTTCTTCCACGTAGACTCCTGACTCATAGAGTTTACCTATTTATCTTAAGAAGGGAAAAAAAACTGGTCATTTTCCTAGGGCTTCCATGTTCTATAAAGATAGCCCATGAGAATCATATAAAACGCCCAGAAGAAGCCTTCTGCGAGCCACCAAAGTCCATTAAGCAAGAGAATACCAAAAGCAGGCCCAGCTTTGTAAGCAAGAGGTCCACCTATGAGACCAAATAGTCCCGCTAGAGGCATTTTTTTGGATTCAGTAAATGTCTTTAGTGTATGGAGAAAATTAAGGGGAAAGACAAGCCAAAGACAAAGAAGCCATAAGGGAAACATATTATTACCCGTCGCTTCAAGGATTTTTAAAGAAACAAGGGTCCCATCAAACAACAATCCGAGACAAACGCCACTTAAGTAAAAAAGAAGGAAGCGCGAACTTTTTTCTCGATAATATTTCCAATGGACAGCTATGGACAAGATGACAAAAGGGATAAGGACATAATACTGGATGGACTCTTGGATGTATTTTCCCGTTAACACACACACCCACCAACTTAAGGTTGTGAAGGCTATCCCAAATCCTTGTTTCATAAGGCCACCTTTTTTTTAAAGACTATCTAAAAGCTTCTGGTTGTCTGCTTGCTTCCTCTTAAAGCTTTCAATGGCTTCTTGAGAGTCTTTTATTTTATCACCAACTTTGGTAATACCCGTAGCCTTGTCTGTGATTTGTTTAAAAACTTTTTTTACTCCATGGGAGATTCCCCGAGAGTCATTAGATGATTTTGAAGCTGTTTGCCGCTTCCTTTGAATTCCTTTTCTTTGAAAACTTTGCCTTTGATCCATTCCTGTCGGTTTAAAAACGGCTTCTCTTCCTATTCCTGTTTGGGTTATAAGATTAAGTTTATCGGCCCAGTCATATTGATCGACCCAGGAATATTTGGCTACTTCAATACCAGCCTTCGTTAAAATGGCGCCGTTTCCTTGTTCAACTTTTGCTTCCTGTTTCGGGTGTACGAGTAAAAGAGTGTTTCTATCATTGGCAATAAGAGTCTCGCCTTCTGAGCTCTTGGCCCTCAATGTAATATCTTGGCCAAAGACATAGCCTTGTTCGAAGAGAATCTTAATACCTAATGGCTTAGAGCTCTTCCAAAAGTCGACGAGGATTTCACCCTTTTTAAGATAAAACTGAGTTAGTCCTCTGCCTCTTGAGGGAATGTCTCTCACTTGAAACTTTGTACCTGGCTCTAGCATGATGAGTTGATCTTCTCCGAGCTTGATGACGGCTTTTGAGCGAGAAGAGGTGAAAATCTCATCTCCCTCAATAAGGCTGACATGATTTTTGGCTCCATAAGTTTTAGAATGATTAGTCACCAAGACATCACCACTTAAATAGACAAAGTAAGGATATGCAGTTGTTTTTCTTTCTCGGTGATTTACTGAGGTTTTGAGGCCATCAAGTGATAAATCAAAACTCGCGCCAGGTCTTTTCACTAAAATATAACCTGTGAGGCTCAGCATAATGATGAGCATGAATGTAAAATACCCTTTCAAATTTAATCTTCTCCTAAGTTCAAGTATTTATCGGATGAAGAGGGCCTTTAGTTAAACAATTCCTTTTTAAATTCCGTGAAAAAAATGATCAAAGTCAGTTTTTTTTTAGTTAGGTGTCGTGTTCTCTCTTGCCGATAGGTTGGATAATAAAACCATCGCTTGGAGGTGTCTTATGTCTAAATTATTCGAGTGGTCTCAAGACCTAGAGTTAGGTGTTACTGCAATGGATGACCAGCACAAGGTTCTCATTGATAAGATCAACAAACTTATTGAAGGTTTAACAGAGGAAAAAGGTAATACCCTTCAAGAGTTTTCAGAACTCGCTAAATATGTGATTTTTCACTTTGATGAAGAGGAAAAATACATGGAAGGTATAGGATATCCCGGTCTCGATCTTCATAAGACCATTCATAAGCAACTTTTGGAAAAAGTGTCGGTTTTTCAAGAAGAGCTTGAAGCAGGGAAGCTTGATAACGATAAACTTATCAATTTTCTCAAGATGTGGCTGAGGTCTCATATTATGGGGATTGACATGAAATATGGCACATTTAGTAAGGAAAAAGCGGCTTGAAGATTTTCTCACGTGTCCGATAAGTTACTAGCAGGTCAAACCTTATTCGGTGAAAATTATGTGTGATGTTTGCGACAAAGAGAGAAAAGATTGGAAGTTTCATAATGGAGAGAACTCAAAAATAGAGTCTTGTCGTCTCTATCGAGTTTATGAAGGAAGAGATGCACTAATAAAGTTGTGTAAAATTCATTCCATTGAACTTTTTTG
>JASBRV010000123.1 GCA_030149295.1 Bacteriovoracales bacterium | reverse complement strand
TTATCAATATGGACTTAAAGGTCGAAGTGGGTCCACACCACCTCGACCTTACAAGTAAGTTTGATTTTTAAGAGTTAAGAACCTCTGCTAATTCGCCGGCCTCGTACATCTCCATAATGATGTCATTTCCTCCTACGAGATTTCCTTTTACGTAGAGTTGTGGATAGGTCGGCCAGTTGCTAAAGGCTTTGACTCCTTGGCGAATGTCCATGTCAGTGAGAATATCAAAAGTGTTGTATTTAACATTCATGGCATTAAGAATACCAACAACATTGGCGCTAAATCCACACTGGGGCATTTGAGGATTTCCTTTCATAAAAAGAAAAATCTCTGAACTATTGATAAGGTTTTTAATCCTATCATTAAGGTCACCTGAAGTGTTCTCCTCTTGAACAGCTTTTCCACCTTCTTGAGGGACTTTGTCACTTCCTAAAATATTAAAGGGATTATTGTCATTACTCATTTTAACCTCCTAATAAACCTTGTGCCTCGGCCTTTGCCACGGTTAGGGTTTTTAATTGAACGGCATGTATTTCATTTGAGTTTAATTTTTCTCTCAAAATATCCATGATCATTTGATGTTGCTGGATAAGCATTTTTCCTTCAAAGGCATTACTAATAATCATGATGCCTAAGTGGTCTTCTGTTCCAGTAAGGTCTGTTACTTTAACAACTGCATCTTTAATCTGGCTTTTGATGAGGCTTTCGACGCTTGCAAAATCAACCATAGAGTTACCTTTATTAAAATTCATTATTGAGTAACGGCCCAAAAGCTCGTTACATAAGTGAGTATTCTCAGTGTAAAAGTTGCCCAGCCTAATTTCTTATGGAGGTGACGAATTTTTGCATCCCCTTGAAGAAGTTTTCTTCCCGTATAAATCATGGCGAAGTAGAAGAGGACGGTACTGACTGCAATAGAGACGTGAATATTAAGCATCATTTCATTAGTCACAGCTTTAGATGCCTTAATAATAGCCCCGCGGCTTAGCTCAATTTGAAGGACGAGTAAAATGTCCCAAACAATTGTTGTCCCCATGATTTTCACGTGCTTAGATCTGTCCTTCCTGTAATAAAGTCCAATGATCATGAGTGTCACGATAAGGGTGGATTGAATTTGAAAAATTTGGGCTGTCGTCATTAAACCTTTTATATGTGAAATGTGAGGCTTGCGCAATTCTCTTAACGTGAGAATTATTCTAGATTAGAGACTAAGTTTTAAACAAAAGGAATTTTTGCATGGCAATAGAGTCTGAACTGGGCGCTCTAGATGGTCTAGGAAGATGGGCAGTCATTGATATTGAAACGACGGGCACAGATCCCCTTGATGATGACATCATTGATGTAGGCTTTCTTGCTTTTGAGGGAACAAAGCTTGTTAAGCGTTTTAGTTCCTTAGTAAGGCCTCAGTTTCCGCCAAGTTTCTTCATTCAAAAATTAACTGGGATCACTGAAGAGGCTTGCCGAAAGGCCCCGCCTTGGGAAACAGTAGAACCAGAGGTGACCGAGCTTTTTGGGAATTCTTTGATCGCCCATAACGCTGACTTTGAGAAAAGTTTCTTAAGCGATTTCTTTGAGGAAATTGATGATGGCAGCGGCCGCGAGACTTACGAAGATAGTATGCCCTTTCTTGCCCTCCTTTTTCCTTACAAGCAGTCCTATAAATTAGATCATTTCATTGTGGACTGGGGCATAGCCCCTGGTGAAACCCATCGTGGGCTTGAAGATAGTATCGACCTTCTTAAAGTTCTTCTCACTGCGGTAAGAGTCGTGAAAGAAGATCGCGAGTACCAACAAACATTAGCCGCTCTTTTTCATAAGTATGATTTAAAGAAATATTGGTACTATCATTTCTTTAATCTTTACGACGACCAACTGCATGAGATCGCCGAGGCGATTGACTTTGACCTTGATGCGGCTACAAAGAGGGCCGTGGCATTTGAGGCCGAAGCTCTGTTTCCCCAAATCATTGAAGGTGGGGAGAAGCCTTTTGGTTTCGAGTTCTCAGGGGAAAATATCAAAAGAGTTTTTCGTGCTGAGGACAAATTGAAGGAAGTTCTTCCTCAGTATACTTATCGAAAATCTCAAGAGGATTTAAGTTTACGAGTAGGCCAGAGTTTTAAAAATGGCGTTCATGCCTTGGTTCAAGCCCCAACGGGAACCGGCAAGACTATGGGCTACCTCGTACCTAGTGCACTTTTTTCTCTGGAAGAAAAAAAGCAAGTTCTTGTGGCTACGGGAACTAAGACGCTCCAGCATCAGGCTATGTACAAAGATGTACCCCAATTAAGGAAGCTCTTAGGATTAGGGGAAGATGAGCTCAAAGTGAAAAGGCTTGTGGGCTCTAATAACCACCTTTGTGAGCTTCTCTTTCGACAAAGTATTGATGAAGAGGATTTGCTTTTTTCGGCAAGGACCTTTGAAGACAACTTTACTGATATGTTTTTTGAGCTGATCTTTTTTCATAACTCGCGCATGGATGCCAATGCTTGGGTCTTAAGAGATGATCTACCGTTTGTTTTTAAAAAGAAGTATTCTCATTTTAAGGAGAGAGATAAAGAAAACGCTGTTGATTATCGCTCTTGCACCGGTAATAGCTGCCCTTTTAAAAATGACTGCACTTATATTCGCGGGTTAAGGGAAGCAAAAGAAGCGGATATTGTGGTGGGGAACCATGCTCTTACTTTCTCATGGCCAAGAGCGTTTCCAAGACCTGAATATATTGTCATCGACGAAGCTCATAAAATTGAAGAAGAAACAACGAGGGCATTTTCCTTAGAGGCGACTCAAGAAGGCCTTGAAGGCTTTGCTCGCAGTCTTAATAATATGCAAGGCTTAGGTTCTCTATTTTATTTATTAGCACAAAAAGAAGATGAAGTAGGGGAAAGCACTCCTATTATTACAAGTTTAAGAGAAGCGAGCCAGGAAACCTATCAAATGCTCATGGATCATTTACGAATGTTGCCAGAAGTTTTTGAAAAGTACTTTAAGAAACAACCTCGCTATACCGATATTTTTTGGAATGAATCTCCCATGGTTAGTGGTGACTCTTCTCAAGACCCTCAAGGGCGAGCCATATTTAACCATTTAGAAAGCATTCTCTTTATACTCAATCAATTTGCCGAGAAACTGCTCCCCTATACCAGTTTATTTGAGGTCAAAAACTTGGAAGGAGAAAGTCAAATTATTGCTTTCACGCGCTTTGAGACTTTTACCTCAGGCCTTGACGATTTAGTTCTCGCTTTGAAAACAGCGGTTGAAAAAAAGGCAGGGTATAGTCACAGTCTGCGCTTTCATGAAAGAGAAGGCTTTTGTATTTATTCTGGTCCTATTAATGTTGGTGAGACTCTCTACAATCATCTCCTTCAAACCAGTAAGAGCGTCTTTTTTACCTCTGCCACTTTAGGGAATGCTCATGGGGACCAGGGCTTTCGCGGGGTGGAGTGGGCCACTGGCTATGGTTATCTAGAGCCTGAAAGGCGCTTTCGCCATGGCTTTTTCTTACCTGCCCCCTATGACTATCGGAAAAATACTAGAGTTTTTCTTTGTGATGATGTTCCAAGCTTACATGAGAAGTCTTTCGTTGAAGTTATTCTTAAGCAAGTGAATCCTCTCATACGCGACCTTGGCGGTCGCACTCTACTTCTCTTTTCCGCGAGAAAGAGATTCGAGTTAGCGCGAGAAGTTCTTCTTCGTGAATTTGATGGTGAGATTCCGGTCTTTGTTCAAGGCATGGGCTCAAATGTTGTGGAAGAGTTTAAAAATAGTGGTCATGGAATCTTGTTGGGAATGGAGAGTTTCGGAGAGGGGATTGATATTCCTGGTGAAGCCCTTCAATTTGTTTTTATTGATAAGGTCCCTGATCTTCGTATGGATCAAGTCATTAATGAAAGACGTCATTTTTATGAAACGAATATTGGAAATGAGTTTACGGATTACTACCTTTCCCATCGAACGCGCTCTTTGCACCAAAAACTCGGTCGCCTCCTGAGGACAGAAACTGATCGAGGTGGTGTCATTATCGTAGATTCAAGAACCAAGCGTTGGAAAGGAAAGACCATGGAGAAATTCAATAAGTTGATGGAGCCTTACGCTATTTCTCGCAGTCCTTTAAAAGATGCCGTCAGCGGAGTTTCAGAATTTATTGGTCTTAATTCTTAATCTTTGTCGAGGTCATTGAGGTATTTGATTTGAATTCTTATACCATCTTGGGATCGCACGAGATAAGGGATTGTCGAGTGCTTGGAGATTTGAGCCGTTACAGCAGGAAGTTCGCCTTCGATATCCTCTTCATTATCGACATCTTCTTGGTCAAAGATTTTGTAAGGTGTTGCTTGAACTGATTGCCCATCGATATTAACGTTTTCTGCGGCAAGAGCTGCCCTTTCTGCAACGAGGGTTTGTTGATAAGGAGGACCATCACACTTCCACTGGTTTTTTGAGCTGATCACTGGATAAAAGTTCTTTGTCGTAGTGTCTTCTTTTTTGGTCTTTAAAAAAAGCATAGAGGTGCACGTCGTAGGAGTAGAGATTGAGAACTTAGGTGGCACCTGAATTTGTAAATGTTCCTGTCCTTCTTTTGAGATAAAGAGGTAATCTAATGTATTAGTGCGAGGATTGAAATCATAAATTTCTTGGATAGCGATTTCGCCTAGGACCCTTTCGATAAGAAGTTTTTGGGGGATATAATCCTTTGTTAAGGTAAAATCGAGATAAACTGTGAGGAGCTCTCCTGTGGCAACCCGAGAGTGAATCTCAGCAAAAAAAGTCATGCCAAGTTCTTTTCGATCTTTGTAGACCTCGAATTCTTCCTCTGCATAAAGGGTTTCCCCTTTAAAATACTTATATGCGCCGCGATAGACTTTGTCCCCACGGGGCTTTCTTCTCAGTTCCATGTTCATCCTTGATTGAACGATCTCTTAGACATTTTAACGGTGATTGAGAAATTTTCCCAGAAATTACAGTCAAAAGCGGTTTACTTTGTTAATGTGAAAAATATTGAAATGAAATCTTAATGCTTTCGATTACGAGTGGGTTTATTATGAGCGAAAACTTTTACAGAGTTCTTCACTACGGTTCTCTTTTCTTCTTTCTTTCGGGTCTAGGGATCTCTCTTTTTACAGAAAACACAAATAAGTTGAATAAAATCATCACGGGAATAGCTTCTCTTTTAGTTCTCGTTGCTGGTATGGGACTTATTGCGAAAGCCTTAGAAATCGGACATGGCTCTTCATGGCCCGCTTGGATTCATGCCAAACTTACGATTTGGGCACTTCTCTCTATTGGTGGACCTGTAATAGCCAAACGCCTAGGAAAGGGCAGAGCCCTGTCTTTTTATATCATTCTTGTTTTGGCGACTGTTGCAGCCTATCTTGCGGTCAATAAACCCTTTTAAGTGAAACTTAAAGGTTTGCGGCTGGGAGACCTTTGGTGGTTTTCCATGCCCTCCGTTGTCTCTTCCGTTTTTGAGCCTCTAGCTTCTATCGTAGACACCGCTTTAGTCGGACATCTCAATACGAAAAGTCTAGCGGCATTGGCCATTGCCGTGGCCATCTTTAACGCTATTACTTGGATGTTTAACTTCCTTGTCCACGCTAGCACTCAAGCAGTAGCAGACTATCAAGCGGCGACCAATAGTGAACTTTTACGAGGGCGGATACGAATTGCCCTTTCCCTGGCGCTAATCATTGGTGTCCTTTGCAGTCTTTTTCTTGGTTTTCCGCGCCACTTTTGGTTTGAACTCGCTGGGGGGAAGGAACCTCTTTGGGCCCAGTTTAATGATTATTTTGTTCCTAGAGTTTGGGGTCACACTTTTACTTTGCTCAGTGTGACTATCTTGAGCCTCTTGCGTGGATTTGGTCGCTTGAACCTCGTTCTTTCCATGATGGCCTTGAGTACCGGACTTAATATCGCTCTTTCTTGGCTCTTTCTCTATCCCATGGCGATGGGTCTTAAAGGTGCCGCTTTTGGTACTATTGCGGCTCATATCATTACTTTTTCTATTGGGCTTTTCTTTCTTCTAAGAGATGAGAGAGTGGGCTTAAGAGTTTTGAAAGCTCCAATTCCCCAAGGGCAGTGGCTTAAGTTTGGAAAAAATAGTTTCGATCTCTTTGGCCGCAGCTTCACCCTCACCATGTGCTTCTTTTTCTCAACCCGTCTGGCCTCTCGTTTGGGAGTCAATGCTCTGGGTGCTCACCAAGTTCTCTTACAAATTTGGCTATTAGCTTCGTTCTTTTTAGATGGTCTTGCCATCTCTGGAAATATTCTGGGAGCGAGGTTTTATTTTGCTAAGCAGTACAAACGCACCGCTGTAGTATTTTGGCAATTATTAAAACTGGGTGGTGCTATCGGCTTGATCTTTACTTTCTTTTATCTTTTTGCATGGCCTCAAATTTTAAGCCTCTTTACCAATGATCCTGCTGTCATCAAAGAAATGGATAAGGTTAAACTTTTAATAGTGGCATCTCAGTTTATTTCTTCAGTGGCGTTTGTTTATGATGGTCTACTTTTTGGCTTGGGTGGCTTTGCTCACCTAAGAAAACACATGATTATTGGTGCGATTCTTATCTTTTCCCCATTAGCCTTGATGAGTTTAAGGTCTCCAGAGTTGTGGTGGATTTGGTGTGCTCTTGTTACACTCAATCTTTATAGGGCATTTACCGGATACTATTTTGTCAAAAAAGAAGTCTACCACCGATTATGATCAGCAACCTCCAGAGCGTGGGAGTGAAGGTTTTAGTCTTAATTATTGGCATGCCAATTACGATGAGCCTGAGGAGATGGATGGCATTATCAATGCCTCTCAACACGCCCATTACCTAAAGGCTTTTTTCGACGTGGACTTTGTTGATATCAATTCTGTGATCGACTTTGGCTTTGGTCTCGGCCATATCTTTGAAAAAGTTTTAACAGAATTTCAGCCTTATCGTGCTTGGGGCATCGAGCCCTCTGTCCATGCTTTTAAAGAGGCTAAGGAGAAAAGGAACCTTAAGCCAGTAGAGACCACCAAGTTGACCCTCAAACAATGGAGTCTGCAAAGGTGGGCTAAAGAACTTAGGGCTTCGAAGAAAAAACACAAGTGGTTCGATCTTGGGCTTTGCACTTCAGTTTTTCAGTATTTGACGGAAGATGAAATAGATGAAGTTTTGCCGATGATGAGCAGGATGGTGAAGTATCTTTATTTTTCTGTGCCCACGGATCACGAGCTTGAGCGACAGGTTAGTGATTTGAGCTTCAAAGATGAATATGCCTTAAGAAGACCTAAAGAGTTTTATCGAGAAAAGTTATTTCCCCACTTTACCATCGTTGGTGCTCGCATTCTTGAGAGTAAGCATCACTTTAGTGAGGACAATACCTTTTTTACGGATTATCTTTTTAGAGATTAGTGAAACTTAAAGTTTAAAAGAGAAGGAATACCCATGAGAGAAGATTGGCTAGAAGATGATTGCCCTTGTGGCTCAGGTGAGCAATTTAAAGTCTGTTGTGACATTTTCATTAGTGGTGAGGCCCAGGCTCCCAGTGCAGAAAAGCTGATGCGTTCTCGGTATAGTGCCTTTGTTGTTGAAGAGCCTGAGTATATTTATAACACCCATGATCCTGCGACACGTAATGAAGTAGACCTCGAAGAAATCCGTGCCTGGTCAGAGAGATCTGATTGGGAAGGGCTCAATATTGTCGCGACAGAAAAAGGTGAAGAAGGTGACACAACGGGTAAAGTTGAGTTTGTAGCGCACTACTCAGTAGGGACAAAAGAAGAGCATCATCATGAAGTTTCAACCTTCACAAAAAAGGATGGTCAGTGGTTTTTTACAGACGGCTCTCTCGTTAATAACACTTTTCGTCGCGACACTCCAAAAGTAGGGCGAAATGATCCTTGTCCCTGTGGCTCGGGAAAAAAATATAAAAAATGTTGTGGCTAATAATTTTTTTAAATCTAGGTAGTTACATAGTTACATAAAGAAGAGAATTTGTTATAAACCCTATTAAAACCAATTATTGCATTGTTTCCTGACAGGATTTCTCTATGATCAAGATTAAGAAAGGTCTCGATTTACCTATTTCTGGGGTACCTGCCCAAAAAATCTTTAACGCCCCTGCTGTAACTGAAGTCGCTATTACTGGAGCGGACTACGTAGGAATGAAACCTACGATGTTTGTAAAAGAAGGGGATAAAGTTAAGCTCGGCGATCCGATTTTTGAATGTAAAAAAACTCCAGGTGTTCTTTACACTTCCCCTGCTGCGGGAACAGTAAAAGCGATCAACAGAGGCGAAAGAAGAGTTCTTCAAACGGTTGTTATTTCCGTAGAGGGAGAAGAACAAAAGTCTCTCGAAAATTATCATAATAAAGAATTGGCCGATTACTCTGATAAAGAAGTTGAAGCTCTTATGGTTGAAGCCGGTCTCTGGCCTGCTTTTAGAACCAGACCTTTTTCTCGCTCTCCTGAACTTGAGAGCCGTCCTTCGAGCATCTTTGTCAATCTTATGGACACCAATCCATTAGCCGCAGATCAAGAAATTATTCTTTCTGAGTATGAAGAAGATTTTAAAAAGGGTGTCGAAGCCCTCACTAAGCTGGCTCCAAAAGTCTTTGTGACAAAAAGAGCGGGAGCAAAAACACCTAGTTTGAGCGGCGAAAATATTTTTGAAGAAGAATTCTCTGGACCCCATCCTGCTGGACTTGTGGGTACCCATATTCATCACCTTGACCCTGTAAGTTTAAGAAAAACTGTGTGGCACATTGGTCTTCAAGATGTTGTAGCTTTAGGACATCTCATTAGTACGGGGAATATTTTCGTTGAGAGAGTTGTTTCTTTAGCCGGACCTAAAACGACCAACCCAAGACTTTTAAGAACTCGTCTTGGTGCTTGTATGAACCAGATTATTGCTGGTGAAGTGGAGCAGGGTCCTATTCGTGTTATTTCTGGCTCTATCCTTAACGGCCGTAAAATGGATGACAACTTTTGTTTTCTTGGGCGCTTTCATACTCAAATTTCAGTTATTGAAGAAAATAACGATCGTGAATTTTTAGGATGGCAAGGTCCTGGTTACGATAAATACTCGTTAAAAAATACTTATGCTGGAAAGTTTAAAAGAAAAGTTTTTGACTTTCACACCAATACCTATGGATCACGCCGTGCGATTGTCCCTGTAGGAGCCTTTGAAGCCGTGATGCCCTTAGACATTTTGCCGACACAGCTCATAAAAGCCCTTAAAACAGGCGATGTCGACTTGGCTGCTTCCCTTGGTTGCTTAGAATTAGACGAAGAAGATCTGGCACTATGCACTTTTGCCTCTCCTGGCAAAGACGATTTTGGACCAGCACTCAGAGATACATTAACGACAATTGAGAAGGAAGGATAATGAAAGTCTTAAGAGATTTCCTCGACTCACAACATGACAAATTTGCCAAAGGTGGCAAGCTCGAGGTTCTTTACCCCCTTTATGAAGCCCTCGATACTTTTGTTTACACTCCAGGTGAAACGGCTAAAGGCTCTGTACATGTAAGAGATGCTATTGATCTCAAGCGATTGATGGGAACGGTCACTATTGCTCTGATTCCTTGTATTTTGATGGCGCTTTACAACACTGGGTACCAAGCCAATTCAGTTTTAGCCTCAATGGGACAAACAGCTGTTGATGGCTGGAGGGGAATGGTTCTTAGCACTCTTGGCTTGGCAACAGATCCTTCAAGTTTAATCTCTAATGTCGTTCATGGCGCCCTTTATTTCGTTCCCATTTTTCTTGTGACTCAAATTGCTGGTGGCCTATGTGAAGTTCTCTTTGCTGTTGTTAGAAAGCACGAAATTAATGAAGGTTTTCTCGTTACGGGCATGCTCTATCCCTTGACTCTTCCTCCAACAATTCCTCTGTGGCAGGTTGCTGTGGGAATTATGTTTGGTGTGGTTGTCGGTAAAGAAATTTTTGGTGGTACAGGGAAAAACTTTCTTAATCCTGCTTTGACGGCAAGGGCTTTTCTTTTCTTTGCTTATCCCGCGCAAATTTCAGGGGATAAAGTTTGGACGGCAGTGGATGGTTACTCTGGCGCGACCATTCTTTCTCAGACTGTTCAGAGTGGAATAGACGGAGTGAACTTCAGTTTCTTTGATGCTTTTATTGGATTAATTCCAGGATCAATGGGTGAGACTTCAACTCTTGCTGCTCTTATTGGTGCTGCATATCTCATTGCTACGGGAATTGGTTCGTGGAGAATCATCCTTTCTTGTTTTATTGGTCTTATCGTGACCAGTGGTCTTTTCTTTATGATTGGATCTGAAACAAACCTTATGTTTAGTATGCCACCACTTTGGCATGTGGTTGTTGGTGGTTTCGCTTTCGGTGCCGTTTTTATGGCGACGGATCCCGTCTCTGCCACGATGACTGAAACCGGTAAGTGGTACTACGGCTTCTTGATTGGTTTTATGGTAGCCCTTATTCGTGTGGTTAACCCTGCTTATCCAGCTGGGACAATGCTTGCCATTCTTTTTGCCAATTGTTTTGCACCATTAATTGATTATTTTGTCGTTGAAGCGAATATTAAGAGGAGGGCCCTCAGAAATGTCTAACGATAGTACTTTAAAAACCCTAACGGTCGCAGCCTCTCTTTGCGTGGTATGCTCCGTTTTAGTTTCGACGGCTGCGGTAAAGCTCAAGCCTATTCAAGCGAAAAATAAAAGCCTCGATGTTAAGAAAAACCTTCTCCTCGCAGCTGGTCTTTTAGACTCACCCAAGGCGGGAGAAGCAGCAATTCTTGAGGCCTATGAAAAGGTTGAGACAAAACTAGTCGATCTTTCGACAGGTGAAGAAGTAACGGATATGGATCCAGCTTCTTATGACCTAGAAAAAGCCGATAAAGATCCCAAAATGGCGAAAAATATCCCCGCTGATAAAGATATTGCTCGCATAAAGACTCGTGCGAAAGTCCGTCCTGTTTACCTTATTAAAGAGGGTGGGAGAGTGACTCAAATTGTTCTTCCCTTTCATGGAAAAGGTCTTTGGTCCACGATGTACGGGTTTCTCTCTCTAGCTCCTGATACTAGAACGGTGAAAGGTGTTGGCTGGTATCAACACGGTGAAACTCCCGGTCTTGGAGGAGAAATTGAAAATAAAAAGTGGCAAGCTCAGTGGGTTGGTAAGAAAGTTCTCAATGAAAATAATGAGCCAAGTTTTGATGTTGTGAAAGGTGCAGTTGATCCATCTGTCGCAAAAGCGAATATGAAGGTTGATGGTTTAAGTGGCGCTACGCTCACTGCAAATGGTGTGGAAGCAAGTGTTAACTACTGGGTCGGTGACTCAGGCTATGGAAAGTTCCTGGCGAAATTTCGTGCAGGAGGAGTTTAAGCTATGAGTATCAAGAAGACCCTCTTTGATCCCCTCTTTAACAACAATCCAATCGCCCTACAAATTTTGGGAATTTGTTCTGCTCTCGCCGTTACGACGAAACTCGAATCTGCGTTTGTTATGTCCGTTGCTGTGATTGTGGTTTGTGCTTTTAGTTCTTTCTTTGTTTCGATTATCAGAAACCAAATTCCTTCAAGTATTCGAATCATTGCTCAAATGACGGTTATTGCGTCCATGGTTATTCTGACGGATCAGATTTTGAAGGCTTTTGTTTACGATGTCTCTAAGTCCATGTCGGTTTACGTTGGTCTTATTATCACCAACTGTATTGTTATGGGACGAGCAGAAGGTTATGCCATGAAAAACGGTCCTATCATGTCTTTACTTGATGGCATTGGAAACGGGATTGGTTATTCTTTTATCCTTCTTGTTGTCGCTTTTTTTCGTGAGCTTTTTGGTTCAGGCAAACTTATGGGCATGACAGTCTTTAAAACTATTGGGGACGGTGGCTGGTATCAGCCTAATGGTATGGCGCTTTTGTCGCCCTCAGCTTTTTTTCTCATTGGCGCTATTATTTGGGTCATTAGAACTTTTAAGACTGAGCAAATAGAAACTGAAAATTAATTTCTAGGAATAAATAGAATGGAACATCATCTTAATCTCTTTATTAAAGCTGTTTTTATCGAGAACTTAGCTCTAGGATTTTTCCTTGGGATGTGTACTTTCTTGGCGGTGTCTAAGAAGGTCAATACTTCTCTTGGTCTTGGGGTTGCTGTGATAGTAGTACAAACTATTACGGTTCCTGTGAATAACCTTATTTACAATGGTCTCCTAAAAGAAGGAGCACTTTCATGGGCGCATCCAAGTCTTGCTAATGTTGACCTCTCTTTTTTAGGTCTGATTTCCTATATTGGCGTTATTGCAGCTATGGTTCAAATTCTAGAAATGACTTTGGATCGCTTTTTTCCTGCTCTTTATAATGCTCTTGGAATTTTTCTTCCGTTAATTACCGTGAATTGTGCCATTCTTGGTGGGACGCTCTTCATGGTTGAGCGTGACTATACTTTCGGTGAAAGTGTCACTTATGGTATCGGCTCTGGCTTTGGCTGGGCCTTAGCGATTGCTGCTCTTGCGGGCATTAGAGAGAAAATGAAGTATTCTGATGTTCCTCCAGGTCTTAGAGGTCTGGGGATTACATTTGTGACCGTCGGTCTTATGGCCATTGGCTTTTTAGGTTTTTCAGGAATTCAACTTTAATATAAAAATTTAGGGATAATACTATGAATGAAATTATCTTGGGCGTTGGAATGTTTACCGTGGTCATCTTGGCCCTGGTTCTCATTATCCTATTAGCGAAATCAAAGCTCGTTGCTTCAGGACCCGTGACTCTCAACATTAACGGTGAAAAAGATGTTCAAGTAGC
>JASBRV010000132.1 GCA_030149295.1 Bacteriovoracales bacterium | reverse complement strand
CTTTGTGCCTTTAGATACTTCGTGCCCGAAGTTGAGGTACTGGCGTGAACAAGCTTCGCTTGCCAACGCCGAACTTAATACCTTCGGGTACTTCGTGCCTGAAGAAAACGATGTTAAAAAATAAAAAGTGCGTGATACCTTCTTTGAATTTGAAAATGAGGTGAGAGAAAAGTGGACTTAATTGAACTTGGTTTTTGCCGCAAACCTCATGGCATTAAAGGAGCCTTTTCCTTTCACCTCCATAATCGAGAGAATTCAATTTTAAAGAAGGGCTTTAAGGTAACCTTAAGGCCACTCGCTCCAGAAAGTTCTCTTCCGAAAATGGGGAAGGCCTTTGAAATTTCTTCAATTTCTTTTGGTAATAAAATTATCGCCACTCTTAAAGAAGTCACTGATAGAAATACTGTAGAGGACATGCTTCCTTTTACCATTTTTGCGGATCGATCAGACTTTCCTGAAACCGATGAGGGGGAAATTTACTTATCAGACCTTATTGGAAGCCAGGCCTTTGAAGAAAATGGTGAATTGGTGGGCGAAATTGTTGACCTCGGCTTCAATGGTGTTCAGGATATTTTAATTATCAAGGGTAAAGAAAAGAAAGTCGAAATTCTCTTTATTGACTCTTTTGTCTTGGACATAGATATAAGCAATAAACGCGTCATTGTTAGGCTGCCAGAATATATATGAAAAATATATGGGTCATTTCTCTTTTTCCAGAATTCTTTAAACCTCTCTTTGAAACAGGTGTCGTGGGTTCGGCCTTGCGAGGGGAAAGAGGTGAATTGCCTCATCTCAAAATTCTTAACCCAAGTGATTACAATGGAAAAGGCTTCAAAGGGGTGGATAGCGCTCCCTACGGAGGTGGTGCTGGCCAGGTGATGAGGGCTGATGTCCTAGAAAAGACTCTGCTTGAAGGAGTCGTAAAAAACTCTGATCCAAGCCAATTTGAAATTATCTATTTGGGACCAAGGGGAAAAACTTTTAATCAGGAAATAGCTCAAGAATTTAAAGAGAGTTGTTTTAGTAGTTCAAAGGAATTGGTTTTTATTTGTGGCCGTTATGAAGGTGTTGATGAAAGATTTCTAAAAAAATATGTGACGACTCACTTAAGCTTGGGTGATTTTGTGCTTTCTGGTGGAGAGTTGGCACTACTTCCTATTTTAGACAGTATTTTTCGGCTAATGCCCGGTGTTTTGGGAAATGATTCCAGTGCGTTTGAAGAATCTTTCGATGGCAAAGGTCTCGAGTTCCCTCAATATGCTAAGCCACAAACGGCATGTGGAGAAAATGTGCCAGACATATTATTAAGTGGGCATCACAAAAAAATAAAAGAATGGCGAGAAGATCAAAGAATCAAAATGACTAAAAAATATCGACCTGATCTTTTAAGAATGGCGGAAAAGAAATGAAACTCTATCTAGGTCTTGTGCATCACCCAATAATTAATAAAAGAGGCGAAAAAGTTACGACCTCTGTTACTAATATGGATATTCACGATATTAGTCGCAGCTGCCGTACATTCGGTGTCACTGAATATCATATTATTACTCCTTTGGAAGCCCAGCATGGCCTAATGGATCGAATACTCGGCCATTGGGAGAGGGATGAAAATGGTGCCTATAATCCTGATAGGCAAGATGCGCTGGCCGTGGCCAGGGCAAGTTACTCCCTGTCCCAAAGCATTGATGAAATAGAGAAACTGGAAGGAATAAGGCCTCTTATTTGTGCCACAGGCGCAAACTTTAAAGAGTATGAATTAAACCCTGACCAGGTAAAAGAGAGGGCCCTTGTTGACAATAAGCCTATCTTCTTGATATTTGGTACAGGCTGGGGACTGCACGCCGAAGCATTAGAGCTTGCTGATTGCTTGGTTGAACCTATTTTCGGAGCTAGCTCTGATGGGTATAATCACCTTTCTGTGAGGTCTGCTGTGGCCATTTATTTGGATCGCTTTACGCGCTCTGACTGATGGGCCTCTGTAGTCTAGAAACTCAAAGCTTAATTTAAGGTCACCTTTTGTGACCCTCTGGTTTGGCTTAAAAATTTAGCTTCCATATTGGAGCACAGGAGAAAATGATGAATCTTGTAGATGTTGTAAAAGCTGATCATCAAAATCCAAATGCTGAAAAACACCCTAACTTTAAATCTGGTGACACGGTTAACGTTCACACGAGAATTAAAGAAGGTGACAAAAGTCGTATTCAGCAATTCAAGGGAACTGTTATTTCTGTAAAGAAAAAGGGTGATCTTGAAGGACATTTCAGAGTAAGAAAAACTTCTTCAGGTATTGGCGTAGAAAGGGTTTTCCCTTTTCATTGTCCTAACGTGGAAAAGATTGAAGTTGTTCAAAGAGGTAAAAGTCGTCGTTCGAAACTTTACTACCTTAGAGAGCGCTCTGGTAAGTCTGCTCGTATCGCCATCGATTACGATAAAAAAGACTAAAAAAATGAGCCCTCCTTTGGAGGGCTTTTTTTATGGAATATTTAGAAGATCAATTACCTTCCCAAAAGATTAAACTCTTCGCTATAGATGAAGTTGGCAGAGGTCCCATTGCAGGTCCTGTTGTTAGTTGTTGTGTTTCTTTTGAGGGAAATTCACAAAGTTTAATTTCTGCTCTCTCCGAGCTTAAAAAATTAAACCTAACAGATAGTAAAAAACTTACTCAGAAAAAGCGTCTGAAAATTATCGATTTCTTAGGAATTGAACTATCATTACTTTTCACGCGTAAGACTTATTCGTTCTCCTTAAAAGGAAGAGATTTTACTTTTTCCTTATGGGATCACGATCATAGGGTCATTGATGAGATGAATATTTTGGCGGCCTCTCTTGATTCAATGGCACAGGCGGCTATTCAATTAAAAGTTTCAAAAAACGACATCATCTGGATAGATGGAAATAAAAAACCTAAAGATTTTGTTAGCTTTCCCCTTTGTGAATCCTACGTAAAAGGTGATTCTCGCTCTGGCATGATTGCGCTTGCTTCAATTATTGCAAAAGAATGGCGTGATCAATTTATGAGTGATCAGGCTCAACTTTATCCTCATTACGGTTTTGAAAAACATGCAGGCTATCCTACAAAAGCCCATAAAGAAGCTGTAATAAAATATGGGCCTTGTCCTATTCATCGTTTAAGTTTTAAGGGGGTGAAGGAATATGCAAAATCAGGGAATATTTTTTGAGCAAAAGATATCATGTTTTTACCACAAATCTCCGTCTCATATTCCTTTACTAGTTTCGCCCCTTTTTTTAAGGGAAAGAGGCTTAGGTCAGATTGATGTTGGCTCTATTTCTAAAAAAGGTATTCTTGTTGCAGAGTGTAAGAGTAATACAGAGAGGATAAGTTATCGACAGGAGCTTAGATTGAAAAACACTCTTAAGCTTTTAGTGAGTGTTTTTGAATTACCTGCACAACTTTTCTTAATCTCAGGGTTTGCCAAATCCGAGAACTCCGCTTACCCTTTTAAGGTAAAGAAAATCGGAGAGTTAGCTTGATGCTAAAAAAGTTTTTCACCTTTATTATTCTCTTTTTAATGGTCCTTAGACCAGTCTCTGCAATGGATGTGCGTTTAAAGGCCCTTGGTGCCATGGCGTTGTATGGAACCGTTGGTGGAGCTCTCTTAGGCACTGCCTCTCTTGCCTTTGGTGGTGAAGGGCGCAATGTTGCAAAGGGTGCCAGCCTAGGCCTTTATGGTGGCCTTATTTTTGGAACTTATGTTGTCGTCTCCCACGCTTATCGAAAACACGAAAGAGAAAATCCAAAGCCTCAAGAAAATTATTATCCTGGCGTGCAAAGTCCTTATGAGCAAGATCCCAATGGGGGAGCTTATGATGACGAAGCAGGGGGAGGCTTTAGATGGCAACCTGTTCAAGAGCTGCAGCAACAAGCTGCCAGAGAGCTAGAGTCTGATATGGATTGGTCATTAAGAGGAAGACAAAACTCTGTTATGTTCTTTCTTCCTCTCTATAACACTACTTTTTAGGAATAAATTAGTTTTCGAAAGTTCTCTTTCTCCCAGCGAACTGTTGAGAAAGGTTCATCGTCTCATCACTATCAAATTGGTCTTCAATAATAGTCATGAGATCAAGATCGTATAGCTTAAATACTTTCAAAAACTCCGTCTTAACATTCGTGACTTTAATTCGTTCTCTGTTTTCGTTAAGAGCTTTGATCGTATCCACAAAAAGACCGATCCCACTAGAGCCTACGAAATCAAGGCCATGCAAATCAATCGTAATCTTGCTGGATGGGTTATCTTTTGAAAGTGTTTCAAGTTCTTTCTTTAGAGGAGAGGAGTTTTCATAATTTAAATCTCCTTCCATATGAATCGTAATATTTCCGTGTGCGTCTGTTCTCACCCTTGCTTTCATTGACATGTGATAAACTCCTTAAATAGATTCATGCGAGCCCTTTTATACTAGCAGCAATTGTGCAGCGTGTTTAGAGGGAAGAATTGTCTTGGGGTAATAATGCTTAACAGGAATAGTCAGGATAGGAGAGTAACATTAATCACAACACCAATTGGAAATTTAGGTGATTTAAGCATTCGGGCTAAGGAGTGTCTTGAACATGCCGATCTTGTGATTGCTGAGGACACGAGGGTCACGCAAAAACTTTATCAGCTTCTGGAAATTGATTACCATCACATTGAGTTTCTTTCCTTCCATGAACATAATCAAGATCAAGTGGAAACCCTTGTCTCTAAGATTGTGAGTTTTGAGAATCCCATTATTGTTAGTGATGCCGGTAGTCCAGTCCTCAGCGATCCTGCCTATCCTCTCGTAAAGCATTGGCTTGATTTAGGCTACGATATAGAGAGTTTGCCTGGTCCTTCTGCTGTCCTTTTGGCCTTGGAGTTGTCAGGTCTACCTCCTCTTCCTTTTGAGTTTTCAGGCTTTCTTCCCAGGAAAAAGGAGGCTTTGAAAAGGGTCTTTCAAGGTTTAGTCGCTGGAAAAACGACACTTTTTTTTGAAAGTCCACATAGAATTATTGATAGCTTGAACTGCCTCTGTTGCGTTCTTCCGGAAGCCGATATTTTTGTGGGCCGAGAATTAACAAAAAAGTTTGAGCAGCATTGGCGCTTTAAAGGAAGTCAATGGAGTGAGATAAAAAAGAGTATTAAAGCGAAGGGTGAGTTTGTACTGGCGATTAACCATCCCGGTGAAAAGGGCAACGAAAGGAGCGCTAGTTCATTAGAGTTAAAAACCCTTGCCGAGGATTACATGGAAAAGCCATCCAGTAAGAAAATGGCTAAGTTATTAGCTGAAATTACTGGTAAAAAGACGTCAGATATTTACGAAAAATTAAAAAAAGACTGATTTTGCTCGGATTTTCTCATACAAACCTATAGTTCCTTTTTATGATTCCGATAAGTTATAAAAGCTGATTTTAGGAAATGTCCCAAAAGCCTCATTTAGAGGGCTTTTTGAGCAAAAGGCTTACTGAGGAGAAAGCTCTAAGTAACCTGAATTTGGTTGATGTTCCTGGGAAAGGTAGAATGACCGTTAAGGACAGCAAGATGATTGTGAGAATAGTAGGGGGCCATGGTGGGGTCTCACCAGGTTTTAAAAACACCTCTTATCTTATCGATGGTAAGCTGCTTATAGATGCGGGTTCTGTGGCATCGGGAATGCAAATTGATGAGCAAGTCCTTATTGATAATATCTTAATTTCTCATTCACATTTAGATCATATTTCGGATTTAGCCTTTTTAGCCGACAATTGTTTTGGCATGAAAGGAAAGCCATTTGAGATTTATACTTCCCAGTCTGTGAAAGATAGTGTCATGAAACACCTGCTTAATGATGAGATTTGGCCTGATTTTACTAAACTTCCTAATGCTAAAGACCCAACCCTTAGGTTTCATACTGTCGACTCATTCGAAACGATAAAGCTTGGTCCATACGAGGTTACAATGATTCCCGTGAATCATCCGGCGGGAGGACATGGTTTTATCATAAGAAAAGGTGGGACTTCTTTGGTTTTTACTCAAGACACAGGACCAACAGAAGAAATTTGGAAAGCGGCAAAGAAAGAGCCAGGCCTCAAGGCCATTTTTACCGAAGTATCGTTTCCTAATCATCTTCAAGGAGTTGCCGATGCTAGTTTTCATCACACACCAAACTCAATGAAAGAAGAAATAAAAAAAATGCCGGCAGACCTTCCTATTTTTCTTGGTCATATTAAGCCAAACTTTCAAGCTCAATTGTCCCAAGAAGTGGATGCTATGGAGAATGATCGTATTAGTTTACTGTCTTCAGATGACGTCAGTTTCGTTTTCTAATTTCCATAACTTATCCTGTTATTTCCCTTAAAAAAATGTTGTCAGGACCCGTAATATCTCGCATGATGAAGAAAATTACCATGCATAAACTACGGAGATTCCTATGGGCTGGTTTGAAGGTGTTAAAAGTCCAAAACTAAAAAGTTCTAAGAAAACAGTGACAAGCACTCCTCAGGGACTTTGGAAGAAATGCAATAATTGTGGTGAGATTCTTCAAACTAATAAGTTAAAAGATACCCAACAAGTTTGTCCCTATTGTGATCATCACTTTCGTCTAAGTGCCTTTGACCGAGTGGAGCTTTTAATTGACTCTGGAACTTTTAAGCTCACAGGGCAAGGAGTGACAACGTCTGATCCTCTTAAGTTCAATGACAAAAAGACTTATCAAGAAAGACTTTCGCAAGCTTTAGAAAAAACGGGGCTGTCAGATGGAACCTTGTGTGGTCTTGGAAAAATCAATGGCGATGAAGTAGCGCTTGGTGTGATGAATTTTGAGTTCATGGGCGGCTCAATGGGTGTGGTTACAGGTGAAAAAATTGCCTGGGTAATGGATCAAGCTTTTGAAAAGAAAATTCCCGCCATTGTGGTTTGTTGCTCTGGTGGTGCCCGCATGCAGGAAGGTATACTTAGCCTTATGCAAATGGGAAAAACCTCCGCATCAAGACAACGCCTCAAAAATGCAGGTATTCCCTATATTAGTGTTCTTACCGATCCAACTACCGGTGGGGTTGCAGCTTCTTTTGCTACCTTAGGTGATGTGAATATTGCTGAGCCTAAAGCCTTAATTGGTTTTGCTGGTCCAAGGGTTATTGAGCAAAGTATCCGTCAGACTCTTCCGGACGGTTTCCAGCGAAGTGAGTTCTTAAGAGATCACGGGTTTGTGGATAGGATTGTTCATCGTAACAAATTGAAAGAGGAGATTTCCTTTTTCGTGAAAATGTTTAAAAAGCACTAATGCGTATCCAAAATTTTTCAGCTGATCCTCTCGATGAAAAGCTTGATCATTGGCTTGAAAAATTTCTTGGAAATGAAGTCTTTCAACCTGATTCAAGTCGTCTAGAAAAATATTTCAAGACATTCAAAGACGGTTTTAAAGAAAAGAAAATTTCCATACTCACTATTGGTGGCACCAATGGGAAAGGAGAGGTTTGTTTATATTTAGAGGAAATGTTTCTTCAAAAAAATTATCAAACCTATTTATGGTCGAGCCCTCATGTCATCACTGTCCGTGAAAGATTTTCTTTATCTGGGGCACCTATATCTGGGCAACGTCTACTTTCTCTTTTTGAAAAAAATAAAGATCTCACAAAAATTCTTTCCTATTATGAATTCCTTTTTTTTATTTTTTGTCAGGTCGTTAGTGAAGATAGTCAAATTTTGAAAGGCCCTCAGGTTATCATTTTTGAGGTGGGGCTTGGAGGGAGACTTGATGCTACTAATTATTTTGATCCTGATTTGACGGCAACTACAAGTATCGGGCGAGACCACATGGAAATTCTTGGTCCTACACTCAAGGATGTTCTAAGGGAGAAACTAGGGATTACGAGAAGGGGAGTTAAGCATTTTGCCTGTTTGGAGCGACAAGTTTTAATTTCAGAATGTAAGAAGCACTGTGACAAAAATGAAGTTCCTCTCGAGTTATTAAAATTCTCTGCTGAAACCCCTTTTCAGATGCGTAATTGGCAGTTAGCACAAAAATTAATTGGTGCTTACTTTGGTGAGCCTGTTTATGAATTAAAGAAACCAGAAAAAGTATGGGCCAGGCCCTTTGAAGTGACATATGAAGGGCAGCAGTTTACATTAATAGGGTCCCATAATTTAGATGGTTTACGCTCTTTAGCTCACTGGGCTAATGCTAAAAAAGGACAGGGGCCCTCCTATTTTGATGAAATTTGGGTGGGAATGAGTCGCAAGGAGGACATTGAAATTGATCAGTGTCTTGAACTTATTGACCAAAGTTCTTGCCTTGCTCCTTTTGTGCGTTTTTTTGAATTCAATCATCCAAGGGCAACTCCTTTAGCTAGACTTAAAAAATCTTGGCTCAAGGGAGATAGGAAGAAAAAGGCGAATTTTGAAACGGATTTTAAGACTCTTTCTTTTCAAGCAAATAAAAAAATACTCATATGTGGGTCTTACTATTTCTTGGGTTCTCTTTTACACGATAGGCGCTTTTCTTGCGGTCTTTACTGTAATTCTTAAGACTGAAGCGCGCGAGAGTTTTGCTTTTCAAGCAGGTGATGATGTTCAAGTTCTTTCGGACAAGGCCTATCGTCGTTCTATTGAAAATCGTTTTGAGGCAGTAGGTAATGTGATCATTACCCAAGGGGCTAATACCATTTATGGTGAAAAAGCGTCTCTAGCTTTTGAAACAGGTGATGCCAATGTCACTGGAAATGTTCGTTATGTTGATAATACCATGACAATGTATGGCTCTAAACTAGATTACAATTTTAATACCCAAAGACTCGACGTATATAATGCGCGGATTCTCTCTGACTTTTACGTTGTCCTAGGGGAGCAACTCAGTAGAGTGGGAAAAAATGAAATTTACGGCAGGGATGCTGAGTATTCAACCTGTAAAGATTGTCCTGAGTCGTGGAGTGTTTTTGGTCGAGAGATTAGAATCACAGTTGGAGAGTATATACGGATTAAGCACGCTTATATTAAGGTCAATGGAGTTGTTGTTCTTTACATTCCCTATATCGTTCTTCCCATTAAGAAAGACCGAGAAACAGGCTTACTTTTTCCCAGTTTTGGCCTAAACGTGGATGAAGGGGTTAGATTTCAACAGCCCTTTTTCTGGGCAATCTCTCCTCATATGGATATGACATTAACTCCTGGCTATTTTGGAAATCGAGGCTTTGGTGGTGAAGTAGAGTTTCGACACACTCCTCAGGACGGACTTTGGTATCATTTTGATAGTCTTATGATTAATGATGGTATTTATCTTCCCGGAAAAGTTGAAAGAGATAAGTCGGGCACTGAAGTGAATCGTAATTTTTATCAATGGGAGCATCATTACAATACATCGTCTGATTTCAATCATCATTTTATGTTCAACCAAGCGCGAGACTTTGATGTATTACGGGATTTTCAATATTACACGGGTAATAAAATTCTGGGGCCGGATACAGGAGCCGAAGGTTTTTTTGAGTTTAGAAAAGATCAGTTACAACTCTCTATTGAAGCTGGTTTAAGAGAAAATTTGCTTTTTGAAAGTCCCACAGAGTTTGACGATCGATACGTTCAAATTTTACCTCGAGTATCTCTTGATTTTAATACTTTCACTTTATTTCAGCCGCAAGTGACCGGTCTTGATAAAATCAGTTTTGGTGGTCACATCGACCACACAATTTTTAAGCAAAATAACACGATTGAAAATCGCTTTATTAGAAATGCTCATCGAATCAATGCCAATCCGTACCTTATTTTTAATATTGGCCAAATTGGCCCGGTAAATATTGAGACTCGTTCTGAACTGGATTATCAATACTATCATTTTCCTGAAGAAAGGGAGGCGAGATACTTTCAAAAGCATGCTCTTTTGCAAGAGACAGAATTAAGTATCACTTTGGATAAAGTGTTTGGATTATCGTATCGAGAATTTATACCTAGTGAAATGCTTAAAGTTGAAAAAAATAATGTCAAAAAAAAGAAAAGTAATATTATAGGTGATCTACCATCATTAGAAGAAGCAGGAAATAACGCATACGAAATCTTGCATAATAGCTACCAACACTCTCAAGTTTTTAAACTTCGCCATATCTTCCTAGCTGATGACTCTCTTAAAGGCTCTGAAGCCTTTGCAGATCAAATTAGAACAAATGAAGGAGTCTTCGATCCGATTGATAATATTCGTGCGGAAGAGTTTCGAGCCCTCAACGAAACTTCTCGAACCGGTCTCCCTGTTACCAATACTCTTGAATTTCAGTGGAACAATAGGTTACTTCGTAAGAGCGTAAATAAAAGAAGCGATTTTTACCAAGACGACAGGGGTTTAAGAGAAAACTTTAATTATTCATCTAAGGCTTCTTTTAATGTTTCACAAGGGATTAATCTCGATTTAGATACAGATGCTGATGGAAAAAAACTAGATATTGATGAACGACTAACCCGGCTTCTCATAAACACGAACTTTAGTATTAATCGCACTTCGATTAATCTTTCAGAGTATTATTTCTGGTCTACGCGAGAGAGTATTCTCCAGACTTCTATCTCTCAAAATTTTAGTTTTGGAAGTTTTTCAGCATTCGGTCGTTATAATTCTTTTAGAGTGCCAACAGATAAATTTGTTGGTTATAGTGCAAATATTTCTTTTTCAGATTTACTTACAGCATTTACTACTTGGGAATACGACCTTTCCCAAAAATTTACGAATCAAAGTCAATACGGTTTTACCTATCGACCAAGAAATAACTGTTGGATTTTTCAATTTGCCTATTTGAAATCAATAGCAGAAAAGAGGGTTACCTTTAACTTTCTCTTTAACTTTGGAAATAATACCTTCACGGGTGTGATGGATAATGAGGGATAATGACTATTGCTCTTTTTGATTTCAATGACAGCTTTATCCTTAATATTTGCGAGGTTTTAGAGTCTTTAGGTTATAAGGTAGATATTCTCACTTGGGCTCAGAAAGAACTTCATGCAAGTGAAAAAAAGTACGATCTCTTTATTTTTGGTCCAGGACCTGGTCATGTTTTAGACTATAAAATCAGTGATAATTTCTTAGATTCTCTTTTGGACACACCTGTCCTTGGAATTTGTTTAGGACATCAGGTTCTACTAAAGCATCTTGGTTATCAGCTTATTCCTTTAGAACACCCCCTTCATGGTAAGTCATTGCCTTTAGAAAAGGTAGGGGATGCTTTGGACTTAAATGAGGTTAAGGGGCAATTTTATAATAGCTGGCAAATAGTGGGGGCTCCAAAACTTGATCATAAAGCTATTTATTACAATGATATGCTTGTCTATTTTCATTGGAATAAGTGGGTAAGTGTTCAATTTCATCCCGAATCTGTGGGAACAAGTTGCCCTCATGCTATTTTTAAGAAGCTTCTTTCAAAAATTGTATAATAGAGCCCATGTTGTGCTCTCTCTCTATTTGTGGAGTTTATGATTTAAGAACATTGAGTTTCCTTAAAAACCAAGGAATACAATATCTTTCCTTCGACTTAAGACCTCGATCTTTAAACTTTATTCAAGAGTATAGGCTCTTGGAAATCTTAAAAGATCAAGTAGGCTTTATTTTGATTCTTCGTTTTGAAAATGAAAAAGATTTTATTATTAAAAAAATTCTTGAAGCAGTAAAAGCTACTTATGAGGGAGAGATCCTTCTTCATTTTAGTGGAGAGGAAGAAACGATTTTTTGTGATCAATTTAACTGCCCCTATTTAAAAACTCTAAGACGACTTGAGGAATTTGAAGGTCCAGGAGTTTTTCAAAAAGGTATTGTTTTTCCTTATTTTTCCTTTGAAGATAAATTTCATTCACCTTCTTTTGAGCAAGATGTCGCAAAGTTTTATTCCAAGCTTGGCAAAAGGTCTTTAGATTTTCTTCAAGTTTTAGAGGGGGACTGGGACAGCAATTTTGCTCCTAGCGTGTCAAACCTACTAGATCTGGACATTCTTCAATTTTCCATTAATGATAAGGTAGAAACCTGCTTTAGAAACGTAGACTTAAATAAAGTTGAGTCTGCATTAAAAGTATTACCAAATTCATTCTAGGGAAGCTTCATGAAAGTTTTGATATCAAACGATGATGGTGTTCATGCACCAGGGATAAAAGTTTTAAATAAAGTTCTTAAAGAAAATCTCGATACTTTTGTAGTTGCTCCTCTTGAAGAGCGTTCAACAACAGGCCATACCTTGTCTCTTGATAATCCTCTTCGCATTGCTCAAATTGAAGACCAAGTCTTTGGTTGTTCAGGTTATCCTGCAGATTGTTCTTTGATGGGTTTTGGATTTTTGATGGAGAAAAAACCTGATATTGTCGTGAGTGGAATTAATCGTGGAGCCAATCTCGGCCAAGATATTTATTATAGTGGTACAGTGGCCGCTGCTAGAGAAGGGGTTTTTCATGGCATACCAGGAGTTGCTGTATCCCTAGTATGTGACTTTCACGCTCCAACTAGTGAAGGGCTTCATTTTTTAAGTGCGGCAAAATTTGTTCAAAAATTTTTAACTGAAGAAATTGTTTCACTTCTTTCGCCCAATCATCTCATTAATATCAATGTGCCCGATCTTCCTTATGAAAAAATTAAAGGCGTAAAGCTAACCGAACTAGGCTTACGTCGCTATTCAGAAGAAATTACTCAAAGATCTGACTTTAGAGGTCGGGATTATTATTGGATAGGTGGAATTTATCAGGGCTTTGAGGGAACACCAAACTCAGATTGCCAGGCCGTTGATGACGGTTTTATTTCAGTAAGTATCCTAAATCTTTTAGGAAAAGCACCCGATAAGTATGATAAGTGGCTGGAAATAATTAAAAACTTTAAATTGTAATTTTAGGCCACTTCTAACGTGGCCTATGAAATATATTTTTTACTTTTTGATATTTTGTATTACGTCTTGTGCCTCCTTGGAGAGTGGTCACTACGTACAGTTAAAAAAGGGTGAAAATTTAGAAAAACTAGCTAAAGAGTTTAAAGTTCCCCTTTGGAAAATGAAAGCTCATAATAAAGGAAGAGCTATTGCCAGTGGTTCTTGGGTTTTTGTTCCCCTAAAAAGAGGTGTTCTTGCCGGTACCGCTAATATAGAGAGCCATTATTATTTTCAACATGGAAAGCTTGCTTGGCCTGTGCCTTCCTCAAAGAGATTGACCTCTAAGTTTGGAAAACGCTGGGGGAGAAGTCATGAAGGTATTGATATAGCGGCTAGAGTTGGAACTTCAATCATCGCTGCAGAAAGCGGTGTTGTCATCTACTCTGGCAATGACCTCGGCGGTTATGGGAATTTAACTGTTATTGCTCATGATGGTGGTCTTTTCAGTATTTATGCTCATGCTAAGAAAAATTATACGCGCAAGGGTGATAAAGTTCACCGGGGTCAGGTAATTGGCCAAGTTGGGATGACTGGAAGAACAACAGGTCCTCATCTACATTTTGAAGTCCGTTATGACTCAAAGGCTTTAGACCCTTTAAAATTTGTTGCTTATGAGGAATGACTTCCTCGAGAGTCCTTTGAGTATCTTTCGATGATCTCTAGATACATTTTTGCTGTATTGATAGAGTCCTCAAGGGCCGTATGGGCAACATCACCCATATTTAGTTCTTTCATAAGCTCAGATCCTGAAGTGCACTGTGATGGAAGAAAGTCCAAGTCAACGCATGCATAAGCTACTGAGCTCAGATCAAGTTGTCGATGTTCAAAGTATTTTCTCATCCAATTCCAGCCTAAATCACGATTGAGAAAAGGCAGGTCAATAGCCGCCATACTTTTTCCAAATAATGTAATTTTAGAGTTATTAAAAAGTGTCTGTATTTTGGAAGAAGTGAGATAACTTTCAAATTGCTTTTTAAAGTCTTCTAATTTTAGCCCTGTTGCATTGGCCTTTTTAATAAGTTTCTCATTATTTTCAATGACCCAGGGATCTAGGTTGGGTTTTAGCTCTTCAAAGGAGGGGCAATGGATGAATGTATGCCATGAAAGATCATGAAATATTTTTTTTTCCTTGGTACAAAAAGGAACACAGGCAAACTCGATAATAAGATCATTTTCTTTTAAACCCGTTGCTTCTAAATCGAATGATAAATACTTCATATTCTTCCTTTATTATAAATATTCTATCTCTATTATGACTATTTTATCTAAATGAGTCATGAAAAGATTTTGCGAGGATATTTCACAGCTCAATACATTTTTTCCATTTAGAATGACGACGCATTTTTTACAAACACCATCTCCATAGCAACTACTGGCAACTGGTATGCCTTTTTTTCTCAGATAATCTAAGAGATTAGTATCCTTAGGAAAGACTTCTTTTGTTGAAAAGAGTGTTTTTCCCGAAGCCTGTCCTTTGACAATTAATTCTCTTGGCATGATTGAAAGGACGGTCTCCTCGGATCGGAAATAAAAATGGATTTATTTTTTTGACTCCATATTCCTTCTATTAAACCTAGGTTTTCAACATGGTAGACAGGAAAATCAAGGTTTAAGAAGTATCTAAGTTTTTTTTCAGTACCTTTTTTTGACTCATAGAGAAGTCGTGCCGGTTTGAGTAAAAATTGATGTCTTGGATATTTTATGTACTCGAAAACTTCCTCCGGCGTTTGTGCCTTATGAATTCCATAATTATGGAGGTGGTAAAGAAGTTGGCCACTATCTCGACTACTTGAGCCTATAAGAACGGTTTCACTAGAGCCTTTACTAATTAAGCAGTATGGATTGAGTGACTGGGTTTTCTTTCCCGGAAGAATTTGTGTTTTTTGTTTTACGAGATCACCGATTTCTTTTTCAGTATGCATAAAAAAATAATCCCCATTTTCCTTGACTAAGCCGAAAGTATTCTCTCTTTGAGATGAATTAGAGATAAGAAAAATTCCTTTTTGATAGAGGTGACTATCAAAATTACATGAATAACTTTCATTAATAGGAAAAATTATTGGTCTAAAAGCAGGTAGATTATCAGTCCTTGGAATCCTTATGTTTGTTCTAAGATAAGTTTCCTTGTATTGGAGCGGAGTATCCACTTTGAAGAATTTATTTTTTCCCCAAAAAGTTTCTCTTAATCCTTTTTGGTATTGTGAAATAAATCCATTAAGTTCTTTTAATACTTTAATTTTCCTTGGGTAGGTATTGTTAGCCTTTTGTACCCAGTACTTTATCGACTTTTTTAATAAACCTTGTTTTCTTAATTCTTTAAAAGCATTTAGAACAGGATATTGATATAATAAACCAAAGTCGTGATGAAAGGTTTTATTTCCCTGTTTGATATGCACTTGTGCTCTTGAATACCAATCAGTTGCATCAGGTCGAGAAAACATTTGATAAAGGGTATAATAAAGTCCTAAGTCAGTGATTGATTGGTTGCTATCTATGATATATTTTGGAAAATCTCTGATTGTAACTAAATCGTTATGAAGCACATTGATTTTAGTTTCTTCTTTGCACCAAGGACTTTTTTCTTTGGGTTTAATGATTTTTAATTCTGGACGTTGTTGTTTTTCAATATAGGAAATATAGCGAGAGCAACTTGTTGTGGTTAAAAGTAAAAGCAGGATGAAAGTGTAATTGATTTTAATCAATGTAATAAATTCCTTCTACAGCACTAGTTTGATCTTCAGTCTTAACCTGACTCGCAGAAGAGCTATCCTGAGGAAAGTCTTGTACTGCTAACTTTTTGGCTTCTTTTGTGAGAGGAAAAAGTTTCGCTATCACCCAAAGGCCAGGCTGGTCACTACTATTTAAAGCCTGAGTTGTTATGTTGGTTATTGCGAAGCCTGCTTTTTGTAGTTGCTCGAATAAACAATCGATCTCCTTTTCTCTATAACCAGACTTTCTCTGGGGAGGGCCTGGTATAAAGTAGGTAAATATCTGATAATCTGTCTGTTTCCCGAGTTTTATTCTTAAGTATTTATAGATTGAGCCAAGCATAATATTTCCTTTTCACCATTTTAAAACAAAAGTTTTGAAGGCTAAAGACAAATGGTACATGGAATATATTGGAAAAATTTGCCAAATATTTTTTCGCTTTGTGACGAGAGAAAAAGCGATATAATAACAGTGTAAGTAACAGGATGTAACTTACTAGTAGGCAGGATGCCAAAAAGAAGGGGCCTTTGCAGGGGGCCCCTTTTTAATTTAAGGCTTCATCATGAGACTTTTATTAGTTCCTCTCATCCTTATTCTGATTCATCCTAATCTTATTGCAGATGACAAATTCACCATCATTCACACCAATGATCTTCACAGTTATTTTGAAGGGGCCCTTAAAGAGCAAGATGGTAACACTGTAAAGGTTGGTGGCCACTCCATATTGGCAAAAAAAGTAAAAGAGATAAAAAAAGAACTTCTTGAAGAAGGTGAGGACTTTTTGTTGTTGGATGCAGGAGATTTTTATTCAGGAACACTTTATCATGGACTGGCGATGGATTCCCAAACAAGCTTTTTTCCTGAATATGAGTTTTTTGATTTTTTGAAATATGATGCCGTTACTTTAGGTAATCATGAATTTGATGGGGGAGATGAGGGTTTCCTTTTGTTGATGAATAAAGTGAGAAAACTCGGAAATCAAGTCAGTATAGTGTCCACTAATTTTGTTAATACTGAAAAGTTACCTGTCCAGAAACATAAACTTATTACATTAAAAAGTGGTGTAAAAATAGGAATCCTTGGTGCTTTAGGACCAGATGGATGTAGCGTTAGTTCCGGTAGTAGAAAGCGCTATCACTTTATAGGTTATGAAGATGATAGCTCTAAAAATAGATGGGCACACTTAGAAAAACTACTGGACTTACAAGCAAGTGAATTAAAAAAACGTGGGGCTAAAGCAGTTGTCTTGATCCTTCATGGTGGAACGGGGGAAGATGACCGTTTGGCAAAAAGACTTTCAAATATTGATGTCATTATTGCAGGCCATACTCATGAAATTTACCAAAAGGTTGTGAAGGATAAGGTCATTAGCCAGGCAGGAAGCTATGGTCAAAGTTTGGGAGTGTTACCACTCACTTTAAAAAATGATGGTGTTTCATTAAGGCCACCTAGAGAAAATGCATACCATTATCTCTTTAGTGAGAGTTCTCCTTCAGATGTTTTGTATGAAGAGAAGATTCAATTCTATCAAAGAAGGCTTGCTCAAATCAAAGCGAGAAATGGTATAAAAGAGATAAGTTTTTACAATAAGAAATATCTGTCTCGTGAAGAGGTTGGAAAAAACTTTGCGGACAGGATTCGATTAGAGTTAGCAAAAGAGCTTAGTGATATTGATTTATACTTTACCGCTTTAGGTCTTATTCGAAAGCCTCTCTATCCTGATCATAACTATAGTAGTGAGGAAATTTTTAATATTTTACCTATTGGCTTTCATGGCAATGGTCAATTAGGCTATCGCACAGTGAGCTTTTATCTGACAAAAAGAGACCTTTATCAACTTATAAACTTTCTTAATACGTATTCAAGCTTTAGCGCAACCGCGACACCAGTTTTTTCTAACAATGTAAAAATAGAATATAGAAAGTGGGGGATCCCCTTTATAAATAAAGTTAAGTCTATCACTATAAACGATAATGAGGTTGAGGGAAAAGTTTTGGTCGCGACCAACTCCTTTATCTTTAATTATCTGGATTTAATAAAAGATAAGACCTTTGGCTTAATTAAAATTGAACCAATAGATATCAACGGTAATACCCTAAAGACACCAGAAATACACAAAAGTGAAATTTCCTATCTCTTTAACTCTTTTAAAAATTAGGGTAATTGACAGTCTTTTTCACTAATACCGTTGGCCAGTTTGACTACCTGGAATTGATTATTAAGAGGTCTAAAATGACCTAGCTCTGTAATGATCTCATGAACACAGTTTAAACCAGTAAGTGGTAAAGATGTTTTCTTTACAAGCTTTGATTTTCCATTTTTAGTAAAATGGTTCATCATAATAATGACTTTCTTGGCACCATTAACTAGATCCATTGCTCCACCCATTCCTGTTACTTTTTTTCCTGGAATCATCCAGTTAGCCAGATTACCTTCAGTATCAACCTCCATAGCACCAAGTACGCAAAAATCTATATGGCCACCTCTAATCATTCCAAAGCTTAGGGAGGAGTCAAAAAAGCTTGCTCCTTCTTTTATTGAGATTGTTTCTTTGCCTGCATTGATGAGGGTGGGGCTAATAGTGTTTTGATTAGGCCTACCGGCCACTCCGAGAACACCATTTTCCGAGTGAACCATTATATTCTTTTTTGGATCTAAAAATTGTGCGACAAGGCTTGGTAGTCCTATACCTAAATTAACACTTGAGTAGTCACTAAAAAGTTCTGCTACAGTTTTTGCCATCTGTTCTTTTGTCCAGCTCATGAATCCTCCGTAATAAGAAATTCGATGTCATTTTTATAAGCCTTTCCTTGGTAAATTCTCTGAACAAATATCCCAGGCAGGTGAATGTCTTCTGCTTTGATGTCACCAAGTTCCACCAGTTCTTCTACTTCAACAATGGTCGTTTTTGCGGCCATGGCCATCAATGGACTAAAGTTCCTCGCTGTTTCTTTAAACCAAAGATTGCCATAGGGGTCGCCTTTTTGTGCCTTGATAATGGCAAAATCGGCACTAAGGGCAGTTTCTAAAATACAGGGGACATCGAAATTTTTAACGTCTTTACCCTCAGCGATAAGGGTTCCGTGGCCAGTTGGTGTATAAAAAGCCCTGATGCCAAGTCCTGCTGCTCTTATTCTCTCACTGAAGGTTCCTTGGGGGACAAGCTCTACACTAACTTCCTTTTTGAGCATCTGCTCTTCAAGATCAGGATTGCCACCAACATAGGAACAAATAGCATGGCTGATCATCTTTTTTTTCAAAAGAGTGACGAGCCCTCTCCCACTGTTTCCAATATTGTTGGATATGACAGTAAGATTATCAATTTGAAGTTTAGAAATGGCGTCAATAGAGTTTTCTGGTATACCACATAGGCCAAAGCCGCCGGACATAAGGCTAGAATGTGAGGTGATATCAATAACCGCTTGTGTTGCATCCTTAAATAATTTACTCATAATATTTTCTCGACCATTTTTAATCCATTTTTTAGTGTGTTTATTTTCATTGTGAGGGGTGGGGCTAAGATGATTCGGCCTGACTGAATAGGAGCGTAGATACCGTGATCATAAAGTTCCTGTTGGGTGATATTGTGGCCTTCTATTGCTGCTAAAGAGCCAATACATCGAGTAGTTATTCCTGCTTTATTGTTAAGATTTTTCGTCCACTCTTTCAAATAGTCTTCATTTTTTTTGCGATTAATATGGAATGATTTTAGCTCAGTAATTTTTAAGACAGCTTGTAAAGCAGCTAAACCGATAGGGTGAGCGTAATTAGTGAGTCCACAGCTCAGGGTATTGTCTTGGTAGTATTGACTGATACGTTTATTTGTTAAAACACAGCCCATGGGAAAGTAGCCCCCAGTGATACCTTTTGCCAAGACGATAAAATCGGGTTTAAGAAAAGGAAAATGCTCTAGGCCAAAAAAAGGCCCTGTCCTATGTGCCCCACATACCACTTCATCAAGAATAAGAAAAATTCCATACTTTTTACAAAGCCAATTAAGCTTTTTTAACCAGGCTTTAGGGTGAATAAAAACGCCATTACCACCGGTGACAGTTTCTAGACAGAACGCTGCAATTTTTTTGGGTCCATAAGCTTCTATAGTTTCTTGGAGTTTTATGCCCTCTGGATCCTCATAGGGCATAGGTATTTTTAAGGACCATTGGCGCGGGTGAATGTGGTCTTTATTGCGCCAGTCACCAGTGACGCTGAGACTTCCCATGGTTGCGCCATGGTATGAGTTCTCTAGTGAGGCGACCAACTTTCTTTGGCTCACTTGTCTGGCCATCTTAAGAGCATTTTCAATACCTTCACTTCCTGAAAGAGTGTAAAAAACTTTAAAGTTAGAGAAGGGGAGTTTACTTAAAAGTTTTTGTGATACTTTTTCTTTGAGATCGAATATATGTTTTGGTGAGGCCATGGGAATGACCTCTATTTGTTTTTGGATGGCCTTGGTGATGGCCTTGTTTTGCAGTCCAAAGTGACTTTGATAGCTAATTGAACTTAGGTTAATCCACTTTTTATTTTTGTAACAAAAATAATGATCTTCAACTTTATCTAGGGGAAGTGTGAGGGCTTCCTTTTGCTTGGTCCAAGTGAAATAATAGGGTTTTTCCATTCACCCCCCCTGTTAATTAAGGTTGATCATTCTTTCTTTGTAATTATCGTCTTCTTTAGGACATCCACGCCACAGCTTAAATTCATTTGTACTGTAATCAAATACTGCGCCACCACACGTTGTAGAGGGATCTTGAGCCCCTGACTGGTAATGCCCACAAATAGATTTAGGGTAACCATCATGATTTTGAAGGAGCTCAAAAACATCTTGTGAATTCTTAATACTTTCAGCTTTATCTTTGAGAAGTTGGAATCGATTAAGGCTTGTCGAGTTTTGGCTTAGACTCTCTTCGATGGAAATGAGTTCTGGTGTAAGACAATGATTAGTATGGTAAATGATCCCCTTTTCACCATCTAAAGAAGAAGCCAACGCAATCCTTGTTGGACTTGCTTCCCAGTGTTGAAAAGTTTTTCCATCACTGAGAAGGTAATTATGGCCAGAAGTAAAGGGAGTGGTTTTAAGGAGCTTAAGCCCTTCTTCAAAGTTTTTCGTATTTAAGTATTTTCTTACAAAGGAAGACCAGATGATTCCTGGTTTGGCATCATTGGTGTTGATATTATTTACCCCAATAAATTGACCAGACTTATTTATGCCCATCATGCCAAGACATCCTACAAGAGAAAAGACACACCACTGATCATCTAACTGTATAGTACAAACATAATTTTTAGCACTTGAGTGCATATCCCATGTCTGGGCACTTACCTTACTTTCTCTATTGATAGATAAGCTTGTGCACCCCTGATCTGGGAGATTAATGTCACGAAAATCGGTGTAATTATTGAGAATAATAAGGTTTTCAATACTAACATCTGAGCCTTTTGAAATTCCTTCAAGTTCCTTATAGAGGTCATTATCGTAATCTTTCGTGAGGTTAGCCTGTTCCTGTGCAAGGGATGGAATGAGAGACTCAAGATGGGGCGATTTTTGAATCATGAGTTCTTTTCTTATTAGGGAAAGCTCCTTAATACCTTTAGCAAATTCTTCACCATGAATAAGTCCTCTTTCATGAGGATCTTGTTTCATTGTGTATTGAATGTGGGGAAAGCCTTGGTCATTCACAAAAATTACTCATGTCTGTAAAAGAAGCATCGATTAGGTAGCCTTCTGGTGTTGGCATGAGTCGCTCTTTCCATTGTAAGGGTAAAGCGCCGGAGACAACTCCTTTGCCTTTGGTAATGCTGTGACATAAAGATGGATATTGTTTCAGCTCTTCCAATACTTTATTATGAAAGGCTTTCCTCGTTTTTAAATAATCTTCTTTATTGTTTACTATTGCTTCCATTGCTTCATGGTAGGTCGCAAATGCATGTTCATCACCGTCCCAGGTGGAGATCATCATCAGAGGCTTTTCGACAAAGTATTTTTCTTCAATTGCCACAATTCCAGCTTGGCCACCTAAAAAGGCCATCATGGCATGGGGTTTTAGGTTATTATCACAACTAGCAAAGTAGTAATTGTCACTATACTGATATTTCCCAGAAGCAGTTTCATTAAAAATGATAGGGATATTATTCTCTCTACAAATATTAACAGCTTCTTTGAGGGTGTCGTAATCCATCTGTTTAAAAGTTAATTGACTTACAGGTTCAAGCCATACTGAAGAGATGGATTGCTTTTTTATAAGTTCTTTAAGTTCGTCTAAAAATGATTTTTCTTCTATTTGAATTACTGGAAAATAAGCACTCTCTGGATTAGTCGTAGATAAGCTTCTACTTAAAAAGGATCCATTACCAAAATAATGTCCTTTTATTGTAAGGAGAGATTTATCATTATCAAAGGAAGGCTTGTCATTATAAATGAGAGATTTAAAAATTTTATCGACACACTCTGACTGGCCTGACGTTGTATATCCGTGTTGAAGATCCTTAGGGGTCATTTCGAGAATGGCCTTAACGTGAGACAAAAAGTTTTCACTTACAAAATTAGAGAGGCAGACTTTGTTTGTCAGGTAGGGGAGTTGTTTCTCAACAAAAGCCTCATTAATGTCCCGGATGGAAAGTGCCCCATTCGTGGCATTGCCAAGCTCCGCATTGTCAGGCTGCCAGTGGAGCGGGCATTGATAGTAAACCACGTCTCTATATTTTTCAAAATCGGGATAATCTTCTTTTAAGAAAAATTCCTCAACGAATCCCAAAGAGAGGTTAATATTGAGCATGCCAGCAGCGAGACGATCGCGATTTCTTCCTTTTATAGAATGATACCCTCGATTAAGGGCTAGACTTGTTAATGCATATTTTAAGAGCCTTCCCAGACCATGCGTTTGAAGGCCAGGTCTTACAGTCGTATCAATCATGTAAAGGACTTCTGGATTGTTGAAGTCTGGGTCCTGTCGTATTCCTCTTTCCAAAGGATGATCTTTAAGACTTGAGCTAAAGGCCATCGCAATAATTTGTTTTCCATTATGTATGGCAAGGGAGATGCCATATCCAGATTCAGCACAAACTTTGAAACGTTCTAGAGATGTCTGTCTAGTAGGCTCATAAGTTGTTTTTTGAATTTCATCAATATCTTGAGAGTACTTTTGAAAATTGTCTTTATTGATAGAGATTATTTTAAGAGAATCTTTATCCTCTGGGGCTACGATATCTTTTAAGAATTCACCCCATTGATTGAGCAACTTATTTTCGTCTGTGCTTTGGCCACGGTAGCGTTTTAACCTTTGGGAGAGAATGAAGTTTTGCCACTT
>JASBRV010000117.1 GCA_030149295.1 Bacteriovoracales bacterium | reverse complement strand
TCAAGAGATGTGTCACTAGAGATAGCAAAAAGTGTTGTATGAATATTGTTGAAGTCCGTAAAATTGTTGGCCAATTAAAGGCTCAATTATTTAAAAAGAGCAATAGCTACAGTATAGGCATGTTAAAGTCTAACTTTAAGGGAAGTGGCCTTCAGTTTAAGGAACATCGCCAATATACTCATGGTGATGACGTGCGCTTTATTGACTGGAAAATTCTGGCAAAGACAGGAGACCCTTTTGTTAAGACGTTTGAAGAAGAAAGAAATGTGCACATCGCGGTGATGATCGATTTGGGTCCTTCTATGTTTTATGGATGGGACGGGGTAAGTAAAATCCAAGCTGCCTTAGAAATAACCTGTCTTTTGTACCTTATTGCGGCAGAAACGAATGACTTTGTTCATTCAATATTGCTATCGGACACTATTGTGGATGTACCTGTTGGAAATGGTGAAAAAGGGATTACCCAGTTTATTGCCTATCTAACAAAAATTGGTCTAATTGGTGAAGATGGAAGGATAAACTATAATTATGGCATTAAACATGGCTCTTTAGAGGAAAGAGATAAGGAGTTAAAAAAGCATTTAGCTCGCAACAGGGAAATTGTAGTCCTCTCTGACTGGATTAATTTTTTGAGTGAAGACAGTCTAAAAAAAGTAACGTTTAATCGAAACTCGCATTGTTTTAGAATTCTTGCACCTCTGGACTATGCACAGAAGCGCCCTTTAACGCTTTATTCTGCAGGGACGAATAATAAAAATGGAGTAAAGGTTTTGAGGTCTCTTGAAAAGAAAAGTATAGAAACGGGACAAAGAATTAAAGACCTTAAGGTTAATGAACGTTACTTGGATAACTTTGTTAGAGAAATGATTTGATGAAGGTTTTTTTGATAATCACTACATTTCTTTTTTATCTTTGTCCTATTTTAGGGAAGGATACTAGGGGGATTTTAAGTCTTGCCGATGAGTCCGAAAAGATTAGGGTAGGACAATTCTATCGCTATAGGCTTATTTTATTTCCTTTTAAAAAGAATGAGTTAAAAAGTTTAGACATATTTAAAAAGCCGTTTTTAGATTTATTTTCAGTTTCTCAGCTCTCAGATATTTATGTCTCCTCAGAGAATGCAGATGCTTTAATTGTTGAACTTGATATGGCCCTCAGTAAGCATGTCAAACTAAAGGAAGTCTATATTCTTCCATTAGATGAGATGAACATACCAGTGGAAGTTAGGTTACCGGAAGTTGAAAATACAGAGCTTTTACAAAAGGACTTTCGGATTCTTGAAAATGATTATCGTCTAGCAGACGAATCACCAATAATGACTTGGTTGTTTATTACCATTTGTGTGGGACTTCTTTTTATCGTTTACTTTTTTTGGCGGAGAAAAAATAAAAACAAGAACAAGGACTACAGCAATCCTGTAAAGGATATTCTTTTGGTAATGGAGAGAGCGGAGGATCATGCTGCGCTTGAAGAAATTTATTTAAAAAGAAAGATTTTGATAAATTTGGCTAAAGAGAAAAATAAAATGTCACAGCTACAATCTTTCCTTGATGCTTTTTCCAAACATCAATATCGGCCTGATTGGAAGTCTATGGACATAAAAGACTTAACAATTGAAGCTCGAGAGCTTGCTAAGGAGTTGTCACATGGAATTTAAAAACATGTGGTATCTACTTTTGGGCGGATTTGTAATGGTTTCTTATTTACTGAGGCACTTCCAGTTAGGCAAAAAGCCAGAGTTTTATTTTTATAAAAAAGAAACTTCAGCACTGGATCTGACAAGACACTTAAAAGGAATATTGGGACTTGTTGGATTAGCTTTAATATCATTTGCGCTCTCTCAACCAAGGGTACCTTTAGGACATGCTAAAAACACTATTAAGGTAAATGACATATTCATTGTTGTTGATGTTTCAAGATCAATGCTGGCAGAGGATTTTCGCCCTAATCGCCTTGTTGCTGCCAGGGAAAAAATTCGCGAATTTGTGAAGCTTCGTCCAACAGACAGAATTGGAATTGTCATGTTCTCAGAGAAGGCATTTACTCTATTGCCTTTGTCTACAGATTTGGACCTTATTGAAAAGGTGATTGGTGAAATCAACACAGGCTTTTTGGGGAGCGGAACAAATATTGGGGATGCCTTAGGCCTTGCTGTTGGAAGAGCAACCCAGTCGCTGGCTGAGAACAAGGTTATTATCCTTTTAACAGATGGTGTTTCCAATGTTGGAAACATGACTCCCTTGCAAGCAGCTCAACAAGCTAAAGAACAGAATTTAAAGGTCTATACAATTGGAATTGGTCAAAAAGCTAACGCCGCACTGCTGAGGACTAGTGGTCGGAATTATCAGCGAATACCAGGTGGAAGTGTTGACCTGGAAACCCTAGAGAAAATTTCGACTATCACAGGTGGTAAGTCTTTTTATGCAGGAAGCGAGGGGGCTCTAGAGGAAGTTCTCAATGAAATTCAAAAATTAGAAAAAACAGAAATTCAATCGAGCAGCAAGGTTATATATAAGGAGCTTTATTGGCCTTATCTTATTTGGGGTATAATCGCTTTTCTTTTGGCTGAGCTTTTTGGAAAGACAATACTTCGGGAGGTTTTGTGACCTTTCTTCGTAGTGATTTACTAACATTAATTTTTCCCTTGTTATTTGTTCTTCTCTATTTTTTTTGGAAGAGTGAGTCAACTAAAAATGATTTCATAGAAAAGACTTTTTTTAAGAGAAAAACATTTGTTTCAAAACTCCGGAATATCCTCTTTTATACGGGAATTGTCTTGCTTGCCATTTCAGCTTTAGATCCAAGGGGACCGCAAGAAAAAATGGACTCACAAGTAAGAGATCAAAAAACTATAGTTATTATAGACAGTTCTGCTTCAATGCTTGCAGAGGATGTACGACCAAACCGATTTAAAAAGTCTCTTCTTATGGCAAGACATTTCATCAAAAAAGCTTATGGGCATAAAATTGCAGTAGTTCTTTTCTCCGATACCCAAAAAAGACTAGTTCCATTTACTGATGATCTGGACTTATTGGACGCAAGGGTTGCTGGTCTTGAAAAACTAGAACTCTATAATGGTGGCTCCAATATTTCCCAGGCGATCAAAGAAAGTTTGGGCTATTTTCGGCTAGACTCTAAAGATAGTGAAACAATAAGTGGGAACTTGTTAGTTTTTACCGATAGCGAAGGACATGACGATGGTTTTAAGATTTCATTGCCAGATCAGGTATCGTTAGCTGTCGTTGGGGTTGGTACAGCACGAGGAGCAAGAATTCCTAATAGGGATAAGTATGGTGTCTTTAGGGGTTATAAAAAATTTGATGGGAAAGAAGTGGTCACTAAACTTAATGAAAAATGGCTTAAGTCTTTGGAAAGTGTTGTTGATACTTATAGTTTTTGGATAGCCAATAGTTATACGATTCCAACTGAAGAGATATTATCCTTTTTCAATAGAAACTATCAGCAAAGAATTAATAAAGCCAAGATTACGGTACGACCAGTAAAGGTAAACCTATTCTTAGTTCCGGCTTTACTATGTTTTTTCTTTTCTTTTTCTCTTTATATACCAAGTTCCTTTGGAACACTTGCTCTTTTTTTCATGTTAATAAATCCGAGTAACATACAGGCGTTAAGTCTAACGGCCGAGGAGTTAGAAAATAGTATAAAAAAAGGTAGTGCTGGTGATAAGGGTAAATTGAAATTAGCAGAGCTTTATTTAAAAGATAAAAAATTTGAACTATCAAGAATACTTTATGAAGAGGTGCCTAAGAAGAAGCTGTCCCTTAAAGATAGAAACAATTATGCAATTTCACTTTTGGGAGAAAAGAAAATATCTGAAGCATTGGTCGAGTGGTCTCAACTACAGCGAGACTTAGAGAAGACTGAGGCCAGTGATGAGGTTGAAAAGAGCATTAGGCAAAATGTTTTACTTGCCCTTCAAAGGCAAAAATCAGGAAAGGGCAGCGATAATAAAAAGGATAAAAAAGACAAAGAAAAGCAAAAAGATGATCAAGATAATAAAAAAGATGGTCAAGAAGGGAAAAAGCAAGAAAAGAATAGCTCTAAAGGAAAGGGGAAGGATAAAAAGAAGGAAGACAAAAAGAGAGAGGGGAAAAAGAAGGCTTCAGATAAATTCGAAAAAAATAAAAAGAAAAAAATGGAGCAGAAACCAAAAAGTTTAAAAGAACAGCAAGAAGAAATAAGGAAAAAACGAAAAATGGTTAAGGTTCCAGCAATCATAAAACAAATAATGTCAGATGATAGAAATCTACAGCAAGAGTATTTGGACACAAGCACTAAAGAACCAAACTCGAGAGAGAAAAAGGACTGGTAATGAAAAGCCTTATAATTTTACTGTTAACAACCTTGTTTTCTTTTGCATCAATGGCAGAGCTAGATGTTGTTGTTAACCCTAAAACTCCCGTAAGAGGTGAATCCTTTCAGGTCGTTTTTGAGGTCACAACAGAAACTGATAGTGAGCCCAAGATTTCCTTTTATCCTATAGGCCTAGAGGTTTTAGGTAGGTCTCGAGAGGTATCTGTTAGTAGTTCTTATATAAATGGTAAATTCAAAACAAATAAGAAAATCAGATATATATACGAAATGGTATCTGATCAAGCTCGTATAGCGAAGTTGAAAGACATAGAAGTTCGTGCAGATGGCAAACTTTTAAAACATCCCACTGTTAGCATAAAGGTTTTGTTGAAAAAAAAGACCCCTAGCTCTGTTTTTTTGAGGGCGGAGCTTAGTAAGGAAAATGCCTATGTTGGGGAAGGCATTGACCTCGCTTATTACCTTTATACGAGGGTGCCTATAGTTCAGGTGGAGTTTAAAAACTTTCCGAAGTTAAACGGGTTTATAAAAAGGTTCCATAAAGTTAACGATGAGGAAAAAACGGTAGAAGAAAATGGTGTTATTTATAAAAAGATTTTGAAGTACTCAGGAAGGATTTATCCTGAAAAAAGTGGAAAGTTGTATATTGATCCACTGAAGCTCAATGTACAATATGCCACCAACAGGGGGAGTCCTTTTGGAAATTTCGGACTTTCCTTCAACCGTTTTCGCTCAAAGACTGTGATTTCTAAAAAAGTGGAAGTGAATATTAATCCCCTGCCTGTAGAAAATATGCCACCGAATTTCACTGGTCTTGTCGGTGAGCATACGTTCAACTTCACAAATGCTAAAGATAGGTTTGTTGTCAATGAAGCAATCGAGGCAAAACTAGAGGTTCAAGGACCCGGTGCACTCGAGAAAATGGAAGCCCCTCGCATATATGTGGATCCTGGGCTTGAGTCTTTTGATACAAAAAGTGAATTTTTCGAAGTCGGGAGGAGTTCCGGTAGGAAGGTTTTTGATTATACCTACCTTGCTCGGGCTAACCTAGAGTTAGCTCCTCGAGAGTTGACCTTGTCTGTTTTTGATCCGGATTCTAAGTCTTATAAAGAATCAACGATAAAGATACCTGGCTTGAAAATTGGAGGAGGAGGTCAATCACGAAAAATCTCACCACAGTTGAGTGGTCAAGATGAAACGGTAAAAGTACCTTTGGCATCAAATTCAGTTACGATAAAGCAGGGGCCTGTGGCACCCTTGTTTAATGTGTACTTTAAAGGTGTTCCTCTGAAGTGGCCTCGATATGTGATTTTTATTTTGGGAGCTGTTGTTTTCTTACAATTAATTGAGTTCACTTGGAGTTATCTAAGAGAAGGAGAATCCGATAAAAGTCTTGATGGCATAATAAAAAAAATGAGAAAGGAAGGGGTCAATTACTCAGACCTATCATCGTTGTTGTACCGGCTCATGAATAGTGGACAGGAGAAGACACTTAAAGAGATCATTGAAAATAGTAATCTTAAAAAGTTAGATAAGAAATATTTCCTTGATACAATTATGGCTTTAGAAGATAAGAATTTTTCAGAAGCCGGAAAGTCTGATAAAAGAGTGAGGTTTAAGGCATCAAGTTTTAAGTCGTTAAAAAAGGAAATATTTAATGCAAATTCTTAAGCATACGACAGAATTACCAAAAGGGAAGAAGTATGCTGTGACAATCGGTAATTTTGATGGTGTTCATTTAGGTCATCAAAGCTTGTTGGAAAACCTTTTAGAGGACGCAAAAAAAAATCAAAGAGAATTGGTTGTCGTTACCTTTGTGCCTCATCCACTTACGATACTTAAAAATGCAAAAAGGTTTCTTTTAAATAGCTATGAAGAAAGAAGGGAACTGCTTTCAAGTGTTGGTGTGAAATACTTGGTGGAACTTAATTTTACTAGGGACTTCAGCTTTCAAACGCCTGAGGACTTTTTAGAAGGCTATATTCTTGCAAACAAGGACATTGAATCATTTTACCTTGGCTATGACTTTGCCTTTGGAGCGAACAAAAAAGGAGACCACGAATTTGTAAGGAATTATTGTAAAGAGAAAGATCTTGAAGTTAATATTCAAGAAAAATTTCAAAAAGGAGAGCATACATTTTCTTCAACATTGGTTAGAGACTGCCTTAATGAAGGAAAAACACTAAAAGTAAAAGATTATTTAGGTCGCCCTTATTTTTTGAAGGGCAGGGTGATAAAAGGTGCAGGCCGCGGAAAGCAAATAGGCTTTCCAACAGCAAATATCCCTTTAGATTTTTATCGTATACCCCCACAAAACGGTGTTTATTCTACAAGATGTTATTTTAGAAATTGTTCCTATCTCTCTATTACCAATGTTGGATTTAATCCAACTTTTAAGGACGAAAAATCACTTAATATTGAAACGAATATTTTTGACTTTGATGGTGATCTTTATGGAGAAGAAATTAAAGTTGAATTTTATACAAAAATAAGGGATGAGAAAAAATTTAATTCTGTAAACGAACTGATTGAGCAAATTTCAAAAGATGTAAAGTATCGCAGGCAACTTAATGATTAAACTTGGTCTTTTAGGTAAGGACATCTCACATTCTCGCTCTCAGGAAATGTATGAGAAATTATTGAAAACTGAGGTCGATTATCACTTACTTGATATACCCCGCGAAGAGGACTTACCAAGCTTAAGAGAACTTTTTGTTTCTGGTTTTAAAGGTCTCAGCGTCACCTACCCATATAAAAAGTCATTCACTAGAGAGATTGATAAAGATTTTGTTGAAGACTTGGAGCTTGAAGCGATTAATTGTATTAAATACGAAAATGGTCAAATACAAGCAACAAATACAGATTACCTTGCGGCAAAAGCCCTCATTCAGAAAGAAAATCTAAACGACTTTTTATTTATTATTTTAGGATCTGGAAATATGGCAAATATCTTTGAAAAGGTATTTCAAGAAATTTCAACTGACTATTTAATTTATTGCCGTAAGACTCATGGTGATCTCAACTCAATAGACTACAAAAGTTTGGTATTAAAGGACAAAAAAATTTTTATCATTAATTGCTGTTCGAGGGAGTTTGTCTTTCGTTCTCAACTTCCTTCTGGCACGGTCTTTTGGGATATGAATTACTCTTTTGCGAAACATGAATACTTGAGCAAAAAAAAGGGGCTTAAGTATAGAGAGGGAGATGACCTGCTTTATCACCAAGCAAAATTTGCCCTAGAATTTTGGAATATCAATACTTTATAAAAAGCTGTAAATATCCTCCATTGTATTTCCGATAACATAGAAAAGAACAACTTGGATTTTCTATGTTTAGAAAAGAATTTTCGGAAGTCATTTCCCAAACAGGTATGATACCTGCAAAGGACATGCGAGCTGCGCTTCAGGATACTGATCCTAAAACGATATCAGAGTTAAAGCTTCTTGATTTAGCTTTTTTTGATGATATCAAGTTCGCTAAGGTCTTAGCTGAAAAATATGAATTAACTTTTATCGACTTATCAAAAGCTAAGATTAAAGAAAGAACACTGAAACTTATTAAAAAGAATGATGTAATAAAGTACAGGGCTCTTCCTATCCAAAAGACAGCTAAGGCAGTGTCTGTGGCCATTTATGATCCTACTGTCATTGAATTTAAAACAGAGTTGCAAACTGTATTTCAACACCAAGTGGAATTCATCCTAACTAATCTGTCTGCATGGCAAAAAATTTATGGCCGTGTTACAGAATCCATCGATGAACTTCTTCACACGATTAAAGAGGTAAGACCCGAGACTGAAAATAACGAAGAGGTTAAAGAAGAGGATATTGGAGAAGAGATAATTCTCTACGTTAATAAACTTCTTGCTGAAGCTTTTATAAAAAAGGCTTCAGATATACATGTTGAACCCTATGAGAGGACTTTTAGGATAAGGTTTAGAATTGATGGAACGTTACATGAAGTTGATACACCTTCTGTAAAACTAGCGAGGCCATTAATATCAAGGCTCAAAATTTTGGCTCAGCTTGATATTTCAGAAAAAAGAAAACCTCAAGATGGAAGGATTAAGCTTTCAATTGGTGGTCAACCAATTGACTACAGGGTGAGCTCACTACCCACTTTATTTGGAGAAAAAGTTGTCCTTAGACTCTTAGATCAGTCAAATTTACAGCTTGATATGACCAAGCTTGGTTTTGAAGCGAAACAGTTGGAAGTTTTTCAAAACGGTATCCATCAGCCTTACGGAATGTGCCTTGTCACGGGTCCTACAGGTTCTGGTAAAACCACAACTCTTTATTCAGGCCTTGCAGAACTTAATAAAGTAACAACTAATATATCAACAGCAGAAGATCCGGTTGAATTTAACCTAGAAGGCATAAATCAGGTTAATGTCAAAAAGGAAGTGGGATTAACCTTCTCTTCAGCTCTGAAAGCCTTTTTGAGACAAGATCCAGATATTATTATGGTGGGGGAGATTAGGGACCTAGAGGTCGGTGAGATTGCAGTAGAAGCTGCTCTTACGGGTCACTTAGTTCTTTCAACTCTTCATACAAATGATGCTCCCTCCACTGTAACCAGATTATTAAACATGGGAATTGAGCCCTTTCTTGTCGTTGGTTCACTAAATGTTGTCGTCGCTCAAAGACTTTGTCGTAGGATTTGTACCGAATGTAGAGATGTTGCTGATGTCTCCAAGGAAGAGTTGATTGCTTGTGGTATTGCACCGAGCTCTGCAGACAAAATTAAAGTCTACGAAGGTAAGGGCTGTGAATTTTGTAATGATTCTGGCTATAAAGGAAGAGTTGCTATTTATGAGGTCCTAGATATGACTCCTGCAGTGAAAGATTTGGTTTTAAAAAATGCCAGTGCAGATGAAATTAAAAAGCAAGCGATTAAAGATGGGATGAAAACTTTGAGGATGTGTGCATTAACAAAAGTTGCTCAAGGGTTAACAACATTAAATGAAGCCATAATGAATTCGGCTTCAGATAAATTTTAGGGGTATAGGGATGAGCTCTGATAATAGTGTAACCAAAACCAAACAAGTCGGAATTGGTGAGAATGTTAAAATTCAACAACTTTTTAAGCTTATGGTTGAGAATGGTGGTTCTGACCTTCACTTAACTGTAGGTACTCCCCCTGGTCTAAGGGTAAATGGAGAAATTGTGAGAGTGAAAATTCCAGCACTCACAGCGGCTGATACTAAAAGGCTGATTTATCAAATCTTAACAGAAGAGCAAAAAAACGAATTCGAGAAAAATTTAGAATTGGACTTCTCTTTCGGAATTAAAGGTCTTGCTCGATTTAGAGCAAATGTTTTCTACTCAAAGGGTGGATGTGCTGCTGTCTTTAGACAGATTCCTTCAGTAATTCCGGATTTTAAAACTTTAAACTTACCGAATATTTTATTAGAAATGACTGATGTATCCAATGGGATCATTCTGGTAACAGGCCCCACGGGTTCGGGTAAATCGACAACTCTTGCTGCACTACTGGATCGTCTTAATGAAAATGAGTCGGGTCATATTATTACACTCGAAGACCCTATCGAATTTGTGCATCCGCATAAGGGTTGTATTGTTAATCAAAGAGAAATTGGTTCAGATACGAATGATTTTGATGTCGCTATTAAGAGTTTACTTCGACAGGATCCAGATATTGTTTTGGTTGGTGAGCTTCGAGATGCCCAGACCATTGAGGCAGCTTTGACAATTGCCGAAACGGGACACCTGGTTTTTGGTACTCTTCACACCAACTCCTGTGTTCAAACAATTAACCGACTTATCAATGTTTTTCCTGCTGATGAACAAGATCAAGTGAGAACTCTTCTATCATTTGTTCTTCAAGGGGTTATTGCTCAGCAATTAATACCAAAGACATTTGACTCAGGTAGGGTTTGTACTATGGAAATTATGAGAAGTACTCCAGCGATACGAAACTTAATTCGAGAAGATAAGGTTCATCAAATTTATTCTCAGATGCAAATTGGTCAAGAAAAAACAGGTATGACTACAATGAATCAAAGTTTAAGAAGATTTGTTGAGAATGGAATGATTGATGGAGATACAGCGATGGCCTATTCAACGGAACCTGAAGAATTAGCAAAACAACTTGGTATAAAAATGAGAACACTATAGTATATAGATTATGGGTAATTGGAGATTTGAAGCTGTAAATAAAGAGGGACGTCGTGAGGCGGGTACGGTACAGGCCAGTAACGCTAAAGAAGTGCGTCGAGTTCTTCGAAGTCGTGGTTTGCGACCTAAAAGAGTGATAGCTCCCTCCATCCTAGAATTTGATATTGGCGAGTGGATGGTCGAAAACGGTTTTGCTAAACCCTTCGGAGCTAATGAACTCATGCGCTTTACCAAACAGCTTTCTATCATGGTGAATGCCGGTGTGCCCATTATTCAATGTTTGGAAATTCTTTATAAGCAGCAAAAGCACCCAGTTCTCAAGCGGGCCATAAAGAAGATTGGCTCTGACGTTGGAGAGGGAAAAACAATTGCTGAGGCCATGAGAGAGCAAAAGGGTTTTGATAAGCTTTATTGTAATCTTGTGAAAGCCGGTGAAGCTGGGGGTATCTTAGATACAATTTTAGATAAACTTACTGTCCACCTTGAAAAGCAAGAAAAGATTAAAGCTCAGATTAAATCTGCCATGACCTATCCTGTGATTGTTACTCTTGTGGGGATAGGTGTTGTTTGGGGTTTGATGGTCTTCGTCGTTCCCCAGTTTGTTGGAATGCTAACAGATACTGGTCAGGAGATTCCTGCCATTACCCAGCTAGTGATTGATGCCTCCGACTTTTTAGGTAATTACTCTCTTTATATGGTGCCAGGGTTTGCCATTTTTGGTGCCGCTGTAAATGCCTATATTAAAACGCCTGTAGGCAAGCTTATTTACGACAATGTCTTTATGAAGGTTCCAATATTTGGTGAGATTATTATTAAAGGAAACCTTGCTTCCTTTTCGCGAACTCTTGCGACCATGCTTGGCTCTGGGGTTTCTCTTGTTGATGCCTTAGATATTTGTATTGAGACTGTTGATAATAGTGTCATTGCCAAGGATCTCACTGAAGTAAGAAAGAAGGTGATTGAAGGTAAGTCACTCACCGAACCTCTTGAGAAGATCGCTTATTTTCCCTCAATGGTAACCCAGATGGTTCGCGTAGGTGAGCAGACGGGTCAAGTAGACCAGATGCTCGATAAGGTTTCTGAGGTTTTTGAAGATGAGGTTAATGCCCTAATTGAAACTATGACCAAGATGGTAGAGCCATTAATTATTGTCGTTTTGGGTGGAATTATAGCCACCATTCTTATTGCCATGTATTTACCAATGTTTATGTCAGCAGGCGGAGCTTAAGCATAAGTGGTTGAAACTATTGCTAAAAGATGATTTTTGTTTCTTTTCCTAAATATTTTTAAGAGATTTTGCCGAAAAGGCTTAAAATGGAAACATTAGGAATCAAGATTTTATTCTTGGACTAAGTTGTCGGCGACTCTAGTCGAGGCTTAAAAAAGAAACTTTTATAAAGCTTGGTTCTTTAATTTGGAATACGCATAAGCCCTCATTCTCTTAACTGGATTTGGGTCAAAACGAAAAGAGCCTCTTAATGGCCATTTTGTAAGGAGTATTTATGAAAAACTTTAAGAATGAAGAGGGCTTTACCCTCGTGGAGCTGATGGTTGTTGTTGCCATTATTGGTATTCTCTCAGCCGTTGCTATCCCTAACTTCAAACGTTACCAAGCCAAAACTAAAACTTCTGAAGCGAAACTTCAGCTCTCAGCAATTTATTCAGCGCTCACTTCACTGCAATCAGACTATGACGCTTTTGCCTCATGCTTAGTTGACGCCGGTTACTCACCACCTACTTCAGGTAGTTATTACGCTTACGGATTTGGAGCAGACTCTGGTGCTACGGAAACGATCGTTAATAATAACGGTGGTGACTGTGATGCGGCTCGTACCTTTGGTACTGCACCCAATGACCATGCCCAGTCTTATGCCTTTAGAGCTTTCAAGTCGGTTGGTGGTTACACCGCTGATATTGCCTCTGTTGCCTCCATGAATACTACTACTGCTAGGTCTACAGCAGGTTTAACACCCGACTTGTCCATACCTAACGTTGATAACACAGGGTCTTACTTTGTCGCAGGTGCCATTGGTGGGATCGATGCGGATAATAACACCAACGCTACCGCATCTCAGTGGGCCGTTAACGAAAACAAGAGGCTGACAGAGGTGAATAGAGGATACTAATTTTTCTTCTTTCTTTTAATTCTTAACTTTTCCCATGGGCTTGTGGATATCCACAAGCCCTTTTTATTTTTAACATACGGCTTTCCCTTTGGGTCATAGAAACGGCACTGATCAAGGCCTTGGTTAAGGCACTCGAGATCCCTTTCTACTTGAACATTAAAAAGATTAGCTGAAAGTCTTTTTTCCAAAATGGAACCTTGAGGCACAGACTTAATCATTTCCTTTAAATACTTAATAGAATCTTCAAGGGTCTGTTCTTCTGCTTTAAGGCGAGAGAGAAAAGAAGGCAGATGTGGTGGAATTCTTGGGTCATTAACAATTTTTTCTAAGGCTCGAATACTTTTTTGGGCTTTTCCTACTTCATAATAATAATGAAAAGAGGCGTTGATATTTAAATAATAGTCTTCCGGGTAGTAGGTAAGCCCTCTATCGTAAATAAACTCAGCTCCCAAATCGTCATCTCTTACAATACTAAGGTAGACACCACCATAAAGGTAAGCGCTATAAAAATAAGGATCCAAGGTAGTGATAAGTTTTAGGCGAAGAAACATCCAATTGTTGAGGTCCTCTTCTTTGTGGTGTTCAATTCCCGCCTTGAGTAAGGTCTCGGACCAAAGAGCACTAGAGAGAAGCCTGTGTTGACCAAGGTCCAAGCTTTTAACAAAGTGTTCATTAAAGTTAATGACCGTATCTTGAGAGCTTAGTTTTAAGTCGGGTCTAATTAGGCCCTTTTTAATTACGGAGGTTGTGATAAACACAATTATTGCGAGTAAAAGAACTGTTGCGTTTAGCTTCTTGTTTCTATTCCAAATTAAAGTCATAATATTATAGTAGTACATTTTTAATCAGTGCATAAGGAAGAATAATTTGATTCAATTTGAAAATGTTAATAAGTCTTTTGTCGAAGATTTCTGGAAAGCTCCCAAAAAAGTACTGAAAGACTTATCCTTTGAGGTTAAAGTGGGAAGTTTGTGTGGATTTCTTGGTGCTAATGGTGCCGGTAAGACAACTTCTCTAAAAGCTGCTCTTGGCTTTATTAAAATTGACTCGGGTCAAATAAATTTTGATTCATCCTTAGGGAGTAACTTTAAGGAGGTTCGCTCGAAAGTTGGCTATTTTCCAGAGGGACCCTATTTTTATCCTTATATGACTGGGCGAGAGTTTTGCCACTATCTTGGAAAGCTACAAGAGATTTCTAGGACTCAGATAGAATCCCAAGTCTCAAAGTGGGGAAAGAAACTTAATATAGATTATGCACTTGATAAAAAAATCAGGGCCTATTCCAAAGGAATGCTGCAAAGACTTGGTTTTTTAACATCACTATTACATGACCCTAAACTTATTATTCTAGATGAGCCTCTCTCTGGCCTTGATCCAATTGGTAGAAAGGAGTTTAAGGAAACCCTTGTTAATCTCAACAATGAAGGAAAAACGGTTTTTTTTAGTAGTCATATCGTTTCCGACGTCGAAGAAATTTGTGATGAACTTATCGTTATTAGGGATGGTGAACTTTTTTACTCGGGCACAACAAATAAGATATTATCTCTGCAAGAAAAGCAGTTTTGCTATGCCAACTTCGTAAATACTGCAAACGATTTACTTCCTGACTTTATTTCTGAATCAATTAATCTTTCTAATGGCGTTACTAAGGTTTCCTTTTTAGAGGAAAAGAGAAGAGGCTTCTTAGACTGGGTTCAAGAAAAAGGAGTCGAGCTCTTAGAGTTAGGGGTTGAGCGACCAAGTTTAGAGCAAGTGATTTATAACACAAAAAAAGTAGGTAGAGATTCATGAAAATTTTTATTATTGGAGCTCAGACCTTTAAAGAAATCTATAAGAGTAGAATTCTGTTTGGCACAATATTTATTGGTATCTTTCTTCTCCTTATGACCTACGTTGCTTCAGAATTCAGTTATGGTGTCGCTGGAAAGGTAACACTTGATATTGGTCTCGGTCTGATATCATTAAGTGGTGTTGCGATTGCTCTTTTCTTAGGTGCAAGACTTCTTCCAAGTGAAATGGAAAATAGAACTCTTTATATGGTTCTTTCCCGGCCTGTTTCAAGAGCAGAGTTTTTAGTAGGAAAGATGCTCGGCCTATCTGGAATTTTATTATGTAATTTGGTTCTCCTATACATGTTCTTATATGGCCTCGTATTATCGCTTGATGGAAAAATTGGTGACTTAGTTGGGTGGTCACTTTTCTTTATTTACATTGAAAGTCTTCTTGTCATGTTGATGGTCGTCTTTTTTTCGCTCATTTCTAACACGATAATTTCAATCATCATGTCTTTGACTTTATTTGTTGCAGGTCATGGTATTGATGCTGTCAAAGAAACGAGTCCTTACAAAAATGATCCTCTGCTTAAAGGCTTTATTGATCTCTATTCACAATGGATGCCTAACTTTAACGTTTTTAATATTAAGTCATTTGTTCTCTATGAGAAGTTTATCGAGTCCTCTTGGCTATTTAAGGCATCATCTTATTCCCTCTTTTGGTGTTTGTTTTTTCTTCTCATGTCTCTTGTTTTCTTTAATAAAAGAGAATTAACGTAATGGAAGAATATTTTTATCCAGTCATGTCTTTTCTCTTTGCTGCTTGCATTGGCAGCTTTCTTAATGCGGTTATTTACAGATTGCCTAGAGGAATTTCTCTTTCTGCGTCAAGAAGTCACTGCCCTGGTTGTAATAAGCTTATTTACTGGTATGAGAATATTCCTATTGTTTCTTATTTGTTTTTACGGGGAAAGTGCTCTTCGTGCTCAATGAAAATTTCTTGGAGTTATCCTCTGGTGGAATTGGTTGTTGCCCTCGTTGGTCTTTTTTTGACCCCCCAGTCTTTAACTCCTGATAGTCTTTGGGATTATTTCTTTTTCTTATCAGTTTTTTCCACATTCTTAGCGATTATCCTGATTGATCTTAAGTTTTATATAATTCCCAACGTCCTCAATATCTATTTATTAATCCTTTTTCTTTGTCGTGTTTCTCTGACTATGCCTTGGACCCATTGGCTACTGGGCGGAGTGTTGGGCGTCATTGTTCCGGCCATTCCTGCTCTAGCTTTCTATTATTTTAAAGGGGTTGAGGGTCTAGGAGGTGGAGATATAAAGCTTTATGGTGTTTTGGGAGTTTTTCTTGGTCCTATAGGGGTGATGCATAATATATTTTTGAGTTGTTTTCTTGGATCTCTGCTTGGAGGAAGCCTTATCTTACTCAAGGTAATTGACCGTAGGACTCGGATACCTTTCGGCCCATTTATTGTTATTGTCGGTGGCCTGCAAATTTTCTTTCCCTCAGAGTTTTCTCAAATCATGAATTCCCTTTTTAGCTTTAGCGTATAGAGAGTAATTTCTTGAAATTACATGGGTTCGCTAGTTATAATTGACATTGACGCTTTGCTGTTTTTTGAGGACCCAATTTGAGTATTGATTACAAAAAAGAAATCAAGAAGATTCTTAAAACGATTGCCTTTGGTAGTAAGGGAATCGTAGGTCTTGATATCGGGCTAAGTAGTGTAAAGATTGCATCGATAGAAAAAAAGGGGGATGAGTACCATCTCTTGGGCTTCAGCAAGGTTAGCCTTCCTGAAGGTGCGATTATTGAAGATGAGATTCAAAAGCCAGAAGAAATTAGTGAGGCGATTCGTCAGGCAGGTGAGGAGATTGGTGCTGATGGCTTAAATTGCTGTCTTGGGATTTCTGGGCCCAACACTGTTGCAAGAAAGTTACAGCTTGCTGGTGGGACTGATGATGAAATTGAAGATCAAGTTCTATGGGAAGCAGAACAATACCTACCTTTTGATATCGAAGATTCAACTGTGGATTACCACTTTGTTGGAGAAAATGAGGGTGGTGGTGTTGATGTTATTGTTGCCGCGGCTAAAAATGATGTTATTGCTAACTTTAAAGAGCTAGTGGAGGCTGCGGGCGGTACTGTGAAGATCGCTGATCTTGGTATTTTAGCAGTGACAAATGTTTTTGAATTTGTCATGGGAGATAAATTAAATAACCCAGAAGAAAGTTATCTTCTGTTAGATATTGGGGCACAAAAGACATTTTTTATTATTTATAAAGATGGAATGATCGTTTTCACAAAAGAAGTGAATATCGGTGGTGTCATGATTACTGAGGAAATTCAAAGACAAATGGGTGTCAATTATTATGAAGCGGAGGACTTGAAGCTCACGGGTGATGATAATGGAAACTTACCAGAAGAAATCTTAGAGATTATTGATGATGTTGTAGAAACATTCTTCTCTGAAATAAAAAAAGCCATTGATTTTTATATTAGTTCCACATCCGATGAGTCTCTTGCTTATTGTGTAGTTACAGGGGGGAGTTCTCTGATTCCAGGACTTCTAGAGGGGCTTGAGGCGCTTCTGGGGGTAGACGTCAGTGTACTCAATCCTTTCGACGCTATTCAATACAAAGAAAAAGACTTCACAGAGGAGGAGATTAACCAAATCGCTTATACGGGTGTTCAGGCCATTGGGCTGGGGATGAGGCAACCTTAATGATTGAGATTAATCTACTTGAAAAAAAGAAAGCTTTCAAAGCACCGGTTGTACTTGGAATAGACTTTGCCAAGCTTCCGTGGAGAAAGATGGTGGTAGCTATTTTACTTGCCAAGTTTCCAGTAGATTATTACAGAGATCTTACCAAGGAAATTGAAGCAGAAAAGGAAAAAGAAGTAACTCTGTTAAACAGCGAATATAATAAATTTAAAAGAAAACTAACGAAAAATAGAGATATCAAAGATCAGCTGGCAGCTTTTAACAATCAGATTGCTAGGTTGAAGTCGCGATCTGTACAAGTTGATAAAATTATTAAATTAAAGACAAACCCTCGTTATCTTCTCGAAAGACTTGCTCGGTCAGCACCGGAAGAGCTCTGGTTTGAGGAACTTATTTTGGATGGTGGTGGAAAACTTCTCATTAAGGGGGGTGCCACAAACTACACTAGTATTGGTGAGTTCATCGTGAAGGTAAACGAAAGTCCTATTTTTAATGGTTCCTTATTGTTAAAAGATTCAAAAACAGAAGAAGTGACTAAAGATAATGTAAAATTTAGAGAAGAGAAGTTTGAAATCGAAGGTCAGATAAAACTATATAATCCTTTTTAGGTTGGGAGCATAATAAGTGGAGAACTTATTATCGAAATTATGGGTTTTAATCTTGTGCTATGGAGCATGGGAGGGCTATGTCGTGTATGAAACCCACACAGAAAATCTCAAGCAAAAAGAAGATGTTATAGCTGGTATTCGTGCACGAATTAGAAAGGCCAAAAAAGAAGAAAGGCAAATTAAAACATATCTAAAAGATATTGAAGAAGCTAAGAAAAACATCGAGCTTGTCGCGCAAGAGGTGGAAAGGCTCCAAAAAAAGCTTCCTGAAAAAATACAAGATGTTGAAAACCTAAGCATAATTAAAGATATTGCGACAGGTTTGAATATTAAAAATATTTATCTTTCTCCCGGCACTGAGGAAAATAAGGGTTTTTATTTCACAAAAAGATATGAATTCAGTGGGGTTGGTACCTATCTCCAGTACCTCGTCTTTTTTGAAAAAATTGCCTCGAGTGAAAGACTGTTAAATGTAAGAGAAGTCGAATTTAAGCGCTCTCAAGAGCCACAGCGCGGTCGTTTCCAACTGACCAATGCAAAGATTATTATTGAATCTTATCGCTATAATCCTGACCATAAAGAGGATCGGGGAATCCAAAAGCTTGAGTCGGAGTTTTCAAAGCCAAAAGCTAAGTCAGCCAAAGGAAAAAAAGGAAAGAGAGGTGGTAAATAATGAAATCTCTTATTTCTATCCTGATGTTTATTATTTGTACTACCTCCTGGACTCAAGAGGATACTAATAATAAGCCAAAAAAAACAAGCCTTGTGATTGAAATGGATAAGCAAACCTCAATTAAGAACCCCTTTGAATTAAGAGATCCTTTTAAAAAGAAAAAGAGAAAAACGGGAAAAAGAAATAAAAACTATGGTAACTATTTAAAAAATGGAAAGTATTCCAATATTGTTAGCATCGAAGATGGATTTAAGATCAATCAAATTAGAATTGTTGGCGTTTTATTAGGTCAAAATAGAAGGGCTATCGCAAAAATTGTTGATAATAGTGGTAAGCTAAACCCCGAATCCTATATTGTTAAAGAAGGAATGAAGATCGGTGACAATGATGCTGAGGTAAAAGCAATTGTTCCTGGCGGAGTTGTTTTGGTTGAGAAAATTCGTAATGTATACGATCAAGATGAGTACATTGAGACAATTATTCCCGTCACTTCTGAGTGACTCGATAGAAGAATTTACCTAGCAAAGAATCTATTAAGTGGTATAATTTACCTAATAAAATCCTTTTACTTATGGAAGAGTAATTATGAAAAAAGGAATTTTTCTTAGTTTATTTATTTCTATGTTTCTCATAAATCTTGATTGTTTTTCTCAAGATGAACTAACAGCTGAAATAAAAGAGACCCCAAACCTAAGGCGGACTGAAGTTCAGGCAATAAATTTTCGTCAAGTAGGTGAAATTTCAGAGCTTGAAATTGTTGTTGATAATAATAAAGTCCCCGCAAAGAAATTTGCTGTCGTTGAAGACAAGCAAATTATCATCGATATAAAAAACACCAAGGCAACGGAAAGGGTTATGAGGGCCTTTGACACTTCTGAGTTTTCGGGAAGTGTTGTTTTCGTTTCTGCCTATCCAAAGCCTGGTGCAGAAGAAGATTTAAGAATTGCAATTCAATTAAGAGACAATGTCCGTTCGATTTTAAAAAGAAGAGCAAATAGAGTTGTCTTAGAGGTTGAAAATCGTTTTGGAGTCTTTGACCAAAGAGATATAAGTGAAGCCAAATCATTTGAAGAAAAAGTGACAGAAAAAGATGTCAATGTAGGAAAATTGCTAGTTCCTAAGGGGGATAGTGTAGAGGATATCCTTGAAAACCTAACACTGTCTGGAAGAAAAAAATATATAGGATCTAAATTTAGTCTCAATGTAAAAGATGTTGCTGTGACTGAAATACTTAAAATGATTGCCGAAGCATCAGGTTTTAACATTATCACTACTGATGAGATTAAAGCTTTACCACCCTTAACCTTAAGTTTGACGAATGTTCCATGGGATCAGGCTTTAGATACGATCTTAGCTCTTAACAATTTAGTTGCAAAAAAGAATGGGATCATTTTAATGGTTCAAACGTTAGAGACCGCGACCAAAGAAAAACAAAAAGAGGTCGAAGCAAAGTCACTTACTTTAAAGCAGGAGCCTTTGGTAACAAAAGTATTTCCCATTAGTTATTCACAAACAACGACACTCATTACTATTTTGACCGAGTACCTCACCCCTGAAAGAGGCCGTATCGCCGAGGATCAAAGGACGAATTCATTAATTGTAAAAGATACTCCTGATGTGATCGAGAAGATTAGAAAAATTATCGATACGCTCGACACACAGACCCCCCAGGTCCTCATTGAATCTAGAATTGTTGAAGTAAGTGAGTCCTATTCGAAAGCTCTCGGCTTAGAGAATGGACTCGGACTTGGTTATGATCCCATTGGAGCTCAATCTACTTCGTCGCCTACAGGAATTGGTGTTTCTGGACAACCTGGAACAGCTAATAGTGGTCCAGGCTTCGCCTTTAACACCGCTGGTGGAATTATAGATAGAAATAATAACAATGGTGTTTTAAATCTTTCAGTTTCTCAATTTGGTAGAGTTTTTGACCTTAATTTTAGATTGCAACTTTTAGAAACGGAATCAAAGGGAAAAATTATATCCTCACCTAAGGTTGTTACTCAAAATAAACAACCAGCAAGACTCGTTTCTAAAAGAACTGAAGCTTATCTTGTAATCAACGGTGCTGGTGATACCGCCACGACGGGGGCAGAAACAGCGGAAGCGATTTTAAACCTTACGGTTACACCTCAAATCACGAATGAAGGTTCTATTAGTCTTCAGGTTAATATTCAAAAAGAGGACTTTGCTGAAAGAATTAATGATCAGTTGCCACCTAATAAAACGAGTAACCAAGTCGAAACGGTCGTTCTTGTAGATAACGGAGCTACAGTTGTCATTGGTGGTGTCTATGAGTATGTTAAGCGCGAAACCATTTCGGGGGTTCCTTATTTAAAAGATATTCCTATACTTGGTTGGTTGTTTAGAAACCAGTGGAATCCCTCTACAACAAAAAGAGAAATTATTATCTTTATTACACCTCGAATCATTAACCAAGAAGAAGCTGGTTTAATTGAGCGGAGCTAAACTTGTTAGAGGGTCAGTTTTCACCATTAATTTCTAAATACGAGGAGCAACTTGAAAGAGATCCTCGCTCTAGAGTTTTTGCGCCTTTGGCGGAAGCATACAGAAAAGTAGGTCTTATCGAAAATGCCTTTAAGGTTTTACAAAAAGGCATTAGATATAATCCTGACTACTTATTGGGATATTTAACCCTATCTCAATGTTATCTTGATAAGGGGGAGTATTCCCTTAGTTATAATACTTTAAGACCGTTGGCCCCTCTTCATCGTGACAATATAAAACTGCAAACTTTGTTTGCTATAAGTGCTGAAAAAACGGGAAATAAAGAGGAAGCTCTTGATACATATAAGTACCTTTTATTTTTACAACCAAAAGATGAGAAAATTTCTTTCCATGTTAGTCGCTTGGAAAAAGAAGTAGGTGAATCTTCAATTTTTGAAAAGCCAAGGGAAGATGTCTCTTTTGATGTTGAGGCATTAAAGCCAAGTCCAGAATTAGATAGAACGTTAGATGATTGGGTTCAGGTCGATCTCAATAATGAGCAAGACGATGTAGATCTGGATGATTGGAATGCAGAAACTTCTCAGGATATTGATAATGAAGGTCGATCCCCTGCTATTGAAAATGTGGAAGCGGCCATAGAAGTTGAAGAAGTTGAGGGAACCCCAGTAATTACTCATACTTTAGTAGATCTTTATTTACAGCAAGGTCATCACTCAAAAGCGATAGAGCTTTTAGAAAAAATTTTAGAATTACAGCCAGATAATAAAGAGACGCAGGCTCGCCTAGAAGAACTAAGGTCTTTTGAAGAAGATCCTGTGAAAGACGAGGGCCGCTCGCTCTTAATGGCGGCATTTGATCAAGCTCAAGAAAAACCTGTTCTCAAAGAAATGGTTGAGGAGGATTTGGATGACGCGGGGGGGCGCGGTGTCGATGTTTCGGATGTCGCTGAAATCACAAGCCCGTTGGAGGACTTTCTAAAAGAGCTTTCTGCCAAGTCACGTATAGAATAGCGAATACTCATTATAAAACCACCTTTTCTTAGTGTTCCTTTACAATTCAAGAGCATACCTGATAGCGTCATCCACTCATAAATTTAAATTGTGGTGATCATGAAAGTTCTAGTTCTAGGTGGTCCAAACTTAAATCTACTGGGGAATAGAGAACCAGAGATTTATGGTACAGACACCCTGAAAGATATCGAAAATTGGGTTAATGGTTTATTTTCCCAAAAGGGAATCCAAAGTGATTGGTTCCAGTCTAACTCTGAGAGTGAACTCATTGATAAAATTCAAAGTGCCAAGGCTAATGGATATGACTCCATAGTGATAAATCCAGCTGGTCTTACTCACTCTAGTGTTTCTCTTCATGATGCATTGAGATCGTTTGATGGTAAAAAGATCGAGGTTCATCTTTCTAACACCTACAAAAGAGAAGAGTTCAGAAAAATTAAAATTACATCGAGTGCAAGTGATGGGGTTGTTGAGGGCTTTGGTAAAAAAAGTTATGCCATGGCCTTTCATTATTTAAGTGAATTGTCTTAGGAGTACATGAATGGAGTTCCAAACTACTGATTTAAAGAAAGGTTTAAAGGTTGAGGTCGATGGAAAACCTTATAACATTATTAAATCTGACTTTACTAACCCTGGTAAAGGTTCTGCTTTTGTAAAAGTTAAACTAAAGAACCTTGAAGATGGCTCAGTTATCGAAAGAACTTACAAGTCAGGGGTTTCAACAGGTGTCGTTAAGCCTGACTTAGAGGAAAAAGAAGTTGAGTACATGTACGATGACCCAGATGGTTTTAATTTCATGGACCAAGGTAACTATGAGACAATTCACGTTCGTACTGATCAGGTTGGGGACATGAAGTATTATCTTCAAGAGGGTGTTCACTTAAAGCTTTTATATTATAAAGGAAATCCAATCTCGATTGAGCCGCCAACATTCGTGAACTTAAAAGTAACTGAAACAGACCCTGGGCTAAAAGGGGATACTGCTTCTGGTGGAAACAAGAAAGCCGTCATGGAAACAGGCTTACAAATCAATGTTCCCCTTTTTATTAAAGAGGGAGAAGTTTTAAAAATCGATACCCGCACAGGCGAGTATGTTGAAAGGGTAAATTCCTAATTTGGAGAGAGCGATGAAACTAGATAAAGTGAAAGATTTTGTTGAATATGCTAAAGAAGCAGGTGTCTTAGAGCTTAAATATGAAAATGGGGATGAGAAGATTTCTGTCCGTTTAGCGGACCCTAACCCTGTCTTTGTTCAAAGTGCTCCTGCTATGGCAAATGCTTCTATGGCCGCGCCAGCTTCTTCGATGAGTACATCTAAGGGGCAATCGACTGCTTCGCAAGAGGGTCTCATTGAGATAACTTCTCCTTTTGTAGGAACATTTTATCGTTCTAGTTCTCCAGACTCGGATCCTTATGTAAAACCTGGACAAAGGGTTTCAAAAGGACAGCCTCTTTGCATTGTTGAAGCAATGAAAATTATGAATGAGATTGAAAGTGAAGCAGACGGTGAGATTGTTGAGATCTGTGTAGAGAATGAAACCTATGTAGAGTTTGGACAAGTTCTATTCAGAGTAAAGCCTTAAAAAGGGTTGTGTTATGAAATTTCGTAAAATTCTCATCGCTAATAGAGGTGAGATTGCCATTCGAATATTGCGCACTTGTAGAGAAATGGGATTACAAACTGTTTGTGTTCATTCAACTGCGGATGAACACTCGTTACACGTTAAGCTCGCTGACGAGTCCGTTTGTATCGGCCCGGCTAAATCAGCTCTAAGTTATCTTAATATTCCAGCTATTCTTTCAGCTGCCGAAATTACTGGGGCTGATGCGATTCACCCAGGATTTGGCTTTTTAAGTGAAAATAAAGAATTCGCGACCTTATGTGAAAAGTGGAAGGTTCAATTTATTGGGCCAAATACAAACTGCATTGAAAAAATGGGAGACAAAATTCTCTCTAAGGAAATTGCTGAAAAAGCAGGCTTACCTGTTCTTAAGCCAATTAGGGTTAATGAGCTAAGTGATAGTGATATCTTGAGCCAAGTGAGAGAAATGGGTTACCCTGTTTTAATAAAGGCTTCCGCAGGTGGTGGTGGTCGAGGTATGAAGAGAATCGATCATGAAGAGGACGTATTACCTAATATTTCTCGTCTAAAGTCTGAGGCAAAACTAGGTTTTGGTGATGACACCCTTTTTATTGAAAAATTTATTACAAACCCAAGGCACGTCGAGGTTCAGATCTTAGCAGATCAACATGGTAATGTTGTTCATCTCGGTGAGCGAGATTGCACCGTGCAAAGACGTTTTCAAAAAGTCGTAGAGGAGAGTCCTTGTCCGGTATTAACTGAAGAGAAAAGACAGGAAATCTGTCAATCGGCTGTTGATTTAGCAAAATATGTGGGTTACGACTCTGTGGGTACTGTTGAATATCTTTATGATCAGGATGAGCAAAGGTTCTATTTCATGGAAATGAACACTAGAATTCAGGTCGAACATCCTGTGACAGAACAGAGAACAGGAATTGACCTAATTGCTCAACAAATTCTTTCAGCCCAAGGTAATGAATTATCACTTCGCCAAGAAGAAATTGAGTTTTCCGGTCACTCAATTGAATGTCGTATAAATGCAGAAAATCCTTACACGGGAACCCCTTCACCCGGAAAAATTCTTCATTATCACCGACCAGCAGGCTTTGGTGTTAGGGTTGATGATTTCATTTATTCTGGTTACAAGGTGTCTCCTTTCTATGATTCCATGATTGCAAAAATTATTGTTCATGGAAGAGACCGAGTATCTTGCTTGGACAGAATGATCCGTGCTCTAGATGAAACTGTCATTGAGGGAATCCAGACAAATAAAGAGCTTCATTTGGACATTCTTAGAGATAAAGACTTTAGAGGAAATAATTACTCAACCAACTTTCTAGCTAATAAAATGCAGTAAAATTAAATAGTTATACTGTAAACTTGGTCCAAGGACGGTCCTATTGAATGAGCTAGTGAAAGCTAAAGAAGAGCTTAGGTCTAGTAATTTTAAGAAAGCTCTCGAACATTTCAAAAAGTTACTTATTAGTAAGAATCATTCTCAAGAAGTAATCCTAGAATCATGCCTAGGAATAGAGTCCATTTTTAAGTTTCTAAATAAATCCGTGGACACAGAAACTTTGATATTACTTGCTGATAATTGGGAGAGAATTGCTTATGCCGAAAAAGCAAGTGCCTCTCTCTCAGAACTATATAGACGAACGAATAATTTAAACTATCTCAAAAGAGTTTTTTCGTGCTTTCTTGGACAAGGGAATATCGAGAGTGCATATGAGGTTGCAAACCTTTACCTCCAAAGATCTTTTAAACGTGGTTACTCTTATCGCATTAAAGAGTTTATCGAGGAGAATGAGCGATTTTTTGAACAAGGTGTTTTAATAGAGTGGAACTTGAAATGCTTTTTAGCAGCAGGAAACAAGCAATCGCTAGAGAAGTTTATTTCTGAAGCTAAAACAATAACAGAGCGTCACTTTTCATTGATCTTATTAGAAATAGAAAAGAATACGCGCTATTGGCATTCCTCTCCGGTTCTTCTGGATGTTTTGCTGGATTATTACGAAAAAACAAAAGCTCCTGTAAATAGAAAGCACCTCGTAAAAACAGTGTTTGATGCCTGGCTATTGCTAGAAAAGGATTTCGAATTAATAAATAAGACTTTGCTTATTGCAAAGAGGCACAGTTTAAATATTTTTGGTCATGAGCTTTCAAAAGTCTTAGGTAAAACCAATGAGATGGAATACTTTGCAAAGAGGGAAACCCCTGAGACTTTGAATCTTCAATCATTAGATTTAGGTATAGATTTGTTAGTTGAGCCAAGTGATGGACAGGAGGAAAGAAATATAAAGTTCTTGTTAAGAATGGGGCTCAGGGAAGAGGCCCTAAAGCAAGTTGAATCCCTTAGAAAAAAAGATCCAGACAACCTTTTTGTAAAGGCTTTAAGTGATAAGGAGATTACCGTTGAAGAAAGTAAGGGGACTAATTTAGATTCTTTGATAAAGGACATAAGACGTTTTGGAAGTAAACAAGAGCAGGCAGAAATCAGCCTCAATGAATACAAAAATATAACAAAGTTTTATAACAAGGGCTTTATTGAGGAGAATTATGAGGACATGGCAATTGGCTTCAATTTAGTTAACTTGCCGCAAGTGGCTTATGAAGTCTTAAGGCAGGTTGAGTTGGAGGCCAGGGACATTAAGGAACAAGTTAATATCGTTTATCTTAAGGCTGAGACTTTATTTAGGATGGAAGAGTTTTTTAAGGTACGGGATATAGTAGATGATGCCTTGGGAGAGTTTCCACTCTCAGTGTTAGAAAAAGTTTCACTCGTTTATTTGAGAGCAGAGGCTTATTTTCGCCTTGAAGATTTTGAAAACGCCTTCGCTGACTTTAGCTTTGTTCGTTCAAAAATAAAAAATTATCGACTAACAGAAGAAAGGATTCGCGGAATTGAAAAAAACAAATAAGGTCTTTCTATTTGTTTTAGGATTGCTGACTGGTGTTCTATTGCTGGCTTGGCAGGCGATTCAAACTGATAAGTTTGGAGATTTTGTTAGCGAAAGAGTATCAAAATATGCTTCGAAAAAATATGGAGCAAATTTAAAGTTCGATAAAATTCAGTTTGGCTTCTTTCCTGTGAAAACTAAGCTAATTAATGTGGAAGTTGAATACGAAAACTATTATCTTTCTTCTTCACAGGCAGCGCTTGTTTTTGGCTTAAGAGACATTTTTTCAAAAGAGTTTTCGATAGGTTCAATAGAATTGAAAGATGCTTTGGTAACAATTCCAAGCTATTCAAAAAATGAAGAAAAATCAAAAGAATTCAAATTACAAAATGCATTTAAATACTACAAGAATGATTTCCTTAACTCACTTCCCTTTCGATTAAGAGGAGTAAGTCTTGATAATGCGATCCTTAATATTGGAAAAGAACGGATTGAGGCCATTTACACGAGATTGTCTTTTTTTAAAAATATTTTAACGGTAGAGATGAGTGTTGGTTTTAGTCGAGACCTAGTGTCTCAAGCTTTGGGGGATCGCTACCGCGGCATAGAGGTAAATGGTTTCAATGGCGAATTCCAGCTAACTTCTGACTACTTAAGATTAAAAGAAGCAAGATTGTTATCAGAGAATAGTTACATTGAATTATCAGGCAAGCTTTTTTATACAAGAAGTTTTCAGGGCTTGAGTATTGATTCCTTTGTAAATCTAAATAAGTTTCGAAAGTTAATACCAGAAGATGTCATTAATCCAAAAATTCTCCCAAAGGGTTCAGTAAGAATGAGTGGGGTACTTGATGGTAATAGTAATAATCCAAGAGCAAAGATTGAAATAGATGCAAAAAATATTAAAAGTGAAGTTTATAATTTTAACTGGTTTAAATCTAAGTTGGCTTACAGAGACAATGACTTAATTCTTGAAGAAGCAGAGGGGGCGATAGGTTCTGGTCTTCTTAAATTGACTAGCGCAGTGAAGGTCTTTAACAAAGAGAAAGGTGATTTCCTATACCCAGACTTTTTTCTTGATGTGAAAAATGTTTTTACTAATGATTTGATGTTTTTTCTTCCCAATTTAAATAGAGCAAAGGGCTATTTAAATGGACCAGTTAAGTTTGGGATAAGGAAAACCCTATTAGATATAAAAACATTCGAGGGTTTTGAGGTAAAGAATTTTCAACTGGTCGGTAGCGAAAGAAACGTCATCCAAAATCCACAATACTATCTGTCATCAGGAAGTAATTTAATTGTTTCTTACGATGGTGATGTTAACTTTGATATGGGCTTAGGGTTTAAAGATAGCCTTCTGGAAACGAGGGGTTCCATTGCTAATGGTAGGGTTGATGTCTCTGTATTACCTAGTACTGCCGACTTAGAAGAGTTTGGGCCAATATCAGGGGTTGTTCTTAAAGGAAGGGGAGATATAAATGGAACGATTAAAGGAACTTTTGATGATCCCATATTCGACTTCTTTCTATCTCCAGCAAATGCAGAACTTGTCGGATTTAAATTGGGGGATGTTAAAACAAATATAACCTATCGACTCAAAGACAATCTACTGAAAATCAACTCCCTGAGAGGAGACTATAGAGGGCTAAGGTTTTCAGGCTTAGGTGAATTTAACTTTAATAGCGATTTGCGTCCTATGGATTTAAGTATAAATATTGATGAGGGAGCCTGGAAAGAAGCAAAGGTAGCGCTCCAACCTATTTTTAAGCCAATAATCCCCAATTTTAAAGATGCACAATTTAACTTTGGAGCAAGCCTTAGGGTTGTTGGAGGATTTGATATACCCGAAATGAATGTGAGAGGAGTGCTAAAGGCAAGTAATTTCTTGTGGCACGCTGAAGATATAGAGACTATTTCAACATCATTTAAACTAGAGGATTCTGTTTTGACCTTCCCCGATATCAGGGCTCAAAAGGTTTCGGGAAGTATTTTTGGTAAAGCAAACTACAATTTTAAGGATGGTGGCTATTCATACGAAGGAAGTGTTACTAACCTTAGAGTTAAGGATATATTTTATTATCGTTTGTCAGGTCTCGGCCTTGATGGCGATATTTTTGGAGAGTTCAATGGATATGGCGATAAAGATGTTTTTAGTTCTAGAACCCATATTCGTCTAACAAATAGTGTTGTTGAGAGCACGAAGCTGAAAGACTCTATTCTAACTGTTTATAATAACAAAAAAGACCTTTTTTATAGCGCAAGTGGAATTGGCGGTCAGATAAAAATTGAAGGTTATTTAAATTTAGATGAGAAGAGCCAAAAAAGAAGTAATGTAAAATCAAATGTCAACATTACTAATTTGCGATCAATATTAGGAATTCTTAACAAGCATAATATTGAAAAACGTAATCTTTCAGGAAGCCTCATCGGAACGCTAGAAGGTGATTTTGATGTTAGAGATTTTGGAAGCTTAAATTTAAAAGCTGTCGTTAATCAACTTTCTTTTCGCTTTACAGATATTAACCTAATAAAAAACAAGAACCCTTATGTTTTTGAAATTAAAAATGGTGTGTTTGAAAATTGGAATCAAACAATAAATGGTGAAGGGATCACTTTTAAAACGATGGCAACAGGCGCCTTGGGTACAAAAGTAAATTTTTTAACAGAATTTAAGTTTAGTAGCTCTGTCTTTGAATTAATATCAAGTTTTATTGAAAATAGTCGTGGCCAAATAAAGGGGACTCATAAATTAACAGGGGATTTGGGTCACCTAGATCAATTTATGACCTTAAAAGGTGAGGGAATGTCTTTAAAGGCCAAAAGTTTACCTGGTATATTTTCTAATGTGATGATGGATGTTCATTTTGAAAAAGAAGCTATTCTTTTAAACAAAATTAAGGCTCGTTATGGAAATGGTGATGTCCAGGGGCAGGGAAAAATTAAACTTAAGTTTCCCTTTCCAAAGGTCGAACTTTTTGCATCTATCGAAAAAACAAAAATTCCCCTTCTAAAGAAAAGTGGCATTGTTGTCTCTGGTGACTTAAATCTTACAGGAGAAAGCCTACCTTACGATCTCAAGGGTAACCTCGCTATAATTCAAGGCGAAATTGTTGAGACAATGAACGACCTGGCTTCAAATGCTGTAGAGAATAATAGCTACCAGCGTTTTATTCCCGTTGGTTATATCGAGGGGAATGTAAGCTTCATTAACAGTGACTTGATAGTGACCTCGTTTTCGCCAATTTTAATAAAAAATGGGATGATTAATCTCGGTCTAGGGGGGAATTTGAGAGTTTTTGGGAGTGTTTCGAATCCCAAAGTTAACGGAGAGCTTTCGATTGAAAATCCTGAGAATAAATTTATTTTCAAAGGACATGAATTTATTTTATCGGAAGGTAATTTGAAGTTTTTAGATGGGGTGAGAAAGGAGCCACCAGAACTTAGGTTTAATGGAGTTGCAAGAATTAACGATTACGATATTTTTATTAGTGTTGCGGGACCATCAGATTCAATGAAAGTTGAAATGGCAAGTAACCCTCCTCTAAGTCAAGAGGATATCTTGTCTCTTCTAACTCTTGGTGTAACGAGTGATGTTTCGCGAAACCTAGGTGATAGGCAGCGCCAATCAGTTACCACTTTAAGTATTGGAACCCTTTTAATAGACCAGCTTAGAATTAACCAGTCTTTAAACGATAGTCTTGGGTTGCGAGTTAGCATCCAGCCTGAATTTATTGAAGACGAGAATAATTTGCTTGAAGGAAGAGTTGAGGATCGAGGGGGAGGTAGTCGCTTTAGATCATCGACAGTTTTAAAGGTTCAAAAGAGAGTTTCAAAAAAAATGAACCTCTCTCTTAGTAGTACTGTTGGGGGGAGTGTCGACCAAAGTCAGGAAATGAATTTAAATTATAAGATAAATAGATCGTGGTCTCTAGAAGGGGTTTATGAGGTACGGTCAAATGATGAGTTGGAGCAAGAATTACCAGACTCAGCGGGAGTGGATGTAAAATTTCAATGGTCTTTTTGATTAGAATAATCACATTTACTCTATTTTTTTTGAGCTTCCAATTAAGGGCTTTTGAGGTAGATTTTTCTTGTTTTCCTGAGTCTAAATGTTTGGAGTTTTCCCAAAAAATTAAAGGCGTCGACAATAGATTCGATGCTATTGATCTCGCCAAATCTTTTGGGCTTGATAAGAGCGTTAAATATCTTTCCGTCTATAATGAAAAAGATGTTGTACGAGTAGAATTAGAAATCAAACCAACAATTGTTGATGTTTCTTATAGTGCCCCTGCTGATATTGAAGTAGATCAAGTCGCTAAGATATCGCAAATCCAAGAAGATGTGCTTTTTAATGATTATGAGCTACTTCAAGCCAAGGAAAGAGTTGAATCATGGTTGTTTGAGAGAGGATTTTTATACCCTTCTTTTGAATATCAAGTCAGATATGATGAAGAAAACAATGTTTTAATCGACATAAATATAGGATTTAAGCAGAAGCTAAAACTTAAAATCATTGAAGTTGAGGGTAGAGAAAACTCTCTTTTAACAGAGCTTTTGCGGCCTATTTATAAGTTGAAGAGACTTCCTTATAGTAGAATTTCTTTTAAATTAGCGATTGATAACCTTATTAATGAACTAAAAACGAACGGTTATTTAAAATCTAAAATTACTTTTAAAGATAATATTGCGCCACCTAATGTGAAGGTCTCACTGGCGATTGAGCTCGGAGAAAGATATCAATTTTCATTTTATGGAAATGAACTGGTCTCTAGAGAGGAATTAACAAATTCTTTAACCAAGTCGATTTTAGACGGTTCTGTTAATACAGAAAAACTAAAGTTAGAAAGCTTCCTAGAGGCAAATTATGAAAAGCGAGGTCTCTATCATACGAAAGTTCGTGTTTATCAGAAGGTAGGAAAAAATATTGATGGTGATAGCATAAGGACATTTTATTTTAATATTAAAGAGGGGAAAAAGATTCCTGTAAGAAAGATTTCTTTCAAAGGAAACCTCTTGGTCGATATCGAGGAGCTTGAGGACCTTTACTATAGTAATGGTTCGGTTATTTCTCAGAGAGACTATCTTGATAAGAAATACATTGAGTCTTTTGTGAGTGTGTTAAAAGATTACTATCTGCGAAGGGGGTTTGTATTTATCGATGTGGCAAAGCCCCAGATTTTTTTACCCGAGGATAAGTCTTATGCTGAAGTTTCCTTTTCTGTAAAGGAAAGGCAACAAAGTGTTTTAGAGAAGATCAATTTAAAAGGAGTAAGTGAGAAGTTTAAAACACAAATCCTGACCTCTCTTAGAAACAAAGAAGGAAGTCCTCTTAATGTTATTGAACTAGAAAAAGATATAAGTCGCGGTTTAAATAGTTTAAGAGAAGCAGGGTTTTACTTTGCAACGATTACCAACATCAATGATGATGACGTTGTTACCTATGAATCTAATTACACGAAATCCCAGTTAAATTTAAACTTTGATTCAGGGAAATTAACAAGGCTTGAGAATATTGTTTTAAGTGGAAATAAGGTTACAAAAGATAAGGTGTTAAAAAGAGAGGTCCCTCTACGAAGAGGCGACTTAATTACTCCCGCCATAATTAAGCAGGTTAGAGATAATATAAACGCATTGGGGCTATTTGCGAGTGTTGATGTTCTTCCCATCGTCACCAATAAGCTTTCGGATGATGACGAGAACCTTGTGAATTTGGTCATTCAAGTGGTTGAAAAAAAGTTTGGCCGTGGAGAAATTGCCCCCGGTTATCGAACTGACATTGGAGCAAAGCTTTCTTTTACTCTTTCAAGAACCAATCTTCTTGGCCATGCTGATTCAGGCACATTAAAACTTCAGTTAAACCGACGCTTTAGTCTCAGTCAGTTTGACTCTAGGAGGGCCGGGCAGAAGAATCAAAAAATAGAAGGGATTGCGACTTTAAACTATAAATTTCCCCATCTTTTAGATGCTGCTAATTTTGATGGTAGTTTTTCAGTCCAAAGAAGGCGATTCTTTGCTTTTGATGCAGATATCTTTAGATTTTCTCCTCAATTAAGTCGGCAGTTTACTCACAGAATTGGAAATGACTTTAAGTATCAGATTGGTCTTTCATTAAAATATCAATATGAAAGGATTCGCCAGTTTGATGCGACAGAAGAAAAAGATCGGGCGACATTTGAAATTGGTTCATTAACCCCAGGTATCACCTTAGATATGCGAGATAGTAATGTATCTCCACGTTCTGGTGCTTATTTTGGTCTTAATTGGGAGTTCGCTAACCCTGGTTTTGGTAGCCAAAACAATGAAGAAATTGAAATTAACTTTTCGAAGTTAATTAGTAGAAACCGTTTTTACCTACCCTTAAATAGTAATAAGAGTTTTGTCCTTGCGTTTAGCGTTGCAGGTGGTATTCAAGAAAACTATGCTGACGAAGAAGCCGGCTTTAACAGCGATGGAAGCATTAGAACGCGGGGCTACATTCCTTCTATTAAGGTTTTCAGGCTCGACGGTTTTGATGTCGTTAGGGGTTATGCAGATAATGAAATCAACAAGCTAGAGGATGGCGCTGACATTATTGAAAAGAGAGTTCAAAGTAAGGCTTATTTTATGAACTTTAAATTTGAGCCCAGATATTACATCGATGACACCCTTGTTGTTGGGCCATTTTTTGATGCTGGGCGGCTTTTTATCGATACCTTTAGGCCCTCAGATCTTCGAACTTCTGCAGGGTTAACATTTAAATTTCTTACACCTGTGGGAACTCTTGATTTTGACTATGGCGTAAAGCTCAATAGAAGAGATTTAGGGGGTGGAAACAAAGAGTCATTTGGACGCTTCCATCTAAGCATTGGGTATTTTTAATAGTACTTTTGAAGAAGGTTCTTGACGTAAGGCCCAATTTTGTATTAAAAACCACTCTACTTATATAAATCGTGGACTTGTGGCTCGTGAAAAGAAGCCTGTGAAGGACTATTATTATGTATACTCAAAAGTCGTTCGTGTTGAAACCTGCTGACGCTGAAAAAAGATGGTACCTTGTGAATGCTGAAGGGCAAACTGTAGGTCGTGTAGCAACTAAAATTGCTGATATCCTACGTGGAAAAGTTAATCCTCAGTATACTCCTCATACAGACTCTGGTGATTTCGTTGTTGTTGTAAATGCAGACAAGGTTGTTTTCACTGGAAATAAACTTGATAAAAAAGTGTACTACAAGCACACTGGTTACGTTGGTGGTCTTAAAGAAAGAACAGCACGTGAGCAGCTTGATAGACAACCTCAAAAAGTTCTAATGTCTGCTGTAAAAGGTATGCTTCCTAAGAACTCTTTAGGTCGCAAACAACTAACGAAATTAAAAGTTTTCGCTGGTTCTGAACACAAACACGAGGCTCAAAATCCTCAAGAAGTTAAACTCTAGTAGAAGTTAAAGGATAGTTGGAATGGCTGCTAAAGGTAAAACATACGACGCGCACACTGTAGGTAGAAGAAAGTCATCTGTAGCAAGAGTTTACGTTGCTGACTCTGGAAAAGGGCAAGTGACGATTAACGATCGTGATATTAAAGAATACTTTCCAAAGGCAACTGATAGATATGTTGTTAATCAACCAATGAATCTTCTAAAGATCGCAGACAAGTACGATCTTAAAATAAATGTTCGTGGTGGAGGGACTACTGGTCAAGCTGGTGCAATCAGACACGCTATTGCTCGTGCAATTCTTAAGCTAGACCCAACAGTAAGAGGCGAGCTTAAAAAAGCAGGTTTTCTTACTCGTGACCCACGTAAAGTTGAAAGAAAGAAAGCGGGTCAGCCTGGTGCAAGAAAGCGCTTCCAATTTTCAAAACGTTAATCAAGAAATTCTTTTTGAAATATATAAAAGCCCGGTTTTCCGGGCTTTTTTTTTGCCTAATTTCTTTTCCACAAAATTACTAAAGGCAATGCTATAGTTTTCATTTCTAATGGTTAAAACATCACAATTTAAATCCATTCAAATTAGAGGGGCAAGGACACACAACTTAAACGGTGTGGATGTAGAGATCCCTTTAAATAAGATAACATGTATTTTTGGACCATCTGGTTCAGGCAAGTCATCACTTGCATTTCATACGCTTTTAGCAGAGTCTAAAAGACGTTATCTTAACTCGCTCCCCAACGATGTAAAATTTTTTTGGAATATGCCAACTTCAGCAGATGTCGATTCGATAACACCAGTGCTACCAGTTTGGGGATTGGCACAATCTAACCCTATTCTTGGATCACGTCCAAACTTAGCTGATACGATTGGACTCTCAGAGCATATCCAAAGGCTTTTTTATGACTTTGGTAAGGAATCATGTCCTGAGCACAAATCTTTTTTAAAGGAAGTAGACTGGAACGAACTTTTAATTAATCGTCTTAAAAGTGAAATTCATATAGATAATAATAGTGTTCTTCATTTTTTAGTCGACCGAGGGACTTATGAGGAAAAGTTTGGCTTAGACGCTCAACCTGTGCGGTCATTTGATTTTGAAACCTCTCAAATGCGATCTTATGAAGTTGATGATCTTTATTGGGAGGTCTTTCGGGTAAAGTTCAAAAGTCTTAATAAGCTTCCTCAGAAGTTAAAAGAGATGGGGCTTAATGCTGATGAAGTTTTTTATCATATAGCTGACCTGGAGGAGGGTCTATTTCCTCTGCCAAAGGACGTCGCTTTGGCATGTGACTTTTGTGATTACCAGATTCAAAAGAAAACCCTTAGTCCAACTGAACTTAGCCCCTATAGCGCTGCTGGTGCATGCAACGTTTGCAATGGCCACGGCATGAACTTGGAGTATGACCGAGAAAAAGTCGTGAAATATCCTTATTTATCAATTGAAGAGGGGGCTATTTCCATCTTAGAGTCTTCTCATTTTCGTTATCTTTATCCATACCTTAAGGAGGAGTTAAAAATAGAAAAAATCTCTTTAAGTCTTCCTTTTAACGAGTTGCCGCAAAAGAAAATTTGGAAAATTTTAGATAAAGGAAAGGGAAATTTTCCTGGCCTTCAAGCTTGTTATGATTACTTAGAGTCCAAAAGATACAAGAGAACTGTTCGGATTTTTTCTCGTAGGCTTAAAACAGAAACTCTTTGTGACACTTGCCATGGTACGAGAATCAATAAAAAGGTCCATGGCCTTATTTTAGATGAAAAGCTCAATAAAAACTTTAAAGAGATTTGGCTTCTAAGTTCTCAAGAGGCTTATGATTTCTTTTCAAACTCTCACTTTAAAGGTGAGTTAAAAAAAAGAATCAAGCCAATCATTAATCTTTTAAAAACAGCAATAAGTCTCGGCTTGGTTGAAATTCCATTGTGGAAAAAAGCCAAATTTATTAGTAGTTCAGAATATCAAAGAGCGTTATTAACTAAAATTCTAAGTTATGAAGGTTCGGGCTCCTTATTTATTCTTGATGAGCCCTCTTATGATTTAAGTCTAAATGAACAAGAGAAAGTTTTTGATTCACTTTTAAAAGTGAAAGAGCAGGGAAATACGATCATAATCGTTGAGCATAGTGAGTACCTTCGTAAGAGAAGTGACTTTTTAATCGAGATGGGGCCGGGTGCGGGACCTCTTGGAGGCAGCGTCGTTAGCACAAGGTTAAATCGTAGTAAGAAAGCTTTAATTCAAAAGATTAATGCAAAAACTTTAAAGACAAAAAAAGTTGTTAAAATTAATTCTTTTTCTTTTCAGGAAAAAAACTTTTCCGAGTTCTCCTTTCCTCTGAATAAAACCACTGTAGTTTATGGAAGTTCAGGAAGTTATAAAAATTGTTATTTTTATAAATTTTTGGCGAACACTCTTTCTTATTATGTTTCTGGAGAGCCTTTGGACGACATGATTGATGTTAGGGAAGGGGTTGTTGATGAGAGTAGCCTTGAGGGGGTGGAAAATGTTCTTATTTTTGATTCTCATATTGGAAAAGTAAGTTCTCGTTCAACTGTTGGAACTACTATTGGTTTAAGTCCAGAGTTACGCAAATATTTTGCCTCTTTACCAGTTTCAAAAGAATTGGCTCTTGAAAAAGGGCACTTCTCACCTAATTCTGAACTTGGAAGGTGTCCAACTTGTGAAGGGAAGGGCATTAAAGAAGTGGAAATGTCTTTCTTAGAAGATATTGTTCTTACTTGTGATGATTGCGGCGGGAGGAAGCTTAAACCCTTTATCGCGAGTATTACTGATGGTGATTTAACCGTTTACGAAGCCTTTAATAAACCTATGTCGGAGGTTGTTCCTCGTTTGAATCTCACACCAAAGTTTAAGAAAATATGGTCAATGGTGGAGCTATTAAATTTGAGCTATCTCAGTATGGATCGCCCCTTATCTACACTTTCTGGTGGTGAGAGATTAAGAGTAAAATTGCTTGCACAACTCTCTAAAAAACTAGAGAACTCTATTTTAATTTTCGACAATATAAGCTCAGGTCTTTCTAGCACTGAGGTGGAGAAAATATACGATTTCATAGACTCTCTTAAGCATGAGGGAAATACGGTCCTCATTATTGATCAAAACCCTCGTGTTCTTTTACGGGCGGAAAATACCCATTTTTTCACATAAGACACTGAATTTATTGCAAACCAAACCTGACTAAAATAGTAAAGTTTTGGGAGGTTTAGCCGAAAAGAAAGTATGAGACAAATCCTGTTTTCACTTTCTCTTTTCGCTAGTCCTGCAATTTTCGGGACCACATTTTATGAGACGCCAATTTCTGGCCGTTTAGAAGATGCTTCCGGAGTGGTGAAAGCCAAATATCTTGGTTCAAATTATAAAAGGTTACCTACTGGTCAGGTTGTCACTGAAGCCTCGTTTCACATTTTAGGACTCAGTGGAATTGGACCGAATGAAGTAGTTAACCACCAAAACTTTAAGGTGCTGCTCCCTGGTGGTTCATGGCAGGGGCGCACCTATAAAGTCCATGGTGTACCAGAATTTACCAAAGAGGAAATGTCATATCTTATCCTCAAAAAAGGTAAGTTTGGTTACACTCTCGCTAATTTAGGAATGTCCAAATTTAAACCGATTCAACGTTCCGGTGTCGAATACCTTCAGTCACCGATATTTCCGAATAAAGAAGGGGTTGGGCTTATCTCTGAAAGAGACTTTGAAAATTTGGTGAGAGCTACTTTTGGAACAGAGGTTGTCACTTTTAATGTGGATAAGTTTATTGATCGCTCACAAGTCAAATCTAAAGAAAAACGAAAACCTGCTTCGATAGATAGTGAAAATAGCGAGAGGGGAATAAATTTTTCGATGTTTTGGTTGATTTTAGCATTAGGCTCACTTGGTTTTCTTTCATCTTTTATTGGTAAGGGCAAAAGAGATGAAAGAAAAGAATAAAAAAAACCTCTGTCTTATTCTTTTTTTATTATCGATAGATATTTTTGCGTATGTTCACCAAAGAACCCCGGATGGCCAAAAGTCTATGTGGCCGGAGGGGTCACAAATCACACTTCATGTAAACGGAGCCAACTCAAGTGAAATCGCTAGTCAAGAAATTGTAGCGATAACTCAAGATATTGTAGATCGTTGGAACGTATCTGATGGGCCAAATCAGTCGGTTGTTTCTTCTAATGTAGCTTTAGAGGGGAGAAGTGATCTTTATTTTTCAACAAATTCACAGTTTTTTGCATCCTCATCAGTTTTGGCAGTTACGGAAACAGTTTACAATGAAAGTAATGGTAAAATTATAGAGGCAGATATCATTATAAAGGATTCAATTTTATTTACCTCTACGCCAGGATCAGATCCCTATGTGGGAGATCTTATTTCGCATGAAGTAGGGCATCTTCTTGGGATGGATCATGCGACCCTACCCTTTTCATCAATGTTTTATAGGCTTGTCAGAGGTCAAAACACGCCGACCTTTGATGATACCTTAGGTGTAAGTCGACTCTATAATCCAACTCCAAGTTCTGGTGGCACCCTTTCGGGAATAGTTGCTGGTTCTCAGGAAAAGGTTCCTGTCTTTGCAGCAGAGGTTAATCTTATTTCCTCCATCGAGGGAAGGGTGATTGCATCAACCTTAACAGAGCAAGATGGATCATTTAGCTTTAAAGGTTTGCCTCTTAATGATGTTTATTATGTTTTTATAAAGCCGCCGAAAGTTCTAAGCTCGCTAACACCATTTTATCAAACAGCAAGGACAGGCTATTGCACAGGCTTTGCTTCTTATAAGGGGTCCTTCTTTGAAACTTGTAACAATGCAAGGAGAGGCTTTCCGCAAGGTATTCCTTTAAACTCCTCACAAAGTGATATTGATTTAGGTCTCGTCACCATAAAATGTGATTTAAATACAGCAATAGATTATTTCACAGGCCGAAATCAAGGGAATTTAACGCTGGCAAACCAAGATCGTAATGGTGATTCAATAACGGGTTTCTTTACGGAGACTGATATTCAAAGCAACCAAGAAGATATTTTTACTCTAGACCTTTCTCATATAGATGCTTCAAGCGGTGACCTCTATTTGGACCTCTCCCTCATCTCACAGGACTTTCAATCAAAAGTGGCATATAGTATGGAAGTTCAAAGTAATCTTTTTACTTTAAATTTTGATGCTAGTATTGATGGAGATTTTAATCCCAATCTAAATCTAAAGGGAAAGATCCTTTTAGACTCTACCAACTCCCTTAATAATATTTTTACAATTAGAATTACACCAAAAAGTATGGAGGATTTTCTTTTGACGAGTCCTTTCGGTTCCCAGTCGTTTTATTTTCCTGACTTTTCCACAATAGGAGATTCTAGATTTTTTTATCAATTTATCTTTTTTATTGGGAAAAATAATGGATCTACTTACTCGGTCTCTAGTCATTACAATTACAGAGATTTTCGGGGAAATGAGGCATGTATGCAGGCAGAAAAGACATACGGCGTTAGCTCTGCTGCCAATGTGGCCAGTGTTTCAACTGGACGACGTACAGGTGCTAATGAGCAGGGAGCTTTGGCTTGTGGAACTATTGCTTTTATTGATAATGATGGAGGTGGTCCTTCGGGAGGAAATACAGCTCTCTCCCTCGTTTTAGGACTTTTCTTTTCATTGGTCATCTTCAGGTTCAACAGTCAGACGAGCTAAGTTTTTAGTGTTCAAAAAAGGTTTCTTTCTTGTATTCTAGAAGGGATGAGAAAGTTAACTTTAAAAAATATTTTTAATTTAAAATCACTTTTTTTATGCATAGTTCTATGTGTAAATTCAGTAAGTGCTCAAGACCTTTTAAGTGAGAGAATTAGAAGAATTTCTTCGCGTAAAAAGTCAGTTTACTTAGATTCTGGAATTTTTCATAACGGTGGCGCTAAGAGAACTTCGAAGCTTAAGGCTATCCGTCACAGCTTTTCCTCGAAAAGAGGATATGAAAGAGTCGTTTTTGATTTTGAAACGAAAGAACTACCAAGAGTTTACGGCTATATCTCTAGTAAAGAAAAAAAACTATACTTGGATCTTTTCTCAACCGATGTACCGGATAGCCTTAATTCCTTCGGTGACAGTAAGTTTGTAAAAGCAGTTAACTTTTTTCCCATTCAAAAAGATACATTAAGTGTTGAAGTCTTGTTTAAAAAAAATATTACTCTTGATGTCTTTTATCTCTCAAATCCTGGCCGTCTTGTCGTAGACATTAAGGGATAATTCACTTCCTCGTAGATTAGGAGCTTTTTATGTCAGATATTGAAAATGAATATCAGGTTCAGATAAAACCAAGTCCGGAAAATGACTTAGAGTTTCCAGATGAGGTCGTTATTATCCCTATCATGAACAGTCCCATCTTTCCGGGGATGATTGCACCAATCATTTTATCTGAAGATAAATTTACTCCTGAATTAGATGACTACTTAATGAGAACGGGATTTGTAGCCCTTAATTTGGTTAAATCTGATTTAAAAGATGAACATGGAGACTTCGTTCCTGAAGAGGAAATAGATTTAGAGAAAAGAGAAATTAAAACTCACGATCTGTATAAGGTGGGAGTTCTTTGTAAGGTTGTAAAAAAGCTTAAACTTCCCGATGGTTCTGTGAATGTTCTTGTTCACGGAGTGAAGAGATATCGTGCGAGCAATTATATTGAGGAAGCACCCCTCATTAGAGCAGATTTTGAAGTATTCGATGATATTTTAGATCATGATGAAGAGCTTGATGCTTATACAAGATCTGTTATTAACCAGGTGAAAAAGCTAAGTGAAATTAATCCTTACTTTAATGAGGAAATGAAGCTTGCTATGTTAAACTCACCCTCACCGGGTGCTCTTGCTGACCTAGTTGCTTTTGCTATTTCTCTAGATATACCAGAGGCTCAGGATTTCTTAGAGACCTTAGTCGTTAAAAAACGTTTTGCTAAACTTCTTGTTTATTTAAGAAGAGAAAAGGATGTCGCAGATATTCAAAAGAAAATCTCCGATGAGGTTAATGATAAGGTAAATAAATACCAAAGAGAATATTTTTTAAGAGAGCAACTAAAGGTCATTCGTTCTGAACTGGGAATGGATGAAGACGAAAAATCAAGAGACATTAAGAGGATTGGGGATAAACTTCTTGAGATTGGAATGCCTGAAGAGGCACTAAAAGCAGCCCAAGAAGAACTGGAAAGGTTAGAGGTTATTCCTGATAGTAGTCCAGAATATAATGTGACGAGAACTTACTTAAACTGGATGATTGATCTTCCTTGGTCACAATCAACTCCAGAAAAAATTGAAATGGAAAAGGCGAAAAAGATTCTGGAAAAGGATCATTACGGCCTAGAAAAAGCAAAAGAGAGAATCTTAGAATTTCTCGCGGTGAGAAAATTAAAGCCAGAGTATGATGGGACTATTCTTTGCTTAAGTGGCCCTCCTGGGGTTGGTAAAACGTCACTTGGTAAGAGTATCGCAGAATCTCTGGGGAGGAAGTTTTATCGCTTCTCTCTTGGTGGTATGCGCGATGAAGCCGAAATTAAAGGACACCGTAGGACTTATGTTGGGGCTATGCCGGGAAGAATTGTACAGGCCCTAAAGAGAGTTGAAGTCAATAATCCTGTCATTATGTTAGATGAGATTGATAAGCTAGGTAATTCTTATCAAGGTGATCCAGCATCTGCCTTGTTGGAGGTTCTCGATCCTGAACAAAATAAGTCTTTTATTGATCACTATCTTGATGTTCCTTTTGATTTATCAAAGGTTCTCTTTATTGCCACAGCAAACTATGTTGGAAATATTCCAGAGCCTCTTCTTGATAGGATGGAGCTTATTGAGTTGAGTGGTTACACCATTGAAGAAAAGGTTAGCATTGCTACAAAATGGGTTATTCCCAAACTTTTGGAAAAGCATGGTCTATCAAAAGATGACTTCTCTTTAGGTGTGCCTACTTTAAAACGTCTTATCTCTGACTACGCTAGAGAGCCGGGTGTAAGGATGATGGAACAATATGTAGCTAAGCTCTGTCGTAAGGCTGCACTTTTAAAAGTAAGTTCCAGAAGAAAAAAGAAGTTTGCCCCTAAGCCGTCGGATTTAGAGGAACACTTAGGAAGTGCACGTTTCCAAACAGAGTTGGCTCAAAAATCAATGGCACCAGGAGTAGTTACAGGTCTTGCTTGGACTTCTTATGGTGGTCAGATTTTATTCATCGAAACGATTCCCCTAAAAGGCAAAGGAGCATTCAAGCTCACTGGTCAAATGGGTAATGTCATGAATGAGTCAGCGAATATTGCTTATAGTTATGTAAAAAGCCTGCTTGAAGAGGACCTCGAAAGGCAAAAGAGCAAAAGAACCTCTAAGGTTAAAAAGTCAGGAGAGACGCAGACGGAAGAAGCTTTAGACTTTCTTTCAGAGCACGAAGTGCATTTACATCTTCCTGCAGGAGCCACTCCTAAGGATGGTCCAAGTGCTGGGATTACCATGGCTTTAGCGTTATACAGTTTAGCCACAAATCACAAAATTAAGAATGGCCTTGCGATGACTGGTGAGCTTTCTCTCACTGGTCGAGTACTTCCGGTTGGGGGAATTAAAGAAAAAGTTCTCGCTGCAAAAAGAGCAGGTGTTAAGGAGATTATCTTACCGAAGGAAAATGAAAAGGATCTCTCTGAAGTACCAGAAAGACATAGGAAAGGTTTAAAGTTTTATCCGGTAGAACATTTTGATGATGTATTAAAAGTCGCGATGCCAAGAATCAAAAGATAGAGAAGAAAATATATGGCAAAAAAAAGCCCTCTTTAAAGAGGGCTTTTTTTTTCTAGAATTCGTCTTCGTCGTATTCCGCGACTTGTGTATGCTTGACTTTGTCATCTGCAATCTCTCTGAGTGCAGTAACGATGTCTTTATTCTTTGATCTAACCAAGCGATCAGCACCTTCTCTTAGTTGCTTAACTCTTTTTGTGGCAAGATGAACAAGCTCATAGCGGTTTTCAACTTTTTCTAAACAGTCTTCAATAGTAATACGGGCCATCTAAGACACTCCTAATTTTTCTCTGAACTACCTTTTTTAGGACATTGCGTTCTAAAAGTCAAAGCCTATAAACTAGTGTGCGGGGCGTCTATTTCTCGTTTGAATTTGTTATAGATCAGTTCCCTCTTAAGTTTGAGGGATGGCGTTAGATAAGTGCTATCTTTGGTAAGTCTGGTGGGCAGTACGCTAAATCCTTGAATTTTCTCATCTTCGGCAAGATTAGCATTAACCTTCTCAATCTCCAGTTTGATGGCCGCCATAAGGGGGGCATGGAATTGGTAGTTTTCTGGTCTTAGATCAGAGGTTAGGCTTTCTTCTCTAACAAGATCGGGAAACCGACTCTTATGGGTAGAAATCAACGCTACGATTTGGTTATTTCCATTGAGAGTAACCATTACATTTTCAATAATCTCAGATCTTTTTAGGCTGGCTTCAATGTATTGAGGAGAGATATTTCTCCCTTTACTGGTGGTGATGATGTATTTCTTTCTGTCTGTAATGAGAAGTTCTCCTGAAGTGGAAACCTCTCCAATATCTCCAGTGAGTAAAAATCCATCCTTACTAAAGGAGTCTATTTCACTATTTAGATATCCTCGCATCATGTAGGGAGATTTAATAAGAATCTCTCCATCGTTAGCAATTTTAATTTCTGTGAAAGGAAGGGGTTTTCCGCAAGAATCAGCATTCTTCTCAGAAAAATCACTTATTGTTAGAGGTCCAAGTGTTTCAGTAAGTCCATATCCTTTAAGGATAGGAATTCCCAAGTTTTGAAAAAATAAGTCATCCTCTTTTGAAACAGAGGATCCGCCAGCTACGATAAAACGTAAGTCTTCAAGACCCGTTCCCTTCATAAACCTTTTGAAAAAGTTTTGGATGAAGTTATAGATATGGCTTTCATATCTGGAGAGAGATTGATTGTTTTTAAATTTTCTTTGTAGTTTACAACTAAATTCTATCATTTGATTTAAAATAACTTTTTCCCACGGTTTTTTTTCATCAAGAGATCTTTCAATCGTTGTTTTGATATGATGAATGATTTGAGGAATTGTTATAAAGTAATTGGGTTTTGTCTTTTTTATTTCCTCTGAAAACTGATCCAAACCTGTACCAAATTGGGTTTGAACAGGGAGAATGAGATGAAGGAGAGAGTCACATCTTCCAAGAACATGGGATAAGGGGAGGCTGGTGTGAGATTTACTGCCTTTTGTCAGCTTGCCTCTCATTTGAGTACGAATGGCCTTAAGGAGTAAGTATAGTTGAGTGTGAGAAAAAGGAGCGAGTTTGGGGGTGCCGGTTGTTCCTGATGTCGCTAAATAGCAACAGTCTTTTTCTGGGTCTATATTTTTAATGAGCTCCTGAAAATTCAAATCTTTTAAGTCACAATCTTTTCTCATTTGATCATAATTAAAGTCAGTATTTTCTGAGTGACTAATATTTAGAATTGGTGCGATTTTTTTAAATGTAAAATAGTCACTAATCACAAGCTTGGGTTTAAGATAACTCGTTATAGTAAGGAATTCATTTTCAGAAATCGTAGGAAATAGAGGAATGTTGATTGCACCAATCAACATTATCGCCATGTCAAAGCAATGCCAACGAAATGAGGTTTCCGCTTTTATTATTACTTGGTCACCCTTTCCTATGCCGCAATTTTTTAAAAGGGAAACATGAAGTAGGATTTCTTGAATATATTCTTTCTTGTTGTAATGGTTTAGCTGACCTCGATTGAGAGAAGAGACGATTGGTATAGCGATGTCATCTTTTTGGTTGAGAAATTCAAAAATTGTCATAGCACTATTATAACCAAAGGAAAGCGAAGTTGGATTTTATTACGATAGGAAAGTGTTTGAATTATTGGGAGAATAGTGATGGTTCCTTTTATGAATTTCATTTTAGAGGAGCCTTTCGTGGAACGATGTTAAGGTCAATCATATTTTTAAGTAATAAGAGTACTCAGGAATTAAGAAAAAATAAGAATTATGTGATTCATGGTAGGGCACTGGAAGAAAAAGAGGCTATCCTATATGCTAAAATACTTAGAATAAAATCATTTGACTCAATTGAGTCTGACTTCTTATAGGTAAGATCATGGCCCAGAATAGGAATGAAGAGTTAACACTTGAAGAATTGATGCTTGAGGAAAGAAGGTTTCTACACGATATTTCGAATCACCTAGTTGTGGCACAGGGGATGGGAAGTTTTCTTAAAAAAGCTTTAGAAAGCAATGAGAATGTAGGTGAAAAAGAAAAGGAACGTTGTGAAAAAGTGTTAAAAGCCGTAAAAGTGATAGGTGAGCTTTTGAAGGATAGAAGAGATGTCTTACATTCACGCACTATAAATGAAGAAAGTTAATCGACTTTAACTTCTACGTGGTCACCAATCATAAGCCCGGGAACTTCATAATAGACTTTAGATTCTGGGCTTTCTAAATCATTAAGACTTGTTATCGCTGAATTTTCTTCGGTATGGAGAACAGTGAGTTCTCCAACTTTGACGCGATAATTATATCTCTTCTTTGTTTCATAGGGGTCGAGTCTTGAAATCACACGAAAAACGTCAAGTATGGTCCCCTTATCAAGACCTTGTTTGTCGCCCATGTTTATATAGTAATTCTTTTTTACCTCTTCCCTCTCATGTCCCATTGGGATATCTTGGGCAATGGAATAGATTATATAATCTCTTGCAAAACCCATGGATGCGGTAAAAGTAAAAATAATAAATAAAATTATTTGCAGGTAATTTTTCATAAGTCCTCTTTCTAGAAGGCAGCTAGTAGCTAATCGGGCAAATGAAAAATTATTAAAGCTGACTAAAGCAATCGTCCTTGGCTAAGGGAAAATTTTGCCGTTATTCGATCTTTAGATACTTCATGTTGTTGTAAATCAGGTCACTATGTCTGAAGTTTTTGAGGTTTCCATGGAAAAGAACGTAATTTCTTGAGTAGTATTGCATTATCCAGGGAAGGTCCTCATTGACGACATTTTCCATTTTTTTCATCACTTCCCACTTTCTTTCTCCTTCGGGAAGAAACTTGAGTTCATCGAAAAGCTTTTCGAATTTAGGATTGTGATAATAGGTGACATTTGGCCCTGGAACAAAGTTCTTTCTAAGAAGGAGCTGAAGCACATTTTGGGCATCAGGATAATCAAGGGTCCACCCATCTTGCCAAAACTCAAGTTCTCCTTTCTTCGCCTTTTCTAGGAAATCAGGAAAAGTGTTTGTATTGACTTTAATTGGGATACCGACTTTTTCCATTTGAGACTTCAGGTATTCACCAAGTTGGCGATTTTGGGCAGAAGTGCCTCTAACGTCAAATGAAATAGTGGGTAGGCCCTTTCCTTCTGGGTATCCAGCCTTCTTGAGAAATTCTTTCGCTTTTTTAAGGTCATATTTATAGGGAAGAATAGAGTTGGGATTGTAGCCGGGGACACCAGGAGGATAGATGCTATTGGCACGTTGTCCGATTTTGTTGGTGAAAAGTTCAATGTGACGGTCAAAGTCAAAGGCATGGGCTACAGCTAGGCGCAGATATTTATTCTTTGAAAAGATGGAGTCGTCCATATTAAACGAAAGCCACCAATAGGTTAGGGTCGGAAAGGCTTGAAGTTGAATACCTTTTTTTCTTAAGTCTTGGCTAAGAGAACCTTGAGGAGTAACAGCATTTTGATAATTATCCTTAGGAATATTTTTTAAAATGTGTACCTTTTTTGCTAAAAAATTGAGCCATCGAGTTTGGCTCTCTTTCATAATTTTAAATTCAATTTTCTCTAAAAAGGGGAGACGCTTACCGGCATCTTTGAGCATACCACGACTGTGCGCCAGACGGTCACCTTGGCTGGGATAATAGCTTTCGTGATAATTTGGATTTTTGACAAGAGTCAAACCCGACAATCGATTCCACTTTTCTAACATGAAAGGCCCAGTACCAACCATGATATTAGAAAGTTTATTGTCATACTTTTTAACGACCTCAATTGGTACGGGAGCAGTAAAGCTCATGGCAAGGGCGACGGTCATTTGAGGGTAGGGCTCTGAAAGGTCAATAACAAGGGTGTTGTCATCCTTTGCTTTTAGACCTTCAATGGGGGTAGTGTATAACTTATTGAGGTCACTACCAACTTTATCTCTAAACTCATTGATCCCTTTAATTTTACCATCAAAGAGCCACCAGCCATTACTCGCATTGGGGATAAAGGCTAGCCTTTTGATTTGAGTAATAAAATCTTGAGCTTTAACAAACCGAGGTTTTCCTTCAAATGCAGGATCATCATGGTAACGTATACCTTCTTTGATAGGAATTACATATCTGAGGCCATTTTGCTCTACTCTGGGCATATCCTTGGCGAGAAGTGGCTCTAGAGAATATGGACGTTTCAGGTAGTGATATTGATAGAGAGGCTCGAGTGCTTGGTAGACTACAGCAGCTGATATGACATCATAGCTATTCGCAGGGTCTAAAGTGCTTATCTCGCCCGACAGGGGGTGAACTAAGGTATTATTATCTCCAGTGCCCTTCTTTTGAAAACAGGAAGTGAAGGTAAGAATAATGCTAAGAGATAATATTAATTTCATAAATTCCTATAGGTTCTTTTCAAGTTCACTTTTAATTTTTGAGACAAATTGATCTAAGTTTTTATTTTCTCCTGAGCCTTGGGCCATATCGGGCTTGCCCCCTCCACGTCCGTCAATGAGAGGAAGGCTCTCTTTAAGAATTTTATTACAAGGGATATTACTTTTCTTTCCTGCCCTAAGTAATACGGCCAAACGTCCACCTTTTTCTGAAGTTAGTAAGACCGCACCTTTGGGGTTTTTGTCCATAAAAAGATCAGATAATTTTCTTAGGTCTGAACCCTCGGGAGTATGTGTGTACTTGAACGGAAGAGATCCTCCTAAAAGCTCTGGTGAATCAAACATATCTTGTGAGTCTTTAGAGGTTAATTCATCCTTTAGAGATTTAATTTCCTTTTGAAGCTTCTTTACTTCATCAAATAAACCAGAAACCTTATCGACTATTCCAGAGGCACCAGAAGAGGTGAGTAGCTCAAGTTCCTTAAGCTTTTTACTTCGTTCGTTTAAACGCTTAATCGCATTTTCTGAGGTTGTCGCTTCGATTCTTCTTACCCCAGTGCTGAGTGAGGATTCAGAAATTATTGTGAATAAACCGATTTCAGATGTATTTTGAACATGAGTACCTCCACAAAGTTCTGTAGAAAATTTCCCCATTTCCAATACTCGAACACGATCACCATATTTTTCCCCAAATAGGGCTAAAGCTCCTTTTTCTAGAGCTTCATCCATTGTGCAATGACTAGCCTTAACTTCATTAGCTTTGAGAATTTCGTTATTTACAAGCTCTTCTACCCTATTAAGCTCTTCCTGTTTAAGTGATTGCATGTGAGTAAAGTCAAAACGAAGTCGTTCAGAATTAACCATTGATCCACTCTGTTTCACATGATCACCTAAAACTTCAATGAGAGCAGATTGAAGAAGGTGAGTTGCGCTATGATTTCTTGCTGTCAATTGCCGCTCTCTCTGGGAGACTTGTAAGTGAACGGTGCTACCTTCTTTTAGGTCGGGCCGCACTTTTACAAAATGAACAAAAAGGCCATCGACAGGCTTTTGGGTGTCATAAATCTCAATTTCTGTTTTTCCGGCAAGAAGTGTTCCGGTGTCACCTACTTGTCCGCCACCTTCTGCGTAGAAAGGAGTACGATTAAAAACAAGCCCGAAGTTGCCTTCGCCTAGATCAATAATATCCTTTAAAATGGCATCGGAACTGAGAGTGTTATAACCTAAAAACTCTGTTTCACCACACTTGGCTTTTGAATCGTGAAAAAATTTATCATCTAAATTCAAAGCGCCTTTCCATGATTTTCGAGAGTCTTCCTTTCTTTCTTCCATGGCTTGATTAAAAGTTCTTACGTCGACTGTAATATTTTTGTCTTTTAAAATGACTTCGGTCAGGTCGAGGGGAAAGCCATAGGTGTCATAAAGTTTAAAAGCGGCAGCACCGTCAAATACATTATTTTTCACATTCTTCTTTAAAGAGTCTTCTAAGAACTTG
>JASBRV010000111.1 GCA_030149295.1 Bacteriovoracales bacterium | reverse complement strand
ACTATGGTTTCATGATCGGTATTGCTTATGGTCAGCCCATTTGCGGTAAAAACGGTGGCGGTACTTCAAACCCTATTTTCCACTAAGATCATCTTAATTAAATCGCTTTAAAGGGGTTTTTTCACCAAAAGCCTCTTCTAAAGGGATTGTAGCACTATGGTCATTAAAATACTTCTTTATGATTTCCCCTTGACCAAGACAGTTACGTGGATGCATTGGGTAGCCATGATAGAAGAGCTCAAAAGTATTTCTTCCTCTATATTTATTTAATTGAAAGGGTAAAATATGACCAGTCTTCCCAACTTTTGCAGTCAGGAGAAGAGCTTTTTCCCCTTTGACATAAACCCCCTCCTCCTTGAGTTCTCTCAGATGAGGTTCCCCCTCACCCACTCCCTCAAAAGCGAAGATGAAATAAAGACGACGATCAAAATAAAAAGCTAATTGTTCTTTAGTCTTTCCTTGATATTGCATGCAATAGAGAGAGTAGAGAAAATAAGAATTTGCTTTTATATCAACATAGTGACTTTTCTTTTTCTCATATTTTCCAAGCTCATTTCCCTTGTAAAAAACGCTCAAAGAATCTTCTAATTGAGATCTTAATTGAGAAAACTTTTTTTCCATTAAAAACCCTTGAATACCGAGGGCAATAAGGATTGATAAGAGGAAAAGGGGAATAAGCTTTTGTTTATTCATCTTATTTTAGTGTAAACTATAGCTGATGAGGATTCTAGACACGAAATCCCTTTCTTGGGCCCTATTTATCTCCCTCTTTTTGATAATTTCTTATTTAAAAGTAAGAAAAAAAGAAATTCAGCGCTATCGCAGTGAACTCATTCAAATCGGTCAAAAAAATCCTGCTAGGAAAGAGATCTCACAAGGGCTTCTCATGAAAAACTTAATTCGAAATCCCTACTGTGGACAAAAAGGGAAATACTTTTACTACCTAAGATTTTTCCCCAATAAAACTGTTCACATTTGGCTTAGTCCTGAAAAAATGAAAGAAAGTCCAAAAACACTTCCCAACTTTATTTCTTCCTATACTATCAAAGAAAATCAGCTCAGTTTTTCCCATAGTCTTTTTGGACCGCAAGTTATTTTTACCTATAATGCTCAAAATATTCCCAACTCAGACTTTCATTTCTTAACTCTCAGAAATCAAAACTCTCTACTGTCTCCTAGGATTTGTGAGACTCTTGCTTCTCCTTAATTTTTAATAAGAGTTCGGCCTTTTGAACGGGCTCCAAATCAAAGGCCACTCCCATAAAAAAACGCATAAGCCTTTGAAGATGGTGACTTTCACACATTTCCAGTACTTGGTAAGCAATGGCCAACTCCTCTTCATTAGGAAGAGAGTGTAATGAAAGCTCTGATGGCTCATAACAATTGTTTATGGTGAGACGCATTCCCATTCGATCGACAAAATCGACCACCGCAGGGAGCTCATGCCAATTATTTCTCATCACTAAAAAATGAAGGGTTAGATTCAAGGGACTTAGACCTCGAGCCATTCGCTCTTCATTGTAATTTTTTAGCTCAGCTACATTATTAAGAACCGTCTCAAGTCTTCCCTCCTTTCGAATATTTGCGTAAAGCAGAGGGTCCAGACTATCGATAGAGCAGATAATATTTTTAATATAGATTTTATCAAGGCTCTCTTTAATTTTTTTATTGAGTTTCCAATGGGCATTGGTAGTAAAGGACCAAAGAACATCAGGATTTATCGCACTCACCTCATCAATTAAGCGGTAAGTATCCTTTTGAATAAAAGGCTCCCCACTAAGCATTTCTATCTCTTTGATATAGGGAAAAAAGTCTTTGTTCGCCTTCTCCCAAAATCCTATTTGATCGTAGAGGCCATTTTGCATCATCCAAATATCACACATAGTGCACTTCAGATTACATTGGCCGTTAAAGTTTGCGGTCAATTTGAGAAAAGACTGACTTTGTACGGCATTCAGTTCAATTTGAGGAAAGAGCGAATAGTTATCTCCACTTAAGTGACAAGAGTCATTGTGAATTTCCTTTGCACAGATTTTCACATCACCACTAAGAAACTCTTCGCGCCATTTAGTAAGATATTCTCCATTCCAAATATCTTCTACAGAATCAGTTTTAATATTTCCTAGAACATGGTCCGTTCCCTTTTGACGACAAACTCCCACATCCCCATTGGGATTAAAAATAAGGTTCGAAAAAGGCACGACACAGAAATTTTTGGGAAGACGATTCTTCGCAAACATATCAAGTATTTCTAATGGGGTGAAGGTCGTCTTTTTGGGCCGCATGAGGGTCATTTTACCGTTATGTGCTACAATGTCCAAATGAGAAATCGCCCGGGAGTGATCTCTATCTACATCGATAAATTTGGATTTGTTGAGGCAAAGAAATACTTAGCCCTCAAAGGCCCTCTTCAATTGGAAATCGTGCACGATAACATGTACCCACTTCTTAGATTTGGAATGCCTATTACCGTTAGAAAAGCCCAAAACGGTCTAAAACCTTTTACTCTTGCCTGCTATTGGAAAGAGGGAAAGTTAAATCCCTGTCTTATCACAAAGATTAAGTCTTCAGACTCTATTCAAGTTCTTTTTCTTAACAGGAAGCAGTCTCCAATCTTACTAAAAGAAATCGACTTTTTGGGAGAAATTCTCCCCTCAAATATCCCTTTCCTATGGCGACTAAGATTTAAGTTTATGCATTTAAAAAGCGCTCTTTTTTCGCCTCAATAAAAAACTCTCTCATTTCAGGAAAAACCCCTAAAAAGCTTTTTCCATAACGGCGATCATATTCATTAATAAAGCTGTAAAAATCTCCCCTCAAGTTTTTGTCTTCTTCATGAATAGAAGAGGCTTTTAACCAATGAGCAATACGACCTACTTTATTTTTTTCAAATTCATCAAAGAGTTCACTTTCTTGAACTATTCTGTGGGCGCGAAAAAGTGGTTTTTTTAACTGCTCGTTTGCTAAAGATGCCTTTAAATAGAGAGGCTCTTTTACGTAGCTCACATCAAGAATGAGTTTGGGATATTTTTTCTTTAGGTCTCTTACTAACTCGATGAATTCATCAAAACGAGGGAGGCTTAAAAGACTAAAGGTACACATAAGGGTGATACGGTGAATGCTCTCTTTCTCTAGAAAAATCTCGAGATTGTGAAGAAATTGCTCAAAATGAAGGCCTTGGCGAATGTATTCAGCTTGCTCTCCAACAGTATCAACACTGACATAGAGTTCTTGGGACTTAATGCAATTATTATCATGAATCTTTTCGGCTAGAGAGAGATATTTCTCAAGTCGCTCCCTTTCTACTCCCAGATTAGAATTAAAGGCCAGGGCCAATTCTGGTTGCGGGTTCTCACGACAATATTCCAATAAGCGAAAAGTGTGCTTACTTAAAAAAGGCTCTCCTCCCGTTACCCGTAATACTTGAAGCTTATTCCAAATTTGAGGCAACCATTTCCAAAAGGCATCAATAAAGGGATTTTCTCCCACTTTATAATCACGACTCCATTTGGGATCTGGCATACGGTGACCTGAGTTCTTCACTTTATAGGGGCCGTATTTTTTCATCTCCCTTTTAATGCTTGAACTAATATCAGCAAGGCAATAACTACAGGCAAAATTACAAGCGTTATCAAACATGACTTCAAGGTAATGGGGAGCATAGTCCCCTTCACTGCCACAGGTGAGGACTTTATCAAAGTGTGGCCAGGACCAAGGATCCATGGACTTCACCATCCGATCAGAAATATGCTCCCCTGGAGTGTCTTCAATATTCCAACAATAACTGCATTCAGAAGGCCTATCTCCCCTTAGCATCTCACGCCGCGCCTGCTTTTTTTCAGGGGTGTTGTGAAGAATGGCAGGATTCTGGCGAACAGCGTTAGCATCAACGGGATGACGTTTAGGATGATGGCAGCTATGAGTGGTTCCATGCACCAAGTCTAAGGTAACCTGGGTCCACTTCGCTAAGCAAAAGCTAGGAGAGACATTTTGTATTTTTTGAATTTTGTCTTTTTTATCCAAGTCCTATAACCTATTTACTATCCAATCAAGGGTGCATCACCATTATGACATAGATTCGAGGGTTTTATGAGTTCTCTTTTAAATAGAAAAGTTACAGTTAAACCAGACCTGGTGGCAAGAAACAATGACGACGGTACCATTGTCGTGATGAAAATGGACGAGTCCAACCTCTTTTTTAAGATTGATGGAGTCGCGGCGGATGTTTGGAAAGGACTTAACGATAACAAAGACCTCAATCAGATCTTCTCTGAAATTCAAAACTCTTATGACGTTTCTGAAGAAGACCTCAAAAAAGATGTGGAAAGCTTTCTCAATGACCTTAAAGGTCGAGACCTCATCGAGCTGAACTAAGGCCAACCACAACCAAATTCACTCACTTCGTTCTCATTGATGCTAAACTCTCCCCGGTGAGGGTCTTTGATTTTAAGTAGATTGCCCTCTTTTTTAACCCAAGGAAAAAGTGATCTAACTTCCAATAGAGACGGTCGTGCTCCATAGGCTTTAAAGAACTGATGGGCGTCTTGATCACAGTAATCTTCAAATACTTTTTGTTCTCCACTTTTCTTGGCTAAGAGTTTTTTCGTCAACTGGGGTAAGTTTAAGGACCTTGAACTAGGTCTGTGATCAATAGAAAGAGAGTTAAGAATTTGTTCATCAAAAAATGGAGAGGATACCTTACCCAACTCTTTACCCGATAAGCCTAGTTCCAAAGCCTCTCTTAATTCATTAATATTGAGAAAGGGACCGTACTTACCTATATGAACAGAGACGGGAAAAACTCGTTTGGGAAAAAAAGAAAGAAAATTCTTATGTCCTCCCCAAGAACTAAGTACTGCTCGAGCTCCAAGCTCTAAGGCCATAAGCGCGGCCATACCAAAATTCTCATCACTATGAAGACTAGGACTACAAAAAAGAAAAGGCTTATTCTTCCACTTATCTTTAATCTTTTCTCTTTCAACAAAGCCATGAAAAAAAACCTGATGCCCTGCAAGTTCCTTTAACTCATTAAGGTAACCACTCTTTTTCAATTCCATATTTGGGCTACCAAGCCCATCTTCTTTTCCGTAGATATGAAGTTTTAAACTGGAATCGGTCTCACATATTTTTTGAAAAGCGAGAATGAGAAGATGAAGATTCTTTTGACGAGAGACTCTTCCAATAAAAACAATATCCTTAATTTTTTCTTCCTTAAGAGCTGGCAAATGAGAAAGGTTATCCTCACTAGCAAAAAGTGTATTCTCACACGCTAGCCCCAATAAGTTCATGCATTTAGAATCACCCTCACATGTTCCCATAAAGACATCTGACTCTCTTAAAAAAGAGAAGAGCTTAAAGTGCTGCAAAGGCCATAAACCAATGGTCGCTTGGTTATGAAGATAAAAGTAAAGAGGTGAATTCACTCCGAGTTTACCTCTTATCACCTGTAATGCTGCGACAATCTTTAAGTTAAAAGCACAAACAACGATATGAGTGCAGGTCAAAATCTCTTTGCTATACTCATGAGGTCGCTGTTGATCTACGTCGACCACTGTGATTTCATGACCATCACGTTGGCACTTCTTTTCCCATACCCTTTGGATATGAGGCAAAATTTCTTGCATAGAAGTCCAAACATGATTTTGCTTTGTTTGTAGAAAAAGTACCTTAGCCATGTTGACTCACCTTTTTCTGAATAAGCCAATCATCAAAAACAATGGAATTTACCGGTGAATTTTCAAAGAAATTTAAAAGGTCTCTTGCAGACTCGACAATAGGTTGCCCCATAATATTAAGACTTGTATTGAGGAGAATAGGGTAATGTCCTGTCTCTTTCCAAGACTCTAGCAAAGAAGTGAAATGCAAGTCTCTCTGCCTATCCACAGTCTGCATACGACAAGTACCATCCACATGACAAATTTCCTTTAAAGATTCCCGATATTCCTTAACGATGGGTACTGCATAACTCATAAAAGGGTTATCAAAAGGGCAATCAAAGTATCGAGTTGCCTCTTCTTTTAGAACACTGGCTCCGTAGGGACGAAACTCCTCTCGAAACTTAATCGTTCTATTGAGATAATCCTTGATTCCCTTTCTCGTGGGATCAGAAAGAAGGGATCTGTGCCCAAGGGCACGGGGGCCACATTCAGAGCGGCCTTGAAACCAAGCAATGACAGCTTCATCCTCGAGAACTTTTACCACTGGAGAAAAATCACCATTCAGTTTTTTCATAGAATAATTTTTAAAAAGTTCAAGCCCCTCATTTCTCTCTCGAAAGGCACCCATAAAAGAAGTAGCGTAAGGAATCACCTCTCTTTTATTATCCTTCTCGTCCAAGTAAGCCCCATAGGCAAGCCCTAAAGAAATTCCTTCATCTCCTGGGTTCGGAGGTATAAAAAGATCGCTGAAGTATTGTTCCTCTTTATTAGCATTCATCAATTTAAAGTTGGCCGTGCAATTTAGTGCGCATCCCCCACTAAACACTAAAGGAAGACTTCCTCCCTTCAGTTTTTTAACTTTATCTGCCCAATGGAAAAGATTGTGTTCAAAAGCCTCCTGAACAGTTGCCGCCAAATCTCTCCAATAATCCAGATGAGGATTTACTTGCCATTCTTTTTTCGTTTCACCTTGAAAGCGTTTATCCCATTGAATATTTTTTTGATTTTCCAAAAGGCTCAATTCTTTTTGATAAAAACTTTTGCCAAATCCAGCTAGTCCCATCACCTTTCCAGAGGCAAGGTTATCATTAAAGATCACCTGAGCGACTCTTTCATAAAAAGATCCTATCGCATCGGCTAATTTAAAAGGTGCCCCCTCCTCTTTTTTATACTCAAGATAACTCTGTTCTATAAGATGAAGCCTAAATCCATCCCAATAGAAGAGACTTGTGTGTTCAATATCTTTATCACTCGAAGAATCTTTATCGATATTTTTTGAGAAGTTACAGTGCTGATAATTCTCCTTGGTGCTTCCTCCCCCATCCATGACAAGGATAAACATCTCCTCAAAGGGAGCCTGATAGAGGGCACTGTACGCGTGAGCCAAGTGATGCCCCATAAAATGGCAATTTATCTTTTGAGAGAGAAAGCGATCAAGGCCCCTTGCCTCAAGCATGTCGAAAAAAGGTGAATTCTTATTAAGAAGATCTTCTTTAAACTTAGGTAGTGAGAGATCTCTGTTTTCAACAATTTTTTGGTACTGATTCTTAGAAGCATTCAACTTCTCGAGGGAAGAGATTGGCCATGATCCATCCCACTTTTTTCGACTTAAACGTTCACTGAGAAGAATTTCGACTTCTAAACCTCCAGAGTCCATTTTGCGTAACTCTGTGACATTTGAATTATACATCGTCTTCGCGACACCCAAGTAGTTACTAGGAGGCATAAGGACTCTCCCATTTCTGTGAGTGGTAATTAACGAGGGACTGTAGCCCATCACTTTCAACCTGACATTGACCAGGAAATCCATCTAAAAGGGAGCGAAGATTTTCTAAGTGAATAATCATTTGGACACCATCTACTCTCTGTTGAGACTGACCCATAAGCCCCATAATTTCCCACCGATACTGAGCAAGAAATATTGCTCTTTTTAAAGGCTCCAGTTGTGATATTAAATTTTGGGCCTTTTCAAACTCACCATGATGATGAAAGGCTCCTATGAACTTTTGAGGAAAGGCTACAAGAAGGAATTCCTTATATTGGGGGAATTTCTGAAAGAAATCATTAAAAGAGGCTGGCTCAATAAATTCAAAAGAACAATATTCGACTAAGAAATTTCTCCAATTTGTATCATACGCAAAAGATTTTTCGCAAAGAAAACCTATCAATTCACTTAAGGATTGTATTTCCCTTTCAGGATATTTGATATTGAGAAGAGAGAGAAAGCGCTTAATCTTTTTTTCTCGCCTTGAAAAATGATTTCTCATTTTTTGAGCATCACTTGCAAGCCAATTGAGGATGAACACCTCCCTATCCCCTTTTCTTATTTCTGGGGCATGAGAAAACTTCTTCTTAAGAAGCGGGTCTCTTTTTAACTCAATAGGATGAAAAAAGGGCTGCACCTTTTGAAAAAATGGACCGTCATAAAGAGAAACTTCACCAATAAAAGGAAAGAGCCTCCGCCAAAAAGCTATTCTCTTTTCCATTTTCACAACAAGAAAATGACTCATTTCGCCAGGGTAAAAAATGGTTAAATCCAGGTCACTTAAACCAAAAACAATATCGCCAAAGTAAACACTGTGCCTATACCAAACTTCCACTCCATCTTTCTTACTTTCATTTTTCAAAAGGCGATAAGGCAATAAGTAAACAAACTTTACAAACCATGCTGGTAATAGGGGTCCTATGGTGAGACATATTTTCTGTACGAGAGCTATCATTACTTAAGTGAATTTAAATAAAGGCAAAATTTAAAAAAACGCGTGGAATAGTAATTTAGTTTAAAATAATCTTCAATCCCCCTGTCGATCTGGGGCTCTCCTTGAAATAATTCGCCACAAGGATAATTATAAGTTTCATAAAGAAGCTTGTGTTTAACTAATTCCTGATCATTCAAAGTTAGGTCCGCAATAATGACACTATGGTAGGGACTAAGAGAGACCATCTGACCAGAGAGAGTTTTCTTTTCAAGAAGATCTTTTGCACCTCTTTGAAGAAGAAAGTGACTGACATAAGAGTCTCTATAGAAGAGCCCGTCTTCATTACAATTTATAAATTGATAGTTCTCACTCCCTGAGAGTTCACTCCAAGAAATATTTTTTGCACTAGAAAATCGATTTTTTAGCCACTCATGAAAGGACAAGGTCTTTCCTCGATCATAGCGATCGATATCTTTTCCCCTCATCATATTAAAGAAGGAGAGAACCTCCACTTCAGGGCCATTGATAAGCTCTATTTTCTCTTCAATTGTGCCTTCAATACTCTCCAGATCATGAAGATCAACAATGAGAAGATTTTTCTTGGGCTTCCTCTCATTTTGAATCACAGAGCGGTCATGGTCAGAAACTCTCTCATAGAGGAAAACCTGCTCTTGCCAGGCTTTAGGAACAACCCATCCCAAATCCTTATGGACTAAGACTTTGGTTATCAAATGCTTTGGCTCAGGAAAGCGCTCAAAGAACTTCAAAAGAAAGAGCACCCCATCTCTCAAAAGAACATGGGAAAATTGGTTAAGGGAATCAAGACTTTTAATTTCAAAAGAGAATAGGGGTCTGAGCCGAGAGAAGTAGGGCGTCGAATGAGGTCTTAAAAACTCAGAGTACTTCTCATCTAATTGGTCAACTTCAGACCACATCGATTTACGATTAAAGATATTTGTTTCCTCATTCGCACTAAAGCCAGTTGTGAGAGCTTTCCAATCAATCATCAAGCCCTCCGCAATAGAGTTCATAAAGTTCGCGATAAAAATAATTATATCCTCCCTTCGCACTTCTAAAAGGAGCATATGGGTTACTTGCAAAAAGAGAGCTTAATTTATAAAACTTTTCATTAAAGCTCTCAAAATATTCTTCAGAATTGATCACCTCGTGAAGCCTCTCTTGAACTGCTTCTATAGAGACGCTCTTTTTTGCGCTTTCTAAAACCTCGGATCGAGAAGACAAATCTCTAGCCGTTAATAAATTTTTAGCTACGCCAGAGAGGCCAGGGTTTTGGCGATTGTCACCAAGTTTGACATCGACCAGATTCACCCCAGAGGGACAATAGCGCTTAAAAGAACTAAAGCCTCCCCATGCAGAAAGAATACAAGGTAGTCCACACATAAGAGCTTCGGCCGGGGCCATGCCGTAATCTTCATCATTGTGACAACTTAAACTCACATAATAATCACTAGCACAATAGACTTCTCTCAAATATTCCTTACTCACATTACCTAAATAAAGCACTCTCTTTTGATGCTCTTCGGGCAAGACGCTCATGCATTCCTGCCAGTGAAAATAAAAGGTACCGGCCAGGGCTTCTTTTCCGATATAAGGAGCACCAAGATCATCCATTGGCCCCGTGATCAACAACATCGCATCATCTTGACTTATCGTAAGATAATGCGAAAAAGCATGAATCAAATCCAAAACATTTTTTTGATAACTTAATCTGCCTGAATAAAGAAAGACCTGCTTACTTTCTAACCCCAAAGAATCGCGACCGCTCTCTCGAAGATTTTGATCAAAAAAGAATTCACCCCCATCCACAGGAAAAGGTACCACGACAATCCCTGTATCAGAATCAGACAAAGAACCTAAAAGCTCAGCTTGCTTATAAGAGGCGCATATAAAGACCACTTGGAAATCACTTTTAATATGAGTAGAGATCGATTTCCACATCGGTGCATGAAGAATAAAGTCCCCAAAGATATGAAATAGAAAAACAGGTCGCCGCTTTAAGTTAAGAGTTTTTAAATATGTGAGGAACTCCATCGGGTGGGGATAATGATCGATCCATGCGACATGAGTGATGTTTTCATCTTGAATCAATTGGGACAACTCTTGAAATTCATCAAAAGCTGGCTCTTCACTTAACTCAAAAGAGCAAACACTTTTTCCCTCAGCTTTCTCCAAGCCTTGATAGGCCTTAAGGAGATTGGATGTAATGCTTTGGCAGCTTCGCCATTGAGACTGAATCTTCTTTTTTATAACCACTATTTTCACTCGATTATGATATCATGAGCCCCATGGGAACCAAAGCTGAAGACGAGTCCTTTCAAAGAGAAGTTGCCAAGAAAAAACTCCTTGGCGGAGCTACGATAACCCTTAAAGTTGCAAGTGATTCCATGGTCCCTCTCCTCAAAGTTGGTGAAGAAATTCAGGTCAAAGGAAGAAAGGAATTATCCGATTACCACCTCTTTGATGTGGTGCTCTTTGAGCAAGGAAGCCGCTTCAATGCTCATTTCCTCACCAAAGCCGATCATAACAATCAGATTTACCTCACGCGTTCTTTAAAAAATCCCTCATCTCACGACTACCCTCTAAAACCCCACCAGCTCCTTGGTGTGGTGATAAATAAAAAGATAAGTCTTTGGCAAAAACTTAAGGTTCTTCTGGTAAGCTAGTTTTATGATCAAAGTTTTCTCACGACAGCTCATTTCACTAACCCTAGCTAATATGAAGGCCAGGTATCGCAAAACCTTTGCTGGTTTTATTTGGGTCATTTTAAACCCTATCATTCTCTTTTCAGTGCAATCTGTCGTTTTTAGAAAAATATTAAAAATAGATATGCCTGATTATGGGCTCTTTCTCTTAGGAGGCTTACTCCCTTGGATCTTTATCACTTCCACTCTCGAGATGAGCATCCCCCATCTCTATAATTGCCAAAGTCTGCTCAAGAGTTTTCGCATCAATCCCTTTATCCTTATCTTATGTCAGGTACTCGATAATTTTCTCAATTTTCTAGCTGCCTTTCTTATTATCCTTTTACCGATGTTATTTTTCGCCGAAAGCCCTAACTCTGCTTTTATGCTTTTACCTCTTCCCATTTTTATTTTGCTTCTAGCAGTCTCAAGTATTTCCGCCTTCGCCTCACTCATTAATATTTTTTATCGTGATACAAAATTCATTATGGGGTTCTTTCTCAATATCATGTACTTTGTCACACCGATTTTTTATCCAGTTGAATTTGTCCCACCTCAATATCGTTGGATTATTGATTTTAATCCCCTTTATTATCTGGTTGAGGCTTTCAGAAGTGCCATTTATCAATATGAACCGAGCTTCTTTTGGCCTTCTCTGCTTAAAGCGTTTGGCGTTACCCTTGTTTTTATAATCCTCTCAAGCCTCTACTGGAAAAAAAGAAAGAATGACCTCTACAGCTACATCTAA
>JASBRV010000100.1 GCA_030149295.1 Bacteriovoracales bacterium | reverse complement strand
ATGGACAAGAAGTTTGAGCTTGAGTTTGAAAGCGAAATTCAATTAACTTCTAAGTTGCAGCTCAATTATGAATACAGTTCAATAAGGAACTTTTATTCAGAGCTAGAGTATCGACAAAATAAAAACCTATCGTTTGTCGCTGGCTATAACGAAACCTTCAAGGAATGGGGTGCTGGTTTAGCGTATACGTACTAACGGTTTTTTTGAAATAATCTATGTCAACAACAAAAACAACCAAAGATAAAATCACTCTTTTTGGCGCCATTGCCATGGGAACAGGGGTGATGATTGGTGCTGGTATTTTTACCTTAACGGGTGAAATCTCCAGTTACGCTGGCCCGTACTTTATCCTTTCATTTGTTCTCGCGGGATGTATATCAGGTCTTACTTCATACACTTATGTAAAGATGTCTAATGCTTATCCCTCCTCAGGAGGAATAGGAATGATTTTAACAAAAGTTTATGGAAAAACACCTGTCGCTGCGTGGGGAGCTATATTGATGCTTTTTTCCATGATAATTAATCAGAGTCTTGTAGCAAGAACTTTTGCAAATTATTTGTCGAGGTCTAGTTTTTTGACTATTCCAGATTCCTCTATTCCTTTTGTTGCTACTTCTTTGGTAGTGCTTTCTTTTTTCATAAATATTTTAAACAATGATTCTATACAAAAAATTCAATTTATCGGGGCTTTCTTTAAGGCGATTGGCTTACTTTTGTTAGCATTTGGTGGGCTAGTTGCAAGTGGAATTGATCTGTCAGCCATTGTCCCAAGAGGTGAAGCAACTGACGTAAGTCTCTTAAACTTCATTGGTTCTGTCGCCGTCGGTGTATTGGCTTTCAAGGGTTTTACAACGATTACAAATAGTGGAGGGGAAATAACAGAGCCAAATAAAAATGTGGGTAGAGCTATAAAGTACACTTTAGCAATATGCATGTTGGTTTATCTTCTCGTAACTATTGCTGTTGCAAGTAGTCTTAGTATAAGCGAAATTATTAATGCCAAAAATTATACCTTAGCAAATGCTGCGAGACCGGCTTACGGTGACTATGGGGTGAATATTACAATAGTGGTTGCACTGATCGCGACTTTTACGGGTATTGTTGCCAGTATGTTTGCTGTCTCGAGGATGCTAACAATGCTAACAAAAATGAAACTTGTGCCACATAAACATTTTGGAATGCCAGGTGACATTCAAAAGCATATACTAGTCTATATTTCACTAATTGCAGGGTTTATAACCTTGATATTTGATGTCAGCAGAATAGCAGCCATGGGAGCTTTCTTCTATTTGATAATGGATATGTTAATCCACTTTGGTGTCTTAAGAAACGCCAACAGGCAAGAGGTAGAATTTAAAAAAGTTTTTTTAATTCTCTCTATAGCTATCGATTTAATAATATTTTTAGGTCTCCTTTGGATAAAGGTTCAAAAAGACCTTTGGTTAGTAATCTATACAATTGTGAGTATGGTGCTGATATACATTTTCGAAAGAAGTTTTCTTAAAGACAATAGACAGTCATCTTGAGAAAGAAAAATAGTTCTTTAGATAGTCCCTCACAAGTGGAGATTTAATAATGAATGCAAAAGTTTATAGAATGGTTACAGACGAACACATCTGCCCCTACGGTATTAAAGCAGTCGATTTACTAAAAAGATACGATATTGATTTTGAAGACAACCATCTTAAAAACAGAGAGCAAACGGAAAAATTTAAAAAGAAATACGCCGTATCAACAACACCACAGATTTTTATTGATGATGAACGGATAGGAGGGTTTGATCAACTTGCCAAGTACTTGGGGGCTTGGACTTTAAAACAGGAAGGTCTTACTTATCAACCAGTAATTGCAGTGTTCGCATCGACTTCTCTGATGGCTGCAGCTCAGATTTTTAATAATCAAATGAACGGCAGTCAATTTAGCTCCTATGTTTTTCTTAAACTATTTGTAGCATATAGCATGGCCGTGCTTGCGATATTAAAACTTCGTGATCTTTACTCATTTACGAATCAGTTCGTTTCATATGATATTCTTGCGAGGAAGTATGTACCCTACGGTTATTTGTATCCGTTTCTAGAGCTCTTAGCTGGAATTGGAATGATTTTGGGATCATTACAAGTTTTCTTTTCTTTGGTCTCGTTAACTATAGGGTTATTGGGCTCTGCTTCTGTGATAAAAGCAGTATATGTTGAAAAGCGTGACATAAAATGTGCCTGCGTCGGAGGTAATAGTAATGTGCCACTCGGAGCTGTTTCTTTAACGGAAAACCTAATGATGGTCTTTATGGGAGTCTGGATGCTACTAAGAAGTTTTGTCTAGGCCAAAAGAAGTCGATATTTCATTTTGCTCATGCTTCGCAAAGGTACTTTCGGGCTCGATACAAATTTCATCACCTCTAAGTACTTAATAGTACTTAAACATTATACCTAGAATTTTTAAAAATTGCTTTGCTTGCCATATGGATAAAATTTTAGGTAAGACTAAATGCACTATAATTTTGGTAAGTGAGGCTCCCAATTGCAGGAAACAAATCGCTTTGACGATCTCTCTGATTTTCTAGCTTCTTGTGTAAACAAGATAAGGTCGACCTATCCCCGCTTTTCAAATCTTCAACTATCAAAACGACTTGGTATCCCAAATAGTACATTTGACCGTATTTCCAAAAAGGAGGTTCAAAAACCTTCTTTTAATTACGCTTTAAAGATTGTCCAAGAGGTTTGCGAAGAAGAAAGCGTCCAAAACTTCATCAAAAAGTTCTATCCAAATATGTATGAGGACTTCACAAAGGTTTACTCTGGTAATCAAGACGTTCCTTTTGTTTCACCAGAAGCAGAGTCTTACTTTAGAGATCCAACAACATATGAAATCATGTTAATGGCCACAACTGAGGTTGGACTGTCTAAAACTGTCGCTAAAGAAGAGTTTGGCAGAAAAGGTTTAGCAATTCTCGAAAAGCTGATTGTGGAAAATGTTCTTGAAGAGAAAAATGGGATCGTGTCAATGAATGGTCCAATTAATGCTAACCAAGAAACTGTTCACAAACTCTTCGCGAACCTTGTTCAGATGAATTACGACGTAGACGCTTTTGGCAGAAAAAATAACTGGCTTACACTCCAGTATCAATCAGCAAATGCTGATTATGTACTCCCGAGGTTATTGGAAGTATATAGAGAGTCAAATGGTAAAATTAGAGAGATTTTTAATTCACCAAAGGCGAAAGGAAATGATATCGTATGGGCAGGATTGGTGATGGATACGTTATCAAAGAAAAATGATCAAAATATGGGGGTAATGCAATGAAATATATTATAGCTTTAATTGCACTATTGCCTCTTTCAATTTTCGCTCAAGAATCTAGGCTCCTGATTTTAGAAAGCAATCAAATTGAAGCTATTGAATCTCATGACGGTACCTACGCTCGTTTCGCAGACATTGCCGAGGGCTATGTAAAGTTTGAAGGCGTTGAACCAAAGAATAACTCTCTTACCATCAACCTAAATAATACGAACCTTAATTCAATTTATTTTCAAGATGGTTCACAGCTCAATCAAAAATTCATTAATCAAGTGATGGCAGCCTCAGGTGGTGATATGGGCGGTGGCGGAGCTGCCTTGCTATTAAAGTAGCTTACTTAAGCCCTCCACTCAAACCTCCTCCCCCCAAGTATTTCAGCTAGTTATAGCCCCTCTATTTTTTAAAAGGAAAAAATTACTACTTTTATTGTAACCGGGACTATTTAACGTATAAGTGCATGATCTGACAGAATTGCATTTCATTTATGAGGGCGTACATGAAAAGTCTCCTTTTAATTCTATTTTTTTTCAATGTGACCTATCTTACTGAGGTCAAAGCTCACGACAAACGCACAGATGGGAGTCCAGAGAGTATATATTCGTATTATGCTAACCTTGTGGAGAAAACGCACCACCAAAAAGACCTCCGAAGAAGAAATATGGAAAACCTTCATCAAGGCAAAAAGGAACTCATCATAACAATCGATGATGGCCCTACTCCAGGAGTGACGGACAAGATTTTAGATATTTTAAGAGACAATAATATCCAAGCAGCTTTTTTTGTTCTGGGCCATAAGATCGACATTAATGGTGGTCTTAACCAGAACACTGTTCGGAAAAATAGAGCACTCCTTCAAAGAATGGTGAATGAAGGCCATATTGTTGCAAACCACTCTATGCAACACAAAAATATAGGTGATATTTCTGGCATTTTTAAGAAAAAGAAAATTAAAGAGGCTATAATCGATGCCCACGATTTAATGGAACCATTTATGGTTAATTCTACAAAATGGTATTTTCGTGCTCCTTATGGTTCTTGGCAATCGCGTGCCGCTGAGATTATTAACGACACTCCATACGGTAACAATTATTACGGACCATTACTTTGGGATATTGGGGGAAGTATGGAGGCTTCAATGTTTAAAGTAAGAAGAGCAGCAGATTGGGGTTGCTGGTCGAAAGGGTGGTCTGTTAGAAAATGCTTGAAGGGCTATGTAAATGAAACTAACGAGAAAAAGGGAGGAGTCATTCTCTTTCATGATCTTAGGTCTAAGTCAGTTGAATTAATTGATCGTTATATTAAAGAGTATAAATCAAAAGCTGACTATAAATTCGTTTCGCTTGATGACGTTAAAATCGATTTGAGATAATTCTTCCTCTCGAAATCGTAGTGCACGCACAGCTATTGAACATCATCACATCCCCCTTCGGACTCAAACTCAACTGTGGAATGCTGAACTTTATATTCCTTTAAGACCTCTTTAATCTGAGCCTTTAAAACGTCGATTTTCTCAATAGTTGTTTGCTTAGGAACGAGAACGTGGAAGCGCAAATAAAAAGTGCTGTCATCAATTGACCAACCTTTAATTGCATGAATATCCTTTACGAGATCAAGCTGCACTATCTCTTTCTTTAACTTTTCAAACTCAAGTTCGTCTGGAAATTTTTGGAGAAAAATAAAACCAATTTTTATTAAGTTTTTGTAAACACCTCTGAGAATCATTAACGAAATTAAAATTGAAAGGATAGAGTCTAAAACAAACCAAGGTTTAAACAGAAGAACTATACTAACTATAAAAACGGCGATCCACCCCAACAAATCCTCTAAAAGGTGCAACATGACCATTTTGGTATTTGTCCCATCATCTTTAGATAATCTATATGCCGCAAAAGAATTTACAAGGATTCCAAGAACTGCAAGGCCTAACATTCCTTCGGGAGCGACCTCTTCAGGTGACATGATTCGCTTGAAGGCTTCGAAAATGACAAATACGCTACCTGATAATAGGATAATGCCATTAACTAATGCAGAAAGCATTGAAAATCGTCTGTAGCCAAATGTGTACTTCTCATCTGCACTTTTGTGACTTAACTTTTCAGCAAAGTATGAAAAAAGCAGAGCGAGACTATCTCCAAAATCATGTAAAGCATCTGAATAAATGGCGACACTATTTGTTAAATAACCACCAATAAGTTCAATAACAGCAAACCCAGCATTTAGAAAAAAGGCTATCAAAATATTTTTACTACCATGATGGTGGTGGTGGTGATGGCTACCCATTTTCATCCTCCATTAATTCTAGTAACTCTTGAGGAATTTCCATCTTTAGAAATGCAGAAACATTACTTCCTCCTGTATTACCAGTAGGAACAATCCCTACAAATGAACCCAAGATACCAAGTGGTAGTCTTATCAACTGTCCCAAGACTTCTTTAAAATTACGCTCTGCGACTCCTACTTTAAGCATATACCAGTGAGATATAGTATGAGGGATTACATACCTCTGCCCCAAAACATGAGCTCTTTCTAAATGTGCAAATGACGCCTGAAAATTTTTCTTAGAAATTAAAGACCTTGCCCTTTCTATTTCCAAGTAAAATCTCTTTCTTAGTTTAGAGTTCATGGTTTCTCCAATGTAGGTTGCATAAAGTTAAAAAAGAGACGATAAAGGCTCGGAAGGACAATCAAAGTTAGAAGAGTCGCTGAAATGATTCCCCCTACAATCACAGTAGCTAGAGGTTTCTGAACTTCGGCACCTAAACCTGATGAAAACATCATTGGCAAAAAGCCAAAAATATCAGTAAGAGCAGTCATAAGAACCGGCCTCAATCTCGTCATAGCGCCTTCCACAACCACATCATCTGGAGACTTTCCATCAAGAACTAGCCTGTTGAAGTAAGTAACTAAGACGACTCCATTGAGAATACTAATACCAGATAAGGCTATAAAACCAACACCAGCAGAGATACTAAATGGCATTCCAGCGATGTTTAGAGACAATACACCGCCAATTAAGGCCATTGGTGCACAGGCAAAAATCAGTATAACTTGGGCGAAGTTTTTAAATGCAGCGTAGAGCATTCCAATGATAATTAACATCGCAAGAGGAACAAGTACCGAAAGACGCTCTTTAGCACTTTGAAGATTTTTAAAACTTCCTCCCCATTCTATGTAATAACCTTCTGGAAACTTAATCTTTTCTTCAACAAGTGACTTGGCCTTATTTACAAATGTCTCAATATCTCTTGTTTTAGGATTAATTAAGACTGCAATTCTTCTTTGTGAATTTTCACGGGCAACAGCAGTGAATGTTTCTACAAAGTCTATATCTGCTATTTGTGAAATCGGGACAGTAAACCCCTCTGAAATTCCCACTGGAAGCTGACTAATAGTAAAAACATCTTTTCTCTGATCCTCTGAAAGTCTTGTCACAATCGGAAACTTTCGCACTCCTTCGTAAACGTGTCCAATCTCTTTTCCACCAACTGCGGTACTAATAGCATCAAGTACAGGTCTAGCGGTAACACCTAATTGGGCAAGCTCGTTCATCTTTGGTGTGTACTGAATCATTGGTGATTTACCTTTTGACTCAGACTCAGCTTCACCAGAATCAGGAATTTCACCGACTATTTCAGCAACTTGTTTTGAGTAAGCAATGAGTTTATCTAAATCCTCTCCAAAGATTTTGGCAGAAACATCGGCCCTTGTTCCTTCTAATAACTCATTAAATCTTAGCTCTACTGGCTGAGATACCATTAAGACTTGGCCCGGAACATGAAGCTCTATTTTTGCTTTAACGGCTTCAATCAATTCGTCTTTATTTGTGATTTTACTATCTTCTGGCCATTTATCTCTGTCTTTCAACATAACGTATGAATCAGAGATATTAACTCCCATAGGATCAGTCGCAACTTCAGCAGCACCAGTTCTTGCAAATACGTTTTCGACTTGTGGAAATTCTTTGATAAGTCTTTCTGAAAGCATTTGAAGTTTTACTGAATTTTCAGTGTTAATATTCGCTGGGCGAATAAATTGAAGAGCAAAATCTCCCTCATCAAGCTGAGGGATAAATTCAGAACCCATTCTTGAAAATAGAATGACACCAGAAAAAATAGAGACAATCCCAATTCCTAGAACAATTTTCTTAAAGTCGAGTGCTTTTTTCAAAGCGGGAGAAAAAGCATTCTCGGCCATTCTCATAAGGTATGGTTTAGAATCTCTTGTTTTTCCACTTAAAAAAGTTGCAGCCAGAGCTGGAACAAGTGTAAACGAAAGCACTAGCGCTGAGCATAATGCCATTATAAATGTTTGGGCCATTGGCCCAAACATCTTTCCTTCAACTCCTGTTAAAGCAAATAATGGAACAAATACGATAATTACAATCAACTCACCAAAACCAGCAGCAGAGCGTATTTCAATAGCAGCGTCAGTTACATATTTTTTAACTTCATCTCTCGTCAGTTCTCGCCCTAAACGAGAACCTTCCTTTTGGAGTTTATGGACACAGTTCTCAATAACAATAACAGCTCCATCTACAATGATCCCAAAATCAAGTGCACCTAAACTCATTAAGTTTCCCGAAACATTTTGCCATTTCATTAAAATGAAAGTGATAAGAAGAGAAATAGGAATGATAATAGAAGTTATAATAGCTGCTCTGAGATTTCCAACAAGCATCAAAAGAAACAAGATAACTAAAAAGGCTCCCATAAAGAGATTGTGTTCCACAGTACCAAGTGTTGCATTAACCATATTGGAGCGATTATAAAGAACATCAAGCTCTACCCAATCAGGTAAATCCTTTTTAATTTGAGTTATCTTATCAAAAATATCAGTTGATACAGTACGACTATTCTCACCAAGGAGCATGAAGGCCGTTCCAATAATTGATTCTTCACCATTTACGGTAGCAGCTCCTGTCCTAATTTGTTTATCAAATTTAACCTTGGCAATATCCTTGATTTTGATGACTTGGTAGTCTGAGAGTCTTTTTACGACGACATCTTCTATCTCTTTAAATGTTTTTAATAGACCGACACCTCTAACAAGCAATTGCTCACCAGATTGCTGTATGTAGCCTCCACCAACATTTAAGTTTGTACTTTCAATTGCAACTTCAATATCATCAAAATGAAGACCATATTTGGCCAGAAGTTCAATGTCAGGCTGTATAAAGAATTGCTTCTCATAACCTCCGATAGTATTAACCTCTGTAACACCTTTAACCGTCAGAAGCCTTGGCTTAATGAACCAATCTTGAAGGGAGCGTAATTCCATTAGCTCTTTCAGTCTTTCTTCTGGATCAGACTTAGGATTTTTAGCAGAAATTGAATAATGAAAAATCTCACCAAGCCCTGTACTTATTGGCCCCATCTCTGGTGTTATTCCAGATGGCAATTCAATGTTTTGTAATTTTTCACTTACAAGCTGTCTTGCCGTTAATATCGGGGTGTCTTCTTTAAAAATAACCGTTACCTGTGAAATTCCAAATCTGGATATAGAACGAATTGTTTCAACTCCAGGAATACCATTCATTGAGTATTCAATGGGGAAAGTTACCATTCGTTCAATCTCTTCAGGTACAAGACCCTTAACTGAAGTATTAATCTGCACCTGAGTATTTGTAATATCAGGGACAGCATCAATTGATAATGTTTGAAATGAGCGATAACCAAATATCAGCAGTAGTATTGTTGCCATGAAGACAAACATTCTATTACCAACTGAAAACTCAATAATTTTATTTATCATTATTATACATCCTAGTGAGAGTGAGAGTACTCTGCCTTATCTGTTGAATACACATCAGCAACTCGAAGTAGTCCAACTCCGTTAATTACTATTTGATCTCCAAAACCAACACCTTTAACCTTTATTAAATATCTGTCTTTTACTTTCTTAATAGATGTCACTGGTAAGAATTTAAAAAAACCACCTCTAAAACGATATATACCCTTTATTGACTTAGAAACGACTAGGGTTTTCTTACCGATTAAGAATTCATCACTAGCTATTGTCTGCAGCTTAATGCTTAAAGTCTTGATTGCCTCTTTAGATAACTTAAACCCTTTTTCTTCATCGACTACTTCAATCGCCTTTCCTGTACCAATTGACTTACTACCTCCATGATCATCATGGTCTCTATGTTCACCTTCTTCGGCTTTTTCACCATTATGATCATCATGTTGGTGCTTTTCTTCTTTGTGCTCTTCTTTATTCTTAACTCTCTCCTTAGACCGATGATCATGTCCTGAATGATCGTCGTGCTTTTCTGCGTAAGAAATATTATGAGTAATTATTCCAATAAATATTAATAATATTACCTTGTTCAATTGTGACTCCTATTTTTTAAAAAATATGTAGTGAGCAGGCCTCTCAAATAAGTGGTAAATGATTTGAAATAAGGCAATGCTCTTCATTAGAACCATCGATGCTTCTAAAGTACTTTTTCAAAAGCAGCGATATTTCCATTTATCAATATGATTTTTCCATATGTGCTTAAAATTTCACTTTCAATTTGAAACCTTGATTTTAAGAAGTCAATCTGTTGTCTGTGTGACTCTATTGTCATCGGAATTGATACAACTCCCCTGGAAAATAACTTCTCAACCTCAATATGCTTTTTTTCGAGCTCAATTAAACTTGGCATTCTAGACAAGGCTTCAATTGAACGCCTTATTTTTGATATCAAATTTTCTCTTTGAATCTTCAGCATTTCTTTTCTATTTTTTGATGAAATTTTTTGAGCCGAAACACTTTTCAAAGCATTTAATTTCCCACCATCATTTGTTTGAAATAAAGGAAGTGCAAATGATACAGAGATACCAGCGGTCATGAACTTTGTATCACCTTGCCCTTGATACTCAATTTTTGGACCAATAGAAATATTGGAATACCCAAGCGACTTTTGTACATCAAGCTCACCCAAAGCTAAGTCAACTTTCAAATCTTCTAGTTGAGTAAGTCCTGCTATTATTGGGTAACCAGTATCAAGTTTAATAAGCTTATACTTCAATTCATCATACTTAGGAGTAATCCTCTTGCAGCTCGTTAAGAATGAAATACTTCCAAGTAATATCACTTTTTCATTTTCTAAATTATTGAGTTGATTCTTATAGTCATTAGATGCAAGCCTAAGTGTAGATAAAGAAACAGTCTCTTCTGGATTTAATCTCTTCCTAGAAGCTAGTTTTTTAATAATCATCTCAAAGGTTTCAACCACTTCTTTGACAGAAGCTATCGTTTTGCTTAGCTGTGCAGCACGCTGATATTTAGCCGTTGCATTTAGGTTTGAATTAAAAAGGCGAAGTTCTATCTCTGCCTTCTTAAGTTCTTGAAAGCTTTTGGCTTTCTTAATCCTTTTTTCTCTTTTAGAGCCAAACTCAACTATATGTTGAGCCGTGAGAGCATACGTCCTTACATCTAAGTCGCTCATGTGGCCTTTTAGATACTCGAAATCTAATTCAGGGTTTGGCTTTTGCTTAGCAATATCAATAACACTAGAAACCTTCTCTTTTTCCTTAATGGCTTCTGAGTACATTGGCCCATTAGATTTAATCTTCTCGTAAAATTCGCTGATATTCGTAATACTACAATTACTATTAGCCTGAATAGCACTTGTAGAAAGCAATACAATTGCCAAAAAGTAGGTGTACATAAGTCATCCTTTATTCGTTAAAAACAGTAACAAAAATGATTGGAAGACTAAGAAATTGGAGGACGGTTAATGTCTGAGAAAAAATATTGTACATTACCTAATAAGGTATTAGGGAACGTAGTATGAGTACTTGGCTTAGATGGTGATGTAACGGTACTAACAAGTGAATTAATAATAAAGCAGTGTAAGTGACCTACGTGACAGTGATGCTCATCCTTATGTGACTCATCCTCTTTATCACTTGAAGTGTGGATACCTGTATCTCTACAACTGGTTGATGATTCAACCTGAGATAGCGACTCACCTTCAAAAAAGGACGTAGATGCAAAGTCAGCGAAAATAGAGTACGTTAATGTAAGTATTAATAGAAGTTTCATGTTTACCAAGTGTAAGTGTACATTAAGTATTAATTTTCATCAATCTTTATCAAGAGATTGGCAGAAACTTGACTTCTATAACTCGTATCTAGTTGATATCTTCATCACAGATAGGCTTTTATCAAGAAAAACCTTTCAATTAATTAAATCGCTATACCTAGTACTTTTTTTCGGTAAGGATGTCATCACAAATATATTTAAAGCGAATACCATTTCTTCTGCTTCGGATCATATCTCGACGGCATTTTTGACTAGATTTTTTATAAAAACCATTTATCTTCTTATATTGTAAAGCTTCTCCTAGCTCTTGCTCAGTTCTGTGCTGGAGACCTCTCTCATTGCCAGTAACATAGAAGATAGTCTTTAAGGGTGACCCCTTATAGAAGGCCAGTTCAGCAACATTATCCGGAGAGATAGTAGTACGACCTAAGATTTCGTCTGATGGCCATCTAATGGACCCATATGAGAAAGCAAATATCTCTGTACAAGTGACAGTTTCACCTGTCATAGCATCAAATCCAAAGTCATAGTTTTTATCAATCTGATCACCTAGATATTCAATCGTCAAAGATAAGTCCTTTTTTCCTCTTTCTAGAAAACCATTCACTCTAAGAACAGCAATCTCATCTAGGTTCGTGAAATTTTCAAGGCTATCAAATTCAAGCCCCCACCTTCTTACTTGAAAAATTCGTTTGCCCTCTATTATGGGTGCACGGAAGGGTTTCATCTCAGGGAGTTCCCATAATCCCAATTCCCTTAGCTGCTCCTCTGAGCCCATGTAAACTCCCACGTGTCCAAAGTTACCGGGTATGGTTATATCAGTAAATTTATATGCTTTTTTCTCCATAAGAAGGTCGAAAGGTTTTAATGTTTCTTTTAGCATACTCAACAACTCAGTGTTGTTCTTTAGGTACCCCTCGCGCCAGGCAATATTCCCCACGGCATTACCAAAGACAGAGGAAGCTCCAATAGCAACTTTACCTGCACCCGCAAGGATACCATCACCAATATTTCGCCAAAATAGTTTAGTGTTTGCGAGAGAAGCCCAACTTACATTGTTTTCTAGAGCAACATAAAGACCACTTTTTGACCATGTACTTAAAAGCTTACTTTTTTGTCTTTGGGATTCTTTGATGGGAAAAGCGTTGGCCTTAAGAAAGTCTTCTCTATTAGAAATGTATCGTTTATTGAGTACCCTATCTCTTAAACTGTACCACTTATCGAGTCCTAGACTCTCAATCTTAAATTGGTCATTCAGAATCGTTCTTAATGTCTTCTTGTGAAAATAAAGATCATGGATTTTTCTGAAGGACTCTAATTGTAGAGCTTTTAAAATCTCATTTTTTTTAATATCACTTTTCAGATCTACAATTCGTTCATGGATAACAACCTTTGTTTTCAAATACTCATGAAGAAGATTGAGAGTATAGGGCTGAATGGTCCCTTTTGAGAATGAATCTAAGATGTAATGAGCCAGAGATTGACCATAGTTTTCTACCACCCTCAAATTTAACAGAAGTTCATCGCCAGAACTTTCTTCATTTAAGCTCAGCTTTCTAGTTCTAAGGTCTTTCAAAGAGATTATATGCTCATTAATTTTTTCATAATCAAAGCGGGGTAAGCTTTGAGCCAAACCTGGAAATTGTAGAATCACCAGGATAGTCAGACATAATACTTTGTTTCGAGTAAGTTTTTTCATACTGTCAATCATAAAGGAGAAATAAAACTAGAGTATTTAACTATATAAAAAAGTAAGACTGTGTACTATCTTTATACACCTTTTTGTCTATAGCTTCAGGTACTTACAGTCATTCCTATATTAGATAAGGCTCTTCAGAGAACAGGCCCTTAGCCTACAAGTAGTAGGCACACAAGCTTATTTAAAGTTACAACATTCAGAATTTTATTGTTAGTCGACTTTGACAGCATCAAGGGAGATAAACTGGTAATCATCTCTCTTACTAAACTCCTCAATGTATTTTTCAATCAACTTAACAGATTTCTCTTTAAGGTCCTGAAAAAGTATAACCCCACCTTTCTTCTGCTCAGTCTCATTAATATAGCATTTTCGGACAGACCATCCCTTAGGCTAACATCCCCAGTCAGCAGCTCCCTTTCCTTTAAAAAGTGATGCATCAAGATCACCGCCGATATCCCAAAGAAGCGGGCCATAGTAATTTCCTCCGTTAGATGAGTCGTTGACAACCTTTGCAGCTGCTTCCTGCTGAGCTTACATACCACAATTCAACAAAACAGCCTGTGTCATGCTTGACACAGGGGTGTTCTCAATTGCTTCAATAGCGTCTTTTTTCTCCTAGAAGAAGTTCAAATTATCGGTAATACCTTGAATATGAATTCCTGACTTCCTGATATAAACCTGCATCGTCTTTAGGTCTTTCCAGCCTCCCATCGACATAACCCTAATGGGCTCAACTCCTTTAGTGAGCATAATGGTTGCCCATGAGGCTCTTAGATCATGAAATCTAACAAGTGGTAGGTTAATTTCGCTTAAAAAGATTTTTAGAACATGAGCCTGACAACCAGTAGTCCAATCTCTTGGCCTTGGTAAAACAAATTCATCTTTCCTATTCCTATAGAGATCATTCATTATAGGCATTAATGAACGGGCAATTTCTACGATTCTATCATCACCTGACTTAGTCTCTTTGTATCCATTTTCCTTGGTCCAAGATGAAGAAATAACCATCATTCTTCTAGTTAAATCAACTCTATCCCACCTCAAAGCATAAAGCTCACCATTTCTCATTCCAGTGAAGCAAGCCAATGCCCAAATAGGAAACCACTGATGATTCCTTCTCTTAGCCTCTTTTAGAAAAAGCTTCATTTCGCTTTCTTTGAGGACTTTTTTAATTTTCTCCCCCGTTTTAAATTTTAGCTTAGGTGTTGGGTCTCTATGAACGATATCTTCTTCGATTGCATATCGAAATACAGCCCTTATGAATTTGAGCATACTCTTCCTATGTGCCTCGGAGAAATGTGATAAATCATCAAGGATTAGGTCACGTATTTCAGAAGTCGTTATTTCATTTATTCTCACTCTCCCCCATTTTGAAAAAGTATGCGCTTCTAAACTAGACTTATAATTTATCAACGTATTTTTAGCGACTCCCCTATTTGCGAAATAAATCAAGAACTTTTTAACGACTTCTGGCCAATAGGGATGGGTACTCTCATTAAATTTTTCATTTAGCTTAATAATTAAATCTTTATAAGCTTTTTCTGCCTCACGCCTTGTTTTAATTCCTTGTCGCCTAAGATTTCTCGACTTTTTTGTTACAGGGTGTCTTCGGCTGTAAGTAACAATATAATATTTTTTAACTTCATCATATTTTATTCCCACACGTACCTCCTTAATTTCCAAGGAAGGTAGATAAAAAAGCCTTCACAGTTTTCAGTTTCTGTTCATCAAGCCTTTTAATTATTTCAATACATTCACTTCTTGTATGCTCAGGGATTCTAAAATCTCCTTTAAGCATTCCTTCAAATTCCTCAAAGGTGTATCCATAAGCATTAAGGAACTTCAAAATTAATCCATGAGTAAGATCCATTCTTCCATTCTCTGCATGATTAATAAGGGTACTAGATACAGTGAGTAGTTCAGCTGCTTTTCGCATGGAAAGATTTCTAGACTCCCTAAGATAGGCAAGTAGTCTTCCCTCATTTGTCTCAATTTTTGTGTCACTACGACGAGCTTTTTTCTTTTTTGGTTTCATCCTAAACCTCCTTAAAAACCGTTAGAAAAAGCTCCTTTGCTACACAGAGTAGTTTATTAATTACCATAACTTACCTATTCATTTTTAGCCTTTTACTACACTGTGTAGTCACCCTGTTTTTGTGGTAGCCAAAAAGTAGCTACAAATAGCCACATCGAGACAGCCAGAGACAGTTTTAGACAGGTCTCAATATCCCAAATGAACGCAAGTCACTGTAAATAAGTAGTTGATTTTTAAAATGTTTAAGAGGAAGAGGCGTCCACCACCCAAATCGGATGGTGGAGCTTACCAGCTATATGCAAGCTCCTAAAATCATTATGTATTTTTGGTGTTAACTACTTGCTTATGAGACTCATTGTGTAATCCTAGAATTTTGGCTTCATTCACTCTAAATTCTAAGTCATCAATGCAATCTAAACTATCTTTTACGTAAACTCCGGCCAATCTAACGTAGTGGTTTAAAGTTTTTATTTCTTTCCACCCACCTAATGCCATCACCTGTATTGTTGGTACACCTTTTGATAGTAGCAAAGTCGCCCATGTCGCACGCAAGTCGTGAAAGCGTATTTCAGGTAAACCAATTAAGCTCAAAAACTTCCTTAGTTCTCTTGCTTGCTCACCTTTCATCCAGCTTTCATTTCGTGGTAAGACAAAACTAGTACTACCAGTTTGAATTCTAAGCCTCTTTAAAAACTGAATTAATGAATTCGTAAGAGGTAAAATTCTATCCTCGCCCGTCTTAGTAGACTTCTCTGCCCCATCTCTTGTAATCGATCTTCTAATAATGATCTTATTGGTAGAGAAATCAACATCAACCCATTTCAGTGCTTTTAGCTCTCCCTGTCTACAACCAGTCTTCAAAGCTAAGTAAACAATCTCTTTATATTCCCAATCAAGTTCAATCGATTTTCGTATAAGAATTTGTACCTCTTCAGCATTTAATACCGTCTGCAGCTTTTGAGATGCACTTGTCTTGATCTTTGGCATTGGGTTTCTAAGAATTATTCCTCTTTCGACTGCATAGATGAATACGGCACGAATATGTTTCTTCATGGCCTTTCTTGTATGCTCACTCCAAACGCCTTTATATTCATCAAAGAGTTCCCAAATCATCTGAGTAGAAATCTGATGTATCTTTTTGCCCTTCCAACGTTTGTAGGTATGCTTTGCGATACTAAACTCGTAGTTATCAACTGTTTGCTTAACATAATCATTATGTCTCATCTCAACTATGAAGTTTTTTACGACAGTTTCCCAGTAAGGCGATTTATCCTCACTAATTTTTTCCTCAAGCTCCCTTTTTAGTAGCTCATAAACAATTTGTGCCTTAGCCAAACTTGTAATTGGATGTCCGTCGTAACATCTAGACCGTCTTAAATTCCTGGATTGGCGAGTAATTGGGTTTCGTTTTGCGTATTGAACCTCATAGATTCCATCTTCCTCACAAAACTTGATGCCTTTACACACTTTCGTATAAAGCTTTTTCTTCCTCATTTGAAACCTCCTCTTCGATTTCGAAGAAGAAGCTCATCAAGGTCTTCTCGTCTAAACCGGCTTCTGCGACCAAGCTTAAAGTACTCAATCTGTCCTGCGCTGCACATATTATATATCTCGGATAAAGTTACCTTAAGATACTTTGCAGCTTCTTTTGCAGTCAGCCATTTCTCATTATTTAAATTTTTAAAGAGCTGTTTTTCTTCAGAAAAAGAGTTTTTCTCAATTTCTGTATCCTTTACATCACGCATATTCATACCATATTCCTCACGATCATTGGACTTTGTTTTTTATAACTATAGCGTTTAGAGCAAGTCCTCATACGGGAAATAGAGGGGTAAAAACTGGAAAAAACATTCAATTTAAATTCTAGCTTCTTTGATGAGTATCTCCGAATAATTCGTCTGCACAAAGGAGATACAGTCCCCATTTCAATCAACGAACTAAAGGATCAGATTTCAAAAGATAATGACTTAAAAGAGGCATTTGATTTACTTACAGACTCATGGCTTAAGGGGTTGAGAAATCAAATAGAAACAAGAGAGGTTTGGAAGAAACAACAGAAAACCTCCAATCAGTTAAAAAACCTACTAAAAAAATATAAAAAAATACTTCCAGAGGAAGAATTCTATTTCTATAAACAGTTCGAGAAAAAGCCACATAAAAGAAATGGAAGTTATGCTGCAGGTGCTGAAGAAAGAGAAGTTGATCAGCCAAACTACAAAAACTTTATATCTTGTTTAATAGATAACCTTCGAGCAAATGGTGTCTCCAAAAAAAAGTCTATTTTTGTGGCCACAAAATTAACAATAAAATTTGGGTTATCTGATACTTACTGTAAAATTTGGCAATTATCTAATAAATCATACAAATCTATTTCACCAGACTCTCAAAAAGTTCTGCAACAATCTTACCTAAGCTCAAATTTTAAAAACTCAAGAAGTATTCGTAATTGTGGAGAATTAGATGAGGAGAAAGTTGATTGTTTATGTGAAGATAGTTTTTATTGTAAAAGACAGTTTGAAAAAATTAAAAAATTTCATTCTAGATCAAAATTTACCCCCTTATTTCCCCCTCCCTAAAAATAATCTGTTCTAATATGACGTCATATCAAATCACGGAGAATTAGATATGATAAATATTAAAGAACACAAACTGAGTTATTCCTTCTTTAGTTCTGTCAAAGATAAATACCCTAAAGAAGAAAATAAAAGAATCGTCGATATCTTTGGCCTAAAACATGGAACATCAAATATCAAGGAAAATACTCCCTGTATAAGTCCGGCACTTTACTTACCCAACAGAACACGATCTAAAGATGGTGTTGAGTCTATCACTGCATTATTTTATGACTTTGATGATTTAAATGATCAAGAAGTAAAGATGGTTTCTGAAGCGATTAAAGAAAGTAAGCTAGCCTCGGTAATATACTCGACTTTTAAAAATAAAATTTCCTGGAAAGGTAAACACCATAAAAGTCGATTTCGAGTAGTAATTTTTCCAGAGAGACCTATAAGTCCTCAAGAATTTCGTGAAATATATGAAGAACAAGGAAGAAAACTATTTAAACATTTATATGATTCTAGTTGCGCAGAAGTTAGTAGATTGTTTCTAAAGCCACTATGTCCACAAATAGGAATAGAACATTCTTATATAGTCTATATCAATGGTGATTTATTAAAGTTAACCTGTACTCCCAATGGCAAGAAACAAGAAATAGTACTAAAAAGCCAAAAGAAAAGTGAAATTAAGTCCGATGACAAGTGCGTTAATAGCTTCAAAGAAATTATCGCTAATAAAGGTGGGCGAAATAATGCTCTAACAAGTATTGCAGGTACTCTTTTAAGTAGAGGCCTCAACTCCAATGAGCTTGAAGAGGTATTACAGTCAATAAATTCCAGTTTGAATGAGGATGCACTCGAAGAAAATGAGGTTTCCCAAATCTGTGAAAGTATGAAGAGATATGAGAATAGCTTTTTAGAGTTTTCAGTTGAAGATCTTGAAAATGCAGAGAGGTTTAAGACGTTTCTAAACGGAAACTTTAAATATATTCAAGAGAAAGGAACCTGGTTCTATTGGGACGATATTAAATGGAAAATTGATTCCAATGGCGAAATAACTCGAAATTATCGTGACTATATACGTGAACTAGAATCAGAAGCAGATATGTTAAATGGTACACAAAGAGACAATGCTATCGATTTAATTTCTGAGTTAAAGTCAAATAAAAAAATAAACGCAACTAAAAAGCTTCTAATGGACCTTGAAGAAGTAACTCAATCGATAGGAGAATTTGATCAAATTAAAGAGTTATTAACTTTCAAGAATGGACTACTCGATCTCAAGTCAGGTGAACTTTTGAAACATGACAAGTCTAAACTACTCACCAAGTACATAAATTCAGACTTTAAAAAGGGCTCAAAGTGTCCCATGTGGGAAAGATTTTTACATGAGATATTTCAAGGGGATATTGAATTAATCAAGTTTATTCAAAGAGCTCTAGGCTACAGTATTACTGGCTTCACCGATGAGCAGGTTCTTTTCTTTCTAATAGGTCAGGGGGAAAACGGCAAAAGCACATTTGGTAATGTAATCTCTAATATTTTTGAAAGTATTTCTTCGCAAGCTGACTTTAATACATTTATTGAATCAAAAAGTGAAAGAATTAGAAATGATATAGCAAGGCTTAGCTCTAGTCGTATTGTTTTTGCTAGTGAGTCATCACCTGACAAATACCTAGACGAGGGAGCAATAAAGCAAATGACCGGGGGCGAGAAAATTACGGCTAGATTTCTTTTCAAAGAATTTTTTGAATTTCGTCCACAATTTAAAATATGGCTAATTGCCAATCAATTTCCATTAATTAAACAAAATGACCATGCATTATGGAGAAGGATTATCCCGATATGCATAGACTACAAAGTTCCAAAAGAAAAAAAAGACCCCTTTCTTGAGAAGAAACTTTTATCAGAAAGAGAAGGTATTATCTCGTGGGTGGTTAATGGTACCTTGAGTTGGATGAAAGAAGGGCTGAATCCTCCAAGGATAATTTCAAACTTTAAAAGAGAAATAAAAACTGAAGCTGATGAAATTAAACAATTCATAGATGAAAGATGTCACCTATTAAATTCGGGCAAATGTAAGTCCTCTGACTTATTTCAAGCTTACAAGAATTGGTCAGAAGCTGAAGGGTATATCCCAAGAACGGTACAAGTATTCACTAAGAGGTTAAAAGACTTGGGGTTAATACAAAAGAGGGACTCAAAATCAAGGTACTGGATCGGAGTATCTCTTTAGAAACATAAAGGTGACACTAGTGACATACAAAACAGAATTAAAAAGGATTTAGAATCTTTAGTCAGAAGAGGGAGCAGTAACATCCCCTGTCACATCTGACATGGATATAATAATTCCAGGGACTTACGAAGCCCTAGTATAAAAATTTCTAACCACGTAAAACAATGTTTTACAAAGTAAAACGCCATGTTAAATACCTACAAACAATAAACCAAAGGTATTTTACGTGAGTATAAAAGCTGTTCGTTTTTCAGATGAAGAAGATAGAGAAATAAAAGAGTTCTTAAAAAATAATCCATTTCTAGACTTCTCATCAATGGCAAGACTTGCAATTAGTAAGTTTATTGAGAATCCCGAAATTACTTTCGAGCCAAAAAAGAACAGTGCGATCATAAAAAATAGTCGAAGGACACAATAATGGAAAAAGAAACTATCAAAATTCAGGAAAACCTACTCGGGATGCCCGGTATTGATACAGAAAAAATACTTGAAGATATATCAACCCCTATTACTGATAACATTATTGAAAAAGCTGCAAGCCTTTCACTCAAATCAAATTACAGAACAGAATTTGACTTTGAAGTCTATCGAGATCTTGAACAAAGATTTAAAAACAAGAAATTCAGAGGTGGAATCACATTTAAAACCCCATTCAAGTTAGTAAATTCGCATAAAACTTGTCAGCAATGCTTGTATTCATTTGAAACGGACACCTATGGAAGAGGCTGTACGCATGACTGCTTATATTGCTATGCCATGGATCAGCTAACTCAAAAAGCCATGTGGAATAATCCAATGCCTGCCCCAATTGACATTACAGAAGTATGGAAAGTCTTTTACACTGTATTTGAGACTGATCGAAAAAGTAAATGGCGCAATATAATGGAGAGAAGGATACCTCTGAGAATTGGAAGTATGAGTGACTCTTTTATGTGGATGGATCGTAAATACAAAGTGACTCAAGAACTATTAAAGATCTTGGATCATTATAACTATCCTTACATAATCTTCACAAGAAGCGATCTTGTTGCAGCTGAGCCATATATAAGTTTATTAAACCCAAAGCTATGCAGCATTCAAATGAGTATCGCCAGTACAAACGATGAATTAAATAAAGTAATGGAACCAGGAACCCCCTCAGCCAAAAGAAGACTATTAGCACTTCAAAAGCTTGTAAGAGCAGGTTTTTGGACCACAGTAAGAATGAATCCATTTTTCCCTATTTATGCTGATGGGTATTTCACAGACCCAGACTTTGATAGAGAAAATATGCCTGAACCATTCCATTATTCCTCATTTGAAATGGTGGATGAAATAGCATCTTACGGAGTTCAATCGATTCTTGCTGGTATGGTAAGGCTATCCCCAGTATCAATGTGCCGAATTGAAAGAGCACTTGGCAGAGACCTTAGAAAACTATTTAATTCGAAAACAAAAAGCACAAAAGACTGGCATTTAAGCGATGCAGAGGTTAGGGCATATTACGAAAGAATACATGCAAGGTGTAAACAAAACGCTGTTGAATTTACTACCTGCTATATCGGAAATGGAGATGAGCAATTCTGGAGTGACCAGGACTTATGGGATAACAAAAAAGACTGTTGTAATGCTAAAGGTCGTGTCGAAGGATTTAATGGTCAAAACTCTAGAGATATACCTTGGGAAACGAGAATGAAGCACACTGCACACAAGTGCACGGTTCCTGTCAATCCAGCTAGACTACACGAAGAACTAGGGCCAAACATACAATGACAAAATACACTGGTATCAATATTCAGTGGCCGATAAGCCAACTTATACTTAGTGGTGAAAAGATTGTTGAAACAAGAACATATGATATACCAACAAAATATCTAAATGTCCCAATGGCAATGGTCGAAACACCAGGATCTGAGGGAAACTTCAAAGCTCGAACTGTTGCTATAGTCAGATTTAAAAGTTCATTTAAATATAAGAATAAGACAGAGTTTTATAAGGATTCTACTCGTCACTTAGTAACACCTGAGTCACCATGGGCCTGGTCAGATGACAAACCCAAATGGGGCTGGGAAATTGAAATAATAAAACTAATTTCACCTCCCGTTCCATGTCAGTCAAAAGGCATTGTATATAGAAAAAATGTAAGTATTTAGTCCTACGAAGCTATCTTCTTTTCACTCTCAAAATCACTTAAATCAGCCCCCCACGAAGCTATCACAATCTCTTTTTCTTCTTGAGAGAATCCATACAAGTCAAATACAAGATCATCTATCGAACGTTCCAATTCATCTCTTTTTGCTTGACTCTTAGCCTCTATAATCTTTCTACTTAGTTGCTCAATCTTCTTATAAGACTCAACATCTTTTTTAGAGGAAAAATTAATTCTTCTCATAGGAAATTTTTTTAAAAAAGTTGGCGAATACAAATAGAAACCTCCACTCATAGTCGAACTAACAGCTTTTATATAAAATTGCATTAAAGCGGAGTTAAGAACCCCAAGAAAGTAATAATACGATTCTTCAACGTCAGGTTTTTTAAGAAAACCATAAACATTTATATTATGGTGCCAACCGCCTTCTTTATCGTAAGCAAACTGAGGAGTTTTCCCTAAAAAGGAAACCATTAGCTTTTCTTCTTTGTAATTTACTAACCCTTTAGGATAAACATAACGATAAAACCCCTCACCTTTCATTTTCCCCTTTTCTCTCCCTTCGAGTCTTTCTCTACATTCCTCAATATACTTCCACGTCTTTGGTGCATCTTTTTTAATCAACTTCTCATCCACCACGACTGGTTTTTTCCCTGAAACATCGTAAGGAAAAAGAACAACCTTATTGAACTCTGGCTCTTCATAACGATGAACGTCTTTACCTCTAACAACTTTCTTGAAATAAACCTTCTCAACCTTTACTGTAGTATCAAGATATTTTGAATAGCCTTCAAAGTGAGTTTTTGTCTCCTTCGCTTTTTCAAGATAATAAGCGTCGTCAGCACTTGACTGAATACCCACATAAATCTTCTTAAAAATGTCTGCACATAATGGAAACTCACTTAACTTATTCCAAATACCTTGTTCCTTAGATGACACGAACTTCCATTCATTATCATGATCAGGGTGCATAATCATTTCAGACTCTCTTTGCCCCGTTTTAAACTTAACGATATCTTCAACGTTTTCAAAAAGGATTTCTTCGTTTATTGATTTATTCAAATAAAGTAAGCAAGTATAAACTCCAACATTATCAAAGATCTTTATTTCATTAAAATAAACTATTTCAGATATCGATTTAGTACTAGAAAGCTTTCCTCTTAAACCCTTTCCATAATCCGTTTGAAAAACTTTATGTGGAATAATTAGTCCAACCTTCCCTCCGTCTGAGATATGATTCAGTGCCATTTCTATAAATGGCATGTAAATATCAAAATTGCCTTTTTCACAGCTCATGTAATTATCTTTGAGATGCTCCACTTGTTTTTTATCATATTCGTGTAAAGTTTGAATTCGAGCATAAGGAGGATTCCCTACAATTGCTTCAAAACCATCAAACTTTTTCCCAAGAATGTTTTTCACTCTTAAATCATCAACAAGAGAATTGGCGCAAAATAACTGATCGTCTAACCTCTCTAGCTTCGCTCCACTAAATGCAGTCGTTAACCATAAACTCATCTTTGCGAGCTTAACTGCTCTAGGGTTTATATCAAAACCAAATATACATTTATCAAGAATTTTCCGACCACTCTCCGCTAGAGTTTCGGTAATATCATCCATTAGTTCATCACTAAGTTTATCTCTATATACTTCAACTAAATATTCCAAAGCGCCAGCTAAAAAATGACCACTTCCCATCGCAGGGTCGCACACTTTCATTTCTAAGACTTCATCACTTGTCTTCTTTTGACATAAACCAGATAATGTATTCTCAACAATCTCTTTTACAATATAATCTGGAGTATAATAAGCTCCGGTCATTTTTCTATCTTTATTATCAGGAGTAAAAAATAATTCTCCCTTTTTTATTAAGTGATGGTCTGCCAATTTCAAATTTTGTACTTTTTTTGACTTAAGGTTTGCTTTCTTCCATTGGCCCTTATGAAAAACCATGTCTGACTCAGCTTCCTCCAATCTAAACTCTAAAAAGCTTTCATAAATTGATCCTAGTTGCCTAGGAGTAAAATAGTTATAAGGTATTTGTTGATACTTCCTTTCTTTGAAGCTTGACTCTATAAACATAAGATTTGATAGAGCTAATAACATTGCCTTATTGTTAATTTTAAATTTTCTAGCAAACTTCCATTCCTCAGCATCAAAAACAGATTCTTTAAATCCTTCAATTTCAAAACCGAAATCATCTTTTTTGGAAGCACCATCATGTATCACTTTATACAATCGCATTAATCTGTCATAAATTTCATACCCATCGAAATCGAAACTCTTTCCGAAAGCTGCTTTCATATATCGTAAATAATTATCCATGTCCTTTTCAGGATCAAACCTCATAAAGTCTAACGTATCTACAACCTCCGTCAAAGAAATCTTAAGGTAGTCTGGTGCATTTAAAGGCAATACCTTTCTAGTTTCACATGATTTAACAAATAGAATGTTAAACAGGTGGCTCTCAGAAACATTCCTAATTAAGTCAAGAGAGTAGTCTCCCTTATCTTTTTCAACATCTTCTTTAATCGCATTGCAAACGTATCCCATAGCAATAACAAAACGTTTTCTTAAATCCTCTTCAATATTAGAAGCATATTTTTTTGAATACTCTAGTACCTCGTGAATAAATGGAACAGATGCCCCCATTTGTACATGAGACTCTTTAGAGAAAAAATAATAAAAGTATTTTGCCTGCTCTAAAAAGCTTTTGTAGTGATCTTCTTGATCAATCTCCAAAGCATGTTTTGCTAAATTACCTAGGTCGAACTCAAAACTTCTTTTAACTGTTCCGGTTGAAAGTTCAGAGTGAAAGAGTCTCCAAGTCTTACCATCTGAAAGAATCCCAAAATCATGCTTTAATATATCCATATACTTCAAACATTGATCATCAGGTGCCAAAGACCTTGTTGTCTCATCTCTGTTACCATTATTTCTGGACTTCTTAGCTTCAGTTCCTTTTCTATATTCTTCCAAGCGGTCCCAATATTTTGCTTCAAGCATCATTTTGGGGCCCGTTGTAGGGTTTCTAGCTTCTCTAAGCTTATCTTCCGCCTTCTTTTCCTTTTGAACATATTTCTTATGTGTCGGGCAATCAAAATACATCAAATCGGGTCGATATGTTTTCTTTTTTCCGTCTTCTAGAATTGTAAAGGATTCATTATCAACAACATAATTATCTCTTGGATTTGAAGGATCCTCCCATCCAAGAAGTGTCATAACAGGTCGAATCCAATTTGTGACTGTATCTACCTCGTTCCACTTATCGAATCGCTCTCCGTTTTTGCTCTCACAGAGACTAATAAACCCTTGATAGAAGTTATAAAAACCTCCATATTCATCATTTTGCCACATACTTTTATACTTACGTGGAATATCATTTTTTAAATAAACTTCATTAAATAATGAGCTTGTCCAATAAGGATTCGGATCGAAATTATTTTCAAAAAAATCGAACTGCTGCTCTGTAACTATTTCTTTTTTCTTAGTAGTCATATAAATTCTCTAATTTATTTCAGTTTTTTAAAGTTTGGTGATTAGCACTCTCTTACTTTGTCGACTCTCTTGCTATATAGGTTTTCATATAGCTGGTATTTAACCTTCTTCCCTTTTAATAATTTCTTATGAGTTTCTTCACTGACGATAGTTGAATAATGAACATAAAAAGTTTGACCCGTTTTTTCATCGACGATCATCCCTTCACCTGAACTGTCATCAAACCATTGAACTTTTCCAGCTTTCCATGCAGACATAAATCACTCCTTCCTTAGGGTTCTAAACCGTTGATAATTCTCTTGAATCTAATCGGAATTTGGGCATTTTTTATGAGAGTCACAATAATGTACTGGCTAAATTTGCCTAAACGTAAACCTAAAGTTTTTAGTCAACTATCCCGAACAGAGTATAGTAATTTCATTAAGTTAAGAGGTACTAAGATGTCAGAAGATTCTAGCAATAAGTTAGACGGTATTTTATATGAACTAGTTTGCTCTAAATTTAAACTTGGCCTTAATCCGGAAATAATAAAGACGGACCTCCGCAAAATGAACATAGATGATCAGGTTATAAGGCTTCATATTGAACACTATTTTAAAGAGTTTAAAAAAAGAAATAGCGAAGACATTGTAAGAGAAAATCAACAAAGGGAAGATTGGTATGGTGGTGCAAATGAATCCCCAAACTCTCACTGGAGCAAGTTAAGGACTATTCTACAGGGAAAAGATGGCTGGAGTGATGAAATGATTCAAGACTTAAATGAGTCCTCTGATAGTATCGTTGCCGAAACAACCAACCCGAATTTAACAAGCAATGGTTCCTCATTACATACAAAAGGTCTTGTTCTTGGTTATGTTCAAAGTGGAAAAACAGCTAACTATTCCGCTGTGATTACAAAAGCTCTAGATGCAGGCTATAGATTTATAATAGTATTAGCTGGTATTCATAACAATTTAAGATACCAAACTGAAGTAAGACTAAGGGAAGAAATAATTGAACCCAGCGAGCTTTCAAGTGACACTCTTACAAGATCCGATAAAAATGGAGACTTCTCAAAAAAAGAAACTACATCTGCAAATAAGGCATGCGGAAAAAAGCATGGATTTACAATAGCGGTCCTTAAGAAAAATGCTTCAGTCTTAAGGAATTTCAATAAATGGCTTTCTGAAGCGGAAGATAAGTATCGAGAAAACTGTCCGGTATTAATTATAGATGACGAGTCCGACCAAGCAAGTATTAATACTAGCAAAGATCCAGAATTGGATGCAACGGCTATTAACAATTCTATCCGAGACATTCTAAATCAATTTAAAATAGTGAGTTATATTGGGTACACAGCGACTCCTTTTGCAAACGTACTTATCGACGCAACTATTGATGATGACCTTTTCCCAAAAGATTTTATAATCTCTCTAAAAAAACCTGCGACATACACCGGAGCTCAAGAGCTTTTTGGTGGCCTAGACGTTGATGGAAGAATTGTTGGAGGACTGCCGTTAATTCGCTCTATTCCGATTTATGATGCCGTACTAATGGCACCTGCAAAAAGAAATGAGATAAAGAATTATGACCAAATGCCAGAGTCATTAGAGAATGCCGTTGACAGCTTCCTGATATCAACTGCTATAAGAATTGCCCGGGGACAATACAAGAAGCATATGACCATGCTTGTTCATAGTTCATACAAAATCGATGATCAAAAGAAAGTTCACAAGCTCGTTGATGAATATGTTTGGAACTCAAAGTATTTATACCAACAAGACAATCAGGAAATGAAAAAGCGATTGCTCGAAATATACGAAGCGGATTATGTAAAAACAAGCAGTGAAATGAACGTGCATAATGATAAGGTATATGACTTTGAAGTAATCTGGAAAAACATTGGAACTTTCCTAGATTTTATACAAGTAATTCTTGATAACTCAGAGTCAGAAAATAGGCTCTCTTATGAAGAAAAGTTCTGGGGAGTCGTAGTTGGTGGCAACACTCTCTCCAGAGGACTTACCTTAGAGGGGCTTACTGTAAGCTATTTTATTAGATCATCAAAGATGTATGACACACTTATGCAAATGGGGCGGTGGTTTGGCTATAGACCAGGATATTTAGACGTTAAAAGAATTTTCATTACAGATGAAATAAGAGATAACTTTTTTGATATGGCGACAGTCGAAAATGAGATCCGAGAGGAAATCAAGGTTATGTCTGAAAACAAAGATAGACCAATTGATGTCCGTATTAGAGTTAGGAAACACCCTGGAATGCTTATCACCGCTTCAAACAAATCAAGAACGGCTGCTGCTGTTGAATTTACATTCTCAGGGCGAAGAGCACTTCCAGATTTTTTAAATTTAACAGATAGTAAAATATTAAGTCGGAATGAGTCTGCAGTAGAAACTTTGCTAATCAGAATCAAAGAACAAAATATTGTTAAAGAAAGTGAAATGTTTAATATGTTTAGGAAATCCCTGCTTTACCGGAATGTTCCACGAGAGACGATAATGCAATTTGTTGACGATATTGAAGTTAGTAAAGCAAATACTAGGGCCCAAAAAAGATACTTATCAACATATATAGAAAAACAAATTCGATTAACAAATTGGTCGGTAGCAGTAATGTCAAGAAACAAAGGGGGTAAAATCCACAAGTTTAAGGTTGGTGATGAAACCTTATTGCTAGATCGCTCGATAGCAATCGGAGTGAAAAAAGAAAGCGATCCCGAAGCGGACTATATTAGGGGTTTGTTTCTGCCAAGAGATGAGATGATAGATATGAAGGATTTGTTTGATAAGAATAAGGAGGTTAACGATATTCTAATTAAAGATGGTAAATCGATCGGGTGTGCTTCACTTAGAAGAAGCACCCGGCCAAAAGACAGAGGTCTTCTCGTAATATATCCACTTAACCCTGATAGTAATACCGAAGAAAGGACTACAGGTAACTATGTACTTTCTCCTTTAAAAGCAGCGAGCACAGCCTTTGGATTTATGTTTGTTTTCCCTGAAGATGAGAAAGATTTTATTGGTGATTTTATTGTGAATGCTACAGTGTGAGGAATTATTCTTTATGTCATTTGCAGAAAATACGTCATTAAACATTCACGAATTTGAAAAAGACTTGAAAAGTATTGTTAAAAAGTATGCTCTAGAGGCTGTTTGGCTCAAGGACAATCAACAATATAAGCACCACTTGACTATGCTAAATAGCGAGATTGCTTCTAAGTGTGGTAAGCAACCGACTTCAATCAGTATTTCAGATATAAGTAGAATTCTTGGAGAAATTGAATCAAGATTCCAAAAAATGGGACTTGGAAATATTACTTTTGATAAGGTTGAAAAGATATATTTAAGGTATGTACAACTCTCACCATATATAGATGTTTCTTCGCTTATTTATAGTGTCGCTATGGCCACGAAGGGTAATCCTGGTCCTCTGCTCAGAAAGCTCTTCATCAAGACTTCCAACAAAGTAAATGCACAATACGTCTTATCGACTTATGTTATTGGACAACTATCCATTTCGCTATATGCAAAAGATCTAAATTTAGATGAAGTAACAAACATAGAGAAAGATCCGATTGATGATTTTGACCCTATATTTAAACTTTTAAATGAAGAACACGTCAAAGATCTGAGTAAGCTTTTGAAGCTTTCAATAGATATCAACACCCCTATTGATGAAGCAAGATTAAAAATTATTAATGAGTTAAATTATCGAGGATCAAATAAAATTAAGTTTCTTTACAACAAAGCTCTTGGAGGAAACACTAATACCTATAAGTCACTACTCCTTCTTGTTGGTAATGATTTAAAAGTCGAAATAACTGACTCTTCAAATGTTGATGAAATTGAAGAAAAGATAGTCATGAGAGTTCTACATGATACAGTCCAAAAACTATCAGATAAAGCTCGAGCTGAGTTAGAAGAAAAATTAAAAAAAATTGATTCTTCAGTGATTAACAAAGAGGCTATAACTTCAGGCGGTGCCTTAGCAGCAATACTTGGCTTAAAGGCTTCTGGTTTTGGCGTTTACATAGCTGCCTCTAGCGCACTCGGTGCACTTACAAATGGGTTAGGAATTAGTCTCGCTTTCAGCACATATACAACAATGTCCACACTGATAGCTGGGATTCTCGGTCCAATTGGGATTGGTACTGCTGTAATAGGGCTTTTAGCGTCTTTATCAATTGCAGAACCGAAGAAGACCTTACCTGCAGTTGTATATATAGCTATGATTAGAAGACAGCTAGCAATTGAAAACTTGTCTCAAATAGATAAAAAAAGAAAGTGGCCAATAATTTTTGGAATTGTTGCCACTATAACCGGCATTATAGTTACACTTAAGTTAAGTGGGCTCATTTAGAACCCACTATTTCAAGCCTTTCGTCTTAATAAAGTAAGATACAGTGTTATGATGACACCCAAGCATTCTCGCAATACTTCTCATGGATACACCAAATTTTAGTAATTCTTTAATCTGCTCCTCTTTTCCACTAAGTTTAACGTTTTCAAGTTTATAACCCTTTGGTCGCCCTAAGCTCTTTCCCTCTGCCTTTCTTCGCTGAAGTGCTTCTTTAGTTCTTTGACTTATTAACTGTCTTTCAATTTCTGCGCTTAATCCAAAGGCAAAGGCAAGGACTTTACTACTAATATTCGAGCCGAGTGTGTACCCTTCCTTTATACTATAAAGAGTCACTTCTTTCTCCATTGCATCATTTAAGATAGACATTACATCAAATAGGCTCCGTCCTAATCTACTTAATTCTGTAACGATCAATATATCCTTCTCCTCCAATCCTTCAATAACTTTTCCAAGAATTCTATCTTTTGAGCTTTTAGTACCACTAATGGTTTCCTCAACCCATTTATCAACTGTTAACTTTCTATCGTTGGCGAAGTTTAAGATTTCATATTTTTGGTTTTCAAGTGTTTGCTTATCTGAGCTCACACGTAAGTATGCATATACCATAACTTCCTCCTGGCTAGTTAGAACGTGTTAATTGTTTGGTATTGGTTAATCTAAATAGGCTTTAGGTTATCCATAGTTGATATCTTAAAGGTTCGTTTAAGCTATCCACTTAGGGAGAAAGAAAAGGGGCGTTTGCCCCCAATTCCTTTACCTTATAAAGTAGTTCCCTTAGTATCTCCTTCTCTTCAAACGAAAGTCCTTTATACCCTTCCAAGCAATGTGCATATTCTTCATAAATTGCCTCGACCGAGGATATATTGAAGCTAAGGCCAGAATCACGGAAAGCTCTACAGTATTGAGAAATACTTTTAGCTTTAAGACCAAACGTTGCTTTATAAGCATCCAATAGATCTGGCGAATTCGTTTCATATCCATAATTAATTTTGTCCTCTAAAATTTCAAAAATAGTTTCTGCTCTATCTTCTATTAATCTATAATTCATAAATTCTCCTAGCTTTCAAAATAAGAGCGTCTTCCGCTATACATATTAGTCTCGATTGTATTTCTATCCGCGACTGTTGGATTTATAGGTGATGTTGGTAGTTCATTGGATTTTAACAATTTAAAAATTTGTCCTAAGGACAAAAAAGCTGTTCCACAGGTCAGTAAAAGTTGACCGGTTAAAGTTACTTTGTCATCAAGTTCTAAATCTCGAAATCCTTTTCTCTCTCCATTATTCATTTGTTCTCCTCGTTAGGAATAAGGGCATCATTGCCACTACGATTCTTATACCAATCAAGAAAGAAAACTTGAGATTCAAATAAACTTTAAGGAATGGGTATAAGCATCATAGACAGGGTTAATGTTGACCCAAATTTATAAGGAGTTTTTATGACTACGACAAAGACACAAGAGAAGAAACAAAAATTTATCAAACCTGAATGGTTAGAAGAGACTAAGGCCTACGCTATCGAAGGTGGGAAAGTAGTTTTACAAGGAATGCTTTTCAGCTTTGGCGGATTCTGTACAAATAAATTAGTAACTGCTGCTGCCAATAGAAAAGCTAGAGCAATAATCAAAACAGCTTCTAATGTTGTTGAGATGAAGTCTAAGACTGCCTAATCGAACGAAAGAGAGCTGACGGAATAGCTCTCTTGTACCTATTCTTTTCCTGAAACCCTTTTGATTTTTTATACCTTTTAGTATGGGTCTCGATGTCAAAATTAATGGACTTTACTAAACCAGATAAAGTTTGGACATCAAGGTTTATGATTTCTTTAACCATAGGGAAACTAAGCCTTGTTATCAATCCATAGCCAACTTCATGTTGTGGAAACAGACCCCATAGCTCCTTTCCAAGCTCTAGGTCTTCCTCAGAAAAATCAAAAAATATTGGAACATTGTGACCGCTCCATTCTTTTAGTAGCTTGCAGTCCTCCAACTTAACCAAATAGGTAGGAGGGGCAAAACTAATAGTGTCACTTTTTTTTATCACTGAGCAAAAATCTGAATAGTCTCCTTGCCGTCGGCTTAGACCATTTACGATCCATATTAGGTTTTTGTAAAAGTGATTCCTTTCATTAACTTCTTCTTTGTCTATTCTTGAATTTTGAAACTCAATCACAAATCCATTTGGTAATTGAATATCAGCGATATGTTTTTCACCATCCTCAGCGAAACGAACTACTTCTTGATATTCTTTTGGAAATTCATCCTTCCAATTACGATGCCACTCAGTTTCATTTTCCCACCATCTATCGCATTCGGTTTTGGATTTATGGGCCCAATGGTGAATCATTTTATCACCACACTTTGCGACCATTTCACTGCCACAACAAGGACATTCCCCCTTCTGCCTGGGACTAGCCTCCCTCTTCTCTCCATTAACTACTGCATATCTCATTGAGAACCTCTCTTCATTGACTTCATAAGTAAGAAATCATAGAAGTGGTTACGACTTCAATACGGGTTTATGAGACTTAAGCCGTAACAACAGCGTAATAACAAGAGCTTATGAATCAAAAAACAAGCCGAAAAAATATGCAATTACTGGATGGGGAGCTAAAGAGCTTATCATCAGAAGGTCTCGTGAGCTTCTTAGTACGGAACGCCAACGAGTGTATACAGCAGGGCCTACTTCAAAGTAATGCTCCTCAACACTTTGATGAAGTTACAAGGGTTATTAGTCACCAACTTCTAGAAAAATACTTATCAGAAAGTAACAAACAGGAGTTTTGGGCATACATTAATGAAGCAAGTAAAAACTTAAAATACAGAAACATATTTGTTTACCCAAAGAATCAAAGTAAACCAGAATGTATTGATGTTCTCGAAATGGAAGGTTTTGCAACTCCTTTTGAACAAGTTCTTTATCCGTTCGTTTGTGCTGCAAAAGATGGACACTTAGAAAATCTAAAAAAATGTAACAACAAAAGTTGCTCTCATTTTTTTATCGGTCGCAAGAATAAACTTTGGTGTAGTGATAGATGTGGTTCTAAAGCAAGGATGCAAAAGAAAAGAAAAAAAGACTTCATCAAAAAATATAACCACTGAATTTACTCATCAAAAATATCTAGAAAATCATCATTGTAGTAAGCGGCTTTTCTCGTCTTTTCTCGTTTGATAATATTTCTAAGAAAAAATGAATATTTTGCCCAATCCTTCATCCCTTTCTTCCAACATCTCCATACATTGTCATCAATGAAACCTTTTTTGTACCAATAATATTGCTCAGAACAAAGATTCAAGTAATCAAATGCTGCGGTAATAGTTTTACTTTGCAAGGTTGGTTCTGACTCAAATAACTCATCCCAAACAAGATACAAGTCCTTTTCTCCATGTAGTTGAGCATCACGCTGTGTCTCAAACTCTGTGTGAACAAGTTCTTCTAAATGGTCATTTAATACGTCATATCTTTCATTAAGCTGTATAAACAACTGTCTTTTAGCATTTTCATGGTCTAGCTTATGCTTGGATCTGTTATATTTCCATGCAATACCGCCACCGAGTAAAGCAGCGATAATTGTCTGATAGTGTCTAGCTCCATATGCAATATCTTTTATAATTTCCCAAAAATCATTCATTTCAACTCCTATCATATAAATTAAAAATCAGGCATACTACAGGCGAGCTCTTCTTCTTTCATCTGCTCCAGGCATCAACTCTTCAGCAGCACTGAGATAAAAGTCTGTATTATTAGCTAAGTTCTTTTTTGCGAACCTCTCAATTTTATCGAACTCAAAAGAACGGCGAAGGCTAGTTCTGTTAATGATCTCTCTAACTATTCCAGACACATCTTTATCAATTAATAAATTTTCAAACTCATCGATATCCATTACCTCAAATCCATTTATCCCCCGTTCGGAGAAGAAATCAGAGTAGCTATCTAAATGTGTAACCACTGCGGAGTCATAAACTTGGTATTGGGAAGTAACAACTGCATAAGCAACATTCTCAATTGTGCCGGAATAATAAGAGGACAAATTTCTTTCTGTTGAATGGCATTGAAAAATTGCACTGAGCTGTCGAAATAGCATAGTAGGAAGCTGTTTTGGTCCCATCTTGAATTTGTCATTAATTCCCGCCATCGTAGTTTTTAACTCTATAATCAAGACATCAGAACCCCCGACTAAAATCAGGTCTGAAAATGGTTCATCTCTATTTGGATTTGTCTCATCGACATCGATGAACGTATCACAACGAGCATTTACCTCGACAATTCGCTTTAAAACTTCTTCTGTCGCCTGTCCCCACTTTGATCTTTTTTCCGCAATTTCATCGGTCGAAAATATGTCATTAAAATAGTCATTAAAAGAAGATGATAATTTAACTAATACAAACCAAGGTGAAGGAAGAGCAAAGTTCATTTCCATGTGATCGGTTTCGATTTCTAAGAAAGGCTTTATTCCCAGAGGTGCAACGAAGTGCTTTGCATTTAACTCGTCCCATCTTAGATTATTATTAAGCCACTCGATAATACCTTCTCTTGTCCAAGTTAATCTCTGTAAAACCAGAAATATATCATCCGGCTGGATATCTAATTCATCTAATTTTAAAACTTCTTCAAAACCGTTTCTATTTAAAGATAAAAAACCTGGATCACCAGTATTTAAACCTCCTGAAAAATGAACCAATAGAGCATATGTGGCTCTTACAAAATTTATAGGCTCCATTCCCAAATATGTACGAATTTTTGTGTATTCAGAATCCGAAATTTTTTTTAAAAACTCTTTAAAGATCAAAAAAGACCTCTCGAAGGTCACGCCAGCCTGAGTACACATGTGATGTTGTGAATTTAGCTGCCTCGCCATAAAAACGGCTGTTCCAAAAGTGTCAGCGAAGTCGCCGTCGATACAATCTCCCAACCGTGGATAAAGATCGAAATCTTGATGTGCCTTTATGGCGGCTATTGTTTCTGCAGGTTCAGAGGACCCCTGGTAGAAACCATCGTTTATCTCCAGATAATTATAAACAAACCATTTAATTCCCTGTGTATCAATTGGTTTTGTACTATTTGGATTGCAAAATTTTTTTGCCAGTGAAGCTACCTTATGTCCGTAAGCTCTTAATAAATATCCAAATTGGTCTCCCTCTTGTAGATATGCTTCAATACTCTTATCGCTTTGCCAATATTTCCAGCTTTCTGAAGTAACTCCCATTATGATGGAATCGGCGTTATATTTTCTCATTCTATTAAGATATGTTTTAAATCTCATTCAATTCTCCAAAATCGACTTTAGAAACCTTATAACTAGTCGAAGTTGATCGTTGCTTAATCGCTTTACCAATTCAAAAGCATAATCTTTGATGGCATCTGAATGGTCTATAAACCTTAATCTATGTTTGAACTGATGATAACTAATATTATAATTTTCTAATACCCTTAAAAGGACTTCTTTACTCGGAAGGTCTAGTCGACCTTTTTCTATATGCCTTAAGTAAGACTCCGACTTACCAATTGAACTAGCCACCTCTCGAATTGATAAATTTGAACTTTCTCTAAGTCTTCGTAGTAAAATTGCTTCTGGTGAGATTTTTATGTTGTCCGTTCTTCTTTTTTTCATTTCGCCTCCTAATTGGCCTACGCTGCGTACACACAGTGCGGTGTTAATTTTTAACAAAACGTGTCGGCACGACATTGCTGTTGCAAATACCGTGATTCCACGTGATTTAGTATGAGTAAAACGAGAGACCTTAAGAACTTCTTCTTTGTAAGTTGTTAATTTTGTTGAAATAAAAAAAGCACCGAACTTGGTGCTTTTTTAAACTTGTCGTGGTGGAGGTGGCGGGAATCGAACCCGCGTCCGGAATATCCTCGAAGCCCGGCCTACGTGCGTAGTCAGCGGTTATGGTCAGCTGACAAGACTGTCCGTTTTACGTGCAAACGGCAAACCTCGGTGGGGATTTTACGAGGAGGCCCGACACCCTCGTGGCACGTTTAAACTGGTCGCCAATCAGCTTTGCTAGATTCTGTTTCTTGGCACTAGCGCCTCATGCTTGGTTGTTGCCTATTAGGCAGCCATAGCAACTGGCTCATAAGAGTCAGCATTTATAGTTTGGTCGGATTTTTACTGGGCCGTCCGACCAACCCAGGCACGCCCGAAAGCTCTTTGGTCTACCCCGTCGAAACCGGGACACCCCCATATTTTAGAACTTCGAAGGGCTGATCATAGCACAGGTTAGCCTTTTTGACGAATATTCACCAAAGTCCTAGGGCTTTGATGCATTAGATATGATCCTAAAACCTAAAGCCTCACCATTGAGATGATAAAGATGGCTTGCATAAATTTGTTTGGATTGGAGCATCATTATGGTGGTGATTAATTGACTAGAGCTTTTAACATTATAAGTTTGACCAAGAATTTTAAACACGGAGAACTCCTCGCTACTATCAAATTCCAGTTCGATACCATCTCTAAAATCATTGGTTTTATTGCTCTTAAGCTCCAAAGTATTCGCAAAAAGTGAAAAGCTCAGAAAAAGCGACAGTATTAAAGTTAAAGATTTCATTACGATCCTCCCTTAGATCCCATTTTTAGGCTATTTTTCTTTCTTTAGTTTATACTAATTGACGAAAATCTTGAAATCTTTCAATCACAATCACTTTTTAAAAGTGCGGCCTTCTTTGATTTCAAAGTGAAACGCTTCGCTTGGCGCAGCTTCCAGCGCTTGAAATCTTTTTCTGAAAGAGTCTTTCGCATGAATTTTTCCACCTCATTAGGGGAAAAGCCAAAGAGCTTTTGGATCTCTTGATAAGACACACGATCTTCCCACGCCATTTTGATGAGTTTTTTAGTGCTCTTTTCATCGAGCGCGCTGATTCTTTGAGATAGATCTTTAGATATGCCCATGTGCTAACTATAACCCTATGAATTTACTTTAAGAAATCTCTTAATCTTCCGATAAGCCTTTGTGAAACTCATTTTTGGTCATTGTCTTATATTTTTATCGATTTCACTTCTTTTTGGTGCGGACAAGAAGGCAAACCCCTATCCACAAAACCTTGATCAAATTCTTAAAGAATCTCTCGGTGCAGACATTGTCTGGCTCTCCAACGGGAAAAATCACCCCAAAAGCACGATCCTTAAAAAACTAGGAAAAGCGGATGACCAAGATAAGGAGCGTCTCTCTTATGTAAGAAATCGCTATAAATATGCGCTCAATATTTTTATTGAAAAAGACCAACTCTCTCGCTTTACCTATAAACTTACCCAAGCAAAGAAACCTTCTCTTTCTCAACTGCTCCCTCTTCTCGATAAGAACAAGATCAAAGCCTATCCTGAAGACGGTCATAAAAAAGCACGCTACCTCTCTTATCCTTACAAAAATTATCTTCTCCTCTTTAAAAATAATTCTAAAAAAGAGCTGGTGAGGGTGAAGTATGCTCCTTAGAGTCATTGCCCTTTTCTTATTCTCATGTTCCGTTTTTTTTCCACTATACGCGTTAGAAAATGTTACTGATCCGACCTGTAATGAAGCTTCCTCTCTTAAAGTTTTAGAACCAGAAGACTTCTCTCCCGTTTTAAGACAAGCGCTAAAAATAGATCATTGGGCAGCTTCAACAAAAGATATCAGGACATCGGAGTGTAGAGATAAGATGCCTTCTTTAAGTGAAATTACTCAAATGAATAAGGACTTTTATGGCAGCGGAGATCAATCAGCGGTGATCGGCGGAGTTTCCTTAGAAGGCGAGAGCCCTGATTCCCTGATGGCCTTTACTGATCTGCTTACAAATCGTGGTACTTTTAAGAATGAAATGGACACTAAAGACGTCTCTAAAAAAGTTCCACAAAGTTGTAAAAAGGTTGCTTGTGCCACTGAAGCGGTATTTGGAAAAGAGCTAGGCCAAAAACTTCTCTACCTTAAACAGTTTGGATTCAATGGCTCTGAAATCGCTCATGATAGTTCATCACGTTTTAGAAAGGATGAAGTCGACTCTATTATCCGCTCTGTTCGCGCTTTTCCTAAAGGGCTCTTCCCACTTGATACAGATAAGCAGATTACTAAATTTAAACGCGGATATACTCTCAAGGTTCATGGGGATAAAACTTTGGCCTTTGCTCGTATAGCCTTTTATGACCTTTGGAGTGATGGAAATTATTCCAAAGAACAAATGGAAAGTACTTCTTTTCACGAAATTGCCCATTATATTTCTTCAGAGCTAGATTTAGATGAAAGTCCAGAGTGGATGGCCATTAGTGGATGGGTTGATCACGGTGACTTTCAATACAGCTCGGCACGTAAAGACAACTTTTGTTCTCACTACGCTAAAGACAGTCCCGGAGAGGACTTCGCTGAATCGCTTGTCGCCTACCGCTATAACCCAGAACTCTTACAAGCTGCGAGTATGGAAAAATACAATTTTATTAAAGAGAATGTTTTTGGAGGTGTTGAGTACACTTCTCAAAAAGAGTGCCAAGGAAAGAGAATCTTTCCTCAAATTAAAAATGAGCACATAGAAACTATTATTGCCAATCAACCCTTTTCTTTAAAAGAAGCTTTAGAGTCCTGCTCTGATGCTAGTATCGAGTTGATTTTAAACGAACCAAATTCCGCAGAAAATTTTGATAACTGTATTCAAAGTGAAGCTACAAATATTCAATTAAGTGATGACGTTATTAGCGACCTCGTTGCTAATTTAAGTCCTCCACCAAAGTATCCTCAACTCACAGAAGAACTTTTTAGACAGACTTTTAATAACTTGGGAATCGAGCGCCCCTATGATCCTAATATTATCGGCGAAGCCCGTCAGCACCTCAAAGATAGAGTGACAGAAAAAATCTTCAATAGTCGCAACAATCCGGGTGCTTTTGTTTCAGTTTTTGGTGGGGGAGATATTAAAGAAGCCTGCAAGAAGAACTGGACCGGTTTTGTCTACCAAGAGATTGATATCTTCACCAATCACGACAGCGGCAATATCAACACCTCCGCTTACAAAAAAAGAGAAGAAATAGAACAATTCCTACGCCAAATGTGTGTCAATTCTAATAGGCGTGGTGGTCGCATGATCCTAGAGGATATTCAAAAAGAGCTTGATCATATCACCTCTCCTTAAACTTAAGCGTTTGTGTGCATCCGTCTAATTTTCTTTTGATGTGAATAACGATGATCTTTTGAATGAGATCCCTTGAGAGCGAAATGCTTTTGGCGAAAGCGCTGGCGCTTTTTGAATTTGCCACGACGATAGTGACGCCGTTTTTTCTTGCGTTTTTCGCGATGATCTTCTTTTTCAAACAGTCGCTCAATGCTCTCCGTTTGAAAGAGAGTGCTTTCGATATCATTGAATATTTTATGAGTTGAGAGCGCAAGGGCAGTCCCAAGACGCAGGATAAATAATTTTAGGGAAGTCAAAATAATCACCTTATTAAGAAGGTCAAACGACTAAACACCAAATTCTTTTAATTAAATCGGGCGTTTAGGGCACTAATGTCGGTGATTATTTATTCATAATGAAATTATCCTAACATGCCCACATATTCCGATCAAGAATAGTGGCCTCAAAGCCGATAAGTTCATTGTGAAATTGGTGGTTTACGTCTTAATTTTTCATGCCTTTACCCTAGGCGCGGTCGATAGGATTTGGGTTTTCAAAAGAGAGCTCGGGGGCATTCGTATCTATAAACCCCTCGCAAAATCCCTAAGTGAAAAACAGATCAGGGCCACTTATCAAAAGTTTGAAGGCAAGAGTGTACTTGCCGCTCTTAACAATCGCGAACGCCTGATAAAAAACTTTGAAAAAGATAAGGCAAAAGCCCTGACCTTCTTTGGCATTACCAAGTGGCAGGCTAAAGACTACCATTGGGTCAAAGGCAAAGAGCTCACCGTCACCGGAACCTACATCAATCGCGAAGGAAAAAGCGTTAGCTTTAAAGAGTTTCATAAGTTTAATGAAAACTCGCGCCACGTGATCGTGCTTACCCGCGAAGATGGTGGGATCGTTGATAGTGACCTTCTCACCTCTTTTAAAGAAGAAGTGCTTCGCGAGGGCGCGCCATGAGAAAGCTCATCGCCCTTCTTCTCTCTTTCATGCTGAGTATTCAAGCGCCGTTGGCCTTTGATTTCTCTAAGCTCCTTTCGGGACTTAATAATGCCGCATCTGTTGAGAATCTTTATCAATCTAAAAGATGTGAGATGGGCATCACTGACAATCAAAATCTCAAAGACAATTACGGACCACTTTGTGAGGTCATGCGAGATAGTGAAATTTGCTCTCACGTTCCTAGTAGGCAAAAGCTTGAATGTGAGGACTATGAAGAAGAAAACCCTATTGAACTATTAAGCTTTCGCGCTCTTGCCTTTTGTGGCTGGGGCCTACTCAATTCCCTTGCTGATTTCTTTATTTTCTTAAAAGATGCTGTACTAGGAACTCTCGGCTACATTTTTGATGGAGAAAGTCGATCCAAGACCAATGAGGCCATCGGTGAATATGCTGATTCATTCATGCATTATGTGGCCCTTGAATATGATAAAGAGATCGATGAGGGAAAAAGCAAAATGGGCGCCACCGCCTCCATTGCTGGCACTCTGGTCAAAGATCTCTTTCAAGCTCTTTCTCATGCCATTCAAGAAGAATACACCACACTTGGCTGCTATGCCCCTCAATACCGTGCCGAAAGAGTTTGTAAGCTCATTGGCGATATGACTCTGCCTCCAGCAGCGGCCATTGCCCTAATTTTTAAGTTAAAAAAATTCATTAAGCTTAAGCCTAAAGACCCACCTGTCACTCCTGATTCATCAAAGACAGCGTCGGGCATCGATACGGATGATCCTCTTATTGCTGATATCCTCAAAGATCCCGAAAAATTAACAGAACCTCTGATTTTTAAAGGGGCTGTGAATTCAAGCCCGGAAGTCGCCGAAGAACTTAAGAAGTGGTCACTAAGTTTAAGTCGAGGGGACTACGAAAGATTTAAAAAGTATGAAGTGGATTTTAATCAAGACATTAAATCTATTAACAATCCAAGCTCACTTCTCAATTCCCTTAAGTCCCTAGATGACTTTCCGGATGAGTTGGCCGTCACCAAAGAGCTCTTAAAGCTCACAGACATTCTTGTACGCGATATTCCGGCGAAAGATAAATTTAAAGGACTCAATAAATGGGTAAAATCCCCAGAACATGCCCTTTATCTCTTTGATCGCCTCAATGCTGAGGGCGTTTCCAAGAATTGGGATATGATACGCTACCTTTCAAGTCAAAATGAATACTTTAAGAAAGCTCTTCCAGTTCGTGGCTCGCCCAAAACTCATGTCACCTTTGCCTTTGAAAAAGAAGGAAAGAGCAACAATATTAGCCTCTACTATAAAGATCCTAAGTACGACGACAACGAGTGGCTCAATCTTCCTGAGGAAGAAAGAATTGAGCTTCTAAGAAAGGCCACGCCCAAACTCAAAGATGATGTGCCTTATGAGCGCATTGCCCCCACAACATTTCGCCCCAATTATCTTGGAAAATACACAGAAGAGACCCACACCGCGGGAAATAAAAGCTATGTGTGGGAATTAAAGAGTAAGAAATACGAATTTGATCCCAATCGAATTAGAGATCAAATGGCGGAAACGGCCAAAGTCACTGGAGACAAAAGTGGCTTTCACACCCATGTGGTTTTTGACATGGCCAATGACTACAAACATTTTGATGATTTTGGTCTATGGACTAAGCAAGTAAATGACTATCTCTACCTGCGCGGTATGGAAGAGGGACTTCATGGCGGTAAAGAGACCAGTATTATGCGCTTTAGAGGTGACAATGAACCACGCAGAAAGGCCTCCTATGATGAGCAACTCCCTAAAACACTTAAGTCTCTAAAACGTTGGTCTCACAAAGGTTTCACCATGGCCGTGCGAGGAGATATTTATGGAGATAGCCTCTTGGGAGATGGTAAGAAAGTGGGACTTGAATTACGTGATATTTCTCGCGATATTGATCGCTTTGGGGATCTTACAGAAAAAGTCGCCAAGAGTGTTTCAGACTTTCGCTGGGAAAATATTCGGGCAGGAAAAATTAATGAAACTACTCACGGCTTTTTAGTTCCTAAAAAAGCAGACTTTGCCAATTATTTAGGTGGACTCACAGACAATGAAAAAGTCATAAGTTACCTTTCAGATGCCGAACCTTATGGCTCCATTCCTCTTAAAAATTACGAAGACTTTGAGTATTTAGACTATCGTACGGGTAAGACCATCAAACCAAATGAAGAACAAATCGCTCGCCTTAAAAGAGCGCGCGAAAAATTTGATGAAGAAATGAAGAAAACAGTAAAGAACCTAGAATCAATGATCGAAAACGGTGAAACCTTTGAAACTGAAGACCTGCAAATGGTCATCCAGTCAGATCTCACCGGATGGGCCAAAGAAGCCCGCCTCTCCGAACTTTTCCAAGGCATCTAAAAGGCTAAAAGGTGCGTGATACCTTTTAAGTCTCCCTGCAGCATCGCCATTCTCAAGCTCCTTCATTCATGCTAGATTTCTTTGATGAAAAAACTAATGATTCTTATTGCCCTACCCTTCTTAACTTTCACTTTAGCATCCTGTGGCTCTTTTAAAGAGCTCATGGAAAAGCAAAAAGCACAGGAAGCCGACCGAAAAATGCTTGAGACCTATATCTATCCTGAGCGCATAGAAGTCATGAAAAAGCGCCTTCTTACAGCTTTAAACGACAAAAGAGATCTCGATAAAGCTCCTCTAATTGTCATGAACAAATCCATGGGAGAAATGAAGCGGGACGATCGCATTGCCGAGACTCTCAGGGATCAGGGTTTTGAGTTTAACGGAAATTATTATGTGGACGATAGTTTTGATCTTGGTTTCGCCCTCATGCAAGGAAACCTCAAAGAAAAACTAAACGACTCACTTTTTAAAGGCACTTATCACATTTTGATCGATCAAAAGAGACGTGTAGTCGTTGTGGATGGGGCCCTTTCTTATGAACTCATTGAAACTCACGATCAAAAAACCCAACTTCATGTTTATCGCCTAAAGCGCTTGGTCAGAGGGCCTCTCAAACTGGAGGTGGACTGGTGGAAAACTCTTTCAGGTCAATTTCCCTTTCTTCTCAACGAAGGGGCTATTTCTTGGGAAAAGTCTCGAGGCACTTACGCCAATCGTGACATGTATGCGGAGCTTGAAATTTACTATCTTTTAAAGTCCTAGCACTACCAGGTATAACTGGTATAAACATAGAGATTATAATTCAAGCTCATAACATTCTTACTACCAGTCACCTCATAGATATTTGAAAAGAAAAAGCCTTTGACACCGAAGTTTAGACCATCTCCATGGGTTGCCAGATTAATCTTCGAATTCCAATGAATGGCGGCTCCCGTATTTTTTGATTTAATATTTTCTAAACTCCAGCGGCGATTATCCTGATAGCCTGCACCAATGACGGCGCCGGCAGCAAAGTACAGTGGACCAAAAGGGGCAGTAACACCGTAACCCAATCCGGCACCTGCTTGCCTCATTTCTAATGCTCTTAAATCAGTAAAAAATAAGAATTGATCCTCAGAGCTGTTTTGAACAAGACCCCCATTATCACTCACTTTGAGGCGATCATAAAAAATCGTCGCTAACCACGAATGATTAAATTTAACTCCCTCAGACCCATTTGAGTTAAGTGCTTTCATACTAAAGTCTTTTTCAAAGGCGTAGACCAAATTTATGCTTCCATTTCGGCTCTTTAAATCTTCTCTCGCATCACAAAAGTCACAGTTACTCTCATTGCTACTAAAGCCCTGCCATTGTTGATAATAGAGACCTATAAAAAGATTTTTAATAGGGAGACCTATGCGATAACTTTCATAATCACTTGGAGCAACGACATTGGTTCCATAATTTGTATCAGCAATCTTTGCCCCATATTCGATATAAAAGAAATCACCTGAAATTTTAATCCCCCAATGAACATTGGCATTGGGTCTAAATTCAATAAAGTCTTTACTTGATCGCATCAAGAGAGAATGATTAGGCCGCTTTAGCTGAAGAGTGACAGTCGCTGCCTCAATACCTGAGCTAAGACAGAGCGCGAATAGCAGTATTCGTAAGATGACTTTGCCCATCCTTATCGATAAGTATTCCGTAGAGACCTTCTTTATTGAGAAGCTCTAATGACTCTTCAATATTTTGAGCCATTGCAATTGTCGCCCAAACGTCGGTATCCATGCAAGTTTTTCCAACAATGGTACAACTGACCGGATGGCGATCCGAGCCTTTATATTTATTAACGATATGGTGATCACTTGAATCCTTGCCTTTATTTTGAATATAAGAGCCAGAGGTCGAAACACTTCCATTTTGTATCTGAACAAGTCCAGCTGCCTGTTTAGGATTTTTAACAAAAGGATTTCGAATTCCGACTTTCCAAGCCCTAGGAGCGTCAGGCAAAGAATGCACTCTCATATCACCCGATCCATTCACTGAAAAATTCACGACCCCTTTTGCTTTGAGAAATTCAAAAGCCCTATCTACAGCATAGCCTTTTCCAATTCCACCTAGTCCGATACGTTGCTCTTTAAAGGGAAGAAAAATTGTTTGCTTGGATTCATCTATTTTTACTTTATTAAAATCGACGAGGGCCTTAAGTTTGAGTTTTTCTAGAAAGCCAATTTCTCGTTTTCTCCAAGGAGCAAGATAGCTAGCGTAGGTCGGGTCAAAGAGACCATTAGACTTTTCGAAGTATTTCTTTGATTCGCGAAGAAGAAAGCTCAACTCCTCATCTAAAGGAGAGGGCTTAATTCCAGCATTATCGTTGATGTCAGTAATTACAGAAGGATGAAACTCGGTAAATTTCTTTTCAATACGAAGAACTTCACGATGGGCCTCTTCAAAAAGATTTTTCAATTCCTCTTTGGAATAAAGAGACTGAGGATAGGCCTTGTAAACAAAGCTTCCCCCCATCGCTGAAAATACTTTCTCCGTTTCACTCATAATTCAGTTGGTGGCTTATTTTTGTGGTAAGTAATATTTCCTTTTTCATCAACCACCATGGTTTGAGGAAGGTTTAAGATACCAAGACCTTTTGAGAACTCTTTGCTCTTATCCATTAGCACGCGGTATGAAAAGCCCGTCTTTTTCAAAAACTTTTTAATCTTTCTCTTTGAATCTCCAGCATTGACGGCAAGAAACTCTGCTTTAGGAAATTTTTTCTTTAAGGCTTCTAATTCAGGAATTTCTTGTATGCAGCTTGTGCACCAGCTTGCCCAAAAATTGATTAGCGTTTTCTTCCCTGGGCTGTACTGAAAGCTCTTTTTCTCATTATAAACTGGTAGGCTAAAAGGCTTTAAGTCAGCACCAAAACTAGGACACGCAAGGAAAAAGAGAAGAATTATTTTTAACACGACCGTCTCCTTAGAATGAATAACCGAAAGAAGCCTGATAATAGCCATAGCGCATACCGTTCGTTCTAGTAGCGTACACAAAACCATGACCTAAAGTTACATCACTAAAATCAGTTTTAAAAAGTTTGAAGTCATCAAGATAAGACTCATAAAAAACCCCGAGTTCATAAGACTCATAATCGGCCATATCAGAATCACTCGTCATAAATTCTCTATTGTTCGCAAAGCGATCGCCAAAATATTCGACTTCACTTTGAGAATGAACGCGAGCGAAAATCTCCATATAAGATTCGTCCTCCACAACATCAAAAAGATAAGCCGCGCGAATAGTATGAGAAGAGAGATCCCATTGATCCCAGTAATAGCGATAACTCAAATTCAGGGCACTGCCCTCACCAAAGCCATGCACCCATTTCATACTCGTCGCATATCGACTACGACTGTCCGGCAAACTTTCTACTTGGCGAGTTCCTGCGACTTCAACCGTATTCGCAGTACTCTCTAGTGTTCCGCTTGAACGAGCAAAGGTAAGCCCGACTTGAAAGATATCTTTCGTTGTTAAAATCTGACTGGCCGTTAGAGTTCCCGCAAGAATCTTGCGCTCATTTCCAGTTGAAATAGTCGCACTTTGTGGGTTTGAAATATCTTTAAAAAGATCCACCTCATCGAGATAGTACTGAAGGCTTCCACCAAGAGTAAAATTATCCTTAGCAAAGGAGCGCGAAACGTTCAAGCTGCCGTTAAAGCTTCGATAATCGTATTCACTTGAAAAACCAAGATCCACTCCATAATTCCAGCGATTCACTCCCGCCTTCTTTTCCTGGCGAGCGCCAATATTTGCGGCGATTCGAGATTGACCCATAATCGGACTACCACTAGCCCCGGTGTAGTTATCAAGTTTTGTGTCACTGGCAGCAGTCCATGCATCAAAAACAACTCGTCCTGAAATCGCTGTGTCTTCATTAATCTGATGATCGATAAAGACCATTGGCTCCACGACGTTGGTCTCCTCTCGCCCACTACCATCTACGACCTGGCGGCCATCGTTACTATTTTGATGATAAAGGTTGAAGACTTTTTTTACCTTCGTTTTTCCCTTTTCCATCATTTCGCCAAAAGCGTTTTGAAGGGCAAAGAAGGCGAGTAAAATTTCGCGCCAGCGCTCTTTTAATATTTTAGTTACAGCCACAACCGCCCCCAACAGCTTCACTACCGCCAATTGCGCCTTCACGAAAACTTCTTACTTCATTTCGAAAGCTCGATTCTTCGGGATGAGGATCAAGTTGCATGATTTTTTTCGATAAAAATCCCCGATCAATCTGCTCAACGTTAGCACAGGATCCAAGCGTAAAACATTGAATCACTACAATGAGAGGTAAGAATAAAAACCTCATAAAAAACTCCTTCTTTTAGAACATGGGTAGAAAACCCATTATCTAATGATAAGAAGAAGATATGCAATTACGCTATGATTTAAATCATATAAGAGTTTTTATCGGTAAATTAAAGTTCAAAAACAAAAGTGTGGCGACTCAAACAAAAGTCACCACACTTAGAAGCTGGTAGGAATTACTTAACGAAAAAAAGAACTTCGTTTCTTCTAAAAACAGGAAGAGTCCAAGGAGGGTTGTACCCGGCAAAGATTGCGCGGCTAGCGATGGTCATGTTTTCTTTTGCGATCCAATCGCGCAACTCTCTTTCAAAGCGTACTTTTCTTTTCTCAGTCATGCGACCGTTAAAGCGAACGGCTGCCTTTTTAATTGATGGGACCTCTTGGATGATGATTCTTTCATCTTGCGGACGTGGAAGAGTTTCCATAGTGTAACGAGCGGGCATCACAAAAGTCATGCTGTACTCACCTTCGTTCATAAAAACGGGAGCTGTCATACCAATGTCCTCACCCCCAGTGATCACCGGAGAGGTCATAGAGATATTATTTCCAAAGATATAATCCGCGAGGATTCTAAAGCCCTGACGGTCCAGCTCTTCTTCCGTTTCAAAACTTACGGTAGCTGTAATGTAGGAGTCGTATTGGCGAACCTCGAAGTCCCCATCCTTCTTAAGGGTTGTGTAACTAATTTCCTCAGTGGCCGAAGCACACCCAATAAGGAAAAAAATGGAAGCTATAATCTTTAGCATGCGTGTCTCCTTTTTATGTGTTTATAGGCTCACGCTAAAATCCGCTTCTAATTTTGAAAAGATAGCAACTCTTCGACGAATCCTCGTATAGATTTCGTCTAACCTATTAGGTGCGTGATACCTTTCAAGGACCATGCATCATAAAAGGTATCACGCACTTTTTGGGAAAAAGGTATCACGCACTTATTCGAGGATGAGTTTGTTTTTGAGTTCGTTGATCGAGGAGTGCTCCGCGGGATAGTGATGGGTGAGAATTTTTCCCATCTCTTCAATGGCCGAAATGATGGCCTGAGTGTGATCGCCATTTTTTAGATTTTCTAAAAGACCTTGAAGCACAGTGTCCCAACGCTCATTGGCGTGAGTGCCCAACTTTTCCTGAAGACCAGAATCCACAGTAATGATCGCCTTATGCTCTAAGAGCGAAATAAAAAGCTGCACGCCATTTCTCTCTTTGGTGTCCACAACTCCATTGACGAGAAAACTCTCCAGCGCTCGCTGACGGGTTTCCTCTTCGATTTCGTCTTTCATAGTAAAGAGCATTTTGAGAAAAGGAATGTAACCCCCAACAAAACCTAAAATTGCGCCAAGAATAAAGAAGTAAAGAAAATAAAGAGGCTCAATCTCCTTTCCTAGTTCATAATAAAAGAAGACGCCAAAAAAAGCGCCAAGAAGGCTAAGCCTAAAGTGAGCCGCAGGATAAAAGTCGGATTGACCAACGATCACAGGAACAATCTCCCCACTATTTTTCATTTCGGCCGCATAGATGGCCTCTTTAATTTTCGCCAGATCTTCTACGCTAAAGTTACCAGTCGCCACTTGCGCCTCCTCCAGAGAATCCTCCGCCACCACCGCCGAAGCCTCCTCCTCCAAAGCCGCCGCCACCGCGACGTCCACCGCCCCCACTAAGCATGAGAAAGAGAAGGAGTGGGTTTTTTCGAAAGAGGAAAATGATAAAAATAAAGAAAATGAGAGACAACCAACTCGACTTCTTCTTTTGAGGACGAACAGTTTTTGTACTTCCTAAGTCCTTATTTTTGACATCTAGTTTTTGTAATACACTTCCAAGGCCTAGTTTCAACCCTTGGCCAAATTGCCCCTTTTTAAAAAAAGGCGTCATTTGATCAATCACCCGCTTCGTGTAAAGATCCGTTATCAATCCTTCTAGACCTTGACCGACTTCAATTCGCACCTTGCGCTCTTTCTTGGCCACCAAAAAAAGAAGACCTTTATCTTCTTCTTTACTTCCCAGTTTCCACTGGTCGACAACTTTAATGGAATAGCCTTCAAGGCTTTCATCTTCAAGACTTGGAATAGTGAGAACAGCAATTTGTGCGATATTACTTTGGTGTAGCTTATAAAGAACACTATTGAGGGTATATAAGCTATTTTGATCGATGATTCCCGCAAGGTCCGTAACTGGTTGCCTTAAAGGAGGAACCTCTAATGCCTGAGAGGTAAAGCTCAGGCTAAAAAGGATAAGGAGTAAAAGCTTTCTTAAAGGAGCCGCTAAACTCATTTAGAGATTTACCTCAGGGGCATCCTGAAGTTTTTCAATATCTTTCACTTCAAATTGAGGCATTTTATCATGCTTATACATAATTGAGTTGGTCCAAGAAGTTGGAGGAACTGTCACTAGATTATTGAAGACCTTAATGGATTCGATATAGCGATCCCTGGCCACGGTGATGCGATTTTCAGTTCCTTCAAGTTGGGCTTGAAGATCACGAAAGTTTTGATTCGCTTTAAGGTCAGGATATTTCTCTACAACAACCATTAATCGAGAAAGAGCTGAAGAGAGTTGGCCTTGCGCTTGAGAAAATTGCTTTAGCGATTGAGCATTAAGCTTGGTAGGATCGACATTGACTGAAGTGGCCTTAGCACGGGCTTCAACGACAGCCTGTAGAGTTTCCTTTTCATGGGCCGCATAACCCTTTACCACTTTCACAAGATTAGGAATAAGGTCCGCTCTTCTTTTGTACTGATTTTGTACTTTCGCGAACTGGGCCTCAACCTCATTTTTTGCAGTTGGAATAGACTGCCAACCACATCCAGAAATGAAAGAAACGACGAGAAAAAGAGTTAATATTTGTATTGCCTTCACAGGGCCTCCTAAGCGCAAATAATCATCGGTACTATACTTTTGCTAGTCTAATTTATCTCTCTTGAATTTAATAGTCTAGTTGCTTAGGGTTTTAAGCTGCGGAAGAAGCTATGTGATAGGGAAACCAAATCTCAAATCGAGTATGAGGATGATTCTGATCTAACTTTATGGTGCCATTATTTTCTGATACAAGATCTTGAACAATACTTAAACCAAGGCCAGTGCCCTTATCTTTGGATTTGGTGGTAAAAAAACTATTAAAGATATTGGCTGCTACTTTCTCATCTATGCCTAAGCCCGAATCTGTAACATAAATATAAAGACCTTTTCCGATCACATCTTTATAGGAGATCTCAATCCAGCGCTCCTCCAAATTCTCTATAGCATCAGCGGCATTATTAAGAAGGTTCACAAAAACTTGTTCTAACTCTCCCTGATCACATTGAATTGGTAGGCTCCGATCCAAACTCATGATCAAATCAACATCATTACTTTTAAGCTTGTGACGAGTGTATTCGATAGAACTTTTTATTATTTCGTTGAGGTCATTTATCTTGACCTCTCTTTCGACTGTTTCATTGCGAGCAAACTTACGCATATTGCGAACCATCTTTAGAAGTCTATCAATTGGACCTTCTAATTTAGGCACAAGCTCTTTAATTATTTCAGGATCATCAGTTCGTTTCAACTGATGATGAAGGCCACTAATAACATTGAGGGGGTTGGTTAATTCGTGAATGATAGAAGAGGACATCTCTCCTAAGGTTGAAAGTTTCGCTGAATGAAGAAGTTTTTTTCTATCTTCGATGGCCTTTAATTCTGTAATTTTTTTCTCATTGATATCTTGAAAAGTCCCGCGCAGCTTGATCAGCTCCCCTTTTGAATTATAGACCGGCTCGCCTGTTCCTCTGACCCAAAGTTTATCTCCACGTGTGGTGACAATTTGAAACTCATCATCATATTTCTCACCATTGAGTTTACATTTTTCTAAAAATTCCATAACTCTTTGCTTATCTTTATCAACGTAGAATTCTATTGCAAGTTCAACAGTAATTTTAAAATTCATTGGAACTTGATGAATTTTATAAGTCTGTTCTGTCCAAAGAACTTCATTCGTTTCTATGTTGACTTCCCAACCACCAACATTTGCCAGTTCTTGAACGGCTTGATTCATGCGAATGAGTTCTCTGTTTTGCTTTTCTAATTTCTTTTGCAAAGTAATGTCATAGCGAATAGCAAAAAAGCCGACAATCTTTCCCTTTTCATCAAGTTCCGGAGAAAGAGTGGTGTTGACCCAATAGAATTCACCACCTTTCTTTTTATTACAAATTTCACCGATCCAAACTTCACCAGCAAGTATTGTTTGCCAAAGCTCAGTAAAGAATTCTTTATCGTGAACACCAGAATTTAGAAGACTATGATTCGCACCAATAAGTTCTTCTTCTGTGTACCCAGAAATATCACAAAAGTTCTTATTGGCGTAAGTGATCGTTCCCGCTTTGTCTGTATAAGCAATAATCGCGTGATCATTAATAGATTTAAGAAAACTTTTTACCTTCATCAATGTCTCTCCTCGGTAATTAGATAAGAAAAACTAAGAAAAATTCTTCTCGTGAATGTTCAATAATTGTGCTCAACTACCGATAGAGTAATGATGAGATATTGGTGGGTTAGCCTATTTTTGTTGATATTTCTCCTAGAGGCGAATGCAACTAAAAAGCAAGGTTTATTATTTACATACGATGATCCCATAAAAGCTTCTGAGGACGTTTTTAAAGAGGATTCATGGAATTTTGTTCACCCAAAAGTGCGGCCAAAGAAGTACGCCATCGCCCAAGAAATTTCCGAGCCTCTCTACGTCGCTCTATGTGCCAAATACAAAAAGTGCAAAGACTTCCCCAAACCAGAAATTCTTCTCAGCTATGTAGACACAACCGGCGCCTTTGCTAAAGAGGTTGATGGCAAACCGACCCAAACCAATGCCATTGTACTACCTTTAGAGCTCATCGATACTCCCGACCAACTTGAATTTGTTCTCGCTCACGAGATGATTCATTATTTTGAAGAACATGGCACTCAAACCACTTTAGGCGAGCAGATTAGCGCGGTTAAAAAGCAGTCCTATCATGATTGCCTTTCCTACGACCAACCCTACAAACTTGTAGAGGGAAATCTGGTCCAACTCATCGGCCTTGTTGATGAACTCGGTCATGCTCCCCATATTGTCTCTAGAGAGGCGGCTATTCCTCTGGATGGCGACCTGGGGAAAGTTTTAGAAAAAATGATCCTTAAAAACTTTAAAAAAGAAAATCAATGCCAGGAGACCTTCACCCTTTTTCTCGAGCTTAAAAGCCACAATAAAAAGGGAAATTATTTATCGGCATCAGGAAATGAGTTTAAAGAATTTAAGAAGAAAGCCCATACCTGTTTTGAAAGTTATCAAGGAAATCTTCTTGCGGATGTCTTAGTAGAAGAAAAGCTTTTTCTCGATCTTGATCCAAATCTGTGGCCTGAACTTGACGACGCCGTGAAAAATGACACACTTTCTGAATTTAATCGCCTGCAGACAATCAGGAATATCCGCTATAATGAGTACACGCGACTCAGTAGAGAGCTCAGTGCGCCTCAACTTCGCTATCAAAGCCAAGAAGATATTGCTGACATTAAGGCCATTGAAATCCTTATTGATCTTGGCCATGAGAAAATATCAAATCGTCTAGAGTACCTACTGAGCGACCTTCCAAAGATTGAGCAGATCCGATGTCGCGATGACCTAAAGAATAAAAGAGAACCAAGTTATGGACCGCTTAACAGTGTTCACCATAGTGAGTGCTGGCGGATTTGGCGCGCCCAAAAAGTTGAGCAACGCTATCGGGAATAAGTCCACCTTTTCCCTGCTTTTATTGGTGCATTTTTTTCTTTATAATGAAAAAGAAATCAATAACATAGAACCCAATAACAAATAAGAAGGAGAAGCCATGCGCTCACTTAAACCAATGACAATCTTAATCACTATGCTACTTGCTCTCGGACTTGCGAGCTGTTCCTCATCTTCAAAGAAAGGTGGATCAAATGCAGGTATGGGAAGTAGCACCACAGAAGACCGTGACATGGGTGAAAACATGGAGCTTGAGCTCAATGGTGACTCTGACTCAGGTAAAGCTGGTGCCTTACAAACTGTTTACTTTGCTTTTAACAGTGCTTCACTTAACTCAAGCACAAGAGCTGCTCTTACTGCCAATGCTGAGTATTTAAAGCAAATGGAAGATGTTCAAGTTCAAGTCGAAGGTCATTGTGATGAAAGAGGTGGTGTTCAATACAACCTTGCCCTTGGTGAAAAAAGAGCCCAAGCGGTTAAGCAATACCTCGTTTCAATGGGTGTAAGCTCAAGTAGAATTACAACTATTTCTTTTGGTAAAGAGCGTCCGATAGCTTTTGGTCACGATGAATCATCATGGTCAAAAAACAGACGTGCTAACTTTGTTGTAACAGCGAAGTAATCATAAACACTTTGGCAATGCGAACTTTAATACTTTTCTTTGCCTTAGTGACATTGACGGCGTGTGGACTCGCAACCACGCGCCCTAAATTAGAAATGCGAATGGCCCAATCCGCTTTCTTAGCGGCGAAGGCAGCGGAAGCCCAGACCTTAACCCCTGGGCTTTATCGTAAAGCCGAATATTATTACCTCAAAGCCAAGTCATCCTACAAAAGAAAGTATTTCAACAAGGCCAAACAATACGCTATCCTTTCTAAGAAGTTTGCAGAAAAAGCAGAAGAGATCGCCGTGAATAAGCGCGCTCTTGAAAATCTCTAATTTCTAGGAAGTATTGTTATGAAATTATCTCTGATTACCCTTCTCACTTTTGTCGTATTTGTAGGCTGTAAAACTCGTGAAGATATTCAAAGAGAAAAGCTTGTTGAGAATATGAATACTCAAATGCAAGACACTCAAAAGCTTTCCGCTGACTTCACTGTACGCTTACAAAACCTAGAGGAGCGTATCAGCATGGTCACAGGTAAAGTGGAAGAAGGACATCACGAAACCCAAAAAACTCTCGATACACGCCTTATTGATCTTGAAAGCAAAATTAATCTCATGGAAGAGAATCAAAAGGCCCAAGAAAAAGAAATACGCACTCTGAAAACCAAAAGTGACGCTCAAGCCGCCTATCTCAAAGAAGTTCTCGATAACCTTAAGAACCTCTCGGGCGGTAAGGGTTCAAAAAGCTCAAGTAAATTAAGTCCCTATCAGGACGCGATGAATGATTATAAAAAAGGACGCTATGCGAGTGCCAAACAAAAACTGCTGATTCTTCTCAATGGAAACAAAGTCAAAGGTGGAGCAAAATTGAGAACCATTCATAATCTGGGTATGATCGCTTATATGGACAAGGAAAACGATAAAGCACTGGCGTATTTTTCCAGACTCTTTAGTGAAACCCCTAAGAGCGGTTATAATAAAAATGGTCTGTTGTTTCTTGCAAAGACCTTTAAAAGAATGAATAAGAACGAAGAAGCTAAGCAAACCTTACAAGAGCTTATTTCTCGTTTTCCAAAGGCCAGACAGGTAAAACAAGCAAAGAAAATGCTTAAATCCCTCTAGGCCTTAAAGCCGAGAGGATGGAATGCACAAAAGAATATACCTTGTTTTAATTCTCCCCTTCTTCCTCACGAGTTGCTCATATTTCATTGATAATTTCTTAGAGGATTCACCTCATGTGGTTTCCCTCAAAGGAAAAGATTTAAGCCTCGTCTTCTCTCATAACGTTAACGGAGAAACTCATCCCTGCGGATGTCGTCACTTTCCTCTTGGCGGCCTGCCTCAGGTAGCAGGGGCTATTTCTAAAATTGAGAAAGATCATCCTGTCATTTATGTCGACACTGGGGATACCCTCTTTGCTTCGACAAAAATTCCCAAGAACCTAGAAAAAAGTAAAACCTACAACGCAAAAGAACTCATGAAAGGACTTAATAAAGTAGGCTTAAAATACTGGGTTCCCGGCGATCAGGATTTTTCTAAAGGTCCTGAGTTTATTAATAATTTGGCCAAGGAGGCAGGGGTAACCATTCTTTTAGCGAATCAAATTAAGCCAAAAGATCCCAATAAAAAGCCCTTTTTGGAAGGACAAGATTTTGTCATTTTTGAAAACGGTCCCCACCGCATTTTTATGGTGGGTCTTCTTCACCCCAATGTTCTTCCCAGTAGCTATAAAGCCCTATTTGAAACCCCAGATGAGGCCCTGGTTCGCATAAAAAAAGAACTCAAAAGTAAAGGCTATAAAGAAGATTCACCCTTTCATCGTTTGGTGGTACTCAGTCACAGTGGTATTGGTCTCGATGAGCAATTAGCAAAAACCCATAAAGACATTGATTGGATTGTCGGTGCTCACACTATGAGTTTTTTTCGTTTTCCTCAAGAAGAAGGAAATACCAAAATCGTTCAAACTCTTTCAAGAAACCATTACCTCGGTCATATCACTTTTAACTTCAATGGTGATAAGACAAAAGATACATATGAGATCATTGAAATTCGAGATGAGCTTAAAGATGAGTTGAAACCTAACCCTCATCTCAGTTTTATCGATGCTCACAAAGAAGCCCTTTCTAAAATTCAAAAAGAAGAACAAATGGAAATGGTCAATAAAAACTTAGGAACGATTCGCTATGCCACGAGTAACTCGTGTTTAGATTGTCATGATTCTCAAGGAAAATTTTGGCAGGGAACATCTCACGCCCTTGCCTATCAGACATTAATTAAAGCAAAGGAACAAAATAACCTCGCTTGCGTGAAATGTCACAGTTTGGGCCTCAATGAAGAAAGAGGTTTTAGTCGCGTTCAGGACATTTTAGAGTTTGATAAATCAAGAAAGTGGGACAACACCACTCCTGAAAAATTGAGGGAGGAATACTGGGTTGAACTTCAAGAGGCATTTGGAGCTCATAAAAAGATTCGCGACCTAAGCCCCAAGAAGAGACGTCATCTCGCAACGATTTGGAAAAAACACGATCAAAAAATGAAAGTGAATCGAAACTTTGCTAATGTCCAATGCCTCAACTGTCATGAAAAGCACTTCAATCATCCTTTTGATAATTACGACCCCCAACCAAGTCGTGCTCAAAGAGTAGCAAAAATGAAAGACAAGTGCCTAACTTGTCACGATCCAGACCAATCACCAGAATGGTATCATAAACAAGACAACGGTCTTCCTGGAGCCGTAAACCAAGACTATCTCAAAGAGCAATTTAAAAAGATGAGCTGCCCTCTTCAAGATCCTGAAGAGTAGAGAGGAGCTTCTCTTGAATCCCTCCATTTGGCATGCCAAGTAATTGAATGTGATTTCCTTTTTCACTTAGCCACAACTTTTTAGGACCACCCCACTGTTGGTAAATTTCTTCTCCAAAAGAATAGGGGATAACATCATCTTTTTTACTGTGAACCACAACAACAGGAGTTGTGTAGTCTTTAATAAATTTTTCGGGGCTGTAATCATCTGTTACCAACAAAGGAGCGATGAAACTAAAAGGATAAAGAAACCAAACTCTCCTTAAGGAGCTCTTGGCTATTTTTTTATAGGAGAGAAAGCTCGAATCTATCACCACTAAAGAAATCTCCCTAGCGCGTGGATCATCCTTTAGAGCGCGCATTAAAATATTTCCTCCCAGACTTTGGCCTACGGTGACGAGTTGAGGATATTTTTCCTGGTCTCTTAATTTATGGGCATATTTTAGTGCTGCCAAAGAATCCTGATAGACACCTTCCAATCTCGCCTCGCCTTGGCTAAGACCATAACCACGATAATCCCAAACCCAAACATCATAGCCATGCTTCACTAGCCAAATCACTGAGACATAATGGCTGGAGAGGTTTTCAGCATTTCCATGAAAGAGAACAACTAACCCACGTGCCTTTTGCCCTTTCTTTTTGCCCTCATTTTGGCGCGGAAAAAACCAAGAATGAAGGCGGGTACCGTCTTGAGAGGAGAAAACTCGATTTTCATAAACGAGGTTTAAATGCTCTGGAGGGAAATGGAGGTAGTGATCTGGCTGGTAAAAGACGTTGGTACAAGAACTTAATATGCCTGCAAGGAGTGCCAGGACAAAGTATCTCAAAATGCTCTCCTGGAGTTCAGAAACTTTTTTTAAAAGACTCCCTTTATGCTAGAGTAACGCCTAGATTTCCGTCAATTTATTATCTTTAAAGAGAGAGCTCTGAAGCGATGCAAAAAAGCGATGAAATGATCATCATGGGGATTGAAACCAGTTGTGATGACACCTCAGTTTGCCTAATGAAAGGGACACCTGGCGCGCAGACACCTGGATCTCAACGCGCGCAGGTTTTGGCCATGAGCTACTACTCCCAAGAGGAAATCTTGAGTAAATGGGGCGGTGTTGTTCCAGAAATAGCCGCAAGAAATCACCTACTCAAACTTGCACCATTAATGGAGTCCGTTTTTAAAGAAGCGGCCATTAAACCCAATCAAATTACGGCGGTGGGCGTGACCACCAACCCTGGTCTCTTAGGTCCTCTTCTAACAGGCCTTAATGGGGCGAAAACATTTTGCCTTCATCATAAAATTCCTCTAGTTCCCGTCAATCATCTCTACGCTCATATTGAAGCCATTCATTTAGTAGAAGAAGTGCCCTATCCCTATGTGGGCTTGGTCGTCTCCGGTGGCCACTCTCTTTTTCTTTTAGTTAATGGCCCCACTGACATGGAAATTCTTGGTACGACAATCGACGATGCTGCCGGCGAAGCTTTTGATAAAGGCGGAAAACTCCTAGGCCTTGGCTATCCAGCTGGGCGCGTGATTGATGAGCTAGCAAAAAATGGAGACGAAAGTAAATACCTCTTTCCCGTAGGTTTAAAAAAGTCAGCGAATGCCGATCTCTCCTACTCAGGAGTGAAAACGGCCCTTCGCCAATTCCTTGAAAAAAACCCGGGAATTGAAAAAGACAAAGAAGAGTTAGCTCATATCTGTGCAGGCTACCAACGATGCATTATTGAAGCCCTCAAACTTAAGGCCCGCTACGCCCTCAAAATGGCGCGAGATAAAGTCGGCCATGAACTTCCCTTTGTCATTGGTGGTGGAGTTGCTTGTAATAGTGCTCTTCGCAGAACAATGGAAAATAATTATAAAAACGTTCATATTGTTCCCCCCCGCTTTTGTACTGATAATGGGGCGATGATTGCTCATTACGCCCTAAGGACTTATGGACCAAATCACATTCCCTTTCCTCAATGCTTAGAGATTGATGCTAAAGGACGCTTTGTGAATAAAGACTCCCTCCAAAAGCAGGCTCAGGCTAAAAAGAAATAAATATATGGCAAAACTTCCTCAAGCAAACAAAGCTCTCGGTCAACATTTTCTCGTCAACCAAACCATTATTGAAAAAATCACCAGTGACTTTGAAAAAGTTGCTGAAGCTATTATTGAAGTGGGTCCCGGCCCAGGCGTCCTAACTGAGTCTCTGGGCCAAAAAGGCCTCGATCTGCACGTGATTGATAAAGATGAGAGATTTCCTGAGTACTTAACCCCTCATGTGGCACCGGAAAAGATTCATATTCAAGATGCTTTGACTTTAGACTTTTATCAGGCCTTTCAAGACTGGGGCTGGGGTGATTTGAAGGTCTGGTTGGTTTCCAATCTACCCTACAATGTCTCAACCCCTCTTCTCATAATGTTTTTAAAGGTTCCCACCATTAAGTATATGACCCTAATGTTTCAAAGAGAAGTGGCAGACAAGGTCTTCGCTATCGATACCAGAAAAGGAAAATCGATGAATTCCCTCATGGCCCTTTCTCAAACCTATTTTGACGTCAGTCTTCTCTGTAAAGTTCCTCCGGGGGCTTTCTCCCCTCCACCAAAAGTAGACTCTGCCGTTCTTTCTTTTACGAGAAAGGAAGTACCTGCCGTGCCTTTAGAGGACTTCTTAGTCTTTGAAAAGTTTCTTCGTATGCTCTTTCAGTTTAAAAGAAAACAGATGGGAAAAATCCTCAAGAGTTCTTTTACTCCAGAAGTCATTGAAAGAGGTCTTTCTGAACTTGATCTCCTTCCAAGCCTTCGTGCAGAAGCTCTTGAACTGTCACAAATGCAAAATCTTTATCTCACTTTGACCCGCATTAAAAAGGAAATATCATGAGGCAACTCTCGCTCTCACTAATCTCTTTCTATCTTCTAACATCTTCACAAACAGCGTTGGCTTCTTTTCCCGAATTTTTTGGCTCGGCCACAACAACCTCTTCAATTGGTAATCAGGCCAATCAAGATAGTGAAGATCCGGCGAATCTCTACTATGTCCCCGCTCTCACAGGATGGGCCAATAAAATTGTCCTTAGTGCCCAATCAAGTGCCACAAGTGTAGAAGTGGATGATATCACCAATATCGTCACCGAAAACTCCACCAACGGCCAGACTGGGACGGCGACAGAGACGGGAAATGCCAATACAAGCTATGGAGAATCTTATAGTACCGCTATTCACGCCATCCTCCCTTTAAGAGACAAAGACTTTGGAGCCCTCGGTTTGAGCTTTTTTGCTCCTATTGGACGTCTTGCTGAAACCAATTCCGGAAACCCTCGCCTTCCCGAATACAGCCTTTATCGCGCACGCTATAAAAGAACCCAAATTCATGCCAACTACGCTCTTCCTCTCAATGAAAATTGGGCATTGAGTGTGGGCGCACATATGGGTTTTCAAATTTCTGCCCGAGTAAACACTCAGGTGAGCCTCTCCAATAATTATGGATCCAGTGGAAGCGCGAAGACGAAAATTAATCCTAGTCTTGGTGGTATATTTTCTCTCGCCTATAAGAATGACGATTCCCTTGGCTACTTTACTTTTCAACAGGAAATGAAATCAAATCTGGAGGCGATCGCAACCGGGGATATTTCCAATCCCCCTCTCACCCTTATCAATGTTGGTCTTGATAATATGGTTTATTACGACCCTCATATTTTTCGTCTCGGGTATATTAAGAGCTTTGAAAGACTAAGCCTGGCCCTCAGTGCAGAGTATCAGCTATGGGAAAACTATGAACCTCCTACGATCACTGTTCGAAACTTGGGTGGGACAGTTAAGGCCTCCCAAAACTTTGATTCCCTCGCTCTTCGCAATGTCTTTGTTCCCAAAATCGGCTTGCGCTTTAGCCTAAGTGATAAGACAAGTCTCTCAGGCGGCGCTTTTTATCGGCAAAGTCCCTTTGACTCCGACTTTTCGGGTGGAGGAAACACTATTGATACCGATGTCTTAGGCCTTACGACTGGTCTAAGTCATGAAATTACGATATTTTCCAAGGCCATTGAAGTTGGTGGCGCTTTTCAGTATCATCACCTCGTTGAGAAGACTGTCACCAAAACGGCTAATCAAGAAGATGGAAGTAGCGGCCAAAAGATTGGTGCTCCTGGATACACAATTGGTGGTCGCGTATTAATGGCCACAGCAGGGTTAAGAATAAAGTTTTAGAAGGAAATATGGGAATTAAGATTATCGCCAAAAATAAAAGGGCTTCTTATGATTATTCATGGGAAGAAACCTTTGAAGCAGGCCTTGTCCTTCAAGGGACCGAGGTGAAATCCCTGCGTGCTGGTCGTGTAACCATGAGTGAATCTTATATAACCGTCGATGAAAAAAAAGAGGCATGGATTTATAATATGAATATCCCTCAATATGAGTGGGGAAATATAAACAACCATGATGAAACTCGAAAGAGAAAACTTCTTCTCCACTTTGAAGAGATCAATCGTCTCTATCACCAGATGAAGGCAGCCCGCTTAACGATTATTCCGATAAAAATTTACTTCAAAAATAATCGCATCAAATTACAGATTGCCCTCGCCAAAGGGAAAAAGGAACACGACAAACGCCAGGATAAAGCGAAAAAAGACGTGGAGAGAAAACTTCAACAACGCGACTACTCTTAGTCGTATTTCTGATAGGACTTTACTTCCTGTAGCTCGCTACCATAAGCTTCATTGCATTTTGCCTTGGCGGCAAAGCGCTCATCATTTGTTATATAGACGGCACGGGCCAGACGAATAAACTCGTCATCAAATTCTTTATCCCTTTCTTTATCACGAATATCATCTTCAATTTTCCACAACTTTTCATTAATCTCTTTTAAACTTTCAAAGTGATTTTCAATGTTAGAGAGGTTTAAAGAGTTGAGAGTTTTTTCTAGCTCAGCGTACTCCCTTCTCACGTGAGCAAGTTTTGACTCGTCATTTATTTTTTGCGTTTTTATCGCAAGGATGGAAAGCTTATCCACAAGTTCTCCAAGACTTACTTTGACTGCAATCTCCATATTAAACTCTCCCTAGTTCTTGAGACTCTGGTGGTTGAAACTCTTCGATAACCACCTCAAGATATTCAATTTTAAGAATTTCTAATTCTCTCTCCCCGTTCGGCGCCTTAACAATGGCGTAGTCACCGACTTCTTTTCCCATGAGAGCTTTCCCTATGGGAGAGAGCCAGCTGATTCGTCCCTTCTGAGTATCACTTTCATCAACTCCTACGATGGATAATCTTTTTTCCTCTTCACTCTCCTCATCAACGACAGTCACACTTGCACCAAAAGTCACTTTGTCACTCTTTTGCTCTAGGGGGTTTACCACCACAGCATCGTGAATTCTTGCCCCAAGAAAGCGCAAGCGACGATCAATTTCTCTGAGACGTTTTTTACCATATTGATAATCTGCGTTTTCAGAACGATCCCCCAGAGAAGCCGCCCATGAGACAAGTTTAGTTACACGCGGTCGCTCTTCCTTTTTTAAGAAGTCATATTCAGCTTGAAGCCGTTTAAATCCGTGGGGAGTGATATAGTTTTTCTTATCCATTAAATTTTTTAAGTAGGTTTTCACAACCCTCATTCACCATATCTAAAACGTGCTCAAAACCCTGAGCACCACCATAGTAAGGGTCGGGGACTTCATCATCAGAAAAACTAGGGGTGAAGTCTGCCATTTTAAGAATTTTCCCTTTATCTTCTTCATGGGAGGCAAGCTTTAGGCAATTGCGATAATTTGAATTGTCCATCACCACAATCCAGTCAAAGCGACGAAAGTCCTCAGGGAGAAACTTTCGAGAAATACTGGGAAGCTCAATGCCACGGGCTTTGGCGTGAGTTCGCATGCGAGGATCCGCTCTCTCCCCGTCGTGGTGTCCACTTGTTCCGGCCGAATCCACCTCATACTTGTCTTCCCAACCTCTTTCTCTGATTAAGTGCAGGAGAACCCCCTCAGCAGCTGGTGAGCGACAAATATTTCCTAAACAGACAAATAAAACTTTTATCATAGACTCCCTCAAAGCTAGTCGATTCCTATTCTATCGGGTAGTTGTATAGATAGACAATTATAGCACGCGAGGATGATTATGGCCGTGAGAGAAGTAATTCGCATGGGACACCCCACTTTAAGACTGAAGGCTAAAGAGGTGGCCAGAGAAGAAATTCAAACCCCTGAGTTTAAGGCCCTGGTTCAAGATATGTTTGACAC
>JASBRV010000097.1 GCA_030149295.1 Bacteriovoracales bacterium | reverse complement strand
GCATTAGCATTACTTACCATCATCTCTAGTCAGGCAGAAACAAACCATGAAACCGTTAAGGTCGCTGATGGATCGGTAGTCCAATGTAAAAATAAGTATGACATTCAAAATAGAAGAAACCGGCTTGGTGCTTATCGCGCTAAAGCGATTTCTGCTGAGATTGAAGGAGATACTATAAAAATGCAAATCGCTCTTAGATTTCTTAAATGCCAACAAATGAGAGGACAAGTTGGGTTTATGACGAAGTCACCTTATGAAAGAACAGTTTATTCAAATCCTGTCGCTGGGGATCTAGAGCATCAGGCTGAAGTAATTGTGAATGAGGTGCGACTAAAAGGCTTTAAACAAGGCGTTTACGATCTTATTGTAAATCAACGACTTAAAAACCAAGGACTACAAGTAGTTTCGATTGAAGTTCCTATTGAGAAAGTCATTGCTAATGGTAACGCTTACCAAAATTTTAATGCAAATTTGGATCTTTTTATCTCTAAACAGATAACATTTCAAGACCTTGGAGATACCTCTAAGTCTTTTGATGATATTACAAACTTTGGTGCTTTCAGAGTCCATCTTAAAGTTGTAACCAATGAAGGCGTTCAAAAGGTCATCTTATTATAAAGCAATTACAATCTCTTTAGAGCCGAAAACTTTTTACGTCACAAGTTTTCGGCCCTGCTCTAATTTAAACTAAGAAAACTTTCCCCTTACTCTGTCCCAATTAACCTTAAACTGATGTTCTTTGGGTCGATGAAAGTTGACTTGCACATCATTGGATTCTTTATTTTCACGATAAATGAGAATCACCTTATTCATTAAGTTTATATTTAAAGGATTAGGAAGCCTAATATCCTCTAAACTCGGAACCCTATTGATCTGGTTTTCAATTTCTCTTCTTATTTGAGAGATAAAAATAACGGTACAACCTTTTTCTTTTGCATACCTCTTTAGTGCTTCAACTTGGTCTTGAAGTGGAGGATTGACTCGCTTTTCATCAAGCAACTGAAGGTAATCAATCACTATGACAGATCCCTGAGAAATAGTAGTTTTTGTTTTCTCAATGATATATTTAGCACTTATATCGTTTGAATAATCGATACCAATATAATCAAGATACTCATTACCAGGATTACCTGTTGATTCATCAAAGTTTCCAATCTTATCGTCGTAAGCAGCAATTCTTCCTGCAATATCTTTATGATTTTCAGATAATGTAAAATAATAATTAGGAGCTAATTTTCTTTGGATTGCCTGTACCAAAAGACCAATCGTAAAGCTTGTTTTACCGATACCTGGTCTCGCACCAATTAAAACTAGATCACCTTCATTAAAAAAATCTAGAATTTCTGAGTACGAATTGGGAAAAGCGTTTGAATTCTTCGATTGCAGTAAGGACCAAGAACTGTAGCCTTCTCTTTGAGCGATAGCATTTAAAGCTTCACTCATTGAAAGTGGTTGGCCTTTCTTTAATTCTTTAGCCTGACTTTTTAAAACGTGAATTGGCGATGATAATTTCATCTAAAACCTCCATTTTAAGGCCTTTAAACATTCCCTTCTTCTGTCCAATCCTTAATTAAAGGTTAGATGAGTTTTTTGTAATAATATTCAGCACTTTGGTACTTTCCCACTGAAGGGGGGAGGCATGAATACGACACCTTTGAGCCTATTATGATTTTAAAGAGGAGAAAAATCAATGGATTTTTACAAAATTGTTTTTCTCCCCTAAACACCGAATTATCTATTTCTAAAGATCGTATTGATAGAATCCCCTGTCATAGTTCTTACATGAATAAGAACCTCTGGCTTTCTTATCGTATTAGGGATAGTGACGTCATACGTAAAAGGTGTCATTTTCATAGGACAAAAGTCACTTTGCTTTTCCATTATGGGAAATACTGAGTAAGTATTTTTACCGTTACTTACAACTTCAATATCACTTAAAATATAGCAATCACTGGGATTATGACCTAAGAGTTTTATGGTTCTGGTGTCTGCTCTTCGTTCAATATATTCTACATTAGCATACATATCTCCATCAGATGGCGTTCTTCTGGGGCTTTGAATGCGAAAACGGGTGTTTCTTTGAAAGGGCGTATCATCATTTACTATGACATTGTATTGACCTTTTTCTAAAAGCCCCAAATTTATAGTTTTAATAAATGGTAAAATGACCTCAGCACAGTATTTATCTTCAGGCCCGTAATTGAGAGCGCTAACGTTTACCTCGATGTTCTTCCCATTGATGGAGACATCTGTTTTTGGATTTTTGTGACAAGAGTCCGGCAAAACACCTTCAATCACCAATTCGGCGCTATCTTCTGTATCATAACCTCTCGGCGAGTAGACTTTTTCTACCGGAATTGCACTAGATAAAGGTCCTGAGCCAAAGGATAAGCCACTCATCAAGGTCAATATTAGTAATATTAATAACTTTCTATTCACAAAACTCTCCTTGTTCTTAGTTTGTTAATTGTTTTGAAGCCTCATCAAGACGTTATTAAATGGGCAAGAGAATGTTGTGACTTTAATTTGAATAAAATGTGTAGTTTTCTAATCATTTAATAAACAATTCGATAGATATTTTTTCTTTATCCCCTTTTAGTCTGGTCTATAAACAGTCATGAAAGGAGTGATGAAAATGAAGAATCTTTTAAAGTTATTTCTAATCACAATCTTTTTAATATCTTGTGGTCATCAAGTTACCAGAAAAGAAATAAATAAAGAGTTATCACTAGAGCAAAATATGCTTATTTTAAAATCTCTAAAAGAAGATGCCATAGCATCAAATGCCGCTCTTTATGCCCCCATTGAGTTTAATGAAGGCACTGAACTTTATAACGAAGTCAAAGAAAGAATAAATGATGGAGAAACATTAGGCATTTATGAGCCTATGGGATACAGCATGGCCTATTTCGAAGAAGCCCAAAAAATGGCAGAAATAAGAAGGAATCGCCACCAGGAAATCGATAAAATGAGAGAAAAGTCTCTCGCAGCAGGAGCTCAAGAGTATGAAAAGATTAAAGAAGACCTAAAAGAAATTGATGGCTTTCTTAAGTCAGAATTTGCCTCGAGGGATTATGTTCTATCCAAGGATAAAGAAAAGAACATTCTGAGTGATTATCGACAAATTTATAAGAGAAGCAGGGTGTATGCAGAGTTAGGAGATACGATAGAAACAATAAAGCTACTTGAAAAAAGAAATGCCGATGATATAGCACCTATAAGCTACGAAAACCTAATAGGTTCTTTGGAAACCGCAAAAAATGCCATTAAGGAAAACCCTGAAGATGCAAACAGTTATCAAGCTGACATCGTTGTTGTTAATGCTCGAACCATTAACCTTTACGAAATTATCAATATTGCAAAAGATATTAATGGAGAGGTGTCAGAAGATGCTCTAATAAAAATCTGGAAAAAAAATAGAAAAATCGATCGATTAAGAATAGATAAAGAAAGTTTGCGCTGGGAGATTGCAGTTGCCCTTGATTCACTCAACTACACACAAAAGCAAATTAATGGAAAAAATGAAAAGATCAATCACCTGAAAAAGAAAGCGCAAATCAGCTTAACGGCTAAAAACTTGAGAGAGGAAATAGGTAGAGAGAAAGCCGATGTGCTTATCGAAGAACAAAACATTGTCATAAAATTAAAGGACATGCCTTACGATCTTAATGAAGTAGATATTCCTTCTGATTCTCTTACAGTTTTAGAGGACATCTCCAAGGTAATAAAAATGGTGAACCCAAGTCAGGTTACGGTAATTGGTCACAGTGACACTATTGGTGGGCAAACTGTAAACATGAAAGTCTCAAAGGCGAGAGCTCACAAAGTAGAAAAATATTTAGAACGAAAAATCGACGATACATCAGTCGACTCTTTGGCTTATGCCTACAGCAAGCCTCTAAGGCCTAACATTGATCCAGAAACAAGAGCGATAAATAGAAGAGTTGATATTGTAATTAAATTATAAGAAAGGAGATCACATGAACGACAAAAACTTTCAGGAATTAAAAACATTAAGGGATAACTTAAAACTAAAAAGTCATCTTTTTAAAAAAGAAGCTCAGGATTTGTGGAGCCAAACAGAGCGGCAATTAGAGGAATATGAGAAAAAAATCAACTCCTTACAAGATGCTAGTGAAGAGTCAAAAAATGACATTTTGGCGGCCATAGAATTACTTGGTGAGCAGTTAAATCAAAGCTACAACAAAATCAAGAATACTCTTTAGTGAGAAATTACAATAATTGAGTAATGTGTAAATAGCTTAACAATCTCTACACAAGGACTTGCTGTAAACCCTCAAGAGCTCTGGGAGAATTAAAACGTAGAATTTAATATTAATCTGATCTCAAGGAGAATAGTTATGAACAATTATCAGCGACCAATCTCTAATCTAAGTGACGAATCTGCCCTGGCCATTACCTCGTCCCTCAATAATTTATTAGCAAACGAGTATGCTTTATTTACTAAGACGCTCAATTTTCACTGGAATATTACTGGACCTCGTTTTCACAGTATTCATGAATTTCTAGAAGATCACTACAAGATACTTTTAAGCGTCATGGATGATGTTGCCGAGAGAGTGCGAATACTGGGAGAAGTGCCACATGGTTCAGTGAAGAAGATGGGCGAGCAAATGGACATCAAAGAAAGTGATGGGATGAACATGTCTGGAAACGAGATGATTTCAGATCTACTGACAGACCATGTAAAAATACAATCATTTATCAAAGAGACTATTTCACATGAAGACCTTTTTAAGAATGATCCAGGCACAGAGGATTACCTTGTCGGGTTACTTCAAAAACATGAAAAAATGAGTTGGATGCTGAAGTCTCATCTAGATTAATAACTTTAAAAAGGAGTGTTTATGCGTTCCTACAAGAGGCAGTCCAGTCTGAGCCCTCTTGATATCGAGAATGCTCACATTGTGGAAATCATAAGATGGGAGTATTCCGCAGTAGAAGCCTATAAGAAGTTAATGGCGGGGATCTCTGAAGATCCCCACCTTTTCAGATTAAGACAATTTTATCTTAATCATCAAGACAATCTTCAGTACTGGAAGAAAGAAGGGGAAATAGCGGGCAGCTTCGAAACTGCTAGCGTCACGGTTTGGGCTAAGGCTGTAGAGTACTTTATCGGAGTCACAACCCTCATTGGGGATAAGACTGCACTTAAAAGTATTTTAAAGGGTGAGGAATATGCCTTAACGAAATATCAAAACCAGCTCGATAGTGACTTGCTAACTCCATTGCAAAAGTCGACTATCAGAAAATCCCTCATACCAAGGCAAAAGCGGCATATTGACGCCATAGAAAAACTAATAAGTGAAAAACAAGGAGGAAGCCATGGCAGCATCCCATCTGATTAAAGCCCCCAGAGATTACTTTAAGACACCAATAGACATTGTGAGGTCAGAAGTACTTAACCGTAAGGAAAAGGAAGCCGCTCTTATCAACTGGAAAGACCTTCTTATTCATAAAAAGGAGAGCTCTTATGAAGGATTTGGGGGCTTTGACTCTGAAGAGGGTCTAGAGCAAATTAACAATGCTCTGAGAATGCTAAAGAAATAGACATTAAGAGAGAGCTTCAGGGCTGAATTTATAGCCTGTTCCATGAACGGATTCAATGACTCCAGCGCTAGGGCCCAATTTTTTTCTCAGTTTACTCACATGAGTATCAACTGAACGTGAATACACATGAACATCTTTTCCCCAAATATCATTGAGGATAGTATCCCTATCCACAACTTCTTCCACCCTCATTGCAAAATAGGTTAAGAGTTTAAACTCTAGAGCAGTAAGCTCTACGGAAACCATTTCATCTCCTTCTTTAACAAGGACCTCTTGGCTAATTTTATCAATTTCAATAGAGTTCCATTTTAAACTATCGCTCGATTGCTTTAGGATCTCTTGTTTTTTTAATTTGCCCTCGACTCTTGCCTTCAGTTCAAGAGAGTCAAATGGCTTTGTTATGTAGTCATCAGCTCCTACTGAAAACGCCATGACTTTTTCAGATAAATTATCATGAGCAGTTAAAAAAAAGATTGGAAGTTTAGGTTGGTTTGTTTGAATCTCACTACAAAGGTTAAAACTATTGCCGTCTGGTAATTCTACATCTAGCAAAACAAGATCGTATTGATTTTTTTTCAAATACTCTTTAGCCTCTAGCAAGTCGCCCGCCCAATCGAGTGTTAAGACAGGGCCTTCAATAGCCTGTTGGACGATCCGCAAGATCTCTTTGCTATCTTCGACGAGAAGGACTTTTTGATGCATTGATTACCTCACAGTGTTCGTAATTTCCTAATTCTGGCTATGGAGAAAGGAAACTAATGACTTTTAATGAGATAACCATATCAATAAAAGTTAATGTTTTCCAATGTGAGGTGCAAGCTATGGACTTAAGTCTAGAAGTTATTTCTCAAGAAAAACCCACAAAGGGCCTCGAGCCGTACATAGAAGAGTTCCATGAAGATCGCATCAAAGACCTAAAAGAGATGAGCTCTATGCTTTGGGTGAATGATTTTGAGAGCATAAGGAAGCATGCTCACAAATGGAAAAGCTTTTCAAGGCCGTATGGCTTTATTTTTTTAGAAGAAGTTGCACTACTAATAGAAAAAGCCGCAAAAAAGAATTCTCCATCGGAGTTAAAGGAGCAGCTTTCTATGGCTTCAAAATATCTTGATCTAAAAATAAAAGCATTAAAACAATGATTCAGCCACAAAACCTAATTAAAGGTCTTAAAAAGAAATTCTTTTTTCTTTCTTCAGTAGGGGTCATTTCAATTGCCCTAATTTCTTTTTACACATTGAACTTACACATGACGACGGTTAAAAGACAATCTTTGCTTCAGACAACCTATTTGAAAATCTCTGAACAGTTAAGACTTGTACAAAAAGCCTCTCTCTTAGGTGAGATGTTTAATGACGAAGTAGAAAGAAAAAACCTTGAGATTGAAAAAGAATTTAAAAACCTCCTAAAAGAACTAAGACACAAGAAAAAAGTTTTTAATAAATGGTTAGAAAATAGTGATGCTAATCAGCTAGAAGAAATCAAAACTCTTCTAGCCAACAAAGGCTATGCTAATAAGATGTCGCATTTTCTTACCGATGGACAAAAATTAGTTGATAGTAAAAAAGACTCAAAAGGCAGTCTAATTCTACATGATAATATTAAAGCACTATCTAAGACCTCCATAGAGGGAATAGGTCGCGCTCTATATTCTGTCATCGGTCATCTTCAAAAAGAGCAAAAAAACTCCCTTTCTAAACTTAATCAAATGGGTCTATTTTTAATTCTGCTAGGTGTTGCCCAAGCTGTGGTCGTCTGGCTATTAATTTTTCGCCCCCTTTATCTAACGGTCATAGAGCAACATGAGCGATTGACTGAGGCAATCCTAAAGGCCGAAAGTGCTAGTCGTTCAAAAACAGAATTTCTTGCCAATATTAGCCATGAGATAAGAACTCCAATGACTGCAATACTGGGGTATGCCGACCTTTTAGAGAGAGATGACATTAAAGATATTGAAAAAAAAGATGCAGTGTCTGTCATTGACAAAAATGCACATCATTTGATGGGACTAATCGATGAAATATTAGATATATCAAAAATTGAATCAGGTCGTTTTGACTTTGATCCACAAACGGTGGACCTGACTCAAACTTTAAATGAAGTTTATTCCTTAATTAATGTCAAAGCCTATGAAAAAGGAGTCGAGCTAATCTTCGAGAGCGAAGGCGAATTTCCAGAGAAAATCTGGACAGACTCTAAAAGATTGAAACAAATCCTTTTTAACTTAATTGGCAATGCTATCAAATTCACTGATGAAGGTTTCGTCAGGCTCATTGTTTCATATCGTAGAGAAAAAAATCTTATTTATTTTCAAATTGATGACACAGGCACGGGAATAGATCCTAAGAAAAGAAGCCGACTCTTTAAGCCATTTGAACAAGCGGATAGCTCAGTGGCAAGAAAAAATGGTGGGACAGGATTAGGTCTTGTCTTATCAAAAGGCTTGGCGAGAGGTCTTGGAGGTGATGTCAGGATTCTTAGAAGTGAATTAGGAAAGGGAACAACTGTTGAAGCTTTTATAGAAGCGGGAAATTTAAAGAATACCCAGATGGCAAAATCTTTTTCAACAAATGTTAATGAATCAAGCCCAACAAGCATTGACCAATCTCTTCAGGGAGTTAAAATCCTCGTAGTTGATGATGCTAAAGAGAACTCACGTTTGTTTGATCTTTACCTTTCAAAAGCAGGAGCAAAAGTAAGAGTCGCTAATGATGGTGACACTGCAATCGCTATGGCAAAGAAGTGTGACTTTAATGTAGTTTTACTTGATCTACAGATGCCAAAGAAAGATGGGTTTCAAGTAATAAAAGAGATGAGAAAAATTCCCTTTGAACGCCCTATTGCTGCCCTTACCGCGCATGCCATGAAAGAAGAGAAATTTAAAACGAAAGCGGCAGGCTTTGATGCGCACATTACAAAGCCAGTAAGCCCTGAAGAGCTAGTAAGAAACGTTTATGAATTAAACCGGGTTTGAAGTACTTAATGAAACGAATTGTCTACTGTAGTTCCTATGAAAAGATGGAAGAATTTCCTGATTTTTTCAAGGGACTAAAAAAGAAACACGATGCCGAAAGCCTCGACCAAATAAAACCTGATCAACTCCTAACTGAGACAATTGTTGTTATTGTCGGGGGGGATGGGACACTTAATTATTTCCTCAACCATATATCAAACTTTGCCCATATCAAAGTTGTGTATTTTCCCTGTGGAACTGCAAATGATTTTTCAAAATCATTGAAATTAAATGCTACCGAACCTTCATTAGAGCTTCTTGAATCAATACTCAATAGCTCTCCCCTAGTGAATATCCCTGTTATGAGATGTAATGATAAAAGATTTATTAATGTGGCAACAGGAGGGGCACCCGGACGTGTAACAAAAAGTGGCAGTGACCTGTTAAAAAAAATTACAGGAAGTATTAGTTACTATGTTAATGCTCTTGAGGGCCTCATTTCAGCAAATGAGGTAACCCTTACTTACAAATCCAACAATAGTGAAGAAAAAGAAATCAAGACTTATGGTTTTATTGTCTCCCAAGGTCTCTTTGCTGGTGGAGGGGTAAAGGTTACACCTTCTTTGCTACCAAGTTTTCAAGAAGAATTTTTCTTTCTCACTGCGGACACAGAGCACCTAACCGAAAGCTTAGGAGTTATTCTTAAAATTCAAAACTTTAACCAAGTTCTTTATAATGATCCCACAATGGAGGCTATTTCAACTAAATCTTTGACAGTAAAGTCAAAAAGCGAGATTCCTCTTAAACTTGATGGTGAAGAGTACTCCGCTCAGGTTTTTAAGTTTGAAAAGGAAGGATCCTCACTATCCTTTTATCTCTATTGAGCAATTTCTTAACAACTTTTAATTGTGTTAATAATTCCACATTTCCTAAAATTTATATTCATGAAAATGAAACTGTTAAGGACCATGATAGGTCTAAAGATAAACCTATCAGGAGGTATTCGTAATGCTTAGCTTTAAAAATCTTTCACATAAAGCCATTTTCGTTAGCTGTTTAGCCTTTTCACTATCAGCTTATTCCGGTGTTTCAGATAAGGTGGACGGTGAGTTTGTTACTTTAAGCGGAGAGGTTATCGCTGTTTCACCTAATTCATTTCAGCTTGATGTAGGTGAAAATATCATTCTGGTAGAAATGGATGATTATGACTGGGACAGTGACGGCTACAAGTTGGTTAAAGAAGATAAAGTCGTGGTTACAGGGCGGGTTGATCATGACTTTCTCCAAAGACAAAAAGTTGAGGCTGGCAGTGTTTATGTAAAAGGTTTGGATACTTTCTTTTATGCCAATTCAACTGATGAAGAGGGAGATTTTCATTTTTACCCAAATGTCCCAACTGTATATGTGGACGTACCAGACATACCAGAGGGGGCAAACCTAGAAATGCAGGGAGTTGTTACTAAGATCGATGGACGAGAATTCACCCTCAATACTGGCCTTCGTAAAGTTGTCGTCGACACCGACGATCTTATATACAACCCAATGGATAATGCAGGATATACCCAGATCGACAAATATGATCGAGTGAGAGTTTCTGGCTCAATGGAGGAAACCTTCTTCGATGACAAAGAGTTGTCGGCCAAAAGTATTTCTGAGCTTTAATGACCATAATCCATCAAAGGGGGGCTATGTGGCTCCCCTTTACTTGCTACGACCCAACGCACAACAAAAGGTATCACGCACCTTTTTTCACCTTTTTCCTTCGCGGAGAAAAGCTGATCTAAGTCTGTTTTTATTGCGAAATAGATCAATGACAATCTTTGCCTGCACAAATAGTCTTCTCCTATGATGATAAGAACTCAAATCCTTTTCCTTTTTCTCTTCTTCTCCTTAGGCACCACAGCACAGGAGGACACGGCAAGCACTTCAAAAGTTGAAACAAATAAAACTCAAAAAAATAAGGTTAAAGGTGATATTGATGAAGAGATCACCAACGCCAAAATGCGAGCTGACTCTGGATCAAAATCCAAATTCTCTGGCTCCGTCAGTGTCTTTTACGATGGTGGCTCTATTGAAAATCCCCTGTCGGCGATTAGACCCAACCTTTCAGGAGACCCCGAAGTCCCCACCCTTTCTGAAGGTGGTGGCTCTATGTCTTTTCGCTATCGAGCAACAAAGAATCACTCCTTCACTGCAGGAGCTGGTTTTTCTTTTTTCCAGCCTTTTCAAAGCTCAGACAAATACGAGCTTGCTAACGAATTTCAAATTACCAATCCAGGTGTTGGCTACTCTTACATAGGAAAGGTTTTAGACCTCCAGTCCTCCTCCGCGATCTCTCTTACCTATGGCACTTGGGATGGATGGGAAAATATCACTGCAAATGGAACAGACATCAATTATGTGATTTCCTTAAGCCAAACCTTTAACAAAGCCCTCGGCAATAGTGGGGCTTATGTGGGTTTTGCCGTTTCCTTAGGTCTTCCCCAATATTCTGACAATTTCGAAGACAACCTCAATCGCTATTCTTTTGGAGTCTTCCCTTTTGCGGAATATCAGATCTCAGACACTTTTGTAGCAAGAACTGTCTTTGGTTACTTTAACTTTAGAAACAAAAGAAGAATGGACACTTTTAAAATGAATCGCGCCTATGAATATCAGTCAGTAGGGATAGGCATAGTAGCTTCCAGAGATATTTGGATTTATCCCAATATTCAATTTATTCCTGATAATTTGGATATCGATAACACCAATGTTTCAGTCTCGGCGTCCATAAACCTCTTCTAAAAAAATAGCTTTACGCCAAAAACTGTTCCCTCAAGATTTGTCTTTTCAGATTCCGAAGCTCCACGAAAAAGCATTCGTTCTTTGAATTGAGTGGCATAGAGGCGAAGGGCCCAAAGCTCAAGAAAGGCGGTAAGCTCCGTGCGCTCTCCATCAGAGGTATAAGTAGAATTATCAGAGCTCGCTTCTAAATACTTTGTAAATGTCCCCTCAATGCCTAGAAAGTTTGCGAGGTAGAAAGTTAAGTTTCCTCCCCAAAAGTTTTGATCATAATTTGAATAATCCTGATAGGAATAACTTCGTTGACCGTAAAAGCCTCGAAGGTGAGTCGACTGAATGGAAGAGCCAAGAATCAAAAGATTGAGGCGGTAATCACTTTGATCATAAAGAGTGTCAAAGCTATAGGAGTTGTATTCAAGACCTATAAATTTAATATAAAGAGCTCCCCCAAAACGTGACATATCCATCTCACGAGTCAGGCTATCGGAAGACTTTGTTTCCTCTAAGGTTCCAAGGCCATAATCCAAGACAAATTCAAACCAAGTCTCTGAACTATTAAGAGCAAGCCATTGATCTTGAAGAGCTATCGTTTTTTTCGTCGCCAACCAATCAGCTAGAGTCCAACGATTCTTTTTCTTTTCTTCTTGCTTCTTAATGATGACGGTATAGACCCCTTCCGCTAAAGCAAAAGTGGATATATTCAAGGCGAGAAATAGCGAGGTTACTAAAGCTTTCACCTCTTTATTTTAGTAAAGATTAGATAAGGAAAGAAGCGGGTAAAATTAGAGGATATTGATCTTTTTTTGATTAAAGGTGCGAAATTCTTCAGCGCTTATTCCATTATCTTTGATGAACTGAGTTTGCTTATTAATTAGGTTAATCTCATTGGCAAGCTTAAGAACTCTCGACGTGTCCGCAGAGGGAGATATTTTTGGTCTCATATAACTAGGCCGTGGCTTGATAAGCCCAATAGAAGTGGTCTTTTTCATACTAACTTTATCGGTTAAAGCACCTAAATGCTTGAGAAAACTTACCTAACCCATCGTTTTTACTACGCTTTAAGCCTTGTCTGAAAAGAGCCTTTTCAGTACAAAATTGTCATGGAAAATAATCGTGCAATCGTCACTTCACTTTACGAAAATAAGGCTTTTCAAAGAGTCTCAGCAAAGACCGAAAACTCTCTTCTCTCTCAAATGGAAGAAGGGGGCTATATCAAACTCCTCTTTTGTCTTGATAAGGAAAAGCCCGTGGTCCGTACCTTCACTTTAAGTGAGGTGAAAAAAGATGAATTCTCCTTTGAGATGGTTAAACATGAAAACCTTGGTCACGCTTCTGATTGGAGAAGGTCGGTAAAAGAAGGAGATGTTTTTTCCTTCAAAGGACCGGGCCCAAAATCAAAGTTTAACAAGAATTCCCCCCTTATCTTTATGGCAGGAGATCGCACAGCCCTTCCAGCCATGATCGCTCACTCAAAGACAATCAATCCGCAAAAACAAGCTCACCTTTATTTTGATGTTGAAGAGACCAAAGAGCTCTCTCAAGACTTAAAGGCTTACTTTCCCACTTTAGAAAATCTTGAAACTTACGATTCTCTTGAAAGTTTTAAAACTCAACTCAAAGAACATGCTGATAAATCGTTTCTATGGGTAGCAGGAGAAAGGGCCCTTGCTCACGACCTCAGAAACCTAAGTAAAGAAATTAATTTATTTGATAAATATATAAGTAGTTACTGGCAAAAAGGTGTCTCTGATGAGCAACACCGATCAAATAAGGTTAAAGCAAAGTAGGAGGTAAAAATGTCTAAGAATGTCGCCGTTATTTTATCAGGTTGTGGTTTTCTCGATGGTGCTGAAATAAGAGAGTCCGTTCTCACTCTGCTTCACCTCGATGAAGCAGGGGCAAATGTCACCATTTATGCTCCGGATAAAGAACAGCAACATGTGATCAATCATCTTAAGTCTGACGAGGAAAAGGGAAGTAGAAATATTCTTGAAGAGTCTGCAAGAATTGCTCGTTGTCAGATAAGTCCACTCACCGACCTTAAAAGCGATCAATTTGATTGTCTTTTAATTCCAGGTGGCTTTGGAGTGGCAAAGAACCTATGTACTTTTGCCTTCGAGGGAAGTGCTGCAAAGGTAGAGGAAACGACCAAAAAAATCATTAATGATTTTTATTCTGTACAAAAACCAATCGGTGCCCTTTGCATTGCCCCAGCTCTTCTTGCTCTTTGCCTAGGTGACAAAAATATTCAAGTGACAATTGGAACTGACAAAGAGACTGCTGCAGAAATTGAGAAGACAGGAGCAAAGCATGTTGATTGTGAAGCTAATGCCTGCGTGATTGATACCAATAACAAAATCGTCACAACTCCTGCCTATATGTTTGATTCAGCAAAGCTGTCCCATATTAGCCAAGGAATTTCAAAGTGTGTTCAGGAGACCCTCGCTCTTTGCTAGATCTTTGATTTTTTCAACTAATCGATCAGAAGCCCTGTCATCAAATGTTAAATAAAGACAGGGCTCAATAAGTTCAAGCTCCATCAAGGCAAATCCATCATCAGTTCTCACAAGGTCTACCCGAGCAAAGAGTAACTCCCTCTCAAATTCAATCAGGTTGAGGATTTCCTCGCTCATCTCTGTGAGAGCTTCATCGACATCAACTGCTTTTATATAGCTTCCGTATTCCTCTTGGGAGCGAAAGTCGCCCGACTTTGGCTTCTTAAGAACCGCATGAGAAAACTCACCTCCAAAGTAATGAAGAGAGTACTCACCCTCTGTAGTAATCGCTTCTATCTTTGGTTGGACAATCATAGTCTTCTTTTTTGCTAACTCTGAAAGTCTTTCTTTGTAATCATGTACTTCATCTTTATGAATCAAAAAAGTATCGTAAGCACTTGCACTTATGGTCGGCTTTACTACTACCTCCTTACAGTCAAAGCTTGAAAAAGCGAAGTCAAGATTCTCATAGGATTTAGTGGGGACAATGGAGACCCCACTCTTTTGAAGTTCGAAAAGGTAGTGCTTATCAATATTCCACCTTATACAATCTAGAGAATTAAATAGGATGCAGCTGGACTCTTCTATTTTTTCAAGTTGGGTGACGAAGTGCTCAAAATGATCCTGATAATCCCATGTGGTTCTCACAATCGCCAAATCAAACTTATTCCAATCTGTCTCCTCACTCCAAATCACCCATTCAACCTGAAAACCCTCTTCCTTAAGAGCATACACCAATGGCTTTTCCCCATTAATGGCCTCTTGGGTTTGGTCTTTCATCGTCAACAAAGCAATCTTCAATTTCTCACTCATTGCCACTCTTTCCCTTAAGTGTAAAAATAATCAATAAAACTATGGAACCAAATTATGATTAAAACTATGCCAAAATTTGAAAAGGTTTGCCACCAGTTGAGTTTTGCCTCACTCTTTGTTTTGGCCGCAGGAATTTTTACTTCAGTAAGCTTTAGTGCATTATCTCATATCTTTATGATCGTTCCAGGGATTTACTTCCTCTATAAAAATATCAAAGAAAAAGACTTTCGCCCTCAAAATAGCTTTTGGGCATTACTGGCATTAACGATCGTTTGTTGGTTATCAGTAGCGGCAAATTGGGACTTTATGGATCGTCCCATAAAGCAAATATTTCGCACCAAGTATTATATCATTGGTCTCTTAAGCACCTTCGCTTTTTATTATTTAAAGAGAGACTTTCTCACCGAAAAAAGAAAAAAAATCCTTTTTCGCCTCTTTATCATTTCAACCTCAATCGCAACCATTTCGGGCTTGATCGGACTGTGGTCAGGATTTAATCCTCTTAAATTTAAAGACGCTTGCCATCCAACGAGAGCTTGTGGCCTCTATGGCATGTATATGACCTATGGTTATGGCATTAGCTGGTTCACTGTTCTTATGGCAGGCCTTGCTCTTCAAAGAAAGCGCTTTATAAGCTATGCACCCTCTTGGCTCTTGTGGTCTGGGCTTTTTATTAATTTGGCAGGAACGATTTTTAGTTATGCTCGAGGCGGATGGCTTGGTCTCTTTCTCGCCATTCCTTTTCTCTTTTTTAAAGATTATAAAAAGCAATTTCTCACCGTTATGGTAAGTGGCATAGTTCTACTCGGTGGCCTTATCGCCTTTTCTCCCAAAGTCCAGAACGTCTTCCTCAATCGTCAGAGCTCGAATATGGAGAGGATTGCTTTTTATAAAACGGCGATTAAAGTCTTTAGTGAAAAACCTCTATTAGGAATTGGTTTTAAAAACTTTGAACCCAATGTCGTAAAATACAAACAGAAATACGATATAGAATTTACTGACCGAGCAGGTCATGCCCATAGCAATTACTTTGAGCACCTTGCTAGCACCGGTGCTCTTGGTCTCCTCTGTTTTCTGCTGTTTTGCTTTTTTTGGCTTAAGGAATCCTACAAAGAGCCGATTCTCTTTTCTTTTGTGATCAGTTTTCTTATCACAGGTCTTTTCCAATATACATTTGGAGATGGAGAAAATGTCTTTTTCTTGATGGGAATGTTTAGCTTCTTTCGCTAATTAAGGCTCATCCCAAAGAGTAGGCTCATCTTCAGCACAATCGAGATTGAAAACAGTGTAAGTCGCCTTATCAGCGACACCTGTGCACGTGAATGTGGCGTATTCACCAGGAGCATAAGAAAGTTCTTTATCATAAGTAAAAGAGAGCTCTCTCATTTCATCAGTATTAAGAACCTTAAGGTTGAACACTTCAATATCGCTTTGATTTAAATAGGATTGAATCGAGTCTTCCCACTTAAGAAGTTCAGAAATAGAAACTTGTGAAGCAAGAACAGAAAATAGGCTCAAAAGAGCGAATACAGTTAGGGTCTTTTTCATGTTTGGATCTCCTCATATTTTTGAGGAGTTATCGCTCATATCCATGAAATAAGGAAGACTTTGGAAGAAATTACTAGCTACTAGGATGCATTTTTTTTGCGAATGTGAAAAGCTAGGCTTAAGGCCTCAATCACACGATCCATATATTTTGGATTCCACATCTTCCCATTATCAAACTCCAAGATCTTAATAGCTCTCTTATAGCGCTCATGGGAAGGTAACTGCTTGTTTTCTTGTAAAGTATTATCAAAGATATTGGCCATACTCACAATTTGAGCAAGTTCATAAATCTCATCACCTGCTAGCCCCTTAGGAAAGCCGTGACCATTAAATTGCTCATGGTGCTGCATGATAATAGTCAAGACTTGAGTGGGAATCCCCTCTGTCTTTCTCATCATTTTCACCCCTGAAATAGGGTGATCCTGAATCGCTTGAGAATACATTCGGTTGTCGTTATTTTCCAAAACCCGAGGGTCAATCTTAAGCTTACCGTAATCGTGAAAGATCGCACCCATATAGATATTCTCAAGAACGAATTGGTGACCATGCCCAAGGCACATTCCAATATAAACAGCTAAATTCGCCACATTCACACTATGGTCTGCCACACTAGAATTCTTATTAAGCATGAGGGCAATCGCTTGAGAGGTTATAGGGTTCTTTTTGATCTCATCAACAAAGTCTGAAACATTATCCTGAAGCTTCTCAACTAGCTCCTCATTAAGCTCTTCTTCAAAGAAAACATCATATACTTTCTCTTTGAAGTCCTTTGATCGTTTAAAGAAACCTCTGTTTTCTTCACCGAACTCATCAACGAAAGTGCCTTCCTCTTCTTCGTTAGCCTCATTAAGCCATTCAAGAAAATCCATCACTTCATCAGCAAGCACATAGATATTCTTCACCCCTTTTGCGATGAAAAGCTCATACTTCTCAGTCTCAATGGGATCACCTTTAGATTTAAACTTAATAAACTTATTATCTACCTTGAGGTAGATATCAGTAGGTAGCGGCCTCTCAGGGTCAACCTTAGAGAGAATTACCAATGAAAAATCGTCTTCCGTTAGTTCTTTAGTTTCCATCTCAAGTAGTTATCGGTACGCAGAAATAAAGAATTTAGTTTTTTTAACACTTTAGTAAAAGAAAAGGCCCCTATAGTGGGGCCTAAGTATCCATAAATACTATTGTCTCACTTTTGTTACTGTGGAGTGACAAGAAAGAAATCATCTCCGCTAACATCAGGAGCTTCCCAGTTCTTGTCATCATCTTGCTCACCATATGTAGCTGAGAAGTCATCAATTTCTTCCGCGGCCGAACGGCTTAGGCCAAGAATCCTCAATACATCTTCATCAGCTTCAGGATATTTAATCTCTGTCTCAACCTGAGCGCGAACAGCTTCAATATCGATTTCAAAGTCTTCAATCACATCACCATCAACGACTTGTTTTTCACAAGTTAGACTCGTGAAATAAGAAAAGTACATATATGGTCTTTTGGCTTCAAAGTCGTAGCGTGTAGGCTCAACTTTTCCAAGATTAAAAAGTCCAGTTTTTCTAAACTCTAAAAGAGTCTTTGGCGCTGTTTCCATTTTTTTTGTACTTCTTGCGAAAACTTCAGAGCTGACCATAGAATTCGTTGCTTTGTCATAGCCAAGAAATTTACAAACATAGTTATCAGAAATTTCATGTTCCTTTTGGCTATCATCTGTATTGATAACAATAACCTTTTTGGCTATAGCATCTCTCAGCACGTTTTTAGGGTGATTTTTAATATCTTCTAAGGAAAAGGTTCTCACCAACTTTCCCTGCCTTTCACCTTTTGCAACTTCAATTCGCTCTTGTATTCTCTTCTCAACTTTTTCAAGACGATCATCCAAAGCTCTCTTATGAGCTTCAGCTTTTTTGATCACATCTGATTCTCCAAATGTATCCTGGCAATTCATAAGATACTTGAGATCAAACTTACTATCGTCTTGTTTTGTGTGAAGATCGTAATAAACCTGCTCACAGGGATGAGAAAAAGTCTCACCGTAAGCTAGACCCATGCTCATTAAAATGGTTAGTAATCCTATTGTGGCCTTCATAAAGCACTCCTCTCTCGATTCTTAAAATAGTTCACTGAATTAAGAAGCAAGTCTTATGCCAAAAAGTTAGACTTAAACTCATGGAAATACGTTAACGAAGCCCCTTAAACATTGTATAAAAAACTCTAATGTCTAAATGTTTGACAGTATTAAGGAGCTCTCTATGGATATTCGCCTCATTGTCTTTGGCATGGTTGTCATTCTCGCAGGCCTCTTCCTTGGGGCTAAGTTCTTTGTCCCTAAAGAAAAAAATAAGTCACGCCTTGAGGGTCAATTTGTCGAAGCGGTCTCTGCCTTTATAAAGGAACCCAATGAAAGCAACTATCAAGCCTGCTTGGAACGAGCGAAAGCCCTCCCTCACTTAAAAAATCGAGAGGAAAGTGTGGTCAAAGACTTTCTCGCGAGAAATAAAGTGGTACTCTAAGAGCCGATGATTAAAAAAAGAGAAACCATTTTCTTTATTAAGACTATTCTCGCTTATGTCTTTATAAGGCTCTTGGCCTTTACCTTTCGCTTTAATTTTATGAACCCTGAGGTCTTAAAGCGCCTTAAAGAGGAGCACCCTCCAGGCAATTACATCTTTTGTCTTTGGCATCAAAACCTCATCGGCGCCATCGTCGGCTATATGGGAAAACCTCACGCTATGATCGTCTCTGCATCTCTTGATGGAGACATCGTCGCCAAACCTTGTGAATGGTTTGGTCATAAAACAGCAAGAGGTTCTTCTTCCAAAAAGGGAATGGGGGCTCTTAAGCAAATGATTAAGTACCTCACGAAAGAAAACCTACCAGGTGCTATTACTGTTGATGGCCCTCGCGGTCCTCGCCACGAGATCAAACCAGGGATTTTTGAACTTGCCCTTCTCGCTAAAAAACCCATTATTCCCTTAACAGTCATTCCGCGAAATCATTGGGTGGCCCTTAAAGCTTGGGATCACTTTCGCGTTCCCTACCCTTTCACTAAGTTTGATATCCATTTTGGTGAGCCCATTTTTGTCTCAAAAGAGGACAAAACCGATCAATTTGCTAGTCTTACGCTAGACTTGAAGCAGCAAATGGAACGGAGCGAATCCCTCATAAGTGAAAAATTTCACGAAAATAGCCTGATTATTTAATGTATTAGCATTTCTTGGTGCACTTACTATTGAAACCTTGGTTTTTCTCAATAGAATAGCTTCTACGAATCAATTACCTCAAGAAGGAGAATACAATGGCTAACGAAATGGAAATGCTACTAGTAGGGTCTAAAACAAAAGAAGCTCTTAAATCAACTGGTCTTAACGTATCAGGTGAAGCTCTTGAAAAACTCAACGAAAGAGTTCATCAGCTTGTTAAAGAAGCTCAAGAAAGATGTGTTAACAACGGAAGAAAAACTGTTAAAGCAACTGACTTCTAAAAAGCGGTCTAAGCTATAAATTAGTAAGCCGGTTTTTTACCGGCTTTTTTTTATGGTCAGGATGACCGGTACATCAGCGAGAGGCAGGAGCCGAAGCTGATGGTCTTCTCGCGCTGCCGGATATGGATATAAAAGAAAAACTACAAAAAGAAGTCCTCGAAAGCAATTGGGAACCCCTAGCTCCTCACTTTGCCAGAGGGACCGTTTACCTCCTCGACGGAGACCTTGAAATTGTCGAAGTTGGTGAAGCAATGGCAACAGACAACGTGGCCAACATCAAACAATGGCTGGATAACGGCCTTATGGCGACTCCCACACCAGAAGAGGCAACTCTCTTCTCTAAAGATGAGGGTATCGTTTTTAATATGCTCATCATTGAACCTTATGTACTCATTCAAAGGAAACTACACGGATGAAAACAATTCTCTCTTTTTCACTTTTATTTCTCTTTGTTTCCTGCCAGGCACCAAGACCAAAACACCTAGGTTTAAAAGAAGGCAAGCTATCACAATGCCCGGAAAGCCCAAATTGCATTAACACCCACTTTGAGACGGATAAAGACCATTATATGGAGCCTTTGAAATATCAGATCGCCAAAGAAGAAGCCCAACAAAGGATTCTTAGAATTCTTAAAAATACACCGCGCACTGAAATCATTACTTCAAATGATAACTATATTCATGCTGAATTCACTTCTAGCATTTTCAAATTTGTTGATGATGTAGAGTTCAACTTTAGCGAAGAATCCCTCATTCATTACAAAAGTGCTTCTCGAGTCGGTCACTCAGACCTAGGGGCCAATAGAAAGCGAATGAATGAACTCATCTTTCGCTTCAATCAAAACGAGATATAAGTTACTGAAATCTCGTTTTCCGGTTGTTAAAAATCTGACCTAAATCATTTCCGCCACACAACTCTATGATAGTCTAGCTATTGTAAAGGTGATATTAATTAGTTTATATCTCCAAAAACTGGACAAAAGAAAATGATGAAAAAATCTCAACACAATTGCGCTAATTGCCCCTCACTTTCTAAAGGTGTTTTTTGCTCACTTGGAGCAGATGAACTCAAAGATGTGAGTGATCATAAAATTACAAATGTTTATAAAAAGGGTCAGACTCTTTTTGTTCAAGGAAATCATCCTTTTGGTCTCTACTGTATTAGTTCTGGAAATATCAAAGTCACCAAAGTGGGAGCTGATGGAAAAGAATCCATTGTGCGAGTTGCGAGTGCCGGTGATGTTTTAGGTCACAGAAGCCTATTCACAGATCAACACTATATGGCCACTGCAACGGCTCTAGAAGACACTAAGGTGTGTTTTCTCGATAAGAAATTTATTATGAAAGTGATTCAAGACCAACCAACTGTGTCCATGAGTATCATTGAAAAGCTTTCTGCAGACATGGGTGCTGCTGAAAATAAACTCTCCTCTCTTCATCAAAAGAATGTCAGAGAGCGTCTTGCTGAGCTTCTTCTCCTTCTTAAGGAATCCCATGGGGAGATGCTTGAAGATGGACGCTGTCGTCTCAATCTCAAGTTAACTCGAGAAGAGATGGCAACGATGATTGGAACCGCCAATGAGACCCTCATCCGCTTTGTTTCAGAGTTTAAAGAAGCTGGTCTTATCGAACAAGAAGGAAAAACCATATACATCACCAATGAAGATGAACTCATGGAATGGGCCAATTTAGCCTATTAAAAAATTCTTCATTTCCTGACATAGGTTATACTTTTCAATTTCTTTTCGCTCTATATTGAGAGCATGACAGCAAGACTGAAAAAACATAATGTCATTCAACTCAGTGAAGAGCTTGCAAAAAAAATTCTCTCTATCGCTGAAGAAAGAACCTATTCAACAGATGTTGATCTTTATTATGAAGGACACATTCCTGTTGTCGCTTATCTTATAGTTAAAGGCAGTGGTCATCTTTTTAAAAAAAGAAGAAAAGATGTACCTCTTAAATCAAGTAACCTTATCGGCTTCATTGAAGTACTGACCCATGAGCCAAGCATTTACGGCGCCCACATCAATGCCGGATCTCACGTCGTTTTCCTCGATCGCTCCACGATTCAAGAAGTCATGAATCAAGAATTTGATGAAGAGCTAAAAGAGATTTTTGAAAAGCTTCTTGCCCACGCATAAGATTTTATTGACCCTTAGCAAAATCTTTTTAAAACCTGATTCACATCATGTAATTTGGTACACTACCCACCTATTATAATCAGTATAAATAATAGGTTAGGGAATTCATGACTAAATCGCCCACAATTGAAAAAACAATGTGTAAGCACTGCAATGAAACGGTCATGGCGCCCTTTCACGATGATTCTCATAATGTCTTTTGCTGCCAAGGCTGCTTAAGCGTTTATCAAATTTTAAAAGCGGGCAATTTAGAAAAGTTTTATCGCATCCAAAAAGAGACTGGTGAATACACTAAGCCAGTTACTCAAATCGAAGATACGCACTTTGACTACCTCAACAGAGAGGATTTTCTCCATCAATATGGAGAGAAAAAAGATGGTCTTTGGAGCATGTCTTTTTACCTCAAAGGTGTTCATTGTCTTGCTTGCTTATGGCTTATTGAAAAACTTCCCCAAGTCGTTGATGAAGTCAAAGAATCCAGACTTAATATGGGAAAAAGTCTTGTAACCCTAACTTTAAATCCTGGTCAAAAAGAGTTTAAAAGAGCGGCAGAAACTCTCAACCGACTTGGTTATTCTCCTTTTCCAATATCGAATCAAGACGAACTCGAAAAACAAAAACTCAAAGAAGAAAGATCTCTTCTCTTGAGAATTGGAGTTGCTGGCTTTTCCATGATGAATATTATGCTTTACACTGGAAGTGTCTACGCAGGTGCTGATGGGGCATGGTTTAAGAGCTTTGGACTTCTCTCTTTCGCTCTATCCCTTCCTGTTGTTTTTTACAGTGCTCAACCTTTTTATCATTCTGCTCTTTATGCTCTAAAAGGAAAAAGAGTTAATATTGATATCCCTCTCACTCTTGCCATTGTTTTAGGATTTAGCATCAGTACCGTCTTTTTATGGCAAGGAAAAGAGTATTACTACTACGACTCAATTGCGACTCTTACTTTTCTTATTCTTCTTAGTCGCTTTTTTCTTCGAAAGGTTCAGCAAACAAGTCTCAACAAGAATGACCTGGTTGGTATTTTTCAAAGAGGAACAACTCAGCGAAGAAAGCCTCAAGGTGACTTTGAACACGTCCTCTCTCATCAAATCAATGAGGGTGACATTTTAAAAGTTATGCCTAACCAGGTTTTTCCTTGTGATGGGAAGATTATTGAAGGAAAAACACGAGTTAATCTTAGTACCCTCACGGGAGAGAGCCAAAATATTCCACATCCTAAGGGTTCACAAATTTTTATGGGCACACTTAATGTAAGTGCACCTGTTCTCATCAAAGCTCAAAAGGTAGGAGAAGAATCTCGTTTAGGCCTTCTCCTTAAAGAGTTAGAGCATCAACATAAAAAGGATTCTCACTACAATTACCTCACAGACCGAGTCAGCAAGTACTTTGTTCAAAGCGTTCTTATCCTTTCAATTCTTACCCTTATCATCACCACTTGGCTTAGTGGTTTTCAAATCGCCTTAGAGAATGCTCTCGCTTTAATCATCGTTACTTGTCCCTGTGCCTTGGGTCTCGCTACACCTCTTACCTTTAGCCGAATTATGGGACTAGGTCAGAAAAAAGGTATCATTATCAAGTCAGAAGAAGTTTTAGAACGAGTCGCCAAAAGCAAGAATATTATCTTTGATAAGACTGGGACACTGACGAAAGGAGAATATGTAGTCACTGAAGCCCATATCCTTAATCCCCAAGCCTTTTCAGCTTTTTCCCCTGAGGAGCTTATCTTTGCTCTTGAAGGGAAGAGCTCTCACCCTATTGCCAAAGCCCTCGTTGACTGGTCCAAAAGAGAGGGAAAATATCTCAATACCATCATTTTAGATTCATACGAAGAAATTTTGGGTCGCGGGATCAAGGCGACTCTAAATCATGATCATTATGAGGCCTTCTCTGTCGAATCAGGAAATGAGAATGCGACAGTCCTCATCAAAAAAAATGATATCGCTATTATGTCCTTCACCCTCAGGGATGAAATTAAACCAGAGGCAAAAAACTTTATTCAAACCCTAAAGAAAAACCATTACAATCTCTACCTCTTTTCTGGAGATAAGAAAAATATTGTTAGTGATATCGCCCACAAACTTGGTTTTCCTTCTCATCAAGTTGAGGGAGAAATGACTCCTGAAGACAAGGCAAACAAAGTCAATCCTTTAAAAGATTCTTTGTTTATTGGTGATGGTGCCAATGACTCCCTTGCCTTTCATCAAGCCGATGCGAGCATCGCCACTCATGGTTCAGTAGAAGTTAGTCTAAGAGTGGCCGATATTTTTCTTACACAACCTAATCTCCATCATATTTCTGAACTCCTTTTTCTGGCAAAAAGGGCTTTAAAAATCATTAAATTAAATTTGGGATTTTCATTGGCTTACAACTTAACAGGTGCCTTATTAGCCATACTTGGCTTTATAGGCCCACTAGAGGCGGCGGTTCTTATGCCTCTTAGTAGTTTGACTGTTTTGGGAATCACTCTATTGGGGACAAGAGAAGTGAAGGAGATAAAATAAATGGAAATCTTAATGATGCTCATTCCCTTTGCTCTGTTGCTGGGGATTTTCTTTGTGGCCCTCTTTATTTGGGCTGCCAAATCTGGTCAATTTGATGATCTCGACACTCCAAGTAAACGCATTTTATTAGATGATGAAAATAATAAGAATCAATCTCATACAGAAAGGAAGGAATTATGAGTACGGTTGCTAATGTACCGGAAAAAGACCTCGAGTCTTTCTCCTACAATGACAAGCTGACGAAGATGTTTGTCATTGCTACTTTGATCTGGGGGGTTGTAGCCCTCTTCTTAGGTGTTTGGATTGCTTTTCAGCTAGCTGAATGGCGTCTCAATTTAGACCTCCCTTGGTTTACCTTTGGTCGTCTACGTCCCCTCCATACCAATGCCGCGATTTTCGCTTTTGTTGGTAACGCCATTTTTGCTGGAGTCTACTATTCAACAGAAAGACTTCTCAAAACGAGGATGGCGAGTGACCTCCTAGGAAAGATTCATTTCTGGGGATGGCAAATCATAATCGTTGGTGCTGCCATTACTCTTCCCCTGGGAATTTCTTCTGCCAAAGAATATGCCGAGCTTGAATGGCCACTGGATATTCTCGTTGCTGTCGTTTGGGTTACCTTTGGAGTGAACTTCTTTTTAACGTTAAAAAATCGCCGTGAAAGACATATCTATGTCGCCATTTGGTTTTACATTGCGACGATTGTGACGGTTGCCCTTCTTTACGTTGTCAACAACCTCGCCATTCCAGTAGGTTTTATGAAATCCTACTCTGTGTTTGCCCGTGTTCAAGATGCTCTCGTTCAATGGTGGTATGGGCACAATGCTGTTGCTTTCTTTTTAACAACGCCTTTTCTTGGCCTTATGTATTACTACATTCCTAAGGCCATCAATCGTCCCGTTTATTCCTATCGCCTATCAATCATTCACTTTTGGTCTTTAATCTTTGTTTATATCTGGGCAGGCCCGCATCAC
>JASBRV010000079.1 GCA_030149295.1 Bacteriovoracales bacterium | reverse complement strand
AAAATGGTGTAGTTGGCCCTTTTCCTTTATCAGAGATACAAAAAGAAGACTTAAAGAGATTAAAAGAGCTGACTTTAAATTATGAGGGAGTGGTTTTTCCTCACCTAAGGAATCAGGCATTTTTTGACCTTACCCGAGATGAGGGGATTCTTTCGCGAGTTAAAGAGGTTCTAGGCTCAAACGTCGATGTTGCCAGGTCATCTATTTTTATAAAGCACCCAGGTAAGAGTAAGCAAAAGACACGTTGGCATATGGCCCCTCCTATCAATTATGGAGCTGAGGAGAATATTGAAGACAGTCACTACCTCACAGTATGGATTGGTCTAACTGATGTGGGGATTAATGAAGCACCTGTCTGTTTAATCCCTCGCTCTTTTGGTGTTTATCCCCAAGGACTATTGCCGAAGATCTCCTCTGGGGAGGTTTTAATTGATAGGGCTTTTGATGCCTTTTTATACAAAGGTATGATTGACAATTTTTCAAAAGGAATGAACTCAAATACAAAAAAGAGTGCTTTTCAAGTTTTTACTGAAGATCGGGTTAATGCGGCCGTGGCAATCCAGCGTGCTCTTATGTGCAATCAATTTTTACAAAATAATTTAAGAGAAAAGGCGAAAGAGCCAGTGGCCTTAACTTGCAAAAAAGGGGAGTTTTTTATCTTCTCAAGTGAAAACTACCACTCTTCTTTAGAGCATCTATCTAATGAAACAAGGGCAGCTTTTGTTATTCGCTATGCTAAGCGTGAGGCCATCGTTAAGCACCCTGAGTTTATTAAGTCACTAGTGGATACGATTCCAAATCACTTGAAGAATCTTATCCAAGAAAATAGTGATAAACCGCTTTGCCCCATGACCGTAGCTTGTGGGACTAGAATGCAGGGGGAAAGTTCTGGAAAGTATTATTTTTTGAAAGAAGAGATTTTTGAAAAAGTCAGTAATGATAATAACGAAGACCAAGAGGTAGCATAAAATGACTTATGTATTAGAAGATAGAAAAGAAAATGAAAGACTAGAGTTTCAATCACAAATAGCTGCCTATGATTTTAAAGAAGAATTTAAAGGTGTGCTCCCTCATGCGGGCTCTAGAGTATTAGATGCAGGTTGTGGCGGAGGACTTCTCACAAATTATCTCTTTAATGTCGTAAAAGAGATCGAGATTATGGGTGTTGATGTCTCCTCGCCTCGCATTGAACAGGCAAGTAAGAAATACCCCCATTTAAAATTTGAGAGTCACGATCTATCGAGGTTACCTTTTCAAGAGGGAAGCTTTGATTTCATCTTTTCTCATTATGTGTATGAACATTTAAAAGATCCCATCGCTGTTACGAAAGAGTTAAAAAGGGTTTTAAAAAAAGACGGAGAGATTCTTCTTATCAATCCTGATGGTGTTTTTGAGAATTTCTTTTGCGAGGATAGAGAACTCGTTCGTGATATAGAACGTTGTTGTCAATATCTGGCATCCAATGTTGTCGATAATCGTGCGGGTAGGAAGTTGGTTCAATATCTAAGAGAAGCAGGCTTTGAGATTGAAAAAGTAAGAGTACAAACTTTTCTCTTTGAAGGTGAAGACTTGGCGAGAGAGAGGATAAACTATATTGAAAGGTTTAAATTTCTTGGACCACATATGAATGAATTATTAGGACAAAAAAGGGCTGAAGAAGTAAGGTGTCAATTTCTCAAGCTTCTCGAACAAGAGAAATGCACCTTATTTCAAAATAATTTTATCGTTAAAGCTAAGAAACTCTAATTTCGTTTTTGGTAGCGCTTAACATCCAGCCTTGTTTTCCACATCGGTAAATTCGATAGGGATATTCTTCAAGCTTCTTTCTTAAGTTGGAAAGATGGACGTCGATAGTTTTTTTACCTACATAATCGGTATTGCACCAAATTTCCTCTTCAATATATTCGCGAGAGATAACGATGTCCTGATTTTTTAAAAAGAGAAGTAAAAGCTCTCTTTGCTTGGGTGTAAGGTCATCATTTTCTCTAAGGATGGCATTGTTTCCAATCGCTTCATACTGATAGGAGAGATATTCTAGAAGGCTATTGAGATGAATAAGATCGAAGTCTGTCGGAAAAACTCGATCAGCACCGGCATGATAAAGTGAGTATATCTTTTGTTTTTCTTTTGGTGAGTTGAGCACGATTACAGTTGATTCTTTACTCTTAATAAAGCCTTGTCTTTTAAGTTTAAACAGGTCTTCCGGATTATTGAGGATTAAGACACCTCGGCCGTGGATGATCTCGCCATTGCTTTTTGGGTGATAGATATAAGTACTCAAAGGGCCGAGTGAGCTTTTGAGGTTTTCAATAGTTTGGGGAGAAAATTCACCTAAAAAGCCTACGGGAAATCTTTGTTTTGTTTGAACTCTTGTTTGTAGCATATATTTTTTCCTTTCGATTGCGTCTATTGTTAGGAGGAGTTTACGAAAGGTTCATTTGTTGACGTAAGGGGTTATTTTCTTTACCCGTCAGTTGTCGGATTAAGAGAAGGCTAAGTTTATGAATAAATTCAATTGCTTATAGTTTAGGCGAATGGTTTAGCAGGCAAAGAGAAAAAATAACGCGCTGGGTCTCCTGCTGTACAACTGTGGTCCTTGATTGCTACAAGTTTCTTATGACTTCAAAACTAGATAATTTTATCTCAGAGGGTGGCTTTTTAAAGTCCCTGCGTCTTTTACATGGTCTAAGTCAAAATGATTTGGCCAATATCCTTGAAACAAATAGGATTAATTACTTAAGAAGAGAGAAGGATGAGGCGCCAATGTCCTTTAGTGAGTGGATTAAAATTTCGACTCATTATGGGATTGATCCCATGGTGCTTGGGTCGCGAAAGCTAAGTCTTAAAAGTCTATGCCATAAGAAGGTTAAAAAACGTTATAGCGATGGTCCTTTGCTCAAGGCCGAACTTTTCCACTTGTTCGTTCAAGCTTTATTGAATTTGAAAGGGATAAAAGAAGTCGAACTGGCTTTTGATGAACTTAAGGTTTCTTATGCAAATATTATCAATCAAGATTTTTCTCTGAATGCTTTATTTATTTCAGATCTTGTAGGCCAACTGAACCTCTGCTGTGAGGAGAAACGTATTGCTGTAGAAATTTATCGGTGCTTAAATCATACTAAGGTGAGGTTTTGCACCAATAACTTACGAGATAAAAACTTTCTTTTAAAAGCATTGGTGAGAAATATCGCTTATGTGGATCCTTTTCATTTCTACGCTTTTGAGGGTAAAGAGATTAATGTCAAAGAGCGATTGTCCCAGAAAAGTCGTCTCAAAGAATTGAGAGCAAATGGGTTTGATCCCTTAGTTCTTGTCAGTGAATTTTTAACCTATCAGCTTAAGGAAAGCTTTGAGATTTCTTCAAGGGAGGGATCATGGACACTGCAATAAGTCGCCCTGAAGAAAATTTTAGAAAATTCGTTGCTTCCCTCAATCAAAGCGTTGGCCTTAAGGGGTTGTGTGAACTCTATGAGGAAGATGGCTCTCTGTTTATTGATATTTTAAGTAAGAAGGATTTTTCCGCCCAAAAAGCATTTAAAATTCTGGATAAGAGTGGCCTAACTTACCAAGATCTTGGTCAGGATAAGTGTCATGAAAAGGCGCTTAATTATCTTAACCAGCGGCAATATGAATATATTCCTAAAGAGTATTTAAAGGCCGCTTATTCTTCACGTTCGATCACCAATCGGATCTTAAATATTTTGTGTATCGATTTTGGTGAGGCCTTTGTCACTCAAATGCTCAACTTTCTTCAGGTGAGTCCTAGTGCTTTTTCGGATATGAATGCTCATAAAATGATCAACACGGACTTTAATCAAAAAATTTATGAGTACTTAGTTGATGTTAAGGGTCTGAAGGTCGATTACCTTTTTACTTTGGGGCGAAAGGCCGCTTGGAAATTGCAGGAATCTGATCTCGCTCGAGAAATGAAAAAACAAAAAGAAGACGAGGTCTTTGATTTCTTCCTCGATGAGGTGTCAAAGTCATTTGAAAATTCATTTCATTACAAGATCACCTCAAAAAAGCGCGGAGAAACTAAACTTAAAGTAGACCTTAACGAAAAGATTTTAAGCGAAATTAAGTGCCCAACCTATTCGGGACTTTATACCAACATCTACTCCCTCGGCTTTGCCGCCGAAATGGCCCAGTACCGCTTTCAAAAACCTATTCGCGCAAAAATTGAAAAGTCTATTTTTAACGGCGATAGCGAGACCATTTTTTCTTTTTGTTAGGGTTAGGTACGTCCATACTTTTGGGACTAAAAGCATTAAACGCATCAAGTCCCAAAAGTATCCACGTACCTACTGTTGCCCCGCGGTACGCCTGTTCTCTTGATGTAATTTAAGATATTTAGGGCCAATTCTAGGTCATAAATTCTTGTGGTTTGGCTTTTTGTGATAAATTAAAAGAACTAGATAAAAAGAGAAACTTGGAAAACTATATCCACGATGGAGGAAGAGATGAGCAACTTAAACAAGTTTATGTGGACCGCTACATTGGTTTGTGCCATCGCGCTCATTCTTATGACAGGTCAGACCAACAAAAGAAACTATGAAAAAGTTCAGGGCTCCATCGAAGGAATTTATGCTGATAGATTAGTCGTAAAAGGATTAATTTACGATCTTGTGACCAGTCTCCACAAGAAGGAAGTAGCACTTTTAAGGAGTAATACTGACTTCTTTTCAGGTGAAAATAAGACACTCAATGATAAAATGAAGACTCATATTGAGCTCTTTAAAGAGACTGAATTAACTCCCAAAGAAGATGAAACCTTAAGAAAATTCGAAAAAGATTTTAATAGATTAGTTGCTATTGAAAGCAAGTTGACTTCGGCTGAATATGGTTTTTCCAAAAATAGGGATTACAATGAGATCGAAAGAATGTTGACCAATCTTTATCGTGGTCTCAATCAGCTCTCAGAAATTCAACTAGAAGAAGGAAAACGCAAGCTACAAAAAAGCGTTGGCGCGGTGAAGTCAATGAACTTCTTTGAGAGAATCGAAAATTACTTTCTCATTATTTTCTCAGTGCTGATTCTCATTATTCTCTTTGTCTTTCCAGGGGAAAAGAAAAAAGAAAATGCGCAAGAAAGTGCCAAGGCGTAAGATAAATGGCTCTTTTATGAAGAAACCTAATCTATGTCGTAGGTTAAAAATCCTCTGGGCTCTTGGCAAAAGAAGCTATTGATTACTCCAGAAAGCCCCTTGAACTCTGCGGCAGATAAATTAAGGTTTGGTAAATGATTAAGAGCTCTTTCTCTAGAAAATGAGGACTCTGTTCCAAGCTCTTTGGCAGAAATGATACAGCCGCTATTTTTTTGATTACCTTGTAAAAAGTTGCTTCCATAAATATTACAAGTGAATTCATCTCCTACAACTGCACATTGAGCATCAAGCTCAGGGGAAGTCCAAGAATTTTCTGTGCCCTTAATACGTTTAAATGTAATAACTCTATACGCCTCACCGACAAGAAACTCAGGAAAGATATAAGAAATTTTTTGTGTCTCAGGTCCTTCAAACCTATCAACTATCTTCACTTTGAATCTAGAGTAGGCCACATACTGAGGAGCTGTGGGAACAATATAATCAGCTTCTGTTTCTGGTTCGCCACGTCTTGCGTGAACGAAAGAGCAGAAAACAAGAAGTGTAAAAAGTGTAAGAGAAGTTTTCATGACAACACCTTAGCCAGAAGAGTTTATCCTTGTAAATAGGGGGCTCAAGGCCCCCGTATTTTTTACTTTCTGCAGACGACTTCTTTTTTAAGGACTGTTCCACTTCGTGACCAGTCATCAAATCGTAAACAGTTGAAAATTAGTTCTGAGCCATCATTTAGGCTGACAAAGACAGTAGAGTCCTGGTCATTGAGGATTTCTACTTGAGCCCCTGTGACCGTATCTTTCAATGCAGGATTAGTTCTGTAGAGTATTCCAATGGACTCCTCAATAGATTCAGAGGCGAAGCCTGCCATTGAGTTTCTCAGGGCTAGATCTCTATCTCCACCGCGCGCTTGTGCTGAAAGGCCAATAATGAGCAGTGTTGCTGTGATTATCATTTTTGTCATATTTTCCTCCTAAGGAATAATGGGGACAAAGCTGTAGTGCTTGAGATTAATTTAAAACTTCATTGATATTGTCTCCACGTGCACTTTCTGTTAAAAATGTTACTTAATGTTACGTACTTCTAGCGAGGGGCTTATCGTTAAGGCTAGTGATTTCTACTATTTAGATAACTATGAAAAGGCGATTCTGGCCCCTTTGTCACTGGAGAGCGCTCCTTTTCTTATTGGCTCCTATTGTTTTTTGGGAGAGCATGACAAAGCTCGATCCCTATTTAAGCAATATGAGAAGAGCTTTAGTGTTTCGCAAAAGGTCTTCTCCCTTTTTCATCTGGGAATTAGTTACACAAGAACATCTGAGTATATAAAAGCTAAAGAAATCTTTTATCTAAACTGGAATTTAAGACACTCTCAAAAATTGGGAGCGAGTGAGAAGTTTCTCATTTATCAAGGGCTGAGTTTTTTTCGCTACTTTTTCTCAAAGCATGAATCGAGTTTAGCTTTTGCAAAAAAAGCAGAGATGGAGTTATTGAGACAGGGCGAGCAAAAAATCCCATTGTATGAAGCCCTTGTGCAAGAACTCATAGGACATAACTTTTACAACTTAGGAAGACCTGCAAAAGGAGAAGTCCACTTAAAAAAAGCCTTAGCAGTGGCGAAAGAAAATCACTTCGATCAATTGAGGCAAGAGCTTGAAGCAAACCTCTTAGTCTATCAAAGTCAGTTTGACCTGGATTTAGACAAAAATATTGAGAAGTTAAAAAAGTTATTGGTAAAAACCTCTGAACTCAATGATTATACATCGGCTGAGATAGTTTTACAGATTTCCAAACTCTATTTATTAAAAGGGCAATTCAAAAAGGCCAATGACTTTCTCCTTCATAATTTTAATATAATTTATAAAAATGATAATAAAAGAAAAGTCGCAATTCTGAATACAATTCTCGCTCAGATACTTTTACCTAAACAACAGTATATGGAGGCATTGAGCCTCCTCAAAGTTGCCAAGAAAAATCTTGATGATGATATCGATATAAACTTGTTAACTCCTATTCTAGGTATTGAAGCAGAAATCCTTAATATCCTCAATCAAGATGCTGAAGAGGTTCATCAAAAGATCCAAAAATTGGTTTCTAAAACTGACAAAGCTATCTTGAATCAAATTCAACAAAGACAAGAAAAAAGTTTAGATGCTGAGGAAAACAAAGAGGATGCACTCGATAGCCTTTTTAATAAAGTTAAAAAGAAAGACTTAAGTTGTTTGGAAGTCTTGATTGAAAATAAATTCTTTTATCTTGTACCTCGATTGTTTGAGGTGGAAGGAAGGAAAAAGGTCATCATTATACATCCAAAAAATGAGGGATTATTCTTGGTTGATGACCAAAGTATTCAATACTCTGAGAATAAGTTATCGAAATCTCAAATTAAATTCTTATTAGCTTTGAGTTCTGAAATTAAATCAAAAGAAAGCTTAATTAAAGAGGTTTGGGGTTATAAAGAATATGATCCGTTTCGACATGACCATCTTGTTTATGCAACGATTAAAAGAGTAAGAAAGGCCTTTGATGATAAAGGAACCTGGATTATGGCCTTAGGTGATGACCAGTTTGGATTAGATCCAGAGGTTACTCTGATTATAAAGACAAAAACTCATGAGAGCTCAAAAACAAAGCCCGCTGCGAATGACTTTGATGAATTTCCTGAAGACTTAAACTTTAGACAGGTCAAATTGTTAGAAGGAGTACTTGGAAACCCTTTTTCGTCAACAGAAGTAGCAGAATATTTTAAAATTACGAGGATGACTTCTTTTCGTGATTTGGTGGACCTTGTGGATAAAGGATTTCTTTATAAGCGAGGAAAGCATAAGAGTACGCGATATTACTTAAAATAGTTTTAATATCTGAAAGAAATCAAAAGGTATCACGCACCTTTTTTAAGTGCGTGATACCTTTTTTTAGATGGAATCGATGATGGTGTTGAGTTTTTTACTGGGTCTCATGACTTGGGTGAGTTTTTGAGCATCACCTAAGTAGTAGCCACCAATATCTTGCTTGTTGCCTTGAATCTTATTGAGCTCATCAATAATTTCATCTTTGGCCGCATTCATGGTTTTCGCAATACTTTCAAAGCGCGACTTAAGTTCGCTATCTTCTGTTTGCTCACTTAAGGCCTGAGCCCAAAAAAGAGAGAGGTAAAAGTGAGAGCCACGATTATCCATTTCTCCCACTTTTCTTGAAGGAGCTTTGTTATCGAGAAGATACTGAGTGTTAGCCTTATCAAGGGCCTTAGCAATAACTTTGAGCTTTTGGTTATTATTCTTATCGGCCAATTCATTTAGAGAAACTGCAAGAGCGAGGAATTCCCCAAGAGAATCCCAACGCAGATGATTTTCTTCAACCAGTTGCTCTACGTGCTTAGGGGCGGAACCACCTGCACCTGTCTCATAAAGACCACCACCAGCGAGAAGAGGAACGATAGAGAGCATCTTTGCTGAAGTTCCCAGTTCCAAAATAGGAAAAAGGTCGGTGAGGTAATCACGAAGAACGTTTCCTGTAATGGAGATGGTATCTTTTCCTTCTTTGATCGTCTCACAGCTTAAGCGCGTAGCTTCAGCAGGGGAGAGAATACGGAGATCAAGGCCATTGGTATCGTGATCTTTAAGATAGGTTTCTACTTTCTTAATAATGTTAGCATCGTGGGCACGATTTTTATCAAGCCAGAAGATGCCAAGGTTGCCTGTGGAGCGTGTGCGGTTTACACCGAGCTTAACCCAGTCGCGAATGGCCACATCTTTGGTTTGGCACATTCTAAAAATATCACCGGCTTCTACATTATGTTTCATTAAAACATTTCCAGAAGCATCGACTACTTGAACTGATCCAGCTTCACTCATTTCAAAGGTCTTATCATGAGAGCCATATTCTTCGGCTTTCTTTGCCATGAGACCAACATTTGAAACATTGCCCATAGTGGTCACATCAAAGGCACCATTATTCTTACAAAAATCAATAGTCTCTTGATAGATAGAGGCATAGCTGCGATCGGGAATCATCGCCTTCGTGTCGTGAGTTTTATTGTCAGCTCCCCACATCTTGCCACCGGCACGAATGGCTGCAGGCATAGAAGCATCAATGATCACGTCACTTGGAACATGAAGATTAGTAATGCCTTTATCCGAATTAACCATTGCTAAGCGTGGTCTCTTTTCGTAGTTCGCATCGATCGCCTTTAGGATGGCGTCTTTTTTATCAGCACTTAATTTTTCGAGCTTGGCGTAAAGATCACCAATACCATTATTTGCATTGAATCCAATTTCTTCGAGGTCACTAGAAAATTGTTCGATCACATCGGCATAGTATGTTTTTACTGCATGACCAAAGATAATAGGGTCACTGACTTTCATCATCGTCGCCTTCATGTGAAGGGAGAGAAGAATGTCTTCTTTTTTGGCGTTTTCTATTTCGCGCGCAAAGAAGTCCTTAAGCTTGTTGGCACTTAATACGCCGGAGTCGATAACTTCACCTTCAAGAATGGGGAAGTTGTCTTTAAGAACTTTTGTTTCACCATTTTGAGAAACAAATTCGATGCGTACATCGCCAGCGCCTTCTTTAATAACGGATTGCTCGCTTCCAAAGAAGTCACCTTCACTCATGGAGGCGACGTGGGTTTTTGAGTCTTTGGCCCAGTCTCCCATTGAGTGGGGATTGTTTTTAGCAAAGGCTTTTACCGCATCGGCAACACGACGATCACTATTTCCTTCGCGAAGAACTGGGTTGACCGCACTTCCTAAAACTTTAGAATATTTCTTTTTAATTTCGGCTTGATCCCCCGAAACGTCGCCCTCAGGAAAATCGGGAAGTTTATAACCTTTTGCCTGAAGCTCTTTGATACAGGCCTTGAGCTGAGGAACAGAAGCAGAAATATTCGGAAGCTTAATGATATTGCAATTTGGATCTTGAGTTAGCTTACCAAGTTCTGCCAGATCGTCTTTTACGTTGTGTTCAGGAAATTGAGCGAGAATACGGGCGGCAAGTGAAATATCTCTCGTCTCTACATCAACACCACCATGTTTAGCGAAAGCGCGAACCATAGGCAGGAAAGATTGAGTGGCGAGAAACGGTGCCTCATCCGTGTAGGTGTAGATAATTTTCATGGGAATACCTTGTTTAAATTTTGACTCATTATGCAGCAAGAAAGGGGGGATTGGCCAGTGAGTGAGTCGTTGGAGCGAGGTGTAAATGCCACGCTTCCAAACTAAATTTACGGTTTAAACCAGCAGCGAGGGCGGGAATTTTCTTCTAGAGCAGCAATCATCGTGTCAAAGCGGCACTGAGGTGTTGGATGGGAGCGAAGAGTTTGAGAAACAATGTTTTGATCAGGAGTATCCAGACGAGGGGCGGGGACTTTTGCCAACTCAGCGTAGTAAGAAGTTAGGCTCTTTGGTCCTTTGATTTGATCTCTAAATTCATGAGGCTTTTTTAAACGGACGAGCATTCTTTCAAGACAGCCAGAGGTACTATAATAATCCGCTTGGCCTTCAAAACTAATGTCATTTCTCATCGGTTTGCCACCAAGGAGATGGCCCAGTTCATGACAAAGGGTTGTGATGAATCCCTCTTCGTTTATAAGGTGGTAGCGGCTTAAGCCACCAGGAGCTTCAATCCAATATTCGTCTCCTATGCGCCAGGCCCAAGCATTAACGGCGCCATCACTCCAATCTCGAAGAATATGAAAAGTGCCTTGGCGAGATTCAATGTCGGGTGTGAACTCAGAGATGAACTTATTGAGCACTTCATGGTAGCGCTCTTTTGGGTATCCATTATTAAAGCGACTTTTTTCGGTGCTCACATAGGCGTGGTGCTCAACAAGCTGGCATAATGGAGTCTTCGCGAAAATCATCGTGTTAAAAAAATAAAGGCTTATGATCGTTAAAATGTGCATGTTTTGATTTTACAGATTAAAAACGACCTTTCTACGATTTTTGCATGAAAAAATATTACTTTTTATTGCAGTGAGGGCCAATGAAAGTGCATTACTCTCTTCTTTCCGGTTTATCTTTTTGGCCCATTAAATAGTAGGATAATATCGTTAAAAAGGAGAAAGAGGTGCTTGATTTTAAAAAATTGCCTTTAAAAACGGTGGCAAAGCTGATGAATTTCTATCCTCCCTTTTTGGGTGCCAGCATTAGAGTCAAGCTGGTAGATCCAATGAAGTTTGAGATTTCAATGCCCCTTAATATGTCCAATAAAAACTACGTAGGAACTCAGTTTGGGGGGAGTCTATATGCGATGACCGACCCTTTTTATATGTTAATTCTTATGAATAAGCTCGGAAAAGATTATCTGGTTTGGGATAAAAGCGCTTCGATATACTTTAGAAGTCCTGGCAGGGGACGAGTGAGCGCTTTTTTTGAGATTGATGATCAAAAGGTTGAAGAGATCAAAAAAGAAGTTGAAAATAGAGGAAAGACAGAGCCAGTCTTTAAAGTAAATGTGCTTAATGATGAAGGAAAAGTTGTAGCACAGGTGGAGAAGGTATTATGGGTTGCCAAAAAATCAAAATCTTAATTCTTTCACTATTCATCTTTGTTGGATTTGGATGTGGAAGAAGCTCAAGCGATGACAAAGGAGAACTTCAGTATTTCACTGTGGATCAAAAAGCATTGGCCACATTTATAAATGACAAAGAGATGCCGACAGATCCAAACTTTAATGCCGATAAGACAATATTGAATCGTGATTACCCTATTGAAGTAGCCCTTTATAAGGATGGAAAATGGTCATATGATCTCCCTAACCTTGGCAAGGGTAGTGGTACTTATGAGTTTAAAAATGGAAAGTACAATCTCTATGCCAAAAGATCACTATTTGATATGTATATTGAAATTTTAGCAACAGATGAAAAGGCAGAAAAAGTTGTTTTAAGATTCAGCGATCGCTTTGGACCGAGGGTTTTAAAAACAGAAAAAATTAATTTTCCAGATTCCTAAAAGTCACCTCAAAACAGGTATTCTTACTATTTTTGTTATAAGTAAGATCTCCACCCGTTTTTTGCATAATAGATTTAGAGATGGATAAACCAATCCCGGTGCCTTTCCCCACTTCTTTGGTGGTGTAAAAGGGATCAAACATCTTTTTAGCGATATTTTCACTTATTCCCAGACCTGAGTCTGTATGAAAGATTGTCGTAAATTCATCTACATGACAGACCTCTATTTTAATCCATGGGTTTTGGTCTTCTTTAATTTCATCAAAGGAATTATTTAAAAGGTTGATGAGGACTTGGCTAATGGCGATTTCATCACCTTGGACGAAGTTGGGGCTGTTATGCTTGATGATGTCTAATCTAATTCCGTGATTTCTTAGTTTTTCAGCAGAGATATTGACTAGGTCTTTAAGCACTTCGTTTAGGTCGCAAAAACCCTTTGATTTTTCCGCTCTTCCTAGTTTTCGAAGGCTCGCCACGATTTTTCCAATGCGATGAATGGTCTCATCAATACGAGTAAAATCTCTTTCTAATTTTTCATGATAAGGTGAGTCTCTTAGCGATCTTTCGATTCTTTTATTAAGACCCTTGATAATGGCAAGGGGGTTATTAATTTCATGAGAGATGCCTGCAGCAAGCTCACCGAGGGAAGATAGCTTCGCTTGTTGAAATGATATTTGGCGAAAGTGATCAAGTTGATTTTCGAAATCAGCTTTTCTTTTCTTTATGAAAATACTGATAATAGAGCAGATGATAATAGCGTCAAAAAAGAGAAGCGCTTGAAAAGTTTTTCGGTCTTCCATTTTGATTTCATTTAATGTTGAGAAAAATGAAGACGGTAGTAGTCCGACAATAATGGATGTAATGGTTGCGATGAGGCACCAGCTTACAGTTGATCTCATGCTAAAAAAGGTAGAACAAATAATCGGTATAATAGCGAGCCAGGCAAGTATAGCAGAATCTAGCCCTCCAGCAAAAACAATTGAAAGAGTGACTCCGAGATAAAAGAGAAAAATAAGGAGATTACCATACATCTCGATATGAAAATTAAATTTAAGCGATATGTAATTAAAGGCAAGTGCCAAAAGAGCACAACCGATCGGAACAGAGGAGAGATAATTGGTATCGAAGTAAAATTCATAAATTAAGGAATGAATGATACCGTTGACCGATAAGGCATATAAGATTTGTGACATCTGGTTTTTCTTAAACGAGAGATCCTTCATTAACGTCCTACAAAGTCCTTTCTATAATCATAATAAAGGTAACCACCAATTGCTTGATTGATGCCTTGGATAACAAAAGCATTGACAATGCCCTTTACCGGATTGTCAGCATTTCGACAAAGAGTTGTATAGGTCAGATACCCCGCTGTCATTGCACGTGGAATACCAAATAAGGCATTATAGCCCCGATCGTAGAGATACTTATCTCCAAAAAGAGAACCCGTTCCGTAGACCCCTTTAGCGTCTTCATAAAATTCAAGCATGATGGCATCAACAATTTCTTCTTTAAGTTTAGGATCTTGAAGGGAAGCGGTATTGATGGGACCAGAAAATTTCTTACCGCCGATTTCTACTTCAGTTTGGTTAAAATAGTGCTGGGTCTCGGGTTGTTCTAAGCTATGTTCAAATTGTTTAAGAACTGATTGCTCAATTCTTTCCATAATATTTTCCTCTTTGAAATATTTTTCATATTTTGCAAGGGCTTCCATTTGGGCGGGATTGTTTTGAATCCGCTGAACTTGGTCTTCAATCTCATCTTGGGAAATGTCATACACATTGGCAAAAACGGCAGAATCGATAACACCGAGACCTGAGCTATAGATATTTGATTTGGTGTATCGACCCAAGAGAGTATTGGAGGGCTTAGCCTGTATTCTAGCTCCAATCTTACTCATGATAAAGGCCATAGAAAGTTCGTAGGTGAGGTCTTTTGCGAAATCAAAGTCTTTGGGTCTGTCTGAATTAGCAAGGGTGAAGGCTCCTGCTGTGGAGGCCATACCAAAGCCGACAGTGAAGTTGGTGAAAAGGGCTGCTCCTTTTCGATGCTGCTCCGTCATTTTGTTGGCACGACAACCAAACTCTCTTTCTTGGGTTTGCCTTCTAACCTTTCTCCCATGTTCTGCTGACTCACGGGCAGCAGTCTCCTTATCAACTCCTTTTTTTAAGAGTTTCCTATAATGTTGTTTGGCGGCACTGTTTTGCAGACCATCCATTTTAGTTACAGCTTTAGCATATTGATTTTTTATTCTTGAAAGGCGAAAGCCAAGCCCTCCTGCCTTATTTTTTAAGCCATCTATAGTATCGGGAAAATTATCTAAGAAGAGTTTTTTTCTTTTTGCCGAAAGTTGATTAAAAAATACCATCGTGGTTTCGGCATGATCGAGCATTTCATCATCATCGAGATTATCGAGTTTTTTAAAGAGTTTTATGAACTCTTCTTTCTCACTGTCTTTAATTCCTAAGCGTAGCAACTGATCTTTCATCCGCTCTCTTGCGTGAGTAGGAACCTTGGCTTGCTCAAAGATTTCATCAATTCTCTTAATATTATCTGGTCGTCTTCTAAGAGAAATATTTGTTCTCTTGAAGCTTTTTGCAATATCGGGTGCTACTCCTGCAATTGCTCCGACACTCAGAAAAGCGATGTCTTTTAAACATTCTGTATAATTTGTCATCGCAGTCATTTGATTGTCATTACCTTCACAAGAGACAGATGTTTCGGCCTTTTCAAAGTTGGCTAAATTTCTTCTGACCATCGAACAGCTTTGAATAGCATCTTTTCCTTGGTTTACTATTGCCGCGCTCTCAAGCCCAAGTAAGGCAGCAGATGCCAGTCCTCTAATGCGATTACCGCGAAGGTACATCTTTCCAGCAACTGAAGCAAGACGAACAAATCCTCCTACACCACCCATAAGAAAACCCGCACCAATACTAGCAATGTCAATTGTTGTATCACGGTAATTGCGAACACTTTGAGCCTTCTGATCAATGCATTGATTCGCTTTTATGAGTTTATAGGCATTCACCATTGCGGGTTTGTCGCTATCTTCAAATTCACTGACATCGATTGGAGGACTCATGTTTATAATTTCATCAAAATTGCTGCATTCTTTTTTGTTATCGAGGCAGATAATAGCCTGATTGGCATCATCATAGCGTTTAAGAAGTTCTTTTCTATCTGCTTTAAATTGTTTAATCATTGAAGAGCCAATGTCTGTTACCAGTGATCTCTTTGCAGAAGTTTCGCTAATATCGCCTTCTTCATTTCTTAATTTGTCCATTCTTTCTTTAAAGCGTTTAAGATCATTCTTAAACTCTTTGCCTTTTATCCAGGGCACAGTAGAGGCGATGTCTTCTCTATTTTGCCTGAGGTCTTCTACTAAAATGCCTAATTTTTCATTTTGCTCACGAGCTCTTATCCTGTAGGAAGTCCCTCTACGGAGCGATCTAGAGTTTTGCTCCATTTTTTTTACGGTTTCCTCAATCATATGATCAAGTTCATCCATGGTTTTGAGGGCTTCCAAGGTCATATTAGCTTGAAAGAATACACGACCTCTTCGCTGAGGGCACGCTTTGAAGTCTTGGCAAGCCTTCTCAACCTTAGAGGTTATGTTGTCGTTACATGATATTTCTTTTTCGATCATTTCTCTACCGAGAATATTATCTAAATTGTTAAGACCCCGCATTGATTGAAGGGCCACGGCCTCCAACTTTTTTTGGCGAAGGTTATGGCCGGCTTGAACCATGACTGAATGAAAGTTATAGTCATCGTCATCTGTTCCGATTTTTTCTTGGCACTGAAAGGCGAAGTGTTGATAGAGGCCATCTCTTTCTGCACTTTCTGTGAGGGCTTTTTTGGCGTTGATGATTTCCTCTTCACTCATGGAAATGTTTTCGGTGCATTGATTAAAGGGACGATCAGATTGGAAGAGGGAGTAAATACTCAATCGTTGAGTTGAGCGGTAATTATCTTTTAAGTCTTCATTACATTTCTCACTACCTACAAAGCTCATTCGTTTTTCTAAACTGATGTGTGAGCAAGGAGTAACAGTTTTCGGCTCAATTCCCAATTCAAGATATTTGGTAACAATATCAATGCTTGCCTCCTCTGCACGGGAGAAGACATTCTGGCTCCAGAAAATAAAAACGAGAATAAGGGTGGTCATTTAAGTCCTGTTTTTTTGTTTTCTCGCATGGTTTTTCGGTATTTTGGGGAAGAAAGTTCAATTTTTTTGCTTGAGTCTTATAGTTAGTTAAAAAAAGCTTATTTAAACTGGTTAAAGTACCGAAATAGCTCTTATGAGATGGTACCTTGTGCTTATTAGTCTAATATTTTCCATAGATCTTTTTGCAAAAGATTACCCTGACTTTGATGAAGGTAGGCCAACGATCTTTATCTTAAGAGGTGTCATGGTTAATGGTTACGGTTTGGATTCACCTCTTTATGAAGATCAGGTCAAACTAATTAACTCTCTTGTAGAGAGTGAGAAGTTTAATTTGGCATTTTATGGTGATAAACCGCAGGGATTCGATCAAAAATTAGAGAAGGCTTTTGGAAAAGAAATAGTCTCAAAAAACTTTCATACATGGGAAGACAGCAGTAGTCCCCATAAAGCCAAAATGCAAAAAGACCTTGATAATGGAGAGATGTTTGTTGTTGACAGTGCGCAATCTGAACATGTGTTTTATAAAATTGTAGATCGCTACCATAATAAAGCTCAAGATTTGCCATTTGAGGATAGCGGTATAGATCCTTATCGAAATGTTCCGGAGTCTCAGTCAATACTTTTTGAACTCGGAGCAAATGCTTTTGCTGATGATTTTGACATGAAGGAGTTGACACCTAAAATCTACTATACTCCATGGCCTATCTGCAAGTTAGGAGAAGTAGAAATGCGTATCGCGGTATGTATCTCCATCGTAGAAAAGGAATATAAGTGGATTGATCCAGAAAATAAAATTTGCGGTACTTTTGAAAAAGGAATGAGTGGAAAGGAGAAGGCTCTTGAGAAAGTTCATTACCTAATGTGTGAGCCAGAACGCGTGAGAAACTTTGAAGGTCATCTTGGTCTTTCTGTTGTTCCATCCTGCCTAAATGCGAAAAACTGCTTGGAAAAAGTCTCAGGAGATATCCTTACTGAATTGACGGGAGCTTTTCTAGAAATTTCTTTATTTGACCGAGTTCAAGATCAAAGAGACAAGGTTTATAAAGATGAAGGAGATGAATACACAGAGGAACTTGATAAGCTAGATGCAGAGTTGAAAGAATTCAAGAGACTTTGCGAGGATGCCTATCTAGAGCAGTGGCTTCCAACTTTTCTTAAAGACAGTGACAAAAAAGAAGCCTATCAAAATGCATTGAATAAAATAGAAACGAATTTGGCGCAGTATTTAGGCCCACATCTAGATGCTGAAAATGTTGATGATGCAAGGGAGAGGGCTTTTCATGCTTATAATCAATGTATATTCCATACAGTAGAGCAAGGAGTCGACTCCTTATTTCCTAGTTTTAAAAATTGTGAATATATTGCCTTTTCTGAAGCCATGCTTGTACTAGGGGAGAACCTTGCTGCGGGAGACTCTCATCATTTAAGTAGTTTGAAGTTTGAAATGGAGGGCGTTTGCCCCTTAGGAAAATCTGCAAAACTTGACTTTAATAATGCCAATAGTGAGCATTTTAATCTTTCATATGACTCTAAGAGGTGCTTTGATGCACTAAAGAAAGAGAGTGAAAGAGTGAAGAGAAGAGAGCAATTCTTGGGTTTAGACAGCAAGTCAAGAATGATGGCAAATAACACAAGAGAGGAGGAGCGTTTTTTTTCAGAGTATATGGACGAGTGCCTTATAAGAATTAAAGATGATTCTAATAAAGAAGAAAAATGCCAAAAAGAAAGTTATATCAAAGTAAAGGGGAGATCACTTTATTTAAAATTAACAAAGAAAGGCGTGGACTACAAAGACGAAAAGGGCCAGCTGAGGCGATCTGATAGAATAAGGGATGATTTTATCCGAGCCTTCCTAGATGATGAGTCCCATATTAAGTGTTATGAGGAAAAGTTAAGTCAAGAATGTGAGGAAAAAGCGTTTGCCCTTTTAAAAAGGGCTGATCCGACCTCTATGTTTAGACCCAGTTCAACAAAACTCGCGAGAGAAGCCTTACGTGAGGACTTAAAACCCTTAGTGAAAGATTTAAGCCGAGATATTTCCGTTTTTCATTGGGGCAGTGAAGACCTAACAGGTATTAGTCCTAATGAGCCAACACCACTTTCATCTCCAAAGGCGCTAGGTTATGTCATGTTACGGGAATATATGTTCCATACCGGTCCTTTCTTAGATAAGCGCGTTGCTGATGCAGGGGCAACCATGGCCGGAAGAGGATTTTACGCAGCCGCTGACCCTAATGTCACAACAGATTATGGCACAACTCTTTATCAAATAGATTTAGATAAAGGTCTTACCTTTCTTGATTTGAGAGAGGGATTTACAAATGGTGAGATACCCATAAGCAAGGATACCATTAGAAAACTTCAAAGTGCGGGTTGTGATGTTGATCCTTATGCAGAAAAAGCTGAATCTAGAGTTAAAAGGCGTTCCAACTCAAATCACTTAAAAGAAAGGCGCTCAAAGCCTAAAGAAGTCGAACCTCGTGCTCATGATTTTGTTTATGATGGCTACAAAGATGATACCTATCTTGTGAGTAAGGCTGCCTTTGAGAAAATTCCAGCCTGTCATAAAGTATTTTCCTCTGTTGTCGGTGATCTTGATCTAAATTTTCTCGCTTACAATTATGATATGATGACCCCTAAATTTTGCGATAATACTCGTAGGAATCCTGCGGCTTTTGTGATGATTGATGTACCAATTATGGGCCATGTGACAACGTTTAATCAGGCAGCCGTTGATGAAGTTTTAAAAAATCATCGCGAAAAAGGAACTCCCATTCCAAGTCGCTATAAAAGGCTCTTGCAGATTAATGAGGGAGCTTTCGCTACTGGAGACTTTGAGGACACAGATGATGATGAAGTTGTAGAATATTGGAAAGATCGAATTTTTACTTGTGATGCCACAATAAGTGAGGACCAGGTTCAAAATAAGGAGAGGTATTGATGATAAAATTCATCTCCTTACTCTTATTTTTAGCCTTTTCTCCTTTGGTATTTAGCTGTCCTGATTTCTTAAAGAAGTATCCAGAAGAATGTGAATTGAGTGATCGCTATCTTCATCTCAAAAAAAGAGTCTATAAAGATCACAATATCAATGTTGATTATCTTACAGGTTATCGTGCAAGACGCCTAATCGATAAAGATGTGTGGCAAAATGAGCAAGATCGCATTCGGTGTCGACCCGAAAGGGCTTATCTTCCCGATCCAGATGTTTGGATTAATTGGGAAAAAGGAGCCATGGCCGTCTCTAATATGTTAGTCGATGAGAAATTGGCTCCTCTTAATGAAAAGAAACTCAATGTGATTGATCGAGAGAGAATTAAAGATATTAATACTCAATCCGTTAAAATTGAAATTATGGGTTGGGTTTCTACTAGGATAAAAGGGGCAAGGCCTGGGCGTATTCGGAAACCAACAGATTTAGCTCCAAATTTTCCCTTTAACTGTATTGATGGCAAAGTTAAGCAAGAGCATGTGGAGAATGTAAAAGATTTTGATATTAAAGATAATGAAGGCAATCCCCTTATTAGTACCGTCTATCATTCTTGTGGGCCATTGAGCGATGCTGTCCAAGGATTTGTTCACTACACGAGTAGTGAAAATGTAGAGCCTGAATTAGAGAAATTAACTAATTATATTAATGAAAATGTGAACAAATTTCGTCTTGGAACTCAGGATCCGGAATATTCACCTTTGGAATTCATTGCCGATGTTCAGAGATGGTTTGTCGCCATCCATCCTTTTGGGGATGGAAACGGGAGAACGAGTCGTTTTATCCAAGATTATCTTTTGGCTAAATTTGGTTTACCCTATGCTCCCTCTGGAAATCTACAAAATGATGTTCTTTTGAGTCGTGACGAGTACAGAGAGCTATTTAAAAAGGAAATAGCTGGAGTTATCGAGGAATTGGAGGGCTGTCGCTCTGAATTTAGTGAAAAGGGCTTAAGAGATGTAGAAAGTCTCACTTGTGAGTGTCGTCCCATGTACCTTGAAGAGGTGCCTCTTCCGGTGGCGCCCTTTATCTTTGAAGACTTAGTGAAAAGAGGGAATAACGTGATTCTTTCTGTGCCTTGTAATAGAGAGATATCAGAAACTTTAAATCAAGATTTTGATGAGTATCTTTTTAATATAATTTGGTCCCTGCAAGATAATAGCAATTAGATTTTTTCAATTTCTTCTTTCGCAAATTTAATCAGCTCTCTCTCTTCGCCTTCTTTGCTCATATCTTCAAGTATGCCAAGATAGGTGAGGGCAATGTCTCTTTCTTCATTATCTAGCCCTACTGCTTTTCCAGAAAGAATATTATCTACACATTCATAGACCTGTGCTTGCTTCACTTTTCGTTTTAAAGAGAGAAGACGGTCTTTAAATTCTTGAGGCAAGTGATTTAAGCCCTCTGCCTTTTCTCTTTCTTGAGTCATATTTAAGCTATTGCAGTTGTTTGCAAGGACAAGTGAAGAAAAGAAGAAGAAGGTCAAAAATAGTGTTGTTTTCATGGGGATATTATCTCTTATATCCCCATCAAAAAGAGTCTTCCTTGGAACCTTTTCATAGGCCGTCAGTTATTTTGACATTCCCTAAGTGCCTGATTTTATTTAACAGCCCTTGTGAAAAAGTCATCGACATGTTGAATGCCTCGATCACGATACTCATCACTTTCTTTATAGATTTCATGAAAGGACCCTTCGAGCGGAATGAAAGAGCAAAGCTTTTTCTTATAGCTATTTTTGCGATTAATTTTGTCACAGAACTTTGAGTGGCGAGAAAGATCGGTACTTCCATCAAGATAGGGCTTATAAGCACGGTGATCATTAGTGCCAGTCATTATGAGCAAAGGCATATTGGGAAAGTTTCTAATAAAGCGAGAAGATCTCATTTTAAGGAGAAATTTCGTTGCGGTAAACGTCCAGCTAAACGTGGTTCCCCCAAGGGCAGGACTTATCCAGTGATCATCTCCATAATCAAGATAGGACCAGTCATGCTCATCCCAAATGTAGGTCTTAAGGTCATAACGGGCTTTTGAGTGAGTCATAAACTCCTCTTGTTTCTTAATGTCATCTTCATAGACAAATTCACGACTACCTGGCTTGTATACGCTAAATGATTCACGAGCATAGTCATTACATTTTCTTTGTACCTTACAAGCAAGAGCCCCCTGGGCAATAACTCCAGCTTCGGAGTAGATGGTGTTATTAAGTCTTGTTGGGCGCTTATTGATATAACTAAGATAATTCACTCTAATCTGTGCCCCTAAAAGAGCTGCAGCTTTATAAGGAGATTTTTTGCCAATAGTTCCAAAGTAACCAAGTCCAATAGCACCGCCCATAGAGTTTGAAGTATAAAAAAGATTATCGCTTTCTTTAAAACCAAGCGTTTTCAGATCTTTTTGAACAGCTTTTGTTACTTCATGGAGGTCTGATGAGTAGTTAAGAAAGTTTTCTACATGACCTTTGTAAGGGTCTTGAAGGCGACGGGGAGACATCCCCTGTCCTCTATGATCTATGACGTAAACGGGGGAATAGCCCCTTTTGATAAAATCAATGGCAGTTTCATAATATTCAGGTGATGCTTCTGCTCTACCGGGAGCAATGACAAGAGAGCCTTTTTCGCCAAGATAGCAGCCAAATTTGGAGTAGCGGAGATTATATTTAGAACCCTTCTCAAAGGCATTTAAAGGAGTTTTAAGGGTTTTTAGTTGCCAAAAAGGCCTTAGGTCCACTTCTGAGCAGGTCTTATCGTTGTTAAGGTAATCCACAATTGTGTTATATGAAGTGCTTTCTTCGAGGGCAAAGCTTGAGGTCGCAAGTAGTCCTAAAGTCAAAAAAATTGATTTCATAGGGGTCTCCATTAGGTTTAACGAAGACCACTTTAAACCACTACAGGAGTGGTAAGAACTTTATTGAAATTTCTTCAGTACTTTTTAGATTCTTTTTCACGTTTGGGTCTCAACTCATGACGAAAGAAAATACCCGTATCACCAAATTCCGAGGAGATAAAAGGGGAGGTCGTGACAATATTGGCAACTGGTGTGGACTCAGAGACAAACTTTTTAATGTCTTTGACCTCATAGTTGTAATAATCAAAACTATCGTACTTTTCAGGAGCAGCATAAACAGTATAAAGAGTGGTTCCAGCAGGAATAGAATGAAAGTCGTCTCTCACATCATGCTTGGAGCTACTAAAGCTAAGCTCACCAGTGGGAACAAAAAAGATCTGGCGCGGAGAATTGACGCTTCTTACTTTTTTTCCATCCTGAGTTCTGGTGGCAAGGTGATCTACGAGAATTTCTTCTGGATAATCAGAAACTCTTCTAAAAATACTGTGCACAAGCTTAAGACCAACACCGGTACCAATAGGGACAATATTAGAAAGAGGGTTTTCAAAGTAGTTAAAGTTATCACCTTGACCATCTAGCTTATAAAGAGCTGAGACATTGGCGCTGGGAACTTGGTCCCTTAGGACTTTAAGGGCTAGCCCAGGGGCAAAGTCTCGCTTTCCTTTGGGACGATAGGTGATGGATAGACGAATAAGCCCACAGTCAGCACCTTCAAAAATTCCGCTAAAAGGTTGATTTTCGACGGGGATGATTTTTACCTTGGCCACAGAACCTCTACGATGAAGGTATTTTTTCCACCCTTTAGGGGCTACGTCTGAGTGGCAGTTTTCCTTTTTTCTGATCGCCTGAATGCCCATTCCTAATAATTGAAGGGCTCCAAATTTTTTAAATTCAGGAAGCTCTTTATGTTTTGTCTTTTCAATCTGGTCCCAAAGAATTTGCTGTTTGGCACAGGCCGAGAGTTGCTCATAGCCTTGAGGAAGAGTGTAGTAAGTAGGCTTTGCCAAAAGACTGGAACTTAATAGGGAAAATAAGATTAGTGTCTTCATGATTGATCATCCTGTGGTTTTTCGCCTTTATAAGGGGCAACTTTAAGATTAAATGAATAGGGTGTTTTATTGAGTTCTTTTTTGAGAGTTTCATAAGTAAAGAGCGGCATCACTGAAAACTCCTTCCCAAGGGGTTTAAAGAAGTTGTCGTGGTGGACGGGAACGATGGCCGTTTTTTGAGGAGCCGCACCTATTTCTTTTAAAAATTTTAGATAGTCTTTTGTTTTATGTCTTCCCTGAGCGCCGACAAAAAGAGTGTCTGGAACGAAGGGGAAGTCTTTATGAGAATACTTTAAGTAAGCACCTGGGTGAAAAATGATTTTGTTTTGAGGGTGTTCAATACTGAAGCTAAAACTTCTACTCGCTAGAAAATCATAAGCATCAGGGTTACTGGGAAGAGGAGAGGTTCTCTCTCCTTTAGCAAATTCAATTCCTAGGGGAAGGGGGGCATGTACCGCAGGAAAGGATCGAATTTTAAATTTACCAATACCAACAGGCCCCATCGTGTCAGCGCTTATAAAGCGAGAGTGAGTAGGGGGCGCAAATAAAGGCGTCTCTTTCGGTCCAATGACTGTAGCATCTGGCCACATCAATAGAAGATTCTTTAAATCGAGGATATGATCGTAGTGAGTATGGCTAATGATGACGATTTTATTTTTTATCTTTTGATAAGGCTCTAAGAAACTTTTGATCAAATCGGGATCACTTTTAAGAGTTCTACCAAAGAGAACTGACCAAAAAGAAGGACGAGTAAAAAAAGGATCAGTAAGAATAATGGTCTCTCCATCTGTCATTGTTAGACAGCTCGTCCCATACCAGCCGAAATCTACTGCTTTTAAAGGAGTGATGAGAAAGACCCAAGCTAATAAAAGCTTGGGCCAAAATTTAAGCAATTTACTGTTCGCCATTTCCGTTATCTGGATGCTCATAGTACATCAAGAAATCTTCTGGGTGGGCAGGATCGACAAGAACAAGTTCAACAACGTCTTGGTTGAGGGCTTCTGTCGCATCAAAAATATCGATAAAAAGTCCGATTCGTCCTTCCATGATATTTTTCGTTTGAGTCTCAGCTTCTGTAGGAATCGCCAGGAACATTCCATCGTGAGGTTCGATAACATCAAACTTACCTTTTAAGAACGCAGACTTTTTATTGGTAAACATTCTTTCACGTCTTCTTTTTGACCTATCGGTTGACATAGCAAGGTTAATTTTAAACTCATAGAAGTGCTTATTATCTTGCGAGGAGAGAGTGAGAACCTCATCATTTAAGCGGCCGTAGGCTGATAGGTAAGGTCCTGGAAGAAAGCTTTTTCTCCAAGTTGAATCAAGCCCTACTTTTGTGTAAATAAAGTTGGCGAGTGAGTACTGAATGCCATTGTGCTTTTTATCATCCTTCATAGGAAAGAAAATCTCTTGAAACTTCTTTTCATTTGAAGGACCAGTAATCCTAGCTCCTTCAAGAGGATGCTTTAATCCTTTGTTCTTGTTTAAAACAAGTTTTCTTGCAATTGAGTCCATGTTGGCAACGATGTCGTTACCCGCTACATGCATGGGAAACATATTAAGAGTTCCATCAACCTCTGTAGGGATTACCTTGTAGACCGATATTTTTCTCGTAATATTTTTAAGGTAACCAATGACTTTGTTAATCGCTGGCGCTTTAGCAGCCGCTACGTACTCAGGTGCCATATCGAGAAGATTTACATACTCTAGAAGAACCGCATGGTAGCTGCCTCTTTCGCCTTCAACTTCATTTAGATAAATTCTCGTTGCTGCTTTATTTGGGCCTTTACGACCAAATTTATAATCAGCAACACCTAAGTAGGTACCAGAAAGGTCGCGACCAAAACTGGCAGGCCTTCTCCATTCGTTGAAAGTCGAACAAGCGCTCAAGAAGGTGAGCACCACGGTTAATCCAATAATTCTTCTCATATTTCCACCTCACGTAGATTAATAAACGTGATTTTATTGTTTCATGTTTAAAGAATGGGAGTAAGGGGGCAATCTTCGCATCTTTATGCGCCGCGCACGACAAATATTTACATGCATTCATCAAGGTCTTGTTAAGAATAACTTTCCTGTTTACTAAGTGCGCAAGAATTGGTTAGACAGACTATAACGCTCAGTTAAATTTAGGAAATCACCATGCAAAAGACCTTAGCTTTTATCTCTTTACTTCTTATGAGTGGAGCACTTTTCTCTCAAGAAACCTCTACAACCAACCTTGAAGATGAAGCTCCCCGGCCATCAGAGTCAAAGAAGTTTGAAAGAGTTGAGGTGACAGGTTCCCACATTAGAAAGATTGATGTGCAAGGAGTAGCTCCTTTAGAGACGATTGGTAGCGATGAATTCATTAAATCAGGAAGCATTGAAATTGGTCAGGTACTTCGTGAAGACCCGGCCTTTGAAGCAGTTTACGGTAATGTTGGTCACGTTCGTTTTCGTGGTCAGCATGCGGGAAATGTCTTGATTCTTCTTAATGGCTTAAGAATGCCCAAGCTTAATGGCGGCTACTACACTTCAGTAAGAAATATTCCGACGGCGGCTCTTAATAGAGTTGAGATGCTTAAAGACGGTGGTTCAGCCGTCTATGGTTCAGATGCCATGAGTGGTGTGATGAACTTTATCACAAAGACTGACTTTGATGGCGCCAATGTGGCGATGAGCACTTCTATCGCAGAAACGGGAGTGGGAACGCAAAGAAATATTGAGGGAACTTTTGGTAAGAACTTTGCTCGTGGGAACATTATGGGTGTGGTTCAATTTGAAAGTTCTGACGGCTTTCTTGAAGGTGATGTTGGAAGTATCAATCGTAAAGATGGTGTTTCTCCTGTTAAAACATCGAATGTGACCTTAGGTCGAGGCGATAATGCTATTAATGTTGGTCCTGGTTGTGGTGGAGCTGTTTGTAAGACAGATGAGCTGGTTTTTGGTCAGGCTCGTCCAGACAATGAAGATATCAGTGGTCTTTTAACTGGGGCTTATGGTTTTGGTGACACCACGGTGTCTTTTCTAGGACTCTTCAATCAAAAGAATACAACAAATCTTAAAAATCCACTGACTCTTGATTGGTCAGATCAAAGATTCAGAGGTGGCCAAGACCTTTCAATCGACTTTTCTCAAATGGCGAATAGCTCCTATCGCGATGATATTCAAAATGCTGGCATTGTGGATGGCGGTCGTTTTTCAGTTCGTGGTGAACTCATTGATGAATTAGGTGATTATATTACAGAAGGGAAAGAGACCAATTACAATCTGCAAGCTGCAGTCAGTGGCTATATTGGTTTAGATTGGGATTGGAAAGTTAAATCAGGCTACGCTGTCGCTGATATGGAAGAGACAGTTATTAGTGGTGAAGCCGATCAAAATGAACTTCGTCGCCTTTTCCTAAATGGAGACTTAAATCTTCTTGCCCCACAAGGATCTAAAGATATTCCTGAGAGTGCGCGTATTAATCCCGTTTATCGTAATAGCTCTGAGCTTTTTTCAACAAAGGCGGTACTCGCTGGCGAGCTCTTTAATCTTGGAAACCTCTATGACAATGGAGGACTTGTGAGTATGGCGATAGGTGCTGAATATCAAAGTGAATCTTTTGCATTTGATAATGATCAATCTCTCGTTGATGGAACGGCCCTTGGGAGACCAACACGTAACTTCGATGGCTCACGCTCAGTGAACTCTGCGTTTCTCGAGTTTTCGATGTATCCTGTGCAAGAACTTGAAGTTCAATTAGCAGGACGGGTTGATAGTTATTCAGATGTTGGTGCGACAACAAATCCTAAGCTTGCTCTTGCTTATCGTCCCATGAAAGAGGTTCTTTTTCGTGGGTCTGTCGCTGGTGGCTTCAGAGCGCCTGGGATCACTGATATTTATGCAGGTGAGGAAGCTTCTTTTCAAAACTTTCGTGATGCCGTTGGCTGTAGCAACAATGGTGAATGTGATCGTTCCTTTTATGACGTGACGACATTTACCACTGATGAAACGAGACCTGAGACAAGTACATCTTACTCTTTTGGTACAGTTATTCAGCCTTTCGATAGAACAACGATTTCTATAGACCAGTGGAATTTTGAAGGCCAAGACACTCTTACCGCCTTAAGAGCTGGAGATTATACTGAACTTGAGGATCGACTAGGGGCGAGTGCTGTCTCTTCACTTGGGGCTCAGATTAATCGTGATGCTAGCGGCACTATTCAAAGTGTTCGCATTCCACGAGTGATTAACCTCGGTCAAAGAACTCTGCGTGGGGTTGATATGATGATTAACTCTGATATCGCTCTTGGCAATGGCAGTGACATCATCTGGGGTAACGGTTTCTCCCTTATTTTTGAGAGAACAGATCAAAGGTTTTCTTTTGAAGAGGAAATTGAAAATCCAGATACATGGAAGAACCGTTTCTATGTCGGTTGGAGAAATGATCATCACTTTCTTAGAACTTCTATGCTTACAGTATCGGAGCAAGTTGTTGGTTTTGGGGTCTTTCGAGAGACTCTTCCTCAATACACAGAATTTGATATGACTTATGGTTATACAGCTAATTGGGGCGGCCGTTTTAATATTAGTATTAAAAACCTCGCTAACACGAGACCTCCGGCACAAGATATTGACGTGCTTTCTTTTGGTAGTCCAGATCGTGCTTATTCGTCTTTTTCTCCTCTTAGAAGAAGAGTCTTTCTCTCTTATAGCCAAAATTTCTAATTAGTAAGAATCAAGTGAGTGCTTTGTCTTGAGGTACTCACTGATTTCTAGCGCGATTTTTTGATTAAGAAGCATTGTCGGATGATTGTCGTGAGGAAAATAGTCATTTGAATCAGTTATTATTTTACTGGGAATAACTTCAACCATTTTTTCCTTTAAGCAGCTTTTTAATACAGAGTTCAACTCATCATAGGGATGATCGTAAACGACAAAACGTCCCCGAGGAAAACGGGCTTTATAAATTTGTCTCGCCTGATGAATAAGATCACATGTGTATCGATAATGCTTATGCCTTAACGGAGGGTAATTAAGCTTAACGCCTAGGCGCTTAAGGATTTTTTGAGTTTGATGGTAAAAGGTAGTGAGAAGAGGCTGCGCCTCTTTAAAGTTTCCGCGATACTCAAGTTTATCAGCGACCTTTTCATAATAAGGGGTGTCCCATAACCACTCTCTTTCCATGGCAAGAGCATTGGACCTAGGCACATGAAAGTTTAAAAGGATGTAAACAAAGTAGCCTTCACTCTGAGGAACGGCTTTTTGATTAATGTAATTTTCTGTCTGTGCGAGCATCGAGTTGGTACCAGAACCAGCGATACCATAGTTGTAGGGTATAATTGTATTATTTTCCTTTGCTAGGAAATAGGGAAGTGTCTGATTATCTTCTAGTCCAACACCCAAGGCAAAGGAGCAGCCTGTGACAATGAGGTGCTTATTTGCAGAATGATTTTCATGGGGTGTTATTCTTCTGCGAAAGGAGTCGAATTGATAAGTGACATCATAAAGAATCTTTTTACCTTTAGTGAGTTTGTGTTGAATGCTTTGATCTTTGACTTGGCAATATCCCATGTTTTCACAACGAGCAATATCAGGAGCACTCTTGTAATGGATGAGCTCTTGAGCAAGAGAAACACCTAATAAGAAAGAAATAAAGGAGAGCATCATGAAATGACTCCCCGGAGGGCCTTCCAGACTTCCATGGTTGGATAGGTTCTAAAGAAGAGTGAACCTGTAGTTTTAAGCATTTCTTTTTTCAGTTGGTTATTATTGGCATATTCAGAGCGCTCACTTTCGTGAAATTGGGCGATAACAGGAATTGAAGATTTTTTAAAAAGGGCATCTGTTTGCCACAGACGATAACCGAGGTCTACGTCCTCAAATCCATAAAGACAATAGTGAGGGGAGAAGCAGCCAGTTTTCATTAATAGCTCCTTTTTGACCGCAACTCCAAAGGTTGAAAAATATTTCCAGCCATAAAGAGTTTCTCGCCAAGCTTTCGGATCATTTTGAAAGGCTTCAAAATAGCCATGAGAGCGTGAATAAAAGGATTTTTCATCTTTAAGAAGAGAGTCAACATCTTTAAGGGGAATGCTTTCTTTTAGGTGAAGTCGTTTAAGTTGAAGAATATCCACGCCTTTTAATTCTATTTCTAACTTTTTGAAGAAATCTTTTGGAGCCAGCATATCCGCATCTAGAAATAAGAGATATCTACCATGAGCGTAGGGAAGGGCTTGATTTCTGGCCACTCCCGCGCGATAGGATTTGTCTCCAAGGTATCTTTCATGTTCTCGTTTAAGTCTCAAAAAAGTTAGGGGAAGCTCTGTCTCGGGGAGGAAGAGCTCAGGGTTAGAGCCATCATCTATAATGATGACCTCCAGTGACAATGGATAGTGGCGATAAGCTTGTTCAAGGGTAAAGAGAGTATTTTTCAGTTCACGATGATGATTAAAATGAGGAATGATGATACTTAAAAAGTTAGCATTTTTTGAGGCTTCTTGGATCACTTGACGCTCAGGGTTTCGTTCATGATAAGAAGACAAATCTCGTTGGTAAAAAGCACCTGTAAAAACACTTTGGTCCAAAACTTTGACGTCGTTTTGAAGGAGTTCTTGGTGAAAGGTAATCACCTCATGGAGAGAAAAGTTTTTGGGCTCCATAAAGAGATGAAAAGGCTCCTTAATTTTTTTAAAAGTGGAGAGAGTGTCGTTTGGTTTTTTTGCGAGATAAATTTGAAGAATGAGATCTTCTCCAACGTGATCAGAGGCCAAAGAAGGTTCATCTAGAATAACGAGAGCTTGCGCTCTAGGCGTATTTTGAATTTCTTTTAAACGACTCTTGTCATGACTATGACAATCATAGACTCCAGGACCTTTTATGGGGCTTTGACAGCAATATGACTTGAGAGTGTTTCCATGAGGATTGGAAATGTTTTGCTGTTGGCAAAAGGGATGCCCACAACTTCCATTAATGATGCGAGTTGGTATCAAGGATTCAGCCTTTTTTAGCATTTCCTCGATTATAACCCATCATTACAGGCATCTTTAACATATTTATTACTATGATGAAAACAAGCATGGATATGATCATCATGGTTGCTTAACCAACGTGAGCCTTTGATTTTGGAGTCGTTAAAGAAAATAGGCCAGGCTCCTGCCCTCTTTAATAAATTGATAAACTTCCTGGTTCTTTCTCTATTGTATTGACCCGAGCTTCGCGTAATTCGAGCATCCGCATCACTACTGTCTCTAAATGGGCGAATATCCACACATGTCCCGTTGCCATGGGACTCGTGAACATTCCAATCAGGATCATGGTAGAAATTTCCAAACTGAACCTGACATCCTGGACCACCTCCACATTCTTTTTGAAACTGCTTCATGACTTCCATAAAAGCGCAGAGGGGCTTGGGTCTAAGAAAAGAATCATTAGAGGCTATATTATCTGGCTTGTAATGATAGGAGTTAAAAGGGCCTTCACCTGTTTCATGATCAAGAGGAATCTTGACCATATACGGGCGGTGGATTGTGTTTAGGTTAGAGCCTTTGTATTCTGGTAAGAAATGTAGGCCACTTAGTTTTTTATTTTCGGTACTCACACCTTCGAGAATTCCAAATCCTGGGTATTCCTCTTTCATTTTAGAAAGGATTCGACTGACACTAACATCAAAGTCCGATCTTTTGGGCACAGGCATAATATCTTCTAGTAAACCACATCGAAGAGGATCAAGATCAAAGTATTCAACAGGATCAAAAGATTCATTGAGTGCAGCAAAGCGATACTTAAAATAACATGCTGGCTCTTCGTTCAGCTCATATTCACAACATCTTTCACCAGCAAATTGATCACCATCTTTAACAAGAACGAGAGGAAAGTCTGTTAGATCTAAACCACCTGGTGTTTTTTCTAATCGGCTTCCTTGTTTAACAAAGAAAGTGAACTTTCCTGCAGGAATCAGTGCCCTTCGATCTAAGAAACCTTGATCTCCAATTTGACTCCGAGGAAGACCTTTGGGGGTGAGGGCCTTATGACGAAAATGTCTGTTTCCTCGCTTGCCACTTTCTTCGAGGAGATCATCTTCCCATTTTTTATCTGGCAAACTTAAAACTTCCACTGGTACTCGGTAATTGGGGTGATAGCTAGCTTCCGCTAGCTCAACTGGGGCGTGCACAATACTACCTCTAGGAATATAGGACACTTTTTTAGTGTGATCTTCAATAGAGCGAAAGTTTTCCCATATTTTATCTCCCTGGCGGTATTCATCACTTATATAAAAAGGAGTTTTATCTGTAGTACTTTCCTTACAAGTTGTAATAGACTTTTGAGCCAGTTCAGTGACCATATCACTAAGTTTTTTTAGATCTGTTGGAGACTTTTTGTCCTCATTTTTTGAATCCGTATCGGCAAAGAGGCCATGAACAAAGAAAAGGGAAAGAACGATAAGAAGAGCTTTCATTTAATTTTTCCTGTTGTTTTGTAATGGATTTTATCGACGACTTTTTTTTGGTGATAAAAGGTGAATTGTAGAAGTGGTGCTTTTAGAATTTCATCAACAATATCCTCAAAATTTAGGTCTTTTAAAATGCCTGAGTCCTCATCGATAAAATAAGAGCTTTTCTTTTCCTTTCCTTTTATGGTGTAAGTGACCTCGGCCCTATCAGCTTTAAGGCCTGATACTTTTAGCCGCTGGTAACTTCCCATGTGATGACTAAGTTGAGTAGGAAGTGATTGCCATGAGGTCTTTGTTTCAAGCTTCCCTTCAACTCTATATTTTCTCACTGATTCACCAAGAATCTTTGGTTCGGCCCTACATGCTTGGAGCGAAAGAATGACCAAGGCTGTGAATAGAAAAGGTCTCACCATTTTTAATTCCATACTGAAGTTATCGGGTATCTAGCTAGATTTCTTTAGTTCTAAGTAATTGATTTTAGGTTATTGCCTATATGAGGTCCCAGCCCTTAAAATAGAGATTATGGAGACTTCCCCAAACCCTAGCAACAGAGAAGCTGGTCGCTATCGAAAGAGCGATGAGGATAAGGCAAAACCTTTTCCTCTCAAGCTTCATCAGCACTACATTGATCGTCTTAGCTATATGCCTGGGAAGAATAATGCTGAGAAAATCAGAAACTTGATCGATCGTAGCGCCGAGTGGTTTGAAAGAGAGCGGCGCCAAGTGAAGGAAATTAGAAGACTTATTGGACCATTATATCGTCAAGCTAAAGAACTTATTGAGCCGTCTTTACGAGAGAACCCAGCTCGTTTTGAACAATCATGTGAGCGATTTCGCTCTCATTTAAAGACTCTTGAAACCTTGCTTGAGGTGATGCACTTTGATTTTTCATCGTTAAAAGAGCACCTTGATGAGAGAGACATTATTGAGCTAGAGATTATTTTTGCAGCTAAGCAGTCGTATCTTTGATTTTATTTGACCCTTAATCCCGAATTAAAATACTTCACCATATTCTTTGCAGAGTCTTGGGGGAGATAGTCATATTGACGAGACCATTGGCGAAACCTTCCTCTAAGAGAAATTGATAAAACATTCTCTCGCATTCCGATTTCCTTTTGAAAGCGATGAAGGTCCCAATCCTGTTGTGAGGAAGAAGGAATAAGCTTCGCCACCTTTGCTTCCCCGAGACAAAGCCTAGGGTCATGGGGACTAACACCCTTACTTTCAAGCCAACGATAAAGATTTTTTCTGTGAGACTTTAAGTAGTTGAGGTCTGTGTCCGGTCCTAAGTAGAGATCAAATTCTCCGGTAAAGTAGCGATGACCATTGATATTTTTATCATTAACAATGTCGTCATTATCAGCATAAGCCTCTTCGAAAGTTTTTCCCAGTTGAGAATAGTGAAGATAAACATCCCCAAACTTCCTCTCCATGGTGAAGTGTTCACAATCTTTGTCCTTGAGGTCATAGTGGGGGCAAGCTGAAAAAGCAAAGTTAAGAGAGGATGGAGCCTTACCCCATTTTTCTAATTGCTCGTAAGCGCGATACTTATATTCATATTCGTGAATATAATGATTAAGAAAAAGAATAGCGACTCGGGTTTTTTGATCGGCATTTTCAAACCAAGGAGAAGGCTCCCACGTTAAACCAGTCATTATTTCAAAATGATGATGAAGAGCATTGAGGTCATCTTGATCCATATGCTCTTTCGCTCTCTCTTTTATATAATAGGGCTCTTTCCATTGATGTGAATTAATGACATCAACTTGAGCATTGATATCTTCTGATATTGCTTTGAGATTGCGATCAGAGAGAGGAAATCCCATGTGAGTGTAGTGTTTTTCAAGAAAGACATTCTTCTTAACGAGTTTTATCAGTCCTTTGGCCCACTTCTTTGCAAGACCATGCTTTTCGGTCTCAAGCCATAGTTCAAGAGGGGCAAGGTTGAGGTCATCTTTTGACCCTAGCAGGATACTGATTTTCATGGATAATAATATAGCATGGCTTAAAAAGGAGTGAAAATAATGGATGTTTGGAGAAAGTGTGGTGTTTGTAAGAAAGAGATTCTTACCGGAGGAATTTATCAAAAATGTAGTATCTCCACTTGTCGTAAGTCAGTTTTTTGCTCTGTTGACTGTTGGTCCGTACATGATTCCGTCATGGGTCATAAAAGTGCTTATGCTGAAGAAGAGCGAGCCCCTCAAAATACTCAGCAAGATAGTGATCGACCACGACGCAGAATGGTAGTGTCTAGTAGTAAAAAGAGTCAGGACTCTGATCTTCCGATAGACACTTTAATTGTTATTAGCAAGTTAAAGGCTTATGTTAAGGCTAAATCGGGAATGAACACATCAGGAGATGTGGCGGATGAGCTTTCTAAGTTTGTCAGAGTGATTGTTAATGAAGCTCTTCAAAATGCTCAGGGAGAGGGAAGAAAAACTCTTATGGCACGAGATTTTTCAAATATTGATCTATAAAGGATTACTTTTTGCGACAGTCGGCACAGAGACCATAAAGTTCTAAGGTATGACCTTCAACTGAAAATCCTACTTTATTCGCCATCTTTGCCAATTGCTCTTCTACGCTACAATCATTTAAGCATTGGATCGCTTTACATTTTCTACAAGTAATATGGTGATGATGATGGTGGTGAGTTTCCAGTGTGGATTCGTAGTGTTGGAACTCACTGTTGGATGGTATGGCCCTGATGAGGCCTGAAGATTCAAGTTTCGTAAAGTTTCGATAAGTGGATGATTCATCCCAGTTTTTAAAAGCTTTCTTCTTTTTAAAATCCTGGATTGAAAGAGGTTTATTTCTTTTTAAAAATTCTTCTAAAATGAGAAGCCTGACTTCAGTACACCGAAGACCTTTTTCTTTGAGTAGAATTTCAGCGCGTTCTTTTAAGTTCATGAAAAACCAATGGTTACCTTTGCTGCCGCTTCACGGGCCTTCTTTCGTGCGTTCTTAGTGGACTTACCTTTGGCCAAACTTACTCCCATTCTTCTTTTTGGGTAAGCTTGAGGTTTGGCAAAAAGGCGCACATCGACATCCTTTACAGAGAGTGCTTCATCAATTCCATTGTAGCATTTTGGAATTCCTTCTTTATCAGCAAGAATGACTGCCGAAGCACTAGGAGCGAAAGTTTCAAGTTTGGGAATAGGAAGACCTAGGATGGCCCTTAAGTGTAGTTCAAACTCATTAAGATTTTGGGAGATAAGGGTGACCATACCTGTATCGTGAGGTCTAGGAGAGAGCTCACTAAAGATAACTTCTTTTTTAGTGATAAAAAACTCTACACCAAAAAGTCCAGCCCCACCGAGGGCGTCTGTTACCGCCTTAGCCATTTTTTTGGCTTTCTTTAGGTGAGAAGCTTCCATATCATAAGGTTGCCATGATTCTCGATAGTCACCATCTTCTTGAATGTGACCAATAGGATCGCAAAAAAGGGTTTTTCCTTCTCTTTGTTTAATTGTTAAGAGAGTAATCTCACCTACAAAAGGAATAAACTCTTCTACAATCACTTTGACCCGATCACCACGACCTTTCTTAGCATATTCCCATGATTTTTCGATATCTTCTGGTTTCTCTACTTTACTTTGGCCTTTGCCTGAAGAACTCATCACTGGTTTGATAACGACAGGAAAACCAATCTTTTCACATTGAGATTTCATCTCATCAAGAGTTTCAGCATAAGCGTATTGAGCAGTTCTTAGCTTGAGCTCTTTTGCCGCAAGATCACGAATGGCATCTCTATTCATAGTGAGATGAGTCGCCTTAGCGGTGGGAATAACAGCTGTTCCTTGTTCTTCAATTGAAGCTAGGGTTTCCGTGTGAATGGCTTCTACTTCAGGCACAACAAAGTCGGGCTTATATTTTTTGATGACTTTTTTGAGGGCATCACTATCCTGCATATTGATCACTTCTCTGTGATCGGCTACTTGCATTGCGGGTGCATTGTCGTAGCGGTCAATGGCGATAACATTGCAGCCTAGTCTCTTTGCGGCAATAACAAATTCTTTTCCTAGCTCGCCTGAGCCCAAAAGAAGGATGGTTTTCATGAGCTAAGCTCTCCCAAAAATTGATATCAGTAGATGCCAAAACTTAGCATAGCGTCGGCCACTTTGACAAAGCCTCCAACGTTAGCGCCAGTGATATAACAGACTTTTTCCTTCTTTTGCCCATACTTAACGCAGGTTTGATGAATGTCTTTCATAATCGATTGAAGCTCATTGTCGACTTTCTCACGCTCCCAAGAGAGACCAATATTGTTCTGGCTCATCTCAAGTGAAGACACAGCAACTCCACCTGCATTGGCTGCCTTGGCCGGACCAAAGAGTGTATTGTGCTTGTTAAAGTAGTTGATGGCTTCATTGGTACTTGGCATATTGGCACCCTCAAAGACTCCTTTAACTCCTGAGCTTATTAAGGTCTTGGCATCATCGAGATCTATTTCATTTTGAGTAGCTGATGGAAAAGCATAATCAGCCTCTATTCCCCATGGATCTTTTCCTTCATGATATTCACAACCAGTTGCTTGGATTTCATGAAGTCTTTTACCTTTCTTCTTTAGATCTTTGATTTCTTGAAGCAACTCAAGACCGATTCCCTCTTTCACATGAAGCATGCCTTTGCTATCGCTCATGGAAACGACTTTTGCGCCTTTTTCAATGAGTTTTTCCACTGCAAATTGAGCGACATTTCCTGCACCTGATACGAGACAAACCTTGTCTTTTAAACCTTCGCTATGGTGATTAAGGACATTCTCAGCAAAGTAGGTGAGTCCATAACCTGTGGCCTCTTCACGAATGAGGGAGCCTCCATATTCAATCCCTTTGCCTGTGAGGGTTCCTGTAAAGCGGTTGGTAATTCTTTTGTACATACCAAACATATAGGAAATCTCTCTCGCGCCAACGCCAATATCTCCTGCTGGAACGTCAACGTCTTCACCAATATGGCGATAGAGTTCGATCATAAAGGATTGACAAAAGCGCATGATTTCAGCATCTGATTTTCCTTTGGGATCAAAGTTAGCGCCACCTTTTCCGCCTCCAATAGGAAGACCAGTGAGAGAGTTTTTAAAAATTTGTTCAAAGCCAAGAAATTTTAAAACACTTTGATTAACAGAGGGATGAAAGCGTAGTCCACCTTTGTAGGGACCAATAGTGTTATTAAACTGAACTCGAAAACCACGATTTGTACGAATATTGCCCTCGTCGTCTTCCCAACAGACCCGAAAAGAGACGAGGCGATCGGGCTCTGAAAGCCTTTCAAGTACCTGGCCTTTTATGTACTTAGGGTTGTCAAAAATATAAGGCACGATGGATTTGGAAACCTCGGCTACGGCCTGATGAAATTCTGGCTCTCCTGGGTTCCTTTCTTTGAGCCCGCGAATAAAACAATCGTAATATTCTTCAGGAGTGTCAGCGTAACATTTGAATGTTTGATCCATTTCTTGTCCTTAGTTTTATGCCTTTAAATGCTATCATAAGCTTCTTAAAGGGCTTTGCTAAGGGACTGGTAGCGGAAATCTAGGAAAAGTAATACAATTTATTAATGACCAAAATACCCCGACATACACCTCTTTGGGATCAGTGTAACTTTAGTATGAAAATACTGTGGCAGCGTTGTGAGGCTTATTTTAAGAGGCATGGCATTACGGAAAATGAGCGTTTCTATACTGACTATCATACTGGCCTTCAAGAGCTTAATAATAGCTGGGCCCAAAGTGAAAATTTAGAAGTGATTACTTTTGGTGACACAGTAAAGAAGATGTTCTTGACGGGAAATTACCCCCAGAAAAATTTAAGATTTTGGAATATCGGATCAAGGTTTAAAGAAATTCAAGACCAACTTCTCTTTCAAGGAGAGGATGTGGTTAATGCTATACCTCGCTATGAGCTTTTTAATTATCAAGATTCAAAGCCAATTGACTGGAATAAAAGAATTGATTTTGTATTTGCGGGTAGATTGTCTCGTCAAAAAAATATCGACTTTCTTATTCTCTTTGTTGATGAACTCCAGCGTTTAGAGATTGATTGTCGCTTGCACCTTTTTGGAGATTATGATGAGCGTATTCAGGAACATCTGGGGCGCCAAACTAAGGAAAGTGCTAAGACCTCGCTAACTCATGTGATAAAGTCTTTAGAGTGTGTAAAACCGATCTTTTATGGCCATGTTGAGAGTGAAGAGTGGCTTAAAAAAGACTTTTCTCAGCCTGTGGTGATCAGCCTTAGTACCTTTTTTGGAGAAGATTTTGGTGTCTCTATCGCCCAAGCTCAAGAAAAAGGATGGCCTGTTATCTGTAGTGCTTTTGGCGGTCATCTCGACATTTTAGGCAATCAGGTAGGTCTTGTTTCGCCTTCGTTCATGATGAATGGTCTTTTGTGCCTTGAAGCGAAAAAGATATTGGCGGAAAAAGCAGCACAGTTTTTTCTTAAAGAAAGATTTCGGGAGATAAAGCCGGCCTTAAAACAACCCTCTTTGAAGTTTGTCTCTCAAGGTTCGTGCGATGAAAAAAGAAGAGAGCTCATAAAGACCATTGGTCCATCTGTTCACTGGTTATGTACTGATACTTTAGATAATTTTTCTGATCTTTCTGATGGAGGTCTCTTTATAAGAAAGTGCTTAGAGATTTTAGAGGGAGAAAAAAGAGAAAAGGATATCATTATATTAAGTGCCCATGCTCGGGAGTCTCTTTCTGAAAAAGAAGCCTTCTTCTTACGAGAAACTCTGCAATCAATGGATGGAAGCTCTTTTGATATCATTTTATCTCATGAGTTAACGTTTAAAGATAATCTCTATCTTCTGAAAAGAGCAAATCATGCTTTCCTTTCACCTGATGTTGATGAGAAAAACAAAGCCATCATAAGAAAGATATTTCCTTAGATTTTTTTAAAACGCATTGAGTTTTTTAAGAAGCTGAGTAACGGGATTCTTTGAAGGCGTTGAGTTCCTTAAGAAATCAGTGGTTTCCTTTTGATTATTTTGTGATTCCTTTATGACCTTCCTCGCTTGATTCTTTGTCATTCCAGCTTCTTTAATATCACGTGACCAAATTTTTTGGAGGTCTGGATAGATTTTCATACCCTACGGATCGGCTCGGTCTATCCAGACCTTGAGTATTATGATTCTGATGTCTGTAATTGCGGTACTTTAGAACCAATGAAGTAAGTCAGCATACCAACAACAATTCCTGGCGCGACTTCGTACATCGCCTCTGAAAGACCTG